>JAGAXW010000038.1 GCA_017847725.1 Prevotella sp.
CGGCACGGAAGGCATGGACAAGATGTTCGGCACCGAGAAACTCGTCAAGAGCCTCAACGACATGGGTATCAACGCCCACTATTACGAATCGACAGGCACCGACCACGAATGGCTTACCTGGCGCAGAGGTCTCCGCGAGTTTATCCGTCAGCTGTTCAGGAAATAGGCTATTCTAGGTTATCCTAAGGAACTCAATGAGAACTATCAGACAGAGAAATTGCATCTTAATCCTCTTGACATTTATGTCAATGTTAGGATATGCGCGCACAAGTGGTATCCTGTATCCAGGCAGCCTGATGTCGAGCAGCGATGTCACTTGTCTCTGTCAAGATCAGTACGGCTATATCTGGATAGGCACCACCTATGGGCTGAACCGATTCGACGGCTATCGTTTCTATAGCTACCGACACAATAGCAGCGATACTGGGTCGCTGCCGCAGAACGATGTATGCTCTCTGTTCTGCGACAGCGAAGGCCACTTATGGGTCGGCACGGGGAATGCCATCTCTAAGTATGATTTCACCCGAAACCGCTTCGTCCAGATACCTTTCCCCGGCAATATCCATCCACGCGTCAACAGCATTATGGAATCAAAGCGAGGCGACATTCTCATCGGCACTGCCGGCACTGGTGTCTTCGTTGTCAGAAAGGGATCTGACAAGATCGTGGCAGAAAGCAGGCTGATGCAGTTGGTAAAGGACAATTTCCTTAGCCGTCTCTTCGAGGACAGCGACGGATATCTGTGGTGTAAGGGAAGATTTGATGACTTCTATAGAATCGGCTATCAGAACGGGCAGGCTACTAAGGCCAAAAAGTTCTCACTTTCCATGGGGCCACTGCAACAATTCCTAACCGATAGCAGCAACAGGCTCCTGGCCGTTTTTCCAAAGCGAATCATGCGCTTCGAGAAGACAGATGAGATTTGGAAAGACGCTGGTCTCTCTACGGAAAGCATAGTAGGCGAGGTGGACATGTCGTCGGCCATACTCAGCAAGCAGGGCTGTCTCTACATAGGCACCACCGGGAATGGCGTCTATACATTCCCAAAGGGTCAGTCAGCGCCGCAGCCAATAGACTTCTCCGACAAGTTCTTCCAGCTCTCCGAGTCATCGACGACCGCTTTGATGGAAGACCGCTCCGGAAACGTGTGGACAGGCTGTTTCAGAAAAGGTGTGGTACTGCTTAACCATCAGCAGAATGCATTCCGCAGCTGGACTTTCTCACCACTGAACGGCTCATTAAGCAATGCCCAGATATCCTCGATGGCGATAGACGACAACGGACGTATCTGGTGTACAGTATGGAACAAGGGGCTCTATCGCTTCAACGGCAAAGGCGAGGTTTCTGCCGCCGCGTCGGCACCCCGGGGGGCCAGCCTCATCTGTCAGGGCAAAGACGGCACATTCTGGCTCGGGGCTGAGAAAGGGCTCTATAGATACGACCCTCTATCGGGAAGCGCACAATTGGTCTGGGCTTCTTCAGAGTGGGTCAACGCAATAGCCGAGACCGACAGATGGCTGTTCATCTCAGAATTCGGTAAAGGATTTGTAAGATATGACAAGACCACCGGCGAAGCCCGGCAATATGACACACACACCAACGGAAACAAGGGCCGGCTATGCAACAACTGGGTAAACGGCATGATCATCGACAGCCGGGGCGACTTGTGGATACCGACGGCACGGGGACTCTCCTGCTTGAATCTGAACAACGGTAGTTTCAACAGCTATGGATGGGAGGCGCTGCTCGACACGATTGCCAGCGTTACGGTCTGTGAGAATGCCAAGGGCAACATCATCATTGGGACACTGGCCGGCATATACATCTACGACCGCCAGCAGCGCAAGGTCTTCCCCCACCCGTATGCCAAGGCGCTCTGCGACACAAGAATCTGCAGCATAGTATGCGATGAGGATGACAACCTCTGGATCAGCACCCCGATAGGCCTCTGGCAATACGATGCCAGCGAAAAGGAGCTGATAGCCTACAATACAGGGAACGGCCAGGCAACCACCGAGTATGCCAACGCCCTTTCTCTGCATGGCAAGGACGGCCTGATCGGATTTGGCATCAACGACGGGGTTACGCTGTTCTATCCGCGCGACATCAAGAACAGCCTCAAGGAGATTGGGAAGGTGTACGTCACAGACATCAATGTCAACGGGCACTGGGCATCTCCCCAGAGCGAGCGCATCACAATCCCCTACGAAGAAAATTCCTTTACCATCAGTTTCTCCCTACTAGACTACAAAGGTACAGAGAACGTCAGTTTTGAATACCGTCTGAACGGAAGCGACTGGCAACCAAACATCAATGAGAACAATACCTTCACGTTCAATCGCGTACGGCCAGGCACGTACAACTTAGAAGTAAGGGCAAAATATGGAGGCCATTACTCAGCCGAAAATGCAGCGGTGACGATTGTCGTCCAGTCGCCTTGGTACATCAGCCCGCTTGCCTATTGCTGCTATGCGCTCTTTGTGGCAGCCCTGATTGTGGCAGCCATCAGATACTATACCTATATGAAACGGATGGAACTGGACGACGAGAAGATGAAGTTCCTTATGAATGCCACCCACGACATCCGTTCCCCGCTCACACTGATCCTGGGTCCGTTGGCAAAGCTCAAGGATACGGTCAGCGACGAAAAAAGCAAATCCTACCTCGACACCATTGACCGTAATGCACAGCGCCTGGTGCTGCTGGTCAACCAGATCCTCGACGAACGGAAGGTTGACAAGAAGCAGATGCAGCTCCATTGCAGGGAGACTGAGATGGTGGGCTTCGTCAGCAGCATCTGTAAACTCTATCAGTATAGCGCCACCCAGCGCGGCATCACCTTCACACTGGAACATGACAAGGACTACCTGATGGCATGGATAGATAGGACGAATTTCGACAAGGTCATCTCCAACCTACTCTCCAATGCCTTCAAGTACACCTTCGACGGCGGGGAGGTCATCGTGTCTGTCAGAGAACATGACAACCGCATGGAAATCGAGGTAACTGACAACGGTATCGGTATCAAGGACGAGGACATGAACCATCTCTTCGACCGTTTCTATCAAGGTAGGAACGGTGCTGCCATCGGCATGCAGGGCACGGGTATCGGCCTTAACCTGAGCCGTTCGATAGTGGAGCTTCACGGAGGAAAGATCAAGGCCCACCACCGCACAGACGGGCAAAGCGGCATTTCGTTTACCGTCACCATCCCGCTAGGCAACAAGCACCTGAAACCAGAACAGATCCTTACAGACAGTCCGGCACGGCATGTACTGTCAGAAAACAACGGCAGGCATACTTACAACGATACAAACATCCTGATTGTAGATGACGATGCAGAGATAGCCGACTACATCATCGGGGAACTGGGAAGCCGCTACCATTTCTCCCATTGTTCCAATGGCAAGGAGGCCATGAAGGAACTGCTCTCCCGGCCATACGACATTGTCATCAGCGATGTGATGATGCCGGAGATGGACGGTATCTCCCTACTCAAGCAGATCAAGGGCAACCCCAACACCAGCGACCTGCCCGTGATACTGCTCACCTCAAAGTCGGAAATCAGCGACAAACTCGAAGGTCTGAAGAAGGGTGCCGATGCCTATATCGCCAAGCCCTTCAACATGGAAGAGCTGCATATCCAGATCGACAACCTCATTGACAACGTACGCCGACTCCGCGGCAAGTTCAGCGGTGCATCCTCGCAGAACGAACGGATAGAAAACATTAAGGTGAAGAGCAACAACGATGTGCTGATGGAGCGCATCATGAAGTCAGTCAATGCCAGACTGTCGGACCCGGAGTTCAATGTTGACCAGCTCGCCGCTGACGTAGGACTTAGCCGAGCCCAGCTACATCGGAAGATGAAGGAAATGACAGGCATCCCGACAGGTAAATTCCTGCGCAACCTACGCATGGAACAGGCAGCCCGACTCATCAAGGAAGGAAAAGTGAATGTCAGTCAGGTCGCCTACAGCGTCGGATTCAGCGATCAGACCCACTTCTCCACTGTTTTCAAGAACTACTTCGGCATGTCACCTTCCGACTATGCTGACAATCAGGCCCAGTAGCCTCGCACTTTACCATTTGTAACATGCATTTTGCGACGTATTGCAAAGTGCATGTTTGAGTCATACTGCAACAAAATCCAATTCCTATGCAACGATTTTCAGCATATACATACCTTGTTTTTATATATCTTTGCAGCCAGAAAATATTTTTCAATTCACATTATCCAATTTAAACAACTGACAATGAGAAAAAGATTATTTCTGCTACTACCCATGCTCTTGCTGAGTGTAGTTGGTGCGCTTGCACAGAACGTGCTGCGCGGCATTGTGATTTCAGCGACAGACGAGGAACCTGTCATCGGTGCCTCAATCGTTGAGAAAGGTACGACCAACGGAACCGTCACCAACCTGGACGGCCGTTTCCAGATCTCTGTCAAGCAGAATGCCACCATCGTGGTATCCTACATCGGCTATGTCACCAAGGAGATTACCCCGACAGGCAACGGCGAGATCAAAGTCGTATTGAGTGAAGACAACAACGTGCTCGACGATGTCGTGGTCGTTGGTTACGGAACCATGCGTAAAAGTGACGTGACGGGAGCTGTCTCAAGGGCCAACATCCAGGCTTTCGAGAAGAGTCCGAACACCAACCTGCTGCAGTCGCTGCAGGGTACAGTCCCCGGACTTAATGTCGGACAGTCCAGTTCTGCAGGCGGCAATCCCGAACTCTCTATTCGTGGTGCCAACACCATTTCTGGTAATACAAGCGTGCTCGTGATTCTTGATGGTATCATCTATACAGGTAGTCTTTCCAGCATCAACCCCGCTGATATCGAAAGCGTTGATGTGCTGAAGGATGCTTCCGCCACAGCCGTCTATGGTGCCCAGGCTGCCAATGGTGTGCTGCTCATCACATCCAAGAAGGGTGCCAAGGGAAGAGCCAAGGTGAACTTCTCAAGCAGCTACAGCTTCCAGACACCTACTCACAAGATGCACACGATGAACCGAAACGAGATGCTCAACTTCGACAACGAGTGTCTGTGGCAGTTCTCTAAAACAAAGGAGTCTGGCTACACACAGCAGGATCCAGCCTTCAAGCTCGCTGACCGTATGCCAGATGCCTGGATGACCGACGATCAGGGTAATATCATCCCCGGCGACTACGACTGGTGGAACGACTTTACCCGCAATGGATACATTTGGGAGAACAAGCTGAACGTTTCTGGCGGCAGCGATGCCATGTCATACTTAATTTCATTAGGCAACACCCAGCAGCAGAACTATCTGCTCAACGATGACTACAGCCGTAACTCCATCCGCGTCAACCTTGACATCCAGCCGGTGAAGTGGCTGAAGGCAGGTATCCAGGCATTCGGTTCATTTGAGAACCGCGACGGACAGGAGACCTACCTCCCCTTCCTCATCGAGTGCAGTCCTTTGACACGGCCCTACGACGAGAATGGCAACATGAACCATTACCCTGCTCACGATGCACGTGAGAACCCGTATCACGGTTCACTGGTGGACGACTACGACCGCACCAACCAGTTCTTCGCCAATATCTATGGTGAAGTACAGTTGCCGCTGAAGGGACTTACCTACCGCATCAACTTTGGTAACAACTATCGCATCGGCGAGCACCACTATTCCAGCGAGTTTGCCGAAAACAGCAACGGTCAGGCTTACAAGCACCACTCTACCTATTATGACTGGACGCTTGATAACATCGTGAACTATAACAACGACTTCGGCAAGCACACCGTCGGCGCCACGCTCGTCTATGGTGCCTCGCGCCGTAAGTACGGTTATACGGCTGCCGATGCCAAGCTCTTCCCGCGCATGACACTTGGCTACAATTCACTGGAACTTGCTTCTACCCAGAACACAAGTTCTGACGCCTGGCTGGAGACACTGCTCTACCAGATGGCTCGTGTCAACTACTCCTACGACACCCGCTACATGGTGACTGCCACCGTACGTCGTGATGGCTTCTCCGGCTTCTCTTCTAACAACAAGTCGGCTGTGTTCCCCTCTGTTGCACTTGGCTGGGTGATCTCAAACGAGAAGTGGTTCAAAGTACCTCAACTGGACTACCTGAAGCTACGCGCCGGCTGGGGTATGAGCGGTAACCAGACCTCACGCTACTCTTCACTGGCAAAGGTTAATTCTTCCATCGGCTATATCTTCGGCGATGGTGTCTCAGGAGCCATGCGCCAAGAACTTGCCTCTTTAGCCAACAACGACCTGAAGTGGGAGAAGACCTCTGGCTTCAACTTTGGTCTTGACTTCGCTCTGTTCAACAACCGCATCACTGGTAACATCGAGTACTATACCACCAAGACAAAGGATCTGCTCTACGCAGTTCAGATTCCTTCTATCACAGGTTTCACCTCTATCATGTCCAATGTCGGCGAAATCCAAAACAATGGTTTTGAAATCACCATCAACACGCGTAACATCCAGACCAAGGACTTCGAATGGACTTCTATGTTCAACCTCTCTACGAATAGCAATAAGATCAACAAGCTGTCAGGTCTCGATACAAACGGCGATGGCCAGGAAGATGACCTCACTTCCTCTTCACTGTTCATCGGCGAGTCGCTCTCCGCTATCTACGACTATACCATCGACGGTATCTGGCAGGTGGGTGACAATATCCCCGAAGGCTATCATCCAGGAAACTACCGCATCGTGGATATCAACAACGACGGCAAGATCGATGAGAACGACCGCAGCATCATCGGTAAGGCAGATCCTTCAGTCCGCATGGGCTTGCTGAACAGTTTCAAATACAAGGGCTTCACCCTGAGTTTCTTCCTCAATGCTGTTCTTGGTGGCAGCAAGAGCTTCCAGGGTAAGAACTCCTTCGCTGAGCTGGTTAATGATAACACCCTGCGCCACAATCGACTGACAGAGCAGGTTGATAACTTCTGGACACCCTCCAATACCAGTGGTATCTATGCCCTCTACAATGCTAACCCGGCCATCAATCCTTTCCGTTACGAGAACCGCTCATTCCTCCGCCTGCAGGACATCACCCTCTCTTACGACCTGCCCCGCCAGTGGATGCAGGCAATCCGTATCGACGGCATCAACATTTATGTGAGTGGTAAAAACCTGCTGACCTTCTCTGGTTGGCACGGATGGGATCCTGAGCCCAACATTACCTATCAGGACATTAACGGTCAGAACCGAATGACCGGTAGCGGCTATGCCGACCGACCTGTCATGAAGAGTGTGACATTTGGTATCAATATCAATCTTTAATTGCCATTACACATGAAAAAAATAATTTTATTCACCGTTTTGTCAGCACTGATGCTGACCGGGTGTAACGAAGACAAGTTCCTGGAGGAGAAAGCCCTCGACTTTAATTCGGCATCCAACTCATACAATACGAAAGCTGACTTCGATGCTTCAGTCACCGAACTCTACTATCTGACGCGTGAGGAGTTCTATACGACCTACGACCGTACGACCGACCTTTCGAAGGTCGCTGATATGTGGATTACTGCAGACCCCTTGCAGTCGAACGTGACAGCCGATTTCTCTCCATCGGGCGCCCTCGCCAAGTTCTACTGGGATGAGAACTATAAGCTTATCGCCCAGGCCAACACCATCATCAGCCGCCTGCCTTCTGCTACGGCCCTGACTGACGACCAGAAGAAAGAATTCGAGGCTAAGGGCCGATTCTTCCGGGCCTTAGGCTATCGCACGCTGCTTCTGCTCTATGGCGACGTGCCTCTTCAGACGGAGGAGGTGACTGCACCTAAGACCGACTACACACGCGAGTCGAAGGACAAGGTGTGGGCACAGGTCATAGAGGATCTGGAGTTTGCCGCAGCCAACCTGCCCGAGATTAACACAGTGAAAGACGGTGAAATCAGCAAGCCTGCTGCCAATATGCTGCTCTCAGAGGTTTATCTGGCTACGGGAGCCAACGACAAGGCTGCCAATGCCGCCTCGGCTGTCATCAGCAATCCTAACCTTGCCCTCATGACCGAGCGCTTCGGCTCACAGGCCAAGGAGGATGGCGACGTGTTCTACGACCTGTTCCGTCCGAACAACCAAAACCGTACTTCCGGCAATACCGAGGGTGTGTGGGTCATCCAGTTCGAAACTAACGTTGACGGCGGTGGTAACAACACCAGCCACTTCTTCTGGAATCCCGGCAGTTTCTGGGGTGAGCGTTTCTTCGCCCCGCAGGTGGATAAGTTCCAGCTCATCGCACCCGACGGTACGAAGGTTCAGCTCTTCAACTGGCCTATCGGCGACATGACCGGTGGCCGTGGCATCGGTACCCACTATGCCGTCGATCACCTGTACAATGGCATCTGGGCCGACGACTTCGACGAAATGCGTAATTCAGAGTACAACTGGCCCCGTCGCTTCAAGATTCACCGCCAGAACGTGCTGCAGGATCGTCCTGAGCTGGCTGCTGCCATGCCCGACGGCTACTTCGATCTCGAACATACTAAGTTGCCTGAGGGCTGGTCTATGGAGACAGGCTTCGGCGGCGGCGTGAATGCCACCACGCAGCTCCCCAACCGCTTCATGTGCGGCTACTCCACCAAGATGACCACGCCATTCCACCATCCCGATGCCCAGTATCAGAATAAGTCAACCTACCAACTGGCCGGTACGGGTGGCAAGACATACACCGATCAGTATTTCTTCCGTCTGGCCGAGGCTTACCTGCTACGCGCCGAGGCAAACGTGAAACTGGGTAAGAATGCAGAGGCTGCTGCCGATATCAACGTGCTTCGCCATCGTGCAAAGGCAAAGGAGGTCACTGCCGATCAGATGGATCTTGATTTCATCCTTGATGAGCGTCTCCGTGAACTTGTATGTGAGGAGAAGCGTCGTCTTACACTGGCCCGTACTGGCAAACTGGCTGAGCGCATCAAGAAGTACAATCCCTACTTCAGTGCTGCCCACAGTGCCGACGGCAAGGACTACGATGCCCATTTTGACCTGTTCCCCATCCCTCTGTCGGCTATTCAGGCCAACAAAGATGGCAAGCTGGAGCAGAATCCTGGCTATTGATTGATTCCCACAACTCAAGTTAGTTAGTAATGAACGTAGATAGTAAGTTATCGAGGATATGGTGCGTAGCGATTACGCGCCATATTCTTGTTTTGTGTGCCGTGTTCTCCGTGTTGCCTGCATGGAGCGACCCGTCCCGGGTTTCCGGCAGCAGGGCCCAGGCTCAATCCGTCCCCGGCCAGCTCCGCATCCTCGACCGCCCAGGCGGTTTCCCGCTTTTCACCGGCACTGAGGTCGCCACGATATGTGTCGCCCACGATGAACCCATAGTGGTCCATAAGGCAGCCCAGCTACTTCGCGACGACATCTGCCGCGTCACGGGCATCCAGCCCCGGCTCCTCATGCCACAACCCGCTGCGCAAGATACCCTTCCCCCCTCCCCCGCCATCGTCGTCGGCACCCTGGGTCACAGTCCACTCATCGACGAGGCTGTCGCCTGCCACCGTCTCGATGTCACAGCCATTAGGGGCGGATGGGAACAGTTCCTCATCAAGAAGGCTGCCGACCGACTCTACATCGTGGGCAGCGACCGTCGGGGCACAGCCTATGGGGTGCTGTCACTCTCCGAGGCCTTAGGGGTCTCGCCCTGGTACTGGTGGGCAGATGTACCCGTCGCCCGGCGGAAGACGGCCTACGTAGAGGCTGACTTTACCTCCCGCCAGCCCTCTGTGAAGTACCGTGGTATCTTCATCAATGATGAGGACTGGGGCCTGAAGCCTTGGGCCGCTACCAACTATGAGCGCCAGCTCGGCGACATCGGCCCCAAGACATATGCCCGTGTCTGTGAACTCCTGCTCCGTCTGAAGGCCAACATGCTAGCCCCCGCTATGCACCCATGTACCGGCGCTTTCTATGCCCACCCCGACAACAAACTCGTGGCCGACTCCTTCGGCATCATCATCACCACTTCACATTGCGAGCCGCTACTGCTGAACAATGCTGCCAAAAGTGAATGGAACTCCGAGACAGACGGTGAGTGGAATTATGAAACCAACGGTGAGGCCATCTGCCGCAAGTGGGACAGCCGGCTCTCCGAGGCTGCCCGGTTCGAGAATATCTACACCGTGGCCATGCGGGGACTACACGACACAGGCCTGCAAGGCAACATCCCAAGGGCCCGGCGCGTGTCGCTCCTCGAAGAAGTCGTCGCCTCACAGCGCCGCCTTCTCGAAAAGCATACCGGCAGACCGGCGGCAGACATACCCCAAATATTCGTGCCTTACAAGGAAACAATGGACATCTATGAAGACGGTCTTCAGGTGCCCGACGATGTCACACTCGTCTGGGTGGACGACAACTACGGCTACATGAAACGTGTAGCCTCGCCACAGGAACAGCAGCGAAAGGGACGCTCTGGGGTCTATTATCACCTCTCCTATCTCGGTGCGCCCCACGATTACCTGTGGCTCAACACCACCCCGCCCGCTCTCATGTACGAGGAACTGAAGAAAGCCTACGAAACCGGGGCCGACCGCTACTGGCTGCTCAACGTGGGCGACATCAAGCCGATGGAACTGGGCATACAGACCTTTATGGACATGGCCTGGAACTTCGAGGCTTTCGACCATAATCGTGCCAACACCCACCAGGCCCGTTTCCTGGCAGGCATCTTCGGCGCAAGACTGGAGCCCGACTTCCAGCGGATGCTCGACACTTACTATCGTCTTGCCTGGAGCCGTAAGCCCGAGTTCATGGGATACGAATACCAGTGGGACGACCGCCAGCACAGCGGACTGCACGACACCGAGTTCTCCTTTGCCACCGGCGAGGCCCAGCAGCGGCTGTCCGACTATCGTGAGATTGCCGAGACGGTGATGCACCTCGCCCCCACGTCAGCGCGCGATGCCTACTTCCAACTAATGGAGTACCCCATCTGTGCGGCCTACCAGATGAACCGCAAGTTCCTGATGGCACAGCTCAACCACGAGCTGGCCGCGCAACTCGATGCAGAAGGCGCCAACTGGACCGCACGCCAGTCGGCACTGGCTTACGACAGCATTCAGGCCCTCAACAACCGCTACAACCGCCAATGCAACGGCAAGTGGAACGCAATGATGATGCTACCCACAGGCTGGTGCTCTCTCTACCAGACAATGCCACCTGTCACCCTCAATCCCTACGAAGGCGAGGCTGTCCCCGCCATCCTCGCATCCCCCCGCCGCGCCCCGCTTCCCCACATCCTCGACCTGACAACCCCAACAGAAATGTCCGACGGCATCCGCATCATTCACGGCATCGGACGAGACTGGAAGGTCGTACAGCTGCTGTCACCCACCGACAGTGTGCAGGATGCAACTTCCCCGCAGAGTCCACATGTCAGCTACACCTTCAGTGCTGCCGGTCGCGACAGTGTCTGCGTGCTGTTGTCTGTGGTCCCCACCTGGCCGCTTTTTAAGGGGCGGGGCAACAAACTGGGCATCGCCATCGACGGCGGCAAGCCCCAGCTGGCAGACAATCTCTTCACCGAATACTCCCGACACTGGAAAGACCAGGTAATGCGCAACGAGGCCACTCTCAGGCTACGCCTTCCGCTTGAGGCTGGAAAGACGAATCATACCGTCACACTCTTTACCGGCGACCCGGGGGTCATGATACAACGCATAGCCATCGAGTGACCCTGGTAACATACGGCAAAATATATGTAACATATAGATATGCGCAGTTCAAAATTTATTCGTAACTTTGCAGCCGAATTAATATGTAACATAAAAACCAGATTCGAATGAAGAAAACTATCTTAACAATGGCTGTGCTCCTCATCGGCAGCACCGGCATGTGGGCTCAGTGGGGACAGCCCGTCGATCCCAATGCCTCACTTGGTATGAAGGATACCTACAAGGACTACTTCACCATTGGCGTGGCAGTCAACAAGTACAACATCCAAATCCCTGAGCAGGTTGCCCTTATCAAGAAGGAGTTCAACAGCATCACTGCCGAGAACGACATGAAGGTAGGCGAGATGCACCCTGCAGAAGGCGTATGGAACTTCGGCGCTGCCGATAGTATCGCAGACTTCTGCCGCCAGAACGGCATCAAGCTCCGTGGACATAACCTCTGCTGGCATGCACAATTTGCCGACTGGATGTTCAAGGACAAGAAAGGCAAGCCTGTGAAGAAAGAAGTGTTCTACCAGCGTCTGCGCGACCATATCCAGACGGTAGTAACCCGTTACAAGGACATCATCTATGCCTGGGACGTGGTGAACGAGGCCATTGCCGATGATAACATGATGTTCGGTCCTAATGCCAGCCCCTATCGCCAGAGCACTGCTTTCAAACTCTGTGGCGACGAGTTCATTGCCAAGGCTTTCGAGTTTGCCCGTGAGGCTGATCCTGACGTACAGTTGTTCTACAACGATTACAGC
>JAGAXW010000017.1 GCA_017847725.1 Prevotella sp.
GCACAATATGACGCCACCGTTACAAAAAATGAAATAGGCTATAATGGGAGATGATGCAGACGTGACGAGACAAAAACATAGTTTCACACGTATCTCGCTAAGTGTCAACGATATAAATCTACGTATGAAACTACATTTTTTTCATTAAACTCTTGTTATTTAAAGGCGGTTCGCGCATGCGGGGGTGCCCCGTGCTACCGCCAGTCCACCGACAGGCGATGGAGCATCGTGGTGCTCTCGCCACACGAACCCGTGTGCTGGATATGCACACCACCCGCGGCCGACGGCTCGACCTCGGCAGCCAGTTCCACCTCGTGGGCCAACGCAGAGCCCGCGGGGCGCGGCGTCTGCGTAGAGACACGAGCGGAGAGGGTTTTACCGTTGAAATCGACTGAAATGGAGCAGCCCGTGCGATAGCAAGTGGCTGTGACGGGGGCCGTCAGCGGGGTAACCCGGCCGTGGTCGTAGCGCACCAGCAGGAAGTCGACGGCCTTGGCATGCTTGGTGGTTCGGATGATGCGGAGCCCGTAGCCAGTCAGCGTCCTAGTATCGAACTTGAGGCAGACGTCCATGTACTGTCCCGTGGCAGAGCCGAAGCCCTGGCCGGCGGTCTTCGTAGGATCGACCTCCAGCCGCACACTCATATCCCCATAGGCACGAGCCACGGGGGTATACATGAGACGGGCGCCACGCTGGGCCTGCAGGAGTCCCCAGCCGACAGCACCATTGTAGCCTTCCTTGTACTCCCACATGGGGCGCGCAACATCAAAGCTCCACGGGAAGTCTGCGGTGTCAAGGGGCTTGTAGCCGTCTACCGTCCAGAAGCCCTCGCGGACCTCGGGCTGCCACTGGCAGGGGAAATCGTGGAAATCGGTGGTCAGCACCCTGCTGACAGGGGCACGCCCGACCGTAAAGGCAGCGCGCTCGGCGGTGCCGTAGGTGCTGCGCTGGTGCTTGGGCTCCACCGTCACCGCGACTGTGCCATGGTCGGCGGCCGACAGATGATAGGTGCGCTCGGGAGCGCGATGGCTGACGGCCACGGGGATGCCGTTGCGATACCAAGTGATGCGCGACTCGTCGCGACGACCGTGCAAGTCGAGCTGATAGTCTACCGACAGGCTGTCAGCCCCCCGGCGGATGCGGGGCAGCCTCACGAAGGCCGGAGGCGGCAGCGGAACAGGCAGCGCCGTCAGCTGGCAGGCCGCCACACGCCCGTCGGCAGTATGGGCCTCGATGCAGAAACGGGCGGTTTCATCGGTATTGTTGGCGGGTATGACGATACACTCCTGAGCCGACGGGACGAGGGTGACAAAAGACTCGTAGCCCTGCTCCACCACCCACTTGACAGGCTCTGCGACGGTCAGGCGGACGGTATCGCGCCCCGTGACGCCCTTCGCCTCGTAGCTACTGATGGCCAGGTAGGGCGGTCGGATGCTGTCGGGGGTGAGCACGGCGTAGCGCAGGGTATGCTGCGGCTGCCGGTGGCCCACGACATAGGGCCGACCGTTGAGGGTGAAGTCCTGCTGATAGCAGCGGAGCCACGGCTGCGGATAGGCCGTCCAACCGATGTAGATGCTGTCGGACGACGCATGGTAGCGGCAGTTGACGAGGGTCAGCGGGCCGCCCTGCTTGCAGAAATAGGTTTCCCGGTTATCGCTACGGGCATAGAAGTCGCAGTCGATGAGCAGGGCTCCGGCGCCATGCGTGCTCCACCACGGCTTGGAACCGTAGAAGTCGAAGTCGCAGCGGCGATAGGTGGCGTTGCCGTTGAGGGCATCGTCGGTGCACTCGAAATGGCACGCCTCATAATAAGAATGGCGGGCGCCGTTCAGGGGGTTCAGGTTCAGTCGGCTGACGAAGCGGACGCGGCGGGCCACGAGCGTGTCGGCATGCACGTAGCCGACATGTGCTTGCGTAATGGTTGCATTCCGTTTTGGCCGATTTAATCGGGGATTTCTGGGGTATACGAGGTCAACATTGCAGTAGTTGCCCATCGTGAGGTTCTCCACCTCCAGCGTGCCACAGCGGATGTCGAACATGGTGAAGTTGCCAATGGCTCCCTGCGTCTGACCGCGCTGCGAGGCGAGCACGACATCGTGCGGACTGTCGCCCAGTCCGACCAGGCGGAGGCGCGAGGCAGGAGGAGCCGCTATGACCATGCCAAAGGGCTCGCGCCCGTCTTTCCCCACCCGCACGGCAGGGTCGTCAGGGTCGTCTATCCAGTAGACGCCGGGCCGTACATAGACGGTCACGTCGCCTGCTGCCATCCGCGCTGCGGCATCTTGGAAACTGCGGTAGACATAGGGCACGCCGGCGGCAGCCTCCGCATCTATCAGAATGTGGCCGGCATCAAGTTGCTGGGCACTGACCCACACAGGGAGGAGTGCCCACAGCATCAACAATATTCGCATGTAGAAGTAAGTTTAGTTTTTTTCTTTATAGATGACGTTATTGGCACCCGAGGTGATTTTCAGCTCGTCGCGATGGGCCCGGATGAAGGTGTCGATGTGCCGTTTGCGCTTGTCTTCCAGTATCTCGTCGACTGCGATGAGAATGCCCGTCTCCTCGACATCGCCAAAACCGTAGTTGATGGCCGTACCGAAGAGCTTCATGGTGGGCGACAGCCCCATATAGGCATTGACCAGCGGCGGGATGTTGTAGCCCAGCTTGCGTATCTCGCCGTTCAGGATGCGGTAGTCCTCCTTGAAGCTGGCACCGCAGAAGAGTGCCTCCAGCTCGGTGGCGTCGGTCTCCAATTCGAGCGGTTTCATCGGGATAATGAGGCTCTCCTTGTCGTCGAAATACTTCTTCAGGAAGTAGAGAATCATGTCGCGCCCCTTGCGTATATAGCTGGGGTACATCGTCATCTTTCCGAAATAGTACCTCACATTGGGACGTATCACCGTCAGCGCCCCCAGTCCGTCCCACAGGTTGTCCAAGGCAAAAAGGCTCTTGGCACCCATGCGCGACGACTGATAAGGCAGCGACACGAAGGAGCGCCCCAGCTCCACCGTGTAGGGAGCATATTCCTTCAAGAACCGCTCCGAAAAGTGGAACATGTGACTGGTGGCCAACTTGGGCTGTCCATGGTCGTCGTACTCCCAGTCGGTGCCCAGCAGGTAACGGTAGCCGCCGATGATTTCCTCCTCGTCCGGATTCCACACGATGAGCTGCTTATAGCAGTTCGGACAGGTGTCGAACTCGTCGATATCCGCCGCCTTGCCCGTACCGCCGCCTGCCTCGCGGAAGGCTATTTCACGCAGGCGCCCAATTTCCTTCATCACGTTGGGCGCATTGTGCGCCGTGATGACATATATCTCGTTGTGGCTCTTATTTGTCAGGCGCAACTGCCTGTCGGGCGTCAGCTCACTCCTGAGGATTTGCTTGTCAATGGGCTGGATAATCGGCTGTTCCATGATATCTGTTTTATCGTAGTTTTTATGGTTTTACAGAGTATAGACGATGTCTTGGACGTACTGTGCCCACTGTGCCGGCGTGCGGCTGCGATCGAATGTCTGCCAGGGTATCGGCTTGCCAATAGCCACCCGGAAGGTCTTGCCCACATTCTTGTACATCTCGTCGACGAGGAAGAGCATGGCGAGGTTGAACGGCAGGTACTTGTCGGAGAAGTTGGCCAGGCGGTAGAAGAAATCGGAGTTCTGCCCCCCGAAGTGGATGGGCACCACGTCACGGTGGTACTCAACGCTCTTGGAGATAAACGTCTTCGTCCAGGGTATGTCGCGAATCACGCCGTTATGGCGGCGCGAACAGATGCCCGCCGGATACATCAGCATGTGGTTGTTGCTCTCGAAGCCGGCCTTGACCATCGCAGGGAAGTTGCGGCTCTGCTTGCCGGTCTTGTTGATGGGAATGCAGAGCGGTGCCAATCCGGGGAGATACATCAGCAGGTCGTTGACCAGGTAGCGGAAGCGGCTGTCGTAATGGCGGCCGATGATGGCCCCCAGGGCCACGCCGTCCTCACCGCCCAGCGGATGGTTGGAGACGAACGTATACAGCCGTCCGTCGTCGGGTGCCGGCAGGTTCTCCTTCCCCTCTATCTGCAAGGTCATCTGTAGATACTCCACACAGGCCTCCAGCCACGGTGTGCCCACCTTGTCGCGTGACTCCCACAGGAAGGCATTCACTTGGTCCTGATGAGCGATGCGTTCAAGCCACGAGACCAGTACACGGGGCACCCATTTTGCCTTGGCGCCCAACTTGTTGTTCAAAATACTGCCGATGTCTATCGTTTTTTCAGTAATCTGCTCCATTTCTCTCTTATCACTAACGGCCTGCAAATATACGCAAATTTGTTTAAAGAAGCGACAAGAAAACTGCACTTTTTAGAAAATTTTGTGCAAAAAGTACGGATTCGGGCCGAATTTGCCGACGAAATGCTTTTCACTGGGCGGAAATGGTGCTAAGCCCGACTCCCCCGTCACAAAATCTCCCCCACCCGGCATCCGACAAATAGCCAACTGGTTTTCAAGTATTTAAATCCAAAACCCGCAGAATTTAATAATTATTCACTAAAAAAAGTGGAGAAACGTGGGGGAAAGTGGGGGAATTTACTTACCTTTGCACCCAAGATAACATCTATTATAAAGTACGCATGCGTTTTTTAGGTAATATAGAGGCAAAAATCGACGCGAAAGGCAGGGCATTTCTTCCCGCAGCCTTCCGCAAGATACTGCAGGCCGGCAGCGAGGAACGCCTGGTGCTCCGCAAGGACGTGTTCCAGCCCTGTCTGGTGCTATATCCGGAGAGCGTATGGAACGAGCAGATGGACGCCATGCGCCAACGGCTGAACCGGTGGAACAAGAAGCAGCAGCAAGTATTCCGCCAGTTCGTCTCGGATGTGGAGCTGATGACGCTCGACGGCAACGGGCGCTTTCTCATCCCCAAGCGCTACCAGCGAATGGCCGACATAGAACTGGACATCAAATTCGTCGGCATGGGCGACACCATTGAGATATGGAGCAACCGGAAAGCCGCCGAAGCACAGATGTCGCCCGAGGACTTTGAGTCGGCGCTCGAGGAATGGATGGGAGAAGACAACTGACCAGAAAACCGAATAGACAATGACGACAACTGCTGAGACATATCATGTACCAGTACTCCTAAAAGAGAGCGTCGACGGGCTGGACATCCAGCCCGACGGCATTTACGTAGACGTCACTTTCGGTGGCGGCGGCCACTCGAGGGAAATCCTGTCACGCCTGGGGAAGCGGGGCCACCTCTACAGCTTCGACCAGGACGCCGACGCCGAGAAGAACATCATCGACGACAGCAGGTTCACCTTCGTCAGGAGCAACTTCAGGTATATCCACAACTGGATGCGCTACTACGGCGTAGACCACATCGACGGACTGCTGGCAGACCTCGGCGTGTCGAGCCACCACTTCGACGACGAGGCGCGGGGCTTCTCCTTTCGCTTTGACGACGCACCGCTCGACATGCGCATGAACAAGCGGGCAAGGACTACGGCGGCCGACCTGCTGAACAACGCCTCTGAGGAGCAACTGGCCGACCTGTTCTACCTGTACGGAGAACTGAAGAACGCGCGCCGCATCGCCAAAGCCGTCGCTGACTATCGCCGCAACGGCCGCATCGACACCGTGGCACAGCTCAGCAAGGCCATCGAGCCGCAGATTCGCAACGAGCGCGAGAAGAAGGACCTGGCGCGCATCTACCAGGCACTGCGCATCGAGGTGAACCACGAGATGGACGCGCTGCGCGACATGCTGGCAGGAGCCACGGGACTGCTGCGCAAGGGGGGACGCCTCAGCGTCATCACCTACCACTCGCTGGAAGACCGCATCGTGAAGAACGTCATGAAATCGGGCAATGCCGAAGGACGCGTCGAACAGGACTTCTACGGCCGCATCTCCCCGGCATTCAAGCCGCTGACCAAGGTCATCACGCCGACCGAGGAGGAGCAGCAGAGCAACCCCCGCAGCCGCAGCGCAAAACTGAGAATCGCAGAAAAGATATAATAGAATGGCAGACGAGAAGGAACTGAAAGAGCAGACCCAAGAAGACACCGTGGCACAGGACCCTGAGAAGGAGCAGCAACAGGCCAACCTCAAGGAGACACTGCGGAAAATAAAGGAGTCGGTGGCAGAGGAGGACCCCAAGCCTTCCCAACAGCTGACCCTGCGCACCATCCTTGGCGGCGACCTGCTGACCACGGAGATGGTACGCTCGCAAATCTGGCTCTTCGTCATGATTGTTGCCTTCTGCATCGCCTATGTGGCGTTCCGCTACCAGTGCCAGCAGGACATGCTGACCATCGACCGCATGGAGAACGAACTGAAGGACGCCAAGTTCAAGGCGCTCAGCTCGTCAAGCACGCTGACGGAGAAGTGCCGCGAGAGCCACGTGCTCGACATACTGAAACAAAACCAGGACTCGCTGCTGCACCAGGCAGACCAGCCGCCCTACATCATTGCCGTACCAGAAGAATAGAGGAGAAAGAAGAGAAATGAGCAAGTTTAACAGCGAAAAGGTTATGCCCCGCTACATGGCAATCGCCATCGTGCTGACCCTCATCGGCTTTGCCGTCATCGGCAGGGCGCTCTACATCATGACGGCAAAGAAGCAATACTGGACGGAAGTGGCCGACCGGCTGAAGCGCGACAGCGTCAGCGTGCCGCCCAACCGCGGCAACATTCTCAGCTGCGACGGACAGCTGATGGCCAGCAGCATTCCTGAGTACAGGATATTCATGGACTTCCGTGCCGCCGCCTTCGAGGAGGGCGACTCGCTCTGGCTGGCCAAGCTCGACTCTGTCTGCACGGGACTGAGCAAGATATTCCCGTCGAAGTCGGCGGCCGAATTCAAGGAGGACCTCGAGAGAGGGCGCCACAAGGTGTCGAAGCGCGACGGCAAGGAAGGCGCACGCCACTGGCCCATCTGGCCCCGGCGCATCAGCTACAACACCTATACGGAGGTGAAGCAGCTGCCGTTCTTCAACATGCCCAAATACAAGAGCGGCTTCCATGAGGAGACATTCAATGCGCGCCGCCGCCCCTTCGGCTCACTGGCCATGCGCACCGTGGGCGGCATGTACGGCGCGAAAGACTCGGCCTACTTCGGTCTGGAACTGTCATACGACTCCATCCTGCGCGGCACGCCGGGCATCACCGGGCGCCGCAAGGTGCTGAACAAGTACATGAACATCCCCGTGACCATGCCCATCGACGGCTGCGACATCGTGACGACCATCGACGTCAACATGCAGGACCTGGCAGAGCGGGCACTGGTCGACGAGCTTAAACTAATAAACGGAGAGATGGGCGTGGCCATCCTGATGGAGGTGGAGACCGGCGACGTCAAGGCCATCGTCAACATGATACGCACCTACGACCAACACGACAACCCCCACTACGTGGAGGCCGTCAACTCGGCCATCAGCTACCGCTGCGAGCCCGGTTCGGTATTCAAGGTTGCCTCGTTTCTCGTGGCCCTCGACGACGGGGTGGTCGACACCTCGTACGTCATCCACACCGGCAGCGGCGTACAACAGATGCACGGGCGCTGGATGAAGGACCACAACTGGCGGCGCGGCGGCTATCAGGACATCAATGTAGCCCGCACACTGGAGGTGAGCTCGAACATCGGCGTCAGCCACGTCATCGACAAGTTCTACGGCAGCAGGCCGGAAACCTACGTGAAGGGACTCTACCGGGTCGGCATCGGCGAAGACCTGAAACTGCCGCTGGTAGGATACCAGAAACCCTACATCCGCATGCCGGACACCAAGACCAGCGACCGCTCCAAATACTGGAGCAAGACGACACTACCGTGGATGAGCATCGGCTACGAGACGCAGATTGCGCCCATCAATACCATCGCCTTCTATAACGCGATAGCCAACAACGGCAAGATGATGCAGCCGCGCTTCGTGAAGAAAATCATGAAGAACGGCGAGACCATAGCCGAGTTCGAGCCGAAAGTGCTCAAGCAACGCATTGCCAAGCCCGAGGCCCTGAAGACCATGCAGACCATTCTGGAGCACGTGGTCAGTCAGGGACTGGGACGCAAGGCCGGGTCCAAGCTATTCAAGGTAGCGGGCAAGACCGGTACTGCCCAAGTGGCCGACCAGCACGGCAGTTACCACTCCGGCACCACCCGCTACTGGCTCTCGTTTGCCGGTTACTTCCCTGCCGACAACCCACGCTACTCCTGCATCGTGTGTATCAAGAAGACCGGTTTGCCGGCTTCGGGTGGCGGCATGAGCGGTGTGGTATTCCACCATATTGCCGAGGGTGTGATGGCACGTAACCTGAAACTGAGCGTCGACGACGCCCACGACGAGGAGTCTGTCGTCATCCCCGACGTCAAGAACGGCAATATTGCCGCAGCCAGCCAGGTGCTCACCGAACTGGGCATCAATACCAACTACCACTGGAGCGGCTCGTATGCCAACGACAACCCGATATGGGGCGAGGCCGAGCGCCGCACCAACGACGTGGCGCTGACCCAGCTGAAGACGCCCAAGAACATCATGCCTGACGTGAAGGGTATGGGGGCAAAGGATGCCGTATTCCTGCTGGAAAGCCGGGGCCTGCGCGTCAGGCTGTATGGGCGCGGCAAGGTAAAGAGCCAGAGCTATCCGGCCGGCAAGCAGATACTCAAGGGATACCAGTGCGTCCTCCATTTAGAATAATGTAACAAATATATATAAAGGTATATGAAACTAAGCGAACTGCTGAAATACGTAAAACCACTTGCCATCACCGGCGACACGGAGAAGGACATCACGGAGGTTAACATCGACTCCCGCAAGATAGCGCAAGGACACTTGTTTGTTGCCATCAGAGGGACTCAAACCGACGGCCACAGGTTTATCCCCAAAGCCATCGAACTGGGAGCCACGGCCGTACTCTGCGAGTCGACTCCCGAGACGCCGGCAGAAGGCGTCACCTATATTCAGGTCAGCTCGACGGAGGCCGCTGTGGGTCCGGTGGCAACCGTATTCTACGGCGAGCCCTCACTGAAGCTGCAGCTGGTAGGCGTGACCGGAACCAACGGCAAGACGACCATCGCCACCTTATTATATAATATGTTCCGCAAGATGGGGCACAAATGCGGACTGCTGTCCACCGTCTGCAACTATATCGAGGAGGAGGCTGTGCCGGCAGACCATACCACCCCCGACCCGATAGAGCTCAACAAACTGCTGGCCCAGATGGTCAGCGCGGGCTGCGAATACGCCTTCATGGAGTGCTCCAGCCACGCCATCGCCCAGCAGCGCATCGGCGGACTGAAGTTTGCCGGCGGAATCTTCACGAACCTGACCCGTGACCACCTGGACTACCACAAGACGTTCGAGAACTATCGCGACGCCAAGAAGGCCTTCTTCGACAGCCTGCCGAAAGATGCCTTCGCCATTACCAACGCTGACGACAAGAACGGAATGGTGATGGTCCAGAACACGAAAGCCAAGGTCAAGACCTACTCTACCCGACAGATGGCCGACTTCCGCGCACGCATCATCGAGTGTCACTTCGAAGGCATGTACCTTGAGGTGGACGGACGCGAAGTCGGGGTGCAGTTCATCGGCAAATTCAACGTAAGCAACCTGCTGGCTGTCTATGGCGCAGCCATCATGCTGGGGAAGAGGCCCGAGGACATCCTCGTGGTGCTGAGCACGCTGAAGAGCGTGGCCGGCCGCCTGGAGCCCATCCGCTCGAAGGACGGCATAACGGCCATCGTGGACTATGCGCATACGCCCGATGCCCTTGAGAACGTGCTCAAGGCCATCCACGAGGTGCTTGACGGCAAGGGCGGACAGATCATCACCGTCTGCGGCGCCGGCGGCAACCGCGACAAGGGCAAGCGGCCGCTGATGGCCCAGGAGGCCGTAAAGCAGAGCGACCGTGTCATCATCACCAGCGACAATCCCCGTTTCGAGGAGCCGCAAGACATCATCAACGACATGCTGGCCGGCCTCAGTGCACAACAGTCGAAAAAGGTGGTCGCCATCGTAGACCGTCGCGAGGCCATCAAGACGGCTGTCATGCTGGCACAAAAGGGTGACGTCATCCTCATCGCCGGCAAAGGCCATGAGGACTACCAGGAAATAAAGGGCGTCAAGCATCACTTCGACGACCGCGAAATAGTGAGAGAGATATTCCAGTCGTAACAACCTGCAAAATACATCGAAATATGCTATACTATATCTTCCGGTTCTTGGAACAATACGACATACCCGGGGCGCACATCTGGGCATACACTTCGTTCCGGTCGCTGTTGGCACTGATCATGTCGCTGCTGATCTCGGCATGGTTTGGCGAATATTTCATCAAATGGATGAAACGCCGCAACATCAGCGAGACAGCCCGCGACCCCAACATCGACCCCTTTGGCGTCGAGAAGAAGGGAGTGCCGACCATGGGCGGCATCATCATCATCGTCTCCATCTTGATACCTGTCCTCCTGCTGGGACGCATGCGCAACATCTACCTCCTGCTGATGATCGGCACAACGATATGGCTGGGATTCCTCGGATTCATGGACGACTATATCAAGATTTTCCGCAAGAACAAGGAGGGACTGCGGGGCATCTACAAAATCATCGGCCAGATATCCATCGGATTCATCGTCGGGCTCACCCTGTGGCTAAGCCCCGACGCCGTCGTGCGTGAGAACGTCTCGGAAGCCAGGCAAAACCAGGAAATAGTAGTAAAGCACAAGCCCGTAGCCGTCAAGTCACTGCAGACCACCATCCCGTTCATCAAGAACAACAACCTGAACTATTCGGATGTGATGTCGTTCCTCGGCGAATATAAGGTGGCAGCAGGATGGGTGCTCTTCGTGCTGATGACCATCATCGTAGTAACCGCCGTATCAAACGGGGCCAACCTCAATGACGGCATGGACGGCATGTGTGCGGGCAACTCCGCCATCATCGGCGTGGCACTGCTGATATTTGCCTACGTGTCGTCGCACATCGGCTATGCCGCCTACTTCGACATCATGTACATCCCCGGCTCACAAGAGCTGGTGGTGTTCCTCTCCGCATTCATCGGGGCCATGATAGGATTCCTCTGGTATAACGCATATCCAGCACAGGTATTCATGGGCGACACCGGTTCGCTGACCATCGGCGGCATCATCGGCGTATGCGCACTCATCATCCACAAGGAGCTGATGCTTCCCCTCCTGTGTGGCATCTTCTTCATCGAAAGCCTCAGCGTCATCATACAGACACAGTGGTTCAAGATACAGAAGCGCAAGGGGAAGCGCGTCCGCGTATTCCGTGCCACGCCCATCCACGACACCTTCCGCAGACTGGACTCCCAGCTCGATGCCACAAGCACCTACATCCTGAAGGGCTGGCCACACCGTCCGTTCCACGAGTCGAAGATTACAATCCGATTCTGGATTACCACCATCATATTAGCAGCATTAACCATCATTACACTGAAAGTCAGATGAAAAAGATAGCCATATTAGGAGCTGGCGAGAGCGGTGCCGGAGCTGCCGTGCTGGCCAAGAAGCAAAACTTCGAGGTATTCGTCAGCGACCTGTCGAAGATAAACGACAAATACAAGAAACTGATGGACGACCACCACATCGAGTGGGAGGAAGGCCACCATACCGAAGAGCGGATATTAGATGCCGACGAGGTCATCAAGAGTCCCGGCATCCCGGACACCGCACCCATGATTGTCAAAATCAAGGAGCGCGGCATCCATATCATCAGCGAAATCGAGTTTGCCGGCCGCTACACCGACTCGAAAATGGTCTGCATTACGGGGTCGAACGGAAAGACGACGACGACAAGCCTCATCTACCACATCTTCAAGGCTGCCGGATACGATGCCGGACTGGCCGGGAACATCGGGCACTCACTGGCACTACAGGTCGCCGAAGACCCGCACGAATACTACATTATCGAACTCAGCTCGTTCCAGCTGGACAATATGTATGACTTCCGTGCCAACATCGCCATCCTGCTGAACATCACGCCAGACCACCTGGACCGCTACGACTTCAAGATGCAGAACTATGTGGACGCTAAAATGCGTATCATCCAGAACCAGACAGAGCAGGACGCCTTCATCTACTGGAACGACGACCCCATCATACGCCAGGAACTGGAGAAGTATAACATCCAGGCCATCCAGTATCCCTTCTCGGAACTGAAAGAGAAGGGCTCCATCGGCTACATCGAGGAGGGACAGTACAAGATAGAGGAGCCGACTCCCTTCAACATGGAGCAGGAGTCTCTCAGCCTCACTGGCAAGCATAACATCTATAATTCACTGGCCGCCGGAATCGCCACCAACATTGCCGGCATCAAGAAGGACGTCATTCGCCAGTCGCTAAGCGACTTCCCCGGTGTAGAGCACCGGCTGGAGAAGGTCTGCAAGGTGCGTGGCGTACAATACGTCAACGACTCGAAAGCCACCAACGTGGATGCCTGCTGGTATGCCCTGGAGTCCATGAAGACCAAGACCATCCTGATTGTAGGCGGCAAGGACAAGGGCAACGACTACGACCCCATCAAACCCCTCATCAAGGAAAAATGTGCCGGACTGGTCTACCTGGGTGCAGACAACCAAAAGCTGCATGACAACTTCGACAGCCTGGGCATCCCCGTGCGCGACACGCACTCGATGAAGGAATGTGTGGAGGCCTGCTATGAAATGGCAGAACCCGGCATGACGGTGCTGCTCAGTCCGTGCTGTGCCAGCTTCGACCTCTTCAAGAACATGGAAGACCGCGGCGACCAATTCAAAGAGCTGGTCAGAAATCTGTAAAACGCTTAGACAATGAACAAGAGAATCGGCAAAATATTCAAAGGCGACAGAGGCATCTGGATGGTGTTCTTCTTCCTCTGCATGATCAGTATCGTAGAAGTATTCTCTGCTTCCAGCGGACTGACCTATAAGAGTCATAACTACATCGGCCCCATCGTATACCACGCCGGCACCATCGCTTTCGGGGTCGTCATCGCAGTTATCACGCTGAATATCCCATGCCGATACTTTAAGTTGATGACGCCCTTCCTGCTGGCCATCTCCGGCCTGCTGCTGCTGATAGTCGCCCTTGGAGGCGGCAAGAGCGCCAATGACGCCTCTCGCTGGATCAGCATCATGGGCTTCACTATCCAACCGTCGGAGATTGCCAAAGGGGCCATCGTGCTGGCGGTGGCACAAATTCTGAGTGCCATGCAACAGGAAAAAGGGGCCGACAAGAACGCATTCAAATGGATATTATGGATAACAGTACCCGCATGCCTGCTCATCGGCGCTGAGAATCTGTCCACAGCAGCGCTCCTGTTTGCCGTAGTATTCCTCATGATGTTCATTGGCCAGGTGCCCTTGCGACAACTGGGCAAACTTGCAGCGTATATCATCGTCTTTGCGGCGTTCGCCGTTTCAATGGTCCTGATTGTGGGCGACACCTCCAAGACGGAAGACCAGAAACTCACGAAAACGGAGCTGACAAACCAGCCCCCCAAAAAGAAGAACGCCCTGGAGAAGGTCATGCACCGCGCCAACACGTGGAAAGCACGAATTCTCAAATTCCAGCAGCCGGACCCGACGCCACAAGAATACGACCTTGACAAAGACGCCCAGGTGGCCCACGCGAACATTGCCATCGTATCAAGCGGCATCGTCGGCAAGGGTCCCGGACAGTCTGTCGAGCGCGACTTTCTCGCCCAGGCATTCTCAGACTTCATCTATGCCATCGTCATCGAGGAGCTGGGCATCCTTGGAGCCATTGCTGTCGCCTTCCTCTACATTGTTCTTCTGTACCGCTGCGCACGCATCGCCAGCCGCTGCGAGAACAACTTCCCGGCCCTGCTGGCCATGGGATTAGGACTGCTCCTGGTCATCCAGGCAACTTTCAACATGATGGTGGCCGTCGGACTGGCGCCTGTAACGGGCCAGCCCCTGCCCCTGATTTCCAAAGGTGGTACGTCGACCATCATCAACTGCGCCTACATCGGGGCCATTCTCAGTGTCAGCCGGTCTGCCAAGACGAAGAAAGAAAAAGAAAATGAACCAAATGTAGCATAGATTCACGGAAAAAAGATTAACTTTGCAACATACAATATAACAGAGAGATATGAACAGTGAACTTAGAGTAATCATCAGTGGTGGCGGAACTGGCGGGCACATCTTCCCGGCAGTATCCATTGCCAATGCCATCAAAGCGCAACGCCCGGACACTAAGATACTGTTTGTCGGTGCGCTGGGGCGCATGGAGATGCAGCGGGTGCCTGCTGCGGGATACGAAATAAAGGGCCTGCCCATTCGCGGATTTCTACGTCCATTGTGGAAGCCGGGAAACATCGGGGTGGCTATCGATTATCTAAAGAGCAAGTGGATAGCCAAGAAGATACTACGCGAGTTCAAACCTGATGTTGCCGTAGGCGTGGGCGGCTATGCCAGCAGTGCCGCCTTGGGGGCTGCCAACAGTCTCGGAATCCCCACACTGCTGCAAGAGCAGAACAGCTATGCAGGACTGGCAAACAAGACACTGGCACGCCAGGCTGCACGTATCTGTGTGGCCTACGAGGGTATGGAGCGCTTCTTCCCCGCTGACAAAATCATGCTGACAGGCAATCCTGTCCGCCAGCAGTTGCTCGACAACAAGGTAAGTCGCGAAGAGGCTTTACGCAGTTTCCACCTCGACGCTCAGAAAAAGACCGTGATGCTGGTGGGGGGAAGCCTGGGAGCCCGAACCATCAACGAGAGTGTCATCCAGCATCTCGACCTGATTCGCAGCCATACAAACGTCCAGTTTCTCTGGCAGACCGGTAAATACTATAGCAAGCAGATTGCCGACCGACTGACTGAAGCCGGAAAGCCGGACAATCTGGTGGTCACCGACTTCATCAGCGACATGGCGGCAGCCTATCAGGCTGCAGACCTCGTCATCAGCCGCGCCGGAGCAGGCAGTATCAGTGAATTCTGCCTATTGGGGAAGCCGGTAATACTGGTACCCAGCCCCAACGTGGCAGAAGACCATCAGACGAAGAATGCAATGGCACTTGTCAACAAGCAGGCCGCACTATACGTCAAGGATGCAGAAGCTCCACAGACCCTGCTTCAGCTGGCAATCGACACGGTCGGCAACACCCAACAGCTGGCCCTCCTGAGTCAGAACATTCTGAAGATGGCCCTACCCGACTCGGCCGACATCATCGCAAAAGAAGTAATTAAGTTAGCAAAGAAATGAACATACAAGATATCAAAGCAGTCTACTTTGTAGGAGCTGGCGGCATCGGCATGAGCGCCATCGCCCGCTATTTCATCCACAGAGGCATCGTGGTGGCCGGTTACGACAAGACACCGAGCACGCTCACCCGACAACTGGAGAAGGAAGGCATGCTCATCCACTACGATGAGGATGTCGACAAGATTCCGGAGGCATGCAAGCAACCACAATCATGCCTGGTCATCTATACACCGGCTATTCCTGCCGAACACCAGGAGTTGCAGTATTTCCGCAACAATGGATTCGAGATACAGAAGCGTGCGCAGGTGTTAGGCACCCTGACCCGACAGCACAAAGGGCTCTGCGTGGCCGGCACGCACGGAAAGACGACCACGTCGACGATGTGTGCCCATATCATGCACCAGAGCCATCTCGACTGTAACGCCTTCCTCGGCGGAATCTCCAAGAACTATGGCACCAACTACATCCTGAGCGATTCGGACTACGTAGTCATCGAAGCCGATGAGTTCGACCGCTCCTTCCACTGGCTGTCACCCTACATGACCGTCATTACATCTACCGACCCCGACCATCTGGACATCTATGGTACCAAAGAGGCTTACCTGGAGAGCTTCCGACACTACAGTGAGCTCATCCAGCCCGAGGGGGCCCTGATTATCCACCGCGGCCTGGAGATGAAAGAGCATTTAGCCGAAGGCGTGCGACGCTATGACTATGCACTGAACGAAGGAGACTTCCACGCCGAGAACATCAAGATAGACAATGGAGAAATCTCCTTCGACTTCATCTCGCCAATAGCATCTGTCAAGGGCATCGAACTCGGACAGCCCGTACCCATCAATATTGAGAACGGCATTGCGGCCATGGCCATGGCTCAACTGGCAGGTTGCACACCGGAAGAACTCCGGCAGGGCATGAAGACCTATGGCGGTGTAGAGCGACGCTTCGATTTCAAGATAAAGACAGACCGGCTGGTGTTCCTCAGCGACTACGCACACCATCCGAAAGAAATCTACCAAAGTGCACGCAGCATACGCGAACTCTACAAGGACAGAAAGATTACGGCAATCTTTCAGCCACACCTGTACACACGCACGCGTGACTTCTATACTGATTTCGCCGATGCACTAAGCCTGCTCGACGAGGTGATTCTTACAGAAATCTATCCTGCCCGGGAACAACCCATTGAGGGTGTTACCTCGGCACTTATCTACGACCGGCTGCGCCCGGGCATCGAGAAACAGATTATCAACAAGTCTGACGTGATGGAACTGGTCAAGAACCACGACTTCGACGTACTCATTGTACTGGGTGCCGGTGACCTTGACAATCAGGTGCCTCAAATGGCTGAAGTGCTGAAAAAGAAAATGAATCTATAACATGAATTTGACGTTTAACTGGAAAAAGACCGTAATCATACTGGTAGACTGCATCCTGGCTGTCTACCTGGTCTTGGCCATCACCGCATTCAACTGCCCTGACGAGCTGAGCGACGTATGTACTGAAGTCAACATCCATATTGAAGACGGCAGGGCAAAAGGATTCCTAAACACAAATGAAATAGAACGGCAATTAAAAACTGCCCATCTATACCCATTGGGAGACCTGATGAAACAAGTCGACGTGCGCAAGATAGAAGAGGCCTTACGGCAGAATCCTCTTGTCGACGGCGCCCAATGTTACAAGACTCAGACTGGCCGCGTAAACATCATCGTCAGCCAGCGAGTGCCTATCATCCGCATCAAGGCAGAAAATGGTGATGACTACTACATCGACGAGGGAGGCAACATCATGCCCAACATGCACTATGCCAACAATGTCGTCGTAGCCACCGGAGCCATCCAGCGCAAGTATGCCCAGAACACGCTGAAAGACATCGGGAGCTACCTGCTAAGCCATCAGCTGTGGCGCAGCCAGGTTGAACAGATTAACGTATTGGCTGACGGAAGTATTGAGATCATACCTCGCGTCGGCGACCACATTGTCTACTTTGGGCTCCCTACCAGTATAGACAAGAAATTCGACCGACTGGAGAAGTTCTACAAATACGGACTTTCCAAGGCCGGCTGGAACAAGTATTCCTACATCAGTCTGGAGTTCAGCAACCAGATTATCTGCAAGAAAAGGACAAGCACAAATAACATATAAGAATAGAGATAATAATAAAATAACAAATCAGATGCCAAAGGATTTTATTGTAGCTATCGAACTGGGGTCATCCAAGATGACCGGCATTGCCGGCCGAAAGAACCTCGATGGCAGCATTCAGGTGCTGGCCTGCGTCAAGGAAGACGCATCCATGTGTATCCGTAAAGGGGTGGTCTATAACATCGAGAAGACTGCCCAGCGGCTTACAAACATTATCAACCGTATGGAAAAACAGCTCAAGACAACCATCACACAGGTGTATGTGGGTGTTGGTGGCCAGTCCATACGTTCCGTTCGCAACGTCATCACCAAAGAGCTTCCCGCCGACACCTTTGTCACACAGGACATGGTCATTGAGCTGATGGATGCCAACCGTAGCGTCAATTATCCCGAGCAGGAGATTCTTGATGCTGCTGTTCAAGAGTACAAGGTAGACTCTCAGTTCCAGTTTGAACCTGTTGGCATTCAATGTAGCCACATTGAGGGCAACTTCCTCAACATACTGCAGCGCAAGACGTTTTACAAGAACCTGAACAAGTGTTTCGAGGTTGCCGGCATTGCGGTGGCTGAAATGTACCTCGCACCACTGGCACTGGCCGACAGCGTTCTTACCGAGGCAGAGAAGCGCTCGGGCTGTACGCTCGTTGACATGGGAGCCGACACGACCACCGTTAGCGTCTATTCAAAGAACATCCTGCGCCATCTTGCCGTCATACCCCTGGGCGGCAACAACATCACCAAGGATATTGCATCGCTCCAGATGGAAGAAGCCGATGCGGAAAAGATGAAACTCAAGTATGGCTCTGCATGGACCGAGAACAATGACATTGACAATAACATGAAATACTCTATCGACCCCGAGCGTCAGGTAGAGACACGCAAGTTCATTGAAATTGTCGAGGGACGACTTGAGGAGATTATTGCCAACGTATGGTATCAGGTTCCCGAGGAATATTGTGAAAAGCTGCTGGGCGGCATCATCCTGACTGGCGGCGGTTCCAACATGAAAGATATCGAGAAAGGCTTCCAGAACTACACACACATCGACAAGATACGTGTTGCCAAGTTTGTCAATCAAACCATCGTCTCCAACATCAGCGATATCAACAGCCACGACGGCCAGATGAATACGGTCCTCGGACTCCTTGCCAAAGGAGAAATCAACTGTGCCGGTCAGGAGTACGACCCCACCGGCGACCTCTTCAAAACCAAGACCAACGATGCCACCACTCCCGAGCGCCGTCCCCGCTCTGCTGCCGAGACTCCTGCAGGGGTAGTACGTACAGCCGAGGAGATACGACGCGCCGAAGAGGAAGCCCGTATCAAGCGTGAGGAAGAAGAGCGCGTCGCCCGCGAAGAGGCTGAAGCAAAAGCTCGCGAAGAGGCACAACGTCGTAAGGAAAACAGCATCTGGCACAAAGCCATCAAGGGTCTTAAGGAATTCGGCAAGAAGATGGTCGAAGATGACGAATAAGAGAGAAAGAAAGCATAAAGACAAAATTAAAGACTAAGGAATATGACAGAAAACAATATACTGCTCGATTTCGGCGAGCCAGAAAAGGAGAATAGCATCATTAAGGTCATCGGTGTCGGTGGCGGAGGTGGCAATGCAGTCAACCACATGTATCGTGAAGGCATCCACGATGTCACCTTTGTACTTTGCAATACTGATAACCAAGCGCTCAATGACTCGCCGGTTCCGGTTCATCTGCAGCTGGGGCGCGAGGGCCTCGGCGCCGGCAACCGTCCCGAGAAGGCCCGTGCCGCTGCAGAGGAGAGCATTGAGGATATTAAGCAGATGCTGAACGACGGTACCCGTATGGCATTCATCACCGCAGGTATGGGTGGCGGCACCGGCACCGGCGCAGCCCCTGTCGTTGCACGTGTGTCCAAGGAACTCGGCATTCTTACCGTAGGTATCGTTACCATCCCGTTCCGCTTCGAGGGAGACCGCAAGATTGACCAGGCGCTCGATGGCGTTGAGGAGATGAACAAGCACGTTGACGCCCTGTTGGTCATCAACAACGAGCGACTTCGTGAAATCTATCCTGAGCTGACCGTTCTGGATGCATTCGGAAAGGCAGACGATACCCTCTCTATTGCAGCCAAGTCTATTGCAGAGATTATCACGGTGCATGGCCTGATCAATCTTGACTTCAACGATGTGAAGACTGTACTGAAAGACGGTGGTGTCGCCATCATGTCGACAGGCTATGGCGAAGGCGAAGGACGTGTCAAGAAAGCCATCGAAGATGCCCTGACCTCTCCGCTGCTCAACGAAAATGACGTCTTCAACTCTAAGAAGATTCTACTCTCCATTTCGTTTGCCGGCAATAAAGACGGGTCGGGCTCGCTGATGATGGAAGAGATGAACGACGTCAACGACTTTATGGCAAAATTCGGCAACGACTTTGAAATAAAGTGGGGCTTGGCCGTTGACCCTGAACTGGGAAAGAAGGTCAAGGTCACCATTCTCGCTACAGGATTCGGTATCGACCGAGTCGATGGCATGGCCAGTCACCGTCAGCGTCTCAACACGCAGGAGGAGGCCACCCGTATTGCGGAACAGCAGGAGGAAGAGGCTAAGCGTATCGACCGTCGCAACCGCTTCTATGGCAACAACGGACAAACCCGCAAATACAAACGCCGTCCTCATATATACCTCTTCCGTCCGGAGGACCTCGACAACGACGATGTCATCTCTGCCGTTGAGCAGACGCCCACCTACAAGCGCACTCGTGAAATCCTCGACAGCATCTACAATCAATCCAACGGTGAAGAGGCTCACCAAAAGAATGACGAGTCGCAGGAGCCTGTACAGGGAACCATAAGATTCGCTTAAGACAAAGCAAGCAACAGCCTACTTGATTCGAAACGCCTTTTCGACAATACCATCATAGGTATTGACGGAGAGGCGTATGCTGTCAGGACGCTCGTCCGTATCAGGCAGAGAAATGCTGACATAACGCCTGTTGGTGTAATACTCAGGTGCACTGCCTTGGCTATGAATCAGTCGATAACAGGCCGTTTGTGTCAGGTCATCATTCTGGCGGATCTCGTCGCAGACCAACGCCAGCGAATGTGTCCCCTCGTCCCCGTTTTCATCTCGACCGTTCTTCAGCAACAAGCCGAGATTGATATATTTACCGCTTTTTACCAGCCAGGCGCTCTCCAACCCGACAGGATCTTGCGGCTGACTGGTAAAGTGTTCTGCACCATGAGGGCGAAGGGTTGGCACAGCGGTAAGAGAAACCATCTCCGCCTGCTGATCTGACACCTTATTATAATAAGCCAACACGCGATAGAGCGTATCACCTTTTTGCATCCATGACGCAGTAACCGTCTTGGTAAGAATCAGACTGACGCCCTCATCAGTAGTCATAGAGATGCCCTGTTTCTGGCTGTTTGTCGACAGTTCCACAAAGTCTGTAAGCATCAGCGAATACTTACCCTCACCCTTGTCATAGCTGTCTGTCTGACAAGAGAAGAACGTCAGCATGACTGGGAAGCATACGTATGGTAAGACCTTTCTCATTGGGCTGCCATATAATTGCGAACAGGATTGGCATACATGGTCAGCATACGCTCGCGTAGAAAGCCCTCATCCTTGGAAGGAATAGCTATCTTTGCCAGCTGGCCGGCCAGATAGCTTTCGAAACGCTCCTTGTCCTGCTGTGTGTAATGGTCGGCATAAGATGCCTGCCCGTTCAGTTTGTCATAGGCAATATAGTTGCACGGGTACAGCCTATAGCCCCGATGCAGTTCACGATCCATGCGCTTGCTAAGCGTCTGGAAGAACTCATTTCGCGGCAACCCATTCAATTCGTCAAGCCACTGGTTGACAGGTGTACCACAATGGTAGTGCACGCGCCCCTTATAGCCCAGGATTCCAGTGCGCATATTATCCAAGTCGTCCTGACGGCTCTTTTTGTAACCAGGGTCGTCACGCTTCAGTTGGAACTCCTGTGCTTTCAGGTAGTCACACGGGTCAAACTCATAACTGATGGTGAGCGGCACAATGTTCAGCTCGCTGAGCTGTCCGCCCATGGCCAGCATCTTCAGTACCGACTCCTGCGTCTGGTCACTGGAGTCCTTGGCACGCCCCTCACGCTGTGCAATCCAGATATTTTCCTTTTTTTGTGTGACAGCATAATGTATGTAACTGCTCATCAGCTGACTTGACCGCATCATCTCATGGGCTGTCAGGCCCCGACGCACGGTAAAGGCCTTATTCATTCGCACCAACTGCTTAATCCACGGGTAGATTAACAAGTTGTCACCGATGCCTATCTCTACCGTCGTAGGATAGCCGTTGTCTACAAGCATCACATCGAGAAAAGCAGAGTCGAGCACAATGTCGCGATGATTGCTCACAAAGGTATAGCGCTGTTCTTTTCCTGTATCTTCCGGTAGCATGCGGTCGTCGAAATCACAACCGTCAGTATGGCGGCGGATGATATAGCGGACAACCGGTTTCATGAAACGTTGCTGGAAGTCAAGCGGTGTCTTTACACCCTTGAAGGCCAGTCGCAGCAAACCGTTACGGATACCCTTGGGCAGCCAGGGAGCAAAACCCTTCAGCATGGCAGAGAACTGCCTGTCGCCAAGCAGTTCATCAAAAGCCTGCTGCATCTCTTCCGGCTCATAGGGCCGTATCTCGTCAAACTCTTCTCTCATCACTTGACCCCTTCGTTATTTTCAGAACTGGTTTTCAACGATATCAGTAAGCACGTCTGTCATCGACAGACCGGCGGCACGCACCTGCTGCGGAATGAAGCTGGTGGGAGTCATTCCCGGCGTTGTATTAACCTCCAGCATATTGATCTTGCCCTCCTTCGAGATAATGTAGTCGATACGGATGATGCCGTTGCAGTGCAGAATGTCGTAGATGTAGCTGGTGATTTCGCGCACACGACGGGTCACATCCTCAGAGAGGCGTGCCGGGGTAATCTCCTTGACCTGACCATTATACTTGGCGTCATAGTCGAAGAATTCGTTGGTTGTGACCACCTCTGTTGCCGGTAAAACCACAGATTTCTCATGGGTTTTATAGACACCAATGCTGATTTCAGTACCATCGAGGAACTGCTCTACCATAATTTCCGGGCTCTCCAACATCGCCTTACGGATGGCGGGAGCCAACTGGTCCTTATTCTTCACCTTTGACACGCCGAACGAAGAACCATCGGCAGCAGGCTTGACAAAGCAAGGCATACCGATGCGGCGCTCTATCTCATCGTCACTTACCAACTGTTCGTAGCCCGCACGGATGAGCAGCGAGTCGGCAACGGCCACGCCATAGCCACGCAGATACTGGTTGAGCACGAACTTGTTGAATGTCATCGCCTCTACCAACACCCCGCTTGTGGAATAAGGGATGTCAACCAAGTCGAAATAACCCTGCAGGATACCGTTTTCGCCAGGAGTGCCATGAATGGTGATATAGGCATAGTCGAACAGTTTTGCCTTTCCGTCCTCTATAAATGAGAAGTCGTTGCGGTCGATGCGAGCCGTCGTTCCGTCAGGCAGTTCCACATGCCAGTCCTGTCCCTTGATATCAACAATATAGACATTGTACCTCTCTCTGTCGAAGAAAGAATAGAGGCCTTGTGCAGAGCGCAGCGATACGTCGTGCTCAGAAGAGTCACCGCCACAGACGATGGCAACGTTACGTTTTAATTGTTTCATAGTGTATGATTATCTTTTATATTTTCTCCATTTGTCTATCAGTGCTTCCATGTCGCCGGCCAGCTCACTTGTGAAATCCATCTGCTCATGACTGACAGGGTGGACAAACCCCAGTGTACGGGCGTGCAAGGCCTGCCGTCCACAAAGTTTAAAGCAGTTCTGGACGAAAGCCTTGTAGGAGGCAGTCCGCTCGCCACGCAGGATCTCCATGCCACCATACCGCTCGTCGGCAAAGAGCGGATGACCGATATGCTTCATGTGTGCACGTATCTGATGAGTACGGCCTGTCTCCAGGCGACATTCCACCAGCGTGGTATAACCATAGCGCTCCAGCACGTGGTAGTGGGTAACAGCCGACTTGCCGATGTCGGAGCCCGGCGGGAATACAGCCATACGCTGGCGATCCCTGGGGTCACGCCCTATGTTGCCCTCTATTCGTCCATTGTCTTCTGTGAAGTTGCCCCATACCAGAGCCACATACGAACGATGGGTATCATGATTGAAGAACTGGGCCCCCAACTCCGTCTTGGCCTCTGGCGTCTTGGCCACGACCAACAAGCCACTTGTATCCTTGTCTATGCGGTGTACCAGTCCGACACTCGGGTCGTTTGGATCGTAAGTGGGCAAGGCTTTCAGATGCCAGGCAACGGCATTGACCAGCGTACCGTGGAAGTTGCCCACTCCTGGATGTACCACCATGCCGGCCGGTTTATTGACCACCATCAGCTGGTCGTCCTCGTACACCACGTCCAGCGGTATATCCTCAGGTTCAATTGTAGTATCGTAGTGTGGACGATCGAGCATCAACGTGACGATGTCACCAGGACGCACTTTGTAGTTGCTCTTAACGGGGCGTCCGTTCACCTGTATGAAGCCCGCGTCGGCAGCTTTTTGTATGCGGTTGCGCGAGGAGTGCTGTACATGTTCCGACATATACTTGTCGATGCGCACAGGTTCCTGGCCGCGGTCCACCTCCATACGCAGATGCTCGTAGAGCCCGCCATCAGCAGCGCCTTCGTCCATCAGGTCGATATCGTCCAGTTCTTCCGTCATCATTCCCTCGTACCAGTTTCCTTTATCTCCACGAATTCGTCCGTTTCGCTCCCCTGTAGCATCATCGTCGAATCGGTAGCGTATGACATCTCGTCGACGTCATCGCTGCTGCCCTGTCCCACCATCAGCGTAAGGGGATAGTCAATAGATACACGGTCGCCATTCGACACGCGACGCCCACGGCAGAGGATACCATAGACCCAGTCTTTCTCGCCCTCCACCTGTAGCGGTTCCGTCAATTGGAACCCGATGGCCATGAGCTTTGCCTCCGCCTCCCTGAGGCTGGAGTTGTCGACAATGTCGGGGATGGCAAATGTTGGCGACGAAGGAGAGTTGACCGTCACATATATGATATGCCCCTGCTTTACCTTCAGCCCGTAACTGGGAGTCTGCATCAAGATGCTGTTGGCGGGCATCTTCTTGTTGTAGCCAGAGTCACTGACCACAATGCACAGACCTTTTCCCTCCAGCAGTCGGTAGGCTTTCTCATAATCCATGCCTTTGATGTCGGGCACCTCAATGCTCTCGCCATGGTGTGTATACCAGTTGAGTCCGATACCCACGCCCCCACACAGCAGCACGACGACAACAGCCATTGCCAGCAGGTTGAGCGCCAGATACCGGCCGATAACCTTCTCAAACAAATCCTTCGCGTTCATTATTATATAATATTTGGCAAAATTACAAAGAATAATTGATACAACAAAAAAATTGGGTATATTTCTTGAAAACATACCCAATTCTTATCGCTGACCTGTCAGGACTTACTTTCCGTGGTGCTCGTCAGATACTGTTAACTTCTTACGGCCCTTAGCGCGGCGAGAAGCCAGTACGCGACGACCATTCTTAGTTGCCATGCGCTCGCGGAATCCATGCTTGTTCACGCGGCGGCGGTTGTGCGGCTGAAATGTTCTTTTCATTGTTTTATCTTGTTTTTATTATTATAATTCGTCAAATCGGGGTGCAAAATTACGTAATTATTTCGAATTACGCAAGTTTTACCTCAATTTTTCATTTTTAATTTTTAATTTTTAATTTATTTGTTGTACCTTTGCACCCGCAAAACAACAATAATTGCATACATAATTACATTTTTTTATATGATCAACTCACAAGACATCAAGAAAGGAACCGCCATCCGTATGGACGGTGCCATCTGGGTTTGCATTGACTTCCAGCACCGCAAGCCCGGCAAGGGAAACACCATCATGAACATCAAGATGAAGAACGTCACTGACGGCCGTGTGTTGGAGCGTCGCTACAACATTGGTGAGAAGTTGGAGGATGTTGTCATCGAGCACCGCGATTATCAGTATCTCTATGAGGACCAGGAGGGTCGCATCTTCATGAATCAGGAGACCTTTGAGCAGATCCCCATCGCCAACGACCTGGTTATCGGCCACGAGTACATGAAGGAAGGCGACATTCTGTCTGTAGTCAGCGACACCACCGACGGTACCATTCTCTACGCTGAGATGCCCGTGAAGACCATCCTGCGCGTCACCCACTCAGAGCCCGGCATCAAGGGCGACACCGCCACCAACACCCTGAAGCCCGCCACGCTGGAGACTGGTGTAGAGGTACGTGTTCCTCTGTTCATCAACGAGGGCGACCTCATCCAGGTCGACACCCGCGACGGTTCTTATCTGGCCCGCGCCAAGGAGTAAGGATGAAATATTCTATTGTCGTCCCAGTCTACAATCGTCCCGGCGAGTTAGACGATTTGCTGCTCAGCCTTTGCCATCAGTCCGTAAAGGGTTTTGAGGTAGTTATTGTAGACGACGGCAGCACTATTGCCAGCAAGGATGTCTGTGACGAATACGCAGACATCCTTGATTTGCATTACTACTACAAGCCCAACAGCGGTCCTGGGCAGAGCCGCAACTACGGCGTGGAGCGTGCCACAGGCGACTGGGTCATCATACTCGACTCCGATGTCGTCCTGCCCGACCACTATATGGAGCATGTGCAGAAGGCGACAGCCTCGATTGTCGCATGGGGAGGCCCCGACGCTTCACATCCCTCGTTCACACCCGTGCAGAAGGCCATTTCCTACTCTATGACCTCTTTCTTCACCACCGGAGGCATCCGTGGCGGCAAGAAGAAGCTCGACAAGTTCTACCCCCGCTCCTTCAACATGGGCATCCGGCGCGACGTCTACCTACAGCTGGGCGGCTTCTCCAAGATGCGCTTTGGAGAGGATATCGACTTCAGCTACCGCATCGTCGAAGCAGGCTATGAGCCCCAGTTGCTCTCCGATGCCTGGGTGTGGCATAAGCGGCGTACCGACCTGCGCAAATTCTACCGTCAGGTGTATAACAGCGGCATCGCCCGCATCAACCTTGAGAAGCGCCACCCCGGCACCCTCAAGTTGGTTCACCTGTTGCCCACCGTCTTCACCCTCGGCGTTATTCTCCTGGTTCTGCTGGCTCCTTTCACATACGGGCTCTCCCTGCTTCCGCTGCTGGCCTACGCCCTCATCATCTGCACAGACTCATCCATCCGGCACAAGAGCCTCAAGGTAGGCCTCATCAGCATCCCCGCAGCCTTTACCCAGCTGATGGGCTATGGACTGGGATTCATCGAGTCGTGGTGGAAGCGCTGCGTATTGGGCAAAGACGAATTCCAGGCCTTCGAGAAAAACTTCTATAAATGACGGACAAGCTCAACATCAACCAATGGGCTGCCGAAGACCGTCCGCGAGAGAAGCTCATGCGTCTGGGCGCTCAGTCGCTCAGCGATGCCGAGCTGCTGGCCATCCTCGTAGGTAGCGGCAGTCCCAAGGAAGATGCCGTCACCCTGATGAAGCGCCTGCTATCCGACTGCCGCAACAGCCTCAACACCTTAGGCAAGATGACCATCAGCCAGCTCTGCCAGTACAATGGTATTGGCGAGGCCAAGGCCATCACCATCCTTGCCGCCTGCGAACTCGGCAAGCGCCGCCAGATGGAGTCGCCCGAGGAGCGTCCGGACTTAGGCACCGCAACCCGCCTCTACAACCACATGCACCCCCTGCTGCAAGACTGTGACGTCGAGGAGTTCTGGCTACTACTCATGAACCACAACTACCGCCTCATCAAGCAGCAGCGCATCTCGCATGGCGGCATCACCGAGGTAGCCGTCGACATCCGCATCATCATGCGCGAGGCCGTGCTGAACAACGCCACCATCATCGCCGTATGCCACAACCACCCGTCGGGCAACCTGCGTCCCAGTCAGGCCGACAACGACCTCACCGCACAACTCAAGAAAGCGTGCGACGTGATGCGCATCCACCTGCTCGACCACATCATCGTCACCGACGGAGCTTATTTCAGCTACCACGAGTCGGGACGCCTGTGATTCCCCATTACCATTAGAATATAGAATTTACTGCTGCCTGCTGCACTGCGGGCAGACACCCTTGACCACATATTCAGCCTCTTCCAGCAGAAACCCTGCGGGAAGCGGGACAGGAGGAATATGCACGTTGGTAAGACAGTAGGTACGGTGGCACCGACGACAGGTAAGATGCACATGGCCATGACACTGGCGGGTATCGTCGAAGTGGCAGACACAGTATTTCTGCGAGCCAGAGCCGTCGTCAATCTCGTGCAGCAGATGGGCCTCCGTCAGGAGTGTCAGCGTGCGAAACAGCGTGGAGCGGTCGACGGTAGGCAGCCTGCCCTCCAGGTCGGCCAGGCTGAAAGCATCCGTAAAGCCATGGCGCACGGTGCGCCAGATAAGCAGTCGCACAGCCGTCAGACGGATGCCCGCATTGTCCAGTACCTGTTCGTCGGAGATGTCCAGATGCATTGGGCCGTCAGCGTTAGTCTATCTCCTCGTCAGCCTCATAGCCCCCCATCTCGCGAAGCGCATTCTTCAGCATGGTATACTGCTGATAGAGATGGTTGACAGGTTCCTCGCCCTGTGTATAGTCGTGCATGGGCGACTTCAGGAAGAAGGAGAGGAAGCGTTGGATGCCATAGCGGCCAGCCCTTGCAGCCAGGTCGCTCAGCAGACAAAGATCGAGGGCCACCGGGGCCGCAAGTATGGAGTCACGGCAGAGGAAGTTAATCTTGACCTGCATGGGATAGCCCATCCAGCCTCGGATATCAATATTGTCCCACGACTCCTTGTTGTCGTTGCGCGGCGGATAATAGTTGATGCGCACCTTGTGGTAATAGTCGCCATAGAGCTCGGGCTGTCTGTCACCTCGCAGGATGGTTTCAAGCGTAGACAACTTGCTGACCTCCTTGGTGTGGAAGTTCTGCGGCTCGTCGAGCACCAGTCCGTCGCGGTTGCCCAGTATGTTGGTGGAGAACCACCCGTCGAGGGCCAGGCACCGAGTGCCGATGATAGGAGCGAAGCCACTCTTGACGAGCGTCTGTCCCGTCTTGAAGTCCTTGCCGCAGATAGGCATGTGCGTCTGCTCTGCCAGCTGCCACATGGCCGGTATGTCGACCGTCGTGTTCGGGGCGCCCATGATGAAGGGGCATCCCTCAGCCAAGGCAGCATAGGCATAGCACATAGAGGGAGCCACGTGCACACGGTCGTCGGCCTTCATGGCCGCTTCGAGCGCCTGCAGCGAGCCGTGCACCTTCTCGTCGACAGGCACATAGATTTCCGTTGACGCGGCCCACAGCACGACGATGCGGTCGCAGCCCTTCTCGCTCCTGAACCGCCGGATATCGTCACGCAGTTGCTCCACCATGTCCCAGCGGTTCTTGCACGCCTTCACGTGGTCACCGTTGAGTCGCTTGGCATAGTTGTTGTCAAAGGCCGCAGGCATCGGCACAATCTGCTCCAGTTCCTCCCGCACCGGGACGATGTCCTTCTCCTGCAACACCTGTGCATACATGGCAGCCTGGTAGGCATTCTGGGGATACACGTCCCACGTGCCGAATACGATATCGTCAAGACCGGCCAGCGGTACGATGTCGCCATACTTCAGGTACACTTTCTCGCTACCGCGACCCACGCGTATCTTGTCCATCTGTGTCATCGAGCCGATGAGGGAGGTCAGTCCCTTACGGGCCATCAGCACACCCGTCATCATCGTTGTGGCCACGGCTCCGCAACCCACAACCAATATGCCCAGCCTGCCGTCGGCAGGCTTCACGTCAGTCTTTGTCATTCTGTTTATTCATTAGTGTCACACATAAATGTTCGTGTCTGTCCCGCATATAGAGATAGAGTGGATGCAGCACGACTATTTCAAATAACGGATAAAGCCACGGAATATTGATTAGCGCAGCCACAAAAAGTGCAAAAGCACGCGTATTGTGCGTCAGGATGTTCGTGAAGGGCATCAGCGGACGGCTGCCAGCCAGGAAGCGCGGTGCCACGTTTGCAGCATGGCCGCCCAGTGCGCCGAAGAATGTCTGGAAGCAGGGCGTCAGCCGTTCCTGTTTCTTGCAGTACCCCTTATAGAAAAAATGGTACACCCGCTCAAACGACCACCCCTTGCGGCTCAGTTCGTCGTAGATTCGCTGTTCTTTGGCATAGCTGTCGAGCTCGCTGCCGGCATCGCCCTTCAGGAACCACAGGTGGATGTTACGGTAGTAGTCGGCCAGCGCACACTGGGTGGCATGACAGCGAAAACCCGCCACCGCACAAAGCAGGAAGCCCCACGCTTTCCACTCGACGCCCACCAGCGGCATAGGCTCGTTCCACAGGCGCCACACCAGCGACACGTAGATGCAGAAGAACCACACATCGCTGGCAAATCCGTCGAGCAGGCGCCCCAACACCGTCTTCTGATTGGTGAGGCGTGCCAGCTGCCCGTCGGCCGAGTCACAGAAGTTAGCCACCATAAGCAGTACCACAGCCAGGGCGTTGTGCCACAGGTCGCTGTAGTGGAACAGCCAGCCAGCCACGGCACCTATGACGATGCCTGCCAGCGTGATGGCGTTGGGCGTGATGCCCAGTCTGCCGCACACCATAGCCATAGCCAGTCCTATGGGACGGGTAAACCAGATGTCGAGCCACTCCTCCGTATCGCCAGATTTGAAAGAACCGCGCAGCAGTTCCCGGTAACTACCGTACATCGTGTGTTTCATTTCACGCACAAAAGTACGAAAAAATTTCCGAACCGACCCTCTTCACACACAAAATATTTCCATTTCCCCGGCAAAGAAGATGACTTTTCACGCGTTCGTGCGTCTACCTTATATCATAGAATCCAAAAAACTAATCCTACTAAAACGTATGAACAACAGCAAATATCGCGGTGTGGTGGTGCCCATGGTAACCCCTGTCACCCAAGACGGACGGCTCGACACTGAGGCCGTCGAGCGTATCATCAACTTCTTCGTCCAAGCCGGCGTCTCCCCGCTGCTGATGGGAACCACCGGCGAGGGCAACTCCGTGTCGCAGACCGACGGGCAGCTCTTTGTCGAGACTGCCGTGAAGGCTGCCGACGGCCGCATCCTCATCTATGCCGGACTGACGGGCAACTGCTTCAGCGAGCAGGTGCGCCAGGCAGAGGTATACACCGCCCTCGGCGCCGACGTCATCGTGGCCACACTGCCCACGTACTATGCCCTGACCGAGGAGCAGATGTACGAGTATTACAAGACGCTGGCCGACTGCATCACAGGTCCGCTGATGCTCTACAACATCCTGGCGACGACGCACATGTCAATACCCGTCGAGGTCATCCGCCGACTGGCCGACCACCCGAACATCGTAGGCCTGAAGGACTCGGAGCGCGACCTGGAGCGCATGGCGCAGTGCATTGAGATTACCAAGACGCACGACGACTTCGCCTACTTCTGCGGCTGGGCCGCCCAGAGTGCCCACTCGCTCGAACTGGGCGGCAACGGCATTGTGCCCTCCACGGGCAACTACGTGCCCGAGATGTTCCGGCAGCTGTTCGACGCCGCGGTGGCCGGCGACCTGGCCACGGCCAACCGCCTGCAGGACGAGACCAACGAGATTGCCAAGATCTACCAGAAGGACCGCACACTGGGCCAGAGCCTCACCGCCCTCAAGGTGATGATGCAGACCAAGGGTCTGTGCGAGCCGTGGATGCTGATGCCGCTGACGCGTCTTTCAAACGAAGAAGAACAACAAATCAAGGAGAAAGTAAATGCACTGGATTGATTATCTTATCGTCATACTGTCGATTGCCGCAGCCATCGGCGTTGGCGTCTGGTTTGCCCACAAGCAGAAAGACACATCGCAGTATTTTGCCGGCGGGGGCAAGATTCCCGCCTGGGCCGTGGGTATCAGCATCTTTGCCACCCTCATCTCGAGTGTCACTTTCCTGGCTTATCCGGGAGCCGCCTACGCCGGCAACTGGATACTGCTGGTGCAGGGCCTGATGGTGCCCATCGTGCTGGTGGCGCTCATCGGAGTCATCGTGCCCCTGTTCCGCAAGGTCATCCGCCTGTCCACCTACGAATACTTCGAGCGCCGCTTCGGGCTCTTCGCGCGGCTCTACTCGTCGTTCGCCTTCACGCTGGGCCATTTCTCCAAGGCTGGCACGGTGTTCTTTCTCGTATCAATGGCACTGTCCACGTTTCTGGACATCAACATCTACAGCATCGTCCTCGTGCTGGGCGTCACGATTATCATCCTGACGCTGTTCGGCGGCATGGAGGCCATCGTGTGGATGGACGTGGCGCAGGGCTTCCTGCTCATCGGAGGCGGCATCATCTGCATCCTCATCCTGATGTTCGGCATTGAGGGCGGCCCGGCAGAGACGTTCCGCATCGCCTCGGAGTTCGACAAGATTTCGTTCGGTCCCTACGACTGGAACCTGACGGAGCTGACGTTCATCGTGATGGTGCTGAACGGCATCTTCTACGCCCTGCAGAAATACGGCACCGACCAGACCATCGTGCAGCGCTATCTGGCTGCCAAGAACGACCATGAGGCCAAGAAGGCCGCCTATATCGGTGTGCTGATGTCGGTACCCATCTGGGCGCTCTTCATGTTCATCGGCACCGCCCTCTTCGCCTACTACCATGCCCAGGGTGCGCCCCTGCTGCCCGAAGGCATCAAGGCCGACGAGGTGTTCCCCTACTTCATCGCCCACGAGCTGCCCGTCGGCATCCGTGGACTCATCATCGCCGCCCTGGCGGCTGCCGCCATCTCGTCGCTGGACAGCGACCTGAACTGTCTGTCGGCCATCGCCGTACAGGACTACTACCTGCGGATGCGGCCCCAGGCCACCGACCGCCAGCAGCTCCGCGTGGGCCGCTGGATGGTAGTTGCCTCGGGCATCGGAGCCATCGGCGTGGCCTGCCTGTACATCTCGTGGGGCGGCGAGGGCATCCTGGGAGCCCTGTTCTCGCTCTACGCCATCTTCTCGGCCGGCATCGTAGGCATCTTCATCCTGGGACTGTTCTCGCGCCGCGCCAACAAGCAAGGCCTCTACATCGGCATTGCCGCCGCCGTATTGTACACGGCCTACGCCGTGCTGACCTCCACGAAGGTCGACATCGACGGCGACGGCGTGAAGCAGACGCTGCTCGACCTGGGCGACTGGAACTTTGCCCACCACAAATATATGCTGGGCGTCTACAGCCACCTTATCGTCCTCGTCGTAGGCTATCTGGCCTCGTTCCTGTTCAAGACGCCCTTGGCCGACAAGGAACTGACCATCTGGGGATACCTGGAGGAACGGAAGAAATAAAACCCCGCGGCCAAACGTCATTACGCAAACAACAATATATATAAGGATATGAAAGCTATCACACTCTTGCAGCCGCAGAAAATCGTGTTCGGCACGGGCTGCATCCAGAACTTAGTAGACGACTATAAGCAGACGGGGCTGCGCCGCCTCTTCGTGCTGACGGCACCCCCCATCCGCCCGCTTATCGACGAGACACTCAGCCTGCTGCAGGCAGCAGGCACCAACGTCGAGGTGTACCAGGACATCACGGCCGAGCCCACGCTCAACGACTTCAACAGCATCGTGGAGCAGGCACGCCGCTTCGGCGCCGACAGCGTCGCCGGCATCGGTGGCGGCAGCGTGCTCGACGTGGCCAAACTGGTGGCAGCCTTCGCACAGAGCGACCAGCAGGCCGCCGACTGCTTCGGCACGGGCCTCATTCGCCAGAAGGGCCTCTGGCTGGCCTGCCTGCCCACCACGGCGGGCACGGGCTCCGAGGTGTCGCCCAATGCCATCCTGCTCGACGAGCGCGACCACCTGAAGAAGGGCATCGTGTCGCCCTTCCTCCTGGCCGACGCAGCCTACGTAGACCCCAAGCTGACGTGGACCGTACCCGCCAAGGTGACAGCCGACACGGGCATGGACGCGCTGACCCACTGCATCGAGGCCTACACCAACAAGTTTGCCCACCCTGCCGTCGACATCTACGCCCTGCAGGGCATCCGCCTCATCGCTGCCCACCTGGAACGCGCCGTCAGCGACGGCCGCGACGTGGAGGCCCGCGAGGCGCTGGCCTTCGGCTCACTCTACGGTGGTCTCTGCCTGGGCCCGGTCAATACGGCCGCCGTCCACGCACTGAGCTATCCCCTGGGAGGCGAGTTCCACATCCCCCACGGACTGAGCAACGCCATCCTGCTGCCCTCCGTCATGAAGTTCAACACGCCGGCCAGCCCCAAGCGCTATGCCGAGGTGGCCGTCGCCATGGGCTGCCAGCCGGGACAGACCGACGAGGAGACGGCCCAGCGCGGCGTCGACTTCATCTACCGGCTCGCCGCCGCCGTCGGCATTCCCGACAAGCTGACCGCACTGGGCATCCCCCAGACGGCCGTCGACGGCATGGCACGCGCCGCCATGCAGGTGCAGCGACTGCTGAAGAACAACCCGAGAGAAGTAACTGAGCAAGACGCTCGCGATATTTACAACAGCCTTTATTAAGATATGAAACCAATATTAGCCATCACCATGGGCGACCCCGCAGGCATCGGACCTGAAATCACCGTGCGCGCCCTCAACCGAAAGGAAACTTACGAGAAGTGCCGCCCCCTCGTGACGGGCGACGCCGCCATCATGCGACAGGCCGTCAGCCTGCTGGGCTACGACCTGCAGGTGAACGCCATCCACAGCGTCGCCGACGCCAAGTTCGAGCACGGCACCATCGACGTCTACGACCTGCAGTGTGTCGACCCCTCCACCTTCGAGTTCGGCAAGGTGCAGGCCCAATGCGGCAATGCCGCCTTCCAGTACATCAAAAAGGCCATCGAGCTGGCCATGGCCGACGAGGTGGACGGCACCGTCACCGCACCGCTCAACAAGGAGGCGCTCAACCTGGCCGGCCACCACTTTGACGGACACACCGAGATATACGCCACCTTCACCCACACCAAGAAGTACGCCATGATGCTGGCCGACGAGAACATCCGCGTCATCCACGTGTCGACACATGTTCCCCTGCGCAAGGCCTGCGACCTGGTGAAGAAGGCCCGCGTCATCGAGTGCGTCGAACTCATCGACGATGCCTGCCGCCAGTTCGGCATCGAGCAGCCCCACATCGGCGTAGCCGGACTGAACCCCCACTCAAGCGAGAACGGCATGTTCGGCTGGGAGGAGGCTCAGGAGATTATCCCCGCCATCGAGGAGCTCCAGGGGCGCGGCTTCCACGTCGACGGACCCGTGCCGCCCGACAGCGTCTTCGCCAAGGCCAAGTGCGGCCAGTTCGACGGTGTCGTCGCCATGTACCACGACCAGGGGCATATCCCCCTCAAGGTGTGCGCCTTCAACTGGAACAAGGAGACAGGCAAGATGGAGTCGGCCAGCGGTGTCAACATCACGCTCGGACTGCCCATCATCCGCGTATCCGTCGACCACGGCACGGCTTTCGACGTGGCCGGCAAGGGCATTGCCAGCGACTCAGCCATGACGCTCTCCATCGACTACGCCACGCGCATGGCCATCTATCGGAAGAACAAGAAGACGAACCAGTAAAGACACTACGATGGGCATGATAGTCATTGCAGACGATATCACGGGCGCAGCCGAGATGGCTGGCATCGCCCTCGAAGCGGGCCTGACGGTACGGCTGGCGTGTGGCACACCAGCCGCCGCCACCGACCAGGCCACCGTCATCGCCACCGACACGCGCTCGATGAGCGAGACCGAGGCCGCCGACGAGGTGCGCCGCCTGGCCGCCGACCTGCCCGCCGGCATCCGCCTCTTCAAGAAGACCGACTCGGCCCTGCGCGGGCACGTCGTAGCCGAGCTGAAGGCCCTCATGCAGGCCACGGGCTATCGGCGCGCCGTCTACCTGCCCGCCAACCCCTCGAAAGGGCGCATCATCCGCGACGGCGTCTACTACATCGACGGCACGCCCATTGCCGACACCGCTTTCAGCTACGACCCCGAGTTTCCGGCCCGCACGTCGTCGCTGCGCGAGCGCTTCCCCGACGCCGCCATCCGCGGCATCATCATGCCCGACGCGGAGTCGGCCGACGACATCCGCCACATCCTGTCCACCTACGACAACGGCCACACCCTCTTTGCCGGTGCAGCCGATTTGTTTTCTCTGGCTATTGACTATTGGCAGTTAGCTGTTAGCCCCAACAGCCAACAGCCAACAGCTAAAAGCCAACAGCCAAAAACCACCCTCATCCTCTGCGGCAGCACCCAGAGCCGCCCCCTCGACCTCGGCATCCCCGTAGCCCCCATGCCCCGCGAGGTCTACGATGGCCAGCAGGGCGCCGACTACTGGTTCTCCCGGCTCCCCGCATCCCCCACCCACTCGCTCATTCTCACCATCCCCTTCACCCACCGCACGGGCAAGGCCGTCGCCATCCACCTGCGCACCGTCATGGCCGAGATGGCACGCCGCCTGGTCGGACAACACCGCCCCGACAGCCTCATCATCGAGGGGGGCGCCACGGCGTGGGCCACGCTCGGTGCCCTCGGCTGGCACGACTTCCAGACCGAGCGCCAGGTAGCCCCGGGCGTAGTACAAATGAGTGCCACCAACGGAACGCTGGTGACACTCAAACCTGGCAGCTACCCGTGGGGCAGTCTGTTTCAGTCCTTCAGCGAGTAGGTGACCGTCGTCACCACACGCACCTTCTTAATATAAGGCGTATTCTCGTCGCGATTGTCGATGCTGAACTGTCCCTGGTCGGCACTGACAATCTTGTCCAGCTGCGAGTGTGAGTTCTCGGCAAACTGCTGCGCCGTCTTCTCGGCATTCTCGATGGCCTCCTGCATCATCTTGGGCTTCATCTCCTTGAACGACACGAACTCGTACTTCACGGGGTTCTCGTAGCCGCCGTCCACGATGGCCACGCCCTCCTTTAGCAGGTCGCCCTGACGGGCAATAATCTTGCGCACCTGCTTCACCTGCTGCGAGGTGACGGTGATGACCGATGTCACGATGTAGCGGTACGGCTTGTTGCCGTCGTTATACTCGCGGGCCTGCAGGTCGATTACCTGCGGCGCATTCTCCGTCAGTTCCTCCTGCTTGATGCCGTTGCGCAGCAGGAAAGCCTTGATTTTCTGCTGGGTCGTGCCAATCTTGTTGTACAGGTCTGGCAGGTCGTTGCCCACTTCCTTCGACACGATGGGCCACGTCACCTTGTCGGCCTCCACCTCCTGCTCGGCCAGTCCCTTCACGTTCACCTTGCGGTCCTTGCTGGCAAAATCGTCGATGCCGGCCTTGACAAACCATCCCAGGCAGACCAGTCCCAATGCGATGAGGGCTGCTGCAATCGTTCTGTTTTCTTTCATAGCTACAATGGGTTATTAATGATTCACGCTGCAAAGATACAAAAACTATCCGACATCCGTGCAGGAATTTCCCTACTTTTTCGGATTTTTTCCCTATCGGTTCCTCACGACGCACCGCAGGTTTGCGGCCAGCTGCCGCGTAGAGCTGGCACCGACCAGGACGCTGGTGACGGCGGGCTGGCGGAGAATCCAGCGCAGGGCCAACTCGGCAAGGGTCTGGCCCTGCGCCTCGGCCTCGCCGTTCCACTGGCGCAGCTGCGCGAGCAGCTCGTCGGTCAGCATGTCGGGGCGCAGGAAGTGGGCCTTGGCCATGCGCGAATCGGCCGGGATGCCGCGCAGGTAGCGGTCGGTGAGCAGTCCCTGGGCCAGCGGCGAGAAGGAGATGAAGCCTACGCCCTCGTCGTGGCAGAGCTGCAGGATGCCCTCGTCGGCGGGTTTGCGGTCGAGCATGTTGAGACGTCCCTGATAGATGAGCAGGGGGGTGTCGTGGCGGCGCAGGTAGTTGACAGCGGTGCGCGTGGCCTCCAGCGGCCAGCGGGAGATGCCGACGTAGAGCGCCTTGCCGCTGCGCACGATGTCGACCAGCGCCTGCAGGGTTTCTTCGAGGGGGGTGAGCGGGTCGTAGCGGTGACTATAGAAGAGGTCTACGTAGTCGAGGTGCATGCGGCGCAGCGACTGGTCGAGCGAGGCCATGAGGTACTTGCGCGAGCCCCAGTTGCCGTAGGGACCGGGCCACATGTCGTAGCCAGCCTTGGTGGCGATGAACAGCTCGTCGCGGTAGGGGCGCAGGTCGTCGTCCATCAGCCGGCCCAGCGTCTCCTCGGCACTGCCGTAGGGCGGTCCGTAGTTGTTGGCCAGGTCGAGGTGGGTGATGCCGTGGTCGAAGGCGTAGCGCACGATGGCGCGGCTACGGTCGTAGGGATCGGCGCCACCGAAGTTGTGCCACATGCCCAGCGATACGCGGGGCAGCAGCACACCGCTGCGCCCGCATCGTTCATACTGCATGCCGCTGTCGTAGCGGCTGGGGTCTGCCTGATAGTTTGTCATCGTTCTGTTCCTTTCTTATTTATCCAGTGCAAAGTCCAGCTGTCGCTTCTCGATGTTGGCGCGGGCCACACGGATGCGGATGGCGTCGCCCAACTGGTACTTGTGGTGGTGGCGGCGACCCACGAGGCAGTAGTTGCGCTCGTCGAACTCGTAGTAGTCGTCGTCGAGGTCGCGCATGGGCACCATGCCCTCGCAGTGGTTCTCGTCAATCTCGCAGTAGATGCCATACGACTGGATGCCGCTGATGTGGGCGTCGTAGGTCTCGCCGAGTTTGTCGGCCATGAACTCCACCATCTTGTACTTGATGCTGTCGCGCTCGGCCTGCTGGGCCACCTGCTCCATGTCGGAACAGTGCTCGCTCAGCTCCTCGTACTTGTCCTGGTTGGCCGAGCGGCCGCCGCCCTGATAGCGGGTGAGCAGGCGGTGCACCATGGTGTCGGGATAGCGGCGGATGGGCGACGTGAAGTGGGTGTAGTAGTCGAAGGCCAGTCCGTAGTGACCGATGTTGTGGGTGGAGTATTTGGCCTTCATCATGGCGCGCAGGGCAACGGTCTCGATGAGCTTCTGCTCCTTCTTGCCCTGGCAGCCGTCCATCAGCGCGTTGAGCGAGCGCGAGATGGCGCCCTTGGTGCCGCTTGTCTTCATCTTGTAGCCGAACTTGACGACAAACTCTCGCAGCGTCTCCAGCTTGATGGGGTCGGGCTGGTCGTGGACGCGGTAGACCATGGTCTTGGCCTTAGACTGCTGACCGTTGGCCTTGGGCTTCTTCACCTTGCCGACGCTCTCGGCGACGTACTTGTTGGCCAGCAGCATGAACTCCTCGATGAGCTGGGTGGCATCGTTCGACTTCTTGAAGTAGGCGCGCGTGGGCTTGCCACTCTCGTCGATGTCGAAGTGCAGTTCCTCGCGGTCGAACTTGACGGCACCGCCCTTGAAACGGCGCTCGCGCAGACATTTTGCCAATTTATCCAGCGTGCGCAATTCCTCAGCATAGTCGCCATCTTTCCCCATCAGAATCTCCTGCACCTCCTCGTACGCATACCTTCTGTTACTCTTGATGACGGTATGGGCGATGTGATAATCCTTCACGTTGGCATCGTCGTCGAGTGTGAAGATGACGCTATAGGTCAGTTTCTCCTCGTCGGGGCGCAGCGAACAGATGAAGTTGCACAGGCGTTCGGGCAACATCGGGATGGTGCGGTCGACGAGATAGACGCTGGTGGCGCGCTTGAAGGCTTCCTTGTCGATGATGGAGCCTTCCTTGACGTAATGTGACACGTCGGCAATATGTACGCCGACTTCATATAAAGCAGCCCTCTCCAGACCTCTCTGAATTCCCCCTCTACGGGAGGGGGTTAGGGGGAGGCTCCTTATCGACAAGGCGTCGTCGAAATCCTTGGCGTCCTTGGGGTCTATGGTGCAGGTGAAGACGTCGCGGAAGTCCTCGCGGCGGGCAATCTCCTCGGGCGTGATGCCCGGATCAATCTTCTCGGCGGCCTCCTCGACATGCTTGGGGTATTTGTAGGGCAGACCGTACTGCGCCAGAATGGCATGCATCTCGACGTTGTTGTCGCCTTCCTGGCCCAGCACGTCGATTACCTCGCCGACGATGTTCTTCGAGTCTTTCGACGGCCACTGGGTAATCTTGACGACGGCTTTCTCGCCGGTCTTGCCGCCCTTGAGCTTCTTCTTGGGAATCAGGATGTCGTGGACAAAGATGTTACCCTCCGTCACGAGGAAGGCGAAGTCGCGCTCCACCTTCAGGCGGCCGACGGCCTGGTCAACCTTATGCGACAGGATTTCGACCACCATGGCCTCCTTGATGTGCTTCTCGCGGCGCGCCATAAGGGCCACACGCACGCGGTCGCCGTTCATGGCAAACAGCGAATTGCGCTCGGAGACGAAGATGGGCTTGCCGCCATCGTCGGGCTGGAACGAGTTCTTGCCGTTGGCCTTGCGGATGAAGACGCCCTCCTGCACCTGCGTCTTCAGGTTCAGGCGGTAGGTGTTGTTGCTGTCTCGGGAGAGGTAGTCGTCCCAGGCCATCTCCTCCATCACGTCGACGGCCAGCATCTTGGCGGGATGGGTGTCGAGCTTGAGGGCCTTGAACACTTGTTTGTAGGTGAAAGTCGCGTTGGGATTCTGCTGAAACAGGGTCTGTAGCATCTCAGCCACCTGTTTCTTATTAAGGCGTTTGCCACTTTTCTTCTTGCTCATAGTAATATGTGTTTGGGTTTCTTTGGGCAAAGATACAAAATTTTTTGGCACGTGCCAAAAATATTCGTAACTTTGCAGCCATGAACGGAAAGATACTCATCACAGGGGCCAGCGGCTTCATTGGCTCCTTCATCGTGGAGGAGGCCCTGCGCCGCGGCCTCGACACATGGGCGGCCATGAGAAAAAGCAGTTCGAAGGCCTTTCTGCAGGACGAGCGCATCCACTTCATCGAGCTCAACCTCTCGTCGGAGGAGCAGCTCAGGGAGCAGCTGAAAGACCTGCAGTTCGACTACGTGGTGCATGCCGCCGGCGTCACCAAATGCTTGGACAAGGAAGACTTCTTCCGCATCAACACCGAGGGCACGAAGCACCTGGTCCGTGCACTGGTGGCCACACAGGCCGACCTGAAGCGCTTCGTCTACATCAGCAGTCTCAGCATCATGGGGGCCATCCGCGAACAGCAGCCCTATCAGGAGATTCGCGAGGACGACGAAGCCAAGCCCAACACGGCCTACGGCCAAAGCAAGCTGAAGGCAGAAGAGTGGCTGACAGCCTACAGCCAACAGCTAACAGCTAACAGCCAACAGCCCTTCCCCTACGTCATCCTGCGCCCCACGGGGGTCTACGGCCCGCGCGAGCGCGATTATTATATGATGTTCAAGAGCATCAAGGCGCACAGCGACTTTGCCGTGGGCTTCAAGCAGCAGGACATCACGTTCGTCTACGTCACCGACGTGGTGCAGGCCGTCTTCCTGGCCCTGGAGAAGGGCGTCACCGGACGCCGCTACTTCCTGAGCGACGGCGAGGTCTACCAGTCATCGACTTTCAGCGACCTGATTCGCCGCGAACTGGGCAACCCCTGGTGGATACGCATCACGGCACCGCTGTGGCTGCTGCGCATCATCACCTTCTGCGGCGAGTATGCGGGCCGGCTGACTGGCACGGTGACAGCACTCAACAACGACAAGTATAACATCATGCGCCAGCGCAACTGGCGCTGCGACATCGAACCGGCATGCCGCGAACTGGGCTATCGGCCGCAAGTGAAACTGGAGGAGGGCGTCAGGCGCGCCGTCAAATGGTATAAGGAGAACAAATGGCTGTGAGGATAACAGAACTATTCCGACGGGAAAAGAAAACACACGAGGGACTGCTGAACATCGAGTGGGTGGCACTGGGCTATATCGCCTTCACGCTGCTGATGATGGGCTTGCTATGGGACAAACTGCCCAACACAACAACCATGCTGGGCGGACGAATACGCTTTGTGCTGGTGACGCTGGCCATGTGGGCCGTCTACCGCCTGTGGCCGTGCCGACTGACCTACCTGGGGCGCATTGCCGTGCAGATGCTGTTCCTCTCGTGGTCGTACCCCGACACATACGAGCTGAACAGGGCATTGCCCAATCTCGACCATGTCTTTGCCGGCATGGAGCAGCACCTCTTCGGATGCCAGCCGGCACTGCTGTTCTCGCAGCACGTGGCATGGCCCTGGTTCTCCGAACTGATGTGCCTTGGCTACGTGTCGTACTTCCCCCTGATGGTGCTCGTCGTCATCTACTACTTCTGGCAGCGCTACGCAGAGACCGGACTGGCCACCTTTGTACTGCTCGGCTCGTTCTATGCCTACTACGTCATCTTCGTACTGCTGCCCGTCACAGGACCGCAGTTCTACTACCTGGCGGCCGGAACGGAAAACATCGCGGCAGGCATCTTCCCCAACCTGGGCGACTGGTTCCTGACACACAGCGAGCGCATGGCCCCGCCCGGATGGACCGACGGGTTCTTCTACCACCTGCTCGAGTCAGCCCACGAGGCCGGCGAGCGACCCACGGCGGCATTCCCCAGCAGTCATGTGGGCATCACCACCGTACTGATGCTGCTGGCACTGCGCACCCGCAGCAAGCGGCTGTGCCTCACCGTCTTACCTTTCTACGTTACTATGTGTTTTGCCACCGTCTATATCCGTGCCCACTACGCCGTCGACGTGGCCGCCGGCCTCCTCACGGGCATCGTCTTCTACTACGCACTATGCGGTATATACAAAAAAATGGGACTCCGCTGAGCCCCTAACCTTTGTTAACCTTAAATCTAATACTATGAAAAACACGATGCAAAGATACAACGATTTCGGTATCATCCAAAAAACGACCTCAAAAAATAGTGTCAATACGACACTTTCTTGACATAAATCAATCAAAACTGAAAGATTTTGGCCCAAAAATTTGGCGAAATGAGAATTATTTCCTAACTTTGCAGGCGTTAACAATACAAGACATGGCTAAAACAGGGATTCCGACAGCGAGATGAGTCGGGATTCTTTATTTTATGCATGAAAAACCGACAAGAGAGTAGAACTTAAAAACAAGAATTACTATGGCATACATGTCACAAGAAGGCTACGACAACCTCATAGCCGAACTGCACCGCTTAGAAGCGGTAGAACGCCCCAAGGCATCGGCAGCCATCGCCGAAGCCAGGGAGAAGGGCGACCTGAGCGAGAATAGTGAATACGACGCCGCCAAAGAGGCCCAGGCCCATCTGGAAGACAAGATTAACCGTCTGAAGACCACCATCGCCGAGGCCAAGGTAGTGGACACCTCAAGACTGAGCACCGACTCGGTGCAGATTCTGACCAAGGTGGAGATGACCAACCTGACCACCAAGACTAAGATGTCGTACACCATCGTCAGCGAGAACGAGGCCGACCTGCGAGCCGGCAAGATTTCTATCAAGACGCCCATTGCACAAGGTCTGCTGGGCAAGAAGGTGGGCGACGAGGTGGAGATACAGATTCCACGCGGCACCATCAAACTGCGCATCGAAAACATCAGCATTGCATAAGACTATGGATATCTTCAGTAAGATTGCCGCTGGCGAGATTCCCAGCTACAAATGTGCAGAGAACGACGAGTTCTATGCCTTTCTTGACATCAACCCGCTGGTAAAGGGACACACACTGGTGATTCCCCGCCGCGAGGTAGACTACTTCTTCGACATGGACGACGACGAGCTGGCCCGCTACCAGCAGTTTGCCAAGCGCGTGGCCCAGGCCATCAAGAAGGCCTTCCCCTGCCGCAAGGTGGCCCAGGTGGTGCTCGGACTGGAAGTGGCTCACGCCCACATCCACCTCATCCCCATGCAGAGCGAGGCCGACGCCGACTTCCGCCGCGAGAAGCTGAAGCTCTCGGAGGAGGAGTTCAAGGAGATTGCCGCTAAGATTCAGGCTGCTTTCGCTCAGTAAACACCCAACGAAGGATTGTAAACTGAACCATCACTGATATCCCCATCACAAAGATGGGGATTATTAGTTGGTGGACGCCCAGCCAGAGGAACAGGCTGAACAGCACCATGTGGAGACAGAAATTGACGGCATGGCTGCCGGCAAAGCCCAGGAAATGGCGCCATGACGGACGGGTGTGGAAGGTATAGTAGTTGGTAAAGAAATAATTGCCCACAAAGCTGACGACATAGCCGATGGTGTAGGCTATGGTGGCGGCAAACACCAGCAGGAACAGACAGTAGACGGCATAATGGGCTGCCGACGAGGCCACACCGACCACGCCGAAGCGCACGAACTGGCGGAAACGCTCGTCGGCCAGCAGGCTGTCCAACATATTCTTCACTCGACTCATATCGCATGCAAAATTATAAAAAATCCATCAAATCGGCATTTATGTAGAGAGATTTTTGTACTTTTGCAGTGAAATAATACTAAGTGCTCATGAAACTATCTATTGTATCACCCGTCTACCGAGGCGAGAAGATGCTGGAAGAACTGGTGCAGCGCATCCACGCCGCCATCCGTCCCATCACCGACGACTATGACATCGTGCTGGTGAACGACTGTTCGCCCGACGCTTCGTGGGATAAAATCAGTGAGATATGCCAGCGCGACAAACAGGTGAAGGGCATCAACCTAAGCCGCAACTTCGGACAGCCATACGCCATCACGGCAGGACTGACCTATGCCAAGGGCGACTATGTGGCCGTCATCGACTGCGACCTACAGAACAAGCCCGAAGACCTGCCCGCCATGTACCGGAAGGCACTGGAGGGATACGACGTCGTGAGTGCCCGCAGGGTGGTGCGCGAGGACACGTTCTTGAAGCGCATGTCATCGCTGGTGTTCCACAAGGTATACGACTTCCTGAGCGGCTTCGAGACGGACAAGGCCGTGGCCGAATTCGGCATTTACAGTCAGAAGATAGTGAAGGTATACTGCAGCATTCCCGAATACTCCCGTTCGTTCGTGGAACTGATTCACACGCTGGGTTTCAAGAAAACCACCGTCGACGTGCTGCACGACCACCGGCTGGAGGGCGAGAGCTCGTATGACCTGCGGCGCCTGCTGGTGCTGTCGTACAACTCCATCATCTCAAACAGCAACCGCCCGCTGTACCTGGCCGTCACCATAGGACTCATCATGGCCGTGGTGTCGTTCCTGATGGCCATCTACAACATCTTTGCCAAATTCTACGGCCTCAACGAGGTGGTGGGCTACACGTCGACCATCTTCTCCATTTGGTTTGTGGGCGGACTGCTCCTGCTGATGATGGGCATCCTGGGCCTGTACATCGGCAAGATATTCGACCAGGTAAAGGGCCGCCCCGTCTTCATCGTCAGCGATACTTTGAACATATAAAACACTATGATACCATTCAACAAGCCTTACTGTTCCGGACGTGAGCTCAGCTACATCAAGGAAGTATGCCACTCGACAACCATGTCGGGCAACGGAGAGTTCACCAAGCTATGCCACGGTTTCTTCGAGAAACGCTACGGATTCAAGAAATGCCTGCTGTGCACGTCGGGCACCGACGCCCTGGAGATGTGCGCCATGCTCTGCGAACTGCAACCCGGCGACGAGGTCATCGTACCGTCGTACACCTTTGTGTCGTCGGCCATCGCCTTCCTGCGCGAAGGAGCGTATGTGCGCTTTGCCGACAGTGGCAGCGACGACCCGAACATCACCGTCGAGAACATCGAACCGCTCATCACGCCGAAAACCAAGGCCATCGTGGTTGTCCACTATGCCGGAGTGGCCTGCGACATGGATGCCATCATGGCACTGGCCGAAAAGCACGGACTGCTGGTCGTAGAGGACGCCGCCCACTCCATCGATTCCTACTACAAGGGGCGCCCGTTGGGCAGCATCGGGCACATGGCAGCCTTCTCGTTCCATGAGACGAAGAACATCAACTGTGGTGAGGGCGGTATGTTCGTGGCCAACGACGAGCGCTTCATCCGACGGGCCGAAATCCTGTGGGAGAAGGGTACCAACCGCGCAGAGTTCTATCGCGGCATGGTCAACAAGTACGGCTGGTGCGACATGGGCTCCTCATTCCTGCCGTCAGAGTTCAACGCCGCCTATCTGTGGGCACAACTGGAGCAGCTGGAGGACATCCAAGGCAAGCGCCGCCACATCTGGGAGCGCTACGACCAGGCACTGAGAGGGCACCTCGGTCAGGAGTTCCGCCTGCCCGTGCTGCCCGACTACGCCACCAACAACTACCACATGTACTACCTGCTGTGCCCGTCGCTGGAGGTACGGACAAGCCTGATGAACTACCTAAAGAACCACGGGGTGCAGACGACATTCCACTACCTGCCCCTACACTCCAGCAAATACTACGAGAACAAGCACGACGGCAGGGCGCTGCCCAACTGCGACCGCTATGCAGACACGCTGGTACGCCTGCCCCTGTTCTACGAGCTGACCGACGACGAGATAGACCACATCACCAAACTGATTCTCACCTTTAAACCCTGAACAGACATGATGAGGAAAATAGGCTCCGGGGTGAAGTGGTTCTTCAGCAATCCCACCTGCGTCTTCTGCCTGGGTATGGTCATCGTACTGCTGGCCACCTCGCTGGAGGTCTTTCGCGGCCGCAACACCAACTACTTTGACTACCAGGACTCCACGCGCATGTTCTGGGAGGGTCTGAGCCCCTACAACATGGAGTATGCCCAGGCACACAGCATCTACTTCCTCTATTCGCCCGTGTTCAGTGTCATCTTCGCACCTATCTTCTTCCTGCCGTGGTGGTTGGGGCCCTACGTGTGGAACGTGGGCAACTACTGTCTGTTCACCCTGGCCATCAAGTCACTGCCACAGCAGTTGGACAGGTACAAGCACTGGATATTCCTCTTCCTGCTGTCTGTCGTGCTGCAGACCATCTTCTGCTACCAGCACAACATCATCGTTGCCTATATCTACATATTCTCCTTCATCCTGCTGGAGCGCAACAAGCCTTTCTGGGCCGTACTGCTCATCATGGTCTCTGCAACGACAAAGGTCTACGGGGCTGCCGAACTGGCCATCCTGTTCTGCTACCCCAAGGTGTGGAGGAACCTTGGCTACGCCGCCTTGTGCGGTGCCGTCCTGCTACTGCTGCCTGCACTCAACACCGCCTTCGACAATGTGTTTGTGCTCTACCAGGAGATGTTCGACATGATAGCCAGCCACCACAGCGACTCCGACTTCATCGGCATCCTCTTTGCACGCGGGCTGAAGCCGTTCCTGCTGCCCAACTACCGCATCGTGCAGATGGTTGTCTTCGCACTGCTCGGCATCGCCTTCTTTGCCCGCTATAAGCGATGGAAGGAACTGAACTTCCGCATACAGGCGCTGGCCGTCCTAACTGGTTTCATGATTCTGTTCAGCGACTGTCCCGAGACTCATACCTACATCATCGCCCTCCCCTTCTATGCCATGGCTTTCTGGCTGCAGCCACGCCGCACATGGCTCGACTGGACACTGTTCTGGTCGCTGGTGGTCAACTTCTGCATCCTGCCGACAGACATTCTCTGCCCGGCATGGCTGCACGACTATATCCACCAAACCTTCTGGATTGATGTTTACACCTATTTCTTCTGCTGGCTGCGCATCATCTGGTGGGCCGTAGGGCCGGACAGAAGACCGAAAGTTGAAAGTTATGAATAGATTCACGATACTCAGCTTAATACTGGCACTCACGTCCTTAGCAACGTGGGGACAGGCGGTGCGTACCTTTAAAGTAAAGGGTGTGCCGTTCAACATGATACAAGTGAAGGGAGGAACGTTTATGATGGGGGCCTTGCCCGACGACCCTAATGCCGATGCCGACGAGGTGCGCCACAAGGCGACCGTCAAGACCTTCTACATCGGTGAGACTGAGGTAACACAGGAACTCTGGGAGGCAGTGATGCCCAAAAACCGGTCCAAGCAGAAAGGGCCTCAACAGCCAGTGGAATATGTCACCTACGACATGTGCCAGGAATTCATCACGAAGCTCAACGCCCTCACCGGCCAGCACTTCCGTCTGCCCACTGAGGCCGAATGGGAATATGCGGCAAAGGGCGGCAACAAGTCGAAGGGCTACCTCTATGCCGGCAGCAACCAGTCTGACGAGGTGGCTTACACGCTTTCCAACATCCAGTATTACGGTCACTATCCTGTGGCCCAGCTGAAGCCCAACGAACTGGGACTGTACGACATGTCCGGCAACGTGTGGGAATGGTGTGAAGACTGGTACAGGAAGACGCCCGCCGGCAAGCCCTCTTCCAATTTTCACGTCATCCGCGGCGGCAGCTTCAAGAGCTCACCGCAATACTGTCGCACCAGCAACCGCTTTCTCTACGACCAGCGCCGGCGGCAAGACCAGGTAGGCTTCCGCCTGGCCCTTTAGCCATCTCTATCTGTTGATATAATCTGGAAAGGTAAGCGACCAACGGGAGCCTTTCCACCGCTTCTGCAAGGATGAATAGTCGGCAAGTTTCTTATAGGACAGGCGCTTCTGCAACCAGGGGCGGAGAATCTTGTCCTTGACAAAATTACCATAGAGTTCGAACTCCGAGAAGCCGGCAAAGCACTGACGATCGTAACTGTTGAGAATGGCATCCGTCCAGGAACCGCCGGCCTGTCGGCCGAGTGCTTTATGCAAGCGGGCGAGCTGCTCCTTGTCGAACAGCATCTTGTGGTCGACATAGGACAACGACGCCAAGGGCAGTCCCGGCATCAGACGCTCGATATTGGCATAGTACGGCAGGTGCTCCTCATAGCTCATATAGAACACCTGGGTCATGTCCTCCGTGAGGAACACGTGTGGACGAATCAGCACGTGGTCGGCATCTATACAGAGATAGTAGCGGCAGGTGCCCACCCGTCCGCTCAGTTTGATCAGCTGCTGGAAGAGCCACCCGCTACGGTTCCACACACCGCCATTGGCATCAGGAATCTGCAGGTTCAGTTCCCGAGGGCCAAATCCCAGCACCGTCTGCTCGTCGACAAACAGCAGACCATTGGACTGGCAGAAATGCACAATCTCATCCTGACGGGGGGCGACGATATAGATATTCTGAATAGGATGTTCCACACAGTGGCGTACGCCCTCCAGGCAGAGGGGCAGGATAGCCAAGTCCTTGGCGACAATAGGAATCACCACATCGATGGGGCACGAGGCCGGCACCAGCTTGGGAAACCTGCGCCAGGCAAATAGCCGATATCTTATCTTCCGTAATTGGGACATGTCTATACGATTCTTCTAAACCAATAGTCAAACAAGCGGAAAGCCTCCGGCGACATCGCATTCTCGTCGGGGGTGTCCATGCGATACAAGGGGATGTCACGATACATCGCAGCCACCAAAGAGAACGTGCTGGGAGGCCCTATAATATAGTCGCACTCGGAAAGCATAAAAAGGTCTTGAGGGGCATTGCCCTGCAAGTGGTGTATGTGGACATGCGGACACTTCGCCTGATAATTCCCGACCGTGACACTTGGGTCATTCGTCGACAGAAAGACGTGGACCTCCTCACCATCGTGCAAGGCCGCAAAGCGATTGATGTGGCGGGCATAGGTGTCGTCATCGTAACAATAGATACCATCTTTCCACTGCGCATAGTCGCCACGACGGACGTGGACCCCCAGACGGACGCCCTTCACGTCGCACATCTGCCGCCTGACAGGCTCCGTATACTGAGCATCCAACGTAAAGAGATCGCAAATCTCCGAACGGTACTTCAGAAAGAGGTCATAGAAGCGAACATTCCACCCGCTGACGACGATGTGCCGGTGGCGCAGCATCTTGCGCTCCAGGGCTTCATGGTCGCACTCTGCATGCTTAAAACTGGCCGTCGGCAACAAATGCAACGCCGACATATACTTGGCGAAGAGATACCAGCCAAAGCCCGTCAGCTCTGTATGGCAGATTCGGAAATACTGATATTTGTAACTGAAGCGCATCGAGATAACCCTCCGCCCATGCTCACGCCCCCAGGCATAGACATGGGCATACTGCAGCAGGTTGTTACACATCTGGCTTTTATCTCGGGCAAATATCATATACGTCTGTTACGTCTGCAAAGGTACGAAAAGTTGGGCGCAAAACAAAAAAACTCGATTCTTTTCTTCCTTCCGCTAAAAAAGAAAAGGGAAAACGATGGTATAAGCGAAAAAAAACGTACCTTTGCAAAAGTATTACACATATCATCCCATCGTGAAAACTTTAAGTACCGTTCTACGCCACCCTTTCTGGCAGCGCACAAGCACCCTTTTGACACTATGGCTACTGATGGTGGTCGTCTCCGTTGGGCTGCACATGCACAATTTCAACAACTTCCTCATTTATAAATATACCTTCTGGCATGCCCTCGACCAGAAAAGTCTCTATGCCGCTTATCCGGCAGACCATTACGACGTCAACCACTACGGCCCCATCTTCAGCCTCATCATGGCACCTTTTGCCATCGTGCCCTCCCTATGGGCGGGCGTAGCCCTGTGGCATCTGGCACTGGCCCTGTTCCTGTGGTGGGCCATCCAGAAGAGCACACTAACGAGCGAGCAGATAGTAGTGGTCATCTGGCTGACGGCCCACGAGATGCTCAACGCACTGGGAATGTCACAATTCAACGTAGCTACGGCAGCCATGATCCTGCTCACCTATGCTGCCGTGCGACAGGGCAAAGACATGTGGGCCGCCTTCTGGATTGTACTGGGCGTGCTGGTAAAAGTATACGGCATCGTAGGCCTGGTTTTCTTTTTCTTTGTACGCAACAAGGTGAAGTTCTCGCTATGGCTGGTTGCATGGACTGTCATACTGGTAGCACTGCCCATGCCTTTCTTTGGCGCCGAATATGTGTGGAGCCAATACGGGGAATGGATAACCTGCCTGGGCGAAAAGGGACAGGAGAACCTGCTCTCCGACTTCCAGAACATCAGCCTGCTTGGCATGATTCGCAAAATTGGCTACGCCGTATCCGTGGGCGTGCCCGCCTATTATCAGGTATTTGACCGATTAGCAGCGCCTGACACCACCAACTGGTGGATGTCGACGTGGAGCGACTTGTGGATTATCATCCCCGCCCTCCTTTACAGTGCACTGCCTTGGCTACGCATCGGGCAATACAAGTCATACTCTTTCCAGCTGATGTGCCTGGCATTAGTCCTGATGCTGGTCAACATCCTCAGTACAGGAGCAGAAAACAGCAGCTACATCATCTCCATGCTGGGAGTCGCCATCTGGTACATCGCCGTGCCCTGGAAGCGCACCAAGCTCGACTTGGCACTACTCATCTTCTGCTTTGTGCTGACAAGTCTGTCGCCTACCGACCTGTTTCCCTCACACATACGAACCTATTGGATACGAGCCTTCGCCCTAAAGTCGCTGCCCGTTGTCTTTATCTGGCTCAAACTCGTGTGGGAAATGTGTACGAAAGACTACCGTCCGTCTATGTCGTCGTAAAGTTTCTGCAGATAAGCTTTCGACTTTAGCAACAAGGAGTCGGCACCGGCTCCTTCTGTCAGATGCACCCTCTCTGAGGTCATGTCGTAAACAACCGTGCACGTATCTGTCACCATCCCCATAGCCTCCGGGAATGTGAAGAACGCGAAATGGGGCGCCTTGGCGTCGAGCAGATCCTTAGAATACGAGAAGTTGGCATGGTCGATGCCCAACAGGCCCAACAGGGTGGCAGCAATGTCAATCTGCGAACCAATGGCACGGCACTGGACTCCCGAAGGCACAGCGCCACCTATTATAACAAAGGGCGTATGATAGCGCCAAGGCTGATAGTTGTCTGCATTATCCGGATAGGCGCCCAGGTGGTCGGGCACGATGGCTACCAACGTATTCTCCCAACAGGGCAACTGCTTCAGCGCCTTGACAAACCTGCCCAGGCAGTCGTCGGCATACGAGAAGGCGTTGAGCACCTCGTTATCCTTTATCTTATGATAGTCTGGGACGTCGAACGGCTCATGACTGCTGGCCGTCATGATGCTGACAAAGAAAGGCTCGTCCGCCTCTCCCTCCTTGATGTCTGTCAACATACGCTCGTAGACGGGCCCGTCAGGCACGCCCCACTTACCGGTGCGCAGGCGAGACGGGAAGTCGCTGTCAGACACGATGCGCTGGAATCCGGTACCCATAAAATAGGAGCGCATATTGCTGTAGTTGATGTCTCCGCCATAATAGAAGGTCGTATGATAGCCGTTCTTGGCCAACGCCCCGGCTATGGAGGGCAGCGAGGTGCTCTTACGAGGCATGTCCATCACGCTCATTGTCGGCTGGGCAGGCAGACCACTGTGTATGGACACCAACGCCCTGTCAGTACGGAAGCTATTAGCATAGAACCGGGGGAAATAAAGACCTTCTGCCGTCAGGCGCTGCAAGTTGGGGGCAACATCCCTGACGTGCATAATCGTATCTGAAAAGCTCTCCAAGACAATCAGTACGACATTGGGGCGCCGGGTGGAGAACGACGACCCCTTCTGCAGCTTTGTATAAGTCAGTTCACTGAGCAACGCCGTCGCTTCGCCGTCACTCATATAACGATATTTCGTACCTATCTCCTCTTGGTGGACAACAGCCTCCACAAAACTGAAAATCGGATTGACGGCGGCATGGTTAAGGCGGATATCATCCGAGAAATAGACGCTGCCTGTATGGTTGGTTCCGGTGCCCACTCCCCCACGTATGGGCAGAATCAGGAAAGCGTCCAGCAACAACAGGCCCACAGTGGAAAGTGCCCCGACCCAGATGCGACGAACCTTGCGGTCCGAAGGATAGCAACGGGCCCCTGCCCTGTATATGACCACCGCCACTGCAAGGACACAAAGGGGAGCAACGACAAGTTGCCACCATGTCATACTGGCAAATGCGTCGGCAGGCGAAGTCTTCAGATACAACAAGGAAGTATTGTCAAGCGGAAATCCCCAATAGCCATACAATCCTACGTTGGCCACATAGGCCAATGCCGCGAGAAGACCGGTCACGGCAAAATAACCTTTCCACAGCCATCGCTGCAGTCTGGTGCGCCACCACAGGGTAGTAGTAATCAACAAACCAGGAATCAGAGTCAGATAGCCGGCTATGGCTATGTCGAGACGCAGCCCATTCCACAGCACGCCCAGCAAGTGTGTGGCACTGGCATCACGCAACAACGGGAAATAGACTGAGAGGAATACGACCTTACTGACGACGCCAACAAGGGTCCAAAGCAAGAAAACCTGCAGGAAGGAACGGACACGTCTCATCAACTCTTTGGTTTAATGCCACCATGGGTTATCCGCAGCCACTCTTCCTTGGTACGCTTCCAACGACGGTGACTCCACAGCCAATAAGAAGGTCCACGCCGGATTGTTGCCTCCAGCATGTCGGCATATTGCTGAGTCAGCCAGAACTGCTCCTGTTTCTTCGGCTCCGTCGTGATGCGCTTATATTCTGCCACGTAATAGCCGCGTCTGACTCGGCGCACATCCAAATAATAGACATCCATATCAAGTTTCTGCATGATGCGCTCGGCACCTGTAAACCAAGGAGTCTCGTGGTGCAGGAAGTCAGACCAGTAGTAGATGTTATCCCAAAAAGGTGCCTGGTCGGAGATGAAGCCTACCAGGATTGGCTTGCCTTCATTACGGTACTTCACCATGTACTTGAGCGACTTGTCCATCGTGATATTCACGCCTCCGAAGCGGCGGCGCGTGTAGAGTATCAGCTGGTCGGTGACATAATTCTCCAGCGAATGGTACAACTGGCAGCAGAGGCACAGTTTGGGATCAATCCACAACGGCATGCTGCTAATCCACTCCCAGTTGCCGTAGTGACCGAGGTACACGCCGCAGGAGCGCCCCTTGCGGAAAGACTCTTCTATCAGCTCGACGCCCTTGAAGCGCATGCGCCGCTTCAGGTTCCACTTGGATATCGAGAAATACTTGACGCTCTCCATCATCAGGTCGCAAAAGTGAGTGTAGAAGCGACGCTCTATCATCCAACGCTTGCGCGGCGACAAGTCAGGGAAGGAAGTCTTGATATTCTCATGAACCACGTGTCGCCTGTAACGCACCACATGGAACAGGATAACGGACAAGATGCTGGAGAGTGCGTGCAAGAACCACATAGGTAGCAACGACACAACCCACCACACCCCAAAAAAGAAGTAGTAGGCAATATTCTTCAGCGTTCTGTATCTTTCCTTATTATAACTCATGTTGTCTGCCTGTAGTTCTTCTTAATGCCCAGAAAGCGGCGGATCTTCTCCCATGGAGAGAGATGCCAACTGTGGGCACACATGTGAATCGCATAACTCTGCGGTGTTACCTCGTGCTTATTGCCCGCGAAAATCTCTGAGGGATAGATGTGCACGCCTCCGGGCAACTGCTGCTCTACATCCTTGTAGACGAAGCCCAGTTCCTCAGCCACACGGGCATAGATATAAGGCGACAGCACATCAGTGCGGAGCGTGCCGTCGTCTTTCACGAAATGCTTGTCCTGATACCAGTCGAGCACCCTCTTGACAAAGGGGCTGCCCGCCTCTGCTCCCATGACAGCTGCCTGTATCTGAATCCCCTCTATAAAAGCATCGTCGATACGATGTCCCTCTGCGTCCAGATGGGTCAGGGAGTTGCACTTCTCAATCTGCACCGGATGGTACTCCATGCTGGAGAAAAAAGAATGTTGAAGAAAACGATCCATCTTTTTCAGCAGCACGACATCAGAGTCCAGGTAGATGCCGCCTTCTGTATAGAGCGCATACATGCGAATATAGTCTGCAGCGAAAGCCCACTTACGGGCCTCGAAGGCCTCCTTCACATAGGGCACACTGCCGATGTCGAAATTCTCAGTGCTCCAGCGCTTGATCTCATACTCCGGATGCGTCGCCTGCCATGTAGCCATGCACTTGCGGATTTTCCTGGGAAAGGGTTCATTGCTTAACCAACAATAATGTATTTTCTTTGGAATCATGACAACTCTCTAATTCACATTAGTCTCGACAAAGGTAGTAATAACATCGTAAACTACCAAATTCGTGCATATTTTTTTTGCCATTACAAGGTTTTTTTGTACTTTTGCCCCATGATAGACAACGTTTTAGTGATACATGTCAAAGGCCAGGAGGAACGTCGCCGGTTTATTGAAAAGCAACTGGAAAGCTTAAGCGGCAGCCTGAATCCCAGTATTCATTACATTCTGGAAGGTAATGTAGAGGACCTGACGCCTGAAATCCTGGATCACTATTTTACCGGCGAGATGCATGGAGCGTATCCCAGAACCAGTTGTGCGTACAAGGAGTTCCTTGCGTATCAGTATATTCTGGACCACCAGTTGGAGGGTGCCTTGATCCTTGAAGACGACATTCGTTTATTCCGCAATTTTCCTGCTTTATTCATTAAGAGCATTGAAGAATACAATCTTTATTATACCAGTCAACCCTTTATTGCAAACTACGAAGAAAGCAGTCTGTTGTTTGTTCCCCGCAGCAAGCGCAAGAAGGGAACCATACTCTATCCCGCTACCCGCGACCGTTTCACCGGTTGCTACTATGTCAGCCGGATGGCGGCACAGAACATGATGGATTTTCTGGAGAAAAACAAATGTGGAGTACCTTTGGATCGATTTCACTCAAAACTGATTGAAGCAGGAGTGCTCAAATATTATTGGAGCCATCCCTGTCTGGCCTGTCAGTGCAGCTGTGACGGTTCCATGCCTACGATGATTCCCACAAGGCCCCGTCCGCTAAAGCGCCTGAAGTGGTTCTACAAACGTTTCTACAAGCACCTGCTTTATTACTTCCGTTGAATTATGGAGAATACGAAACTTGCCTCTCTGCGCCGCTTCTGGTACGTCGTTTTCCGTGGCACTCACAAGAACAATCACCTGCTGTTCTTCGTGAAGAGTTATATACGATACATCACGCCGAAGTGTATCACCCGTCATTTGCTGAAATCGCAACTGAACCAGTTCCACAAGCTGAGTGTCAAGGAACAGCAATACATCCAACAGCGGGTAGAATACTACTGTAAGTTTACCGACAACATCCTGCTACCGGCTGACGCCCCGAAACTAAAGGACTTCACCTACCGCAAGAAGACATCGTACGTTCACGACTATGTAAACAGCACGTATTTCTTCGACGCATACGAATACATCCGATACTTTTCCGACGACCTGCGCTGGGCCTACAACCCTGGCGACGTCAACTATATATTCCCTGTCCCCGAGATTACCAAGAGCCGCCCCCTCCATCCGCAAGACGGAAACAAGAACAACATCCTGCTCAACCTCGACAAGGTCCGCCACTTCACATGGGTGTGCGACCCCTTCAGCTGGGAGGAGAAGGAGTGTCGTATCATCTTCCGCGGCGACATCAAGGGCAAGCCTCACCGCCAGCGATTCATTGAAATGTGGCAAGGGCACCCGCTATGCGACCTTGCCGGAACCGGCCACATGCCACTCTACGACCACCTCTACTCACGCTACATCATGGCCATCGAGGGCAACGACGTCGCATCGAATCTCAAATGGGTGATGTCCAGCAACTCTGTCGCCGTCATGCCACGCCCGACATGCGAGACATGGTACATGGAAGGGAAGCTCATACCCAACTATCACTACATCGAGATAGCCGCAGACTATCACGACCTCATCGAACGCATCAACTACTACGAGGCTCACCCCGAAGAGGCCAAAGCCATCGTGGAGCATGCCCACGAATGGGTCAGACAGTTCCAAGACAAGAAGCGCGAACGCCTGATTTCGCTCATGGTACTCGACAAATATTTCAGGCTGACGGGGCAATACGCCACGCATAAGCCTCCCAAGAAATACTTCGTCAACGAGATTGTCAAGCTCAGTTCGCAACAAAGGGTCAACGCCCAAGGCAAGGCACGTGAAGACGTGCTGCGGACTGCCACCGACCTCGGCTATGAGGTGTATAACATCACCAACTACAAATACTCTTACGGTGAAGACCTGCGCCCCCACCACTATCCGGTCTTCTCCCATTGGCTCGCCAATCGTCAAGGCAAAGTCTTCTCCAAGCAGGTGAATACGGGTGACACCATCCTTATCCAAGACTTCTATCTCGACTACATGCAGAACATAGCCTCCGAGAGCCTCCACAAGGGTGCGAAGGTGATTTTCCTGGTTCACGACATCCAGTGCATCAGGTTCAACAAGAAGACTGGCGAGATAAAGAAACTGAACAATGCCTCCCTGCTGCTGGTTCACACGCAGGCCATGAAGCAGAAGCTCACCGAATTGGGCGTCACTACCCCCATGAAAGTGCTGCAGCTCTTCGACTATTATTCCTCTTCCGCCATCGTCGACATCAAAGAGACCCTACAGCATAAGGCCGACATCGTTTTTGCAGGCAACCTTTCCAAGAGCGAGTTCCTGAAGAATCTCATAAAGGACAAGACCAATGAGCACATCCGCTTTATCCTCTACGGCATTCTGGGTGACCTCAACCTTGAGAATCACGGCAATATCGTCTACAAGGGAGTCTTCAATCCCGACGACACCAGTAGCATCATAGGCGGCTGGGGACTGGTATGGGACGGATACGACATCTACTCATGCACCGGCGACTACGGCAACTACCTGCGCTACAACGCCTCCCACAAGGCTTCGCTGTACCTGGTCTGCGGCATTCCGCTTATCGTGTGGACAGAGTCATCGCTGGCCAGTTGGGTAGTGCAGGAAGGCATCGGCATCGTCGTGCCCACCCTCAAGCATATTGACGACATCATTCAGAACCTATCCAACCAGCAATACGAAGAGATGGTTCTGAACGCACGCCGCATTGGTATGCAACTTCGTAAAGGAGAATACTTAAGACAGTCACTGAAAAATACATAAGATGCCGACCCTTTCCATCATCATCCCCGTATACAATGCAGAGCAGTATCTGGAGCAATGCCTTCAAAGCATCGTCAGCCAGGATTGTGACGATATGGAGTTACTCCTCATTGACGACGGGAGTACCGACCAAAGTGCCGTTATTTGCCGACAGTATGCAGAACGGTATGGGTATATCCGCTACTACCATCAGCAGAACGGTGGGGTCAGCAGTGCCCGTAACCTTGGATTGGAACAGGCCACTGGACACTACATCAGTTTTGTCGACGCCGACGACTGGGTGGAGCCCATTTATGCGGCAACGCTTATCAAGCACATCACGTCTGGCCCTGCCCGTGACATCATATTCTTTGGGGAACATCTGGTCAACAAGAATCAGTGCGAGACGCTGACTCCCCAGACCGTCGACTGCCAAGGACGCGAAGCCGTCGAACAGTGCATCTACACGCTACGCTATGGTGGCAGCCGCGATATCTTTGGATGGACATGGGACAAGGTCTTCCGTGCCGACATCATCCGCCAGCACCGTATCAAGTTTCACGAAGAAGTGACATTCAGAGAAGACGAGCTGTTCACCTTTGAGTTCTGTCGCTATATCTCAACACTTCTGGTAATCTCCATCCCACTCTACAACTACCGCATCACAGAGACAGGACTGACCAGCAAGAATATGGGAGCCAGCGACTTCCTGCCATCCTCCATCGCTCTCGAAGAGAGTCTTGCCTTCTATCAGCACGAGGGCATCAGGGAGCACATGCTACACAGCATTACGAGCTACCGCGCACTACATCTCTTTAAGAAAGCGAAGCTCGGCAGACTCAAGCAGGAACTGAGAGCCTACCAGCAACTTACCGAGCGCCAGCCTCAACCTGGCAAAGACTGCCCTATCCAGCACCTGACCCAATACCTGCACAAAGGATTCTGGGCGGCCTACCTCTATTGCCTCATCAGAAAACTATAACACCTGCAACTCATGCCAAAATTCTCCATCATCACGGTCTGCTTCAACGAGGCTGCCAATATCAGAAAGACATTAGACTCCATTGTCAACCAGACATTCACGGACTATGAGCTCATCGTCGTTGACGGTGGCTCGACTGACGGTTCCAAGGAAGTCATAGCCCAATACGAAAGACACATCAAATGGTGGTGCTCAGAACCTGACAGTGGCACATACAACGCCATGAACAAAGGGGTAATGCATGCTACCGGGGAGTATGTCAACTTCATGAATGCCGGCGACCGTTTTTATGACCTCAAGGTATTGGAGGCTGTCTCTCAGAGCCAGTTGGATGCCGACGTAATTGAAGGCTACGTGGTAGACAGCAGAAAGCATGTCCATATCCGCGAAAAGAGCGACGACCTCTGCTTCCATCTCTTCGCAGATACGCTTAGCCACCAAGGGTCTTTCATCCGCCGCGAGCTCCTGCTATCCCACCCCTACGACGAGCGGTACAGCATCGTAGCCGACTGGAAGTTCTGGCTGGAGACCTTGTTCGTAGCGCGTCATACCTACGCCTTTATCGACCTCGACATAGCCTACTACGACACGACGGGCATCAGTGGCAATCCCGAAACGGTATGGAAGGAACGCGAGCGAGTTGTCCAGGAGATGTTTCCTCCCCATATCGTCCAGCTGATCCATTCTTATCAAGACGCATACCGGCTGGCTGCCGTCCAGTATACCGTCTGGCTGGACAAGCACAGTCCCAAGGGCTATCAGCTGATACGCAAGATTGCCAAAAGAGTTGTAAAAGCGGTAAAAAAGTTTCATTCAAAATAAGAAATACCGATGTACGATTGCCTGATTGTAGGCGCAGGCTTGTTCGGAGCAACTCTTGCCTGACGTGTCTGTCAGGTAGAACGCTCGTCTTTCGTCATTGACATCCCTCAAACGGTTACTGCTCAAGAACCATCTTGTCCGACCAAAAAGTATCGAAGTCAAATTTACGCCAAGCATGGCATCCAAATGGCAACTGTCCTTTGGTAACATTATTATATAGAAAGCAAGGTGAACGTTCAAAGGAAAAGAATGCCGCTTCTTCCGGTACTGGTACACGTAGTTCATATTTTGTGCCATGCAGAACGACACAGAAGAACTCATCTTCCCAATAGCCTCGTTTCCTGATATGCCGTAAGCTATTTGTTCCTATCCATGGGCCACAACAGCGAACCAAACAACGTAACAAATCCTTCAACGAGCGATATTCATCGCGGAAAACCTGCCTACAACTTTTAACCCTCGTATAACCTCCCAAACTCGTCAGCTGACGGAAGCAGGCTATCCTGCGCAACGAAAAGCCACCATTTCCGACACGCCATAGCTGATGACCACTTTCATAGCTCTTATAATCTTCAAACCATGGAGCCCCTACGTAGTCATAGCCTTTCTGGCACCATGCCACCAACTGGTCGCTGAAGACCCAGGCATCCAACTGATATAGTAGCATATAGTCATAGTCAGCTAACGCATCATAGAAGTCACATCCTGTCATCAGTCTGTTGTAGCCGTCAATACCATCAAAATAGTTTGTGTCAAAACGTAATTCGTTGTACCTGCTACCAAGCACCTGTCGATATGCTGTTGTATCCATCCCTTGTGGACATACCAGAAAAGTATCATAGTGTCCCAGTATGGTTACACACTGTCTCAATGAACTTTTTTCGTCGGCTGTCATAACAGGTTTGTAGACAGGAATGACTATGGCTATATGCATGGTTATGTTTCTCCGGATTTCTACAATTATCTGTGCAAAAATACAACTTTTTTCGGCTATCTACAACTTTTACAGGAGTTTTTTTCGTACCCCTGCAGCCTTTAGTGCTCCTTAGGTGTTCCTCCGCTTACACACCTTATCGGTAATTTGCACCTTTATTTGAGTCCGAACATAGAAAAATACGGTAAAATGATCATTTATCAGCCTGTGACCAATGGGCACACAGAAAATTCACTTTGACATTTTCGCAAAAAAAATGGCCAAAGCCTACACTAATAGAGTTAACACCTTGTTTTACAATCAATTAGACCGTGTAGGCTTTCTTAAAACCCTACACTAAGCCTACACAAGCCTACACTGCGAGAAAAAGGAGCGGAAAAAGGATTTCCCCGACGTGGAAATTTAATTTCCCGGTAATGGAAATACGATTTCCATAAGGCGGAAATACGATTTCCAAGTCATGTAAATTTGTTTTCCACGCTGTGGAAATCCTGACTCCCGTCGTGTGTAGGCTTGTGTAGGGTTAGTGTAGGGTTAGTGTAGGCTTTGGGAAAAGCCTACACGGGTTAAACGATTATATTTCAGGTTGTTAACTTGTTTAGTGTAGGCTTTGGCCATTTTTTCCCCGAAAAATGTCAATGTAGTGTACTGAATAAGTTGACAAAAATTGAGTTCAACTTATGGGAAGAAATGTAAAGAAATCGAAAGAAGAAAGTTTAGAGATTCTTCGTGAGTATCTGACCACCTATCAGTCTAAACGTTCCATATGCCGAAAATA
>JAGAXW010000056.1 GCA_017847725.1 Prevotella sp.
GAACATGGTGACAAACATGCCGTTGTCGTTATTCTCCGTCAGCTCGTCGTTCAGCATGGTGGCTATTTTGGCAGGCATGTGTCGCTGCTTGGCCAGTGCACGGAATAGCCGCAGCGTCTGTGCCATGAAGAGCGATGCGGGCACGCCCTTGCCCGAGACGTCGCCCACGCAAAAGTACATCCTGTCGCTCTGCAACATAAAGTCGTAGAGGTCGCCCCCCACCTCACGAGCTGTAGCCATCCAGGCATAAAGGTCGAAATCCGGACGCTGCGGAAAATCTGTAGACAGCATCGACATCTGGATGTCGCGTGCAATACGCAGCTCACTCTCGATGCGTTCTTTCTGGGCCGACACAATAGCCAAGTGTCTGGCAGCACGTCGGCGGAGTACGCTGTAGATGATGAAGAAAAGAACTATCAGCACCAGTGCTACGGCTGTTCCTATCCATCGTTGCTGCAGTATATCGGCCTGCTGTTCGGCAATCATCTGCTCTTTCTCCTGCGTCTCATAGAGCACCGCCAGCTCGGCTGCATCATCAAGACTTGCGTGTTCCTTCACGGTATCAAGCAACTGGACAATGCGTTGGGCTGTCAGCAAAGCCGCTGCCTGCTGCCCCTTGGCCTGCTGTACGTCAAATTTCTTGCCCAGCACATTGATTAGATAGTCTATTGTCCTCTGCGAATCATTCTCTTTGTAGAAAGAGTCGGCAGCTTCGATAGCCTCTTCCAGCTCGTTCCAGCGCCCTACCTCCTCCAGATAGGCGGCTGACGACTTCTTACCAATTAACGTATGGGCATAATCGGTGGCACGAAACGCCTGATAGTGGCGCGCTGCATTCCTAAACTGGTATGCCGCCGCATAGAGTCGGGCCTGTGTCAACTCGAATTCAGCCGTACAATTATCCTTGACATGTGGCGGAATATCCTTGGCACTCACCGTTCTGTAATAGCTTTGCTGTAGGCGGTCGAGCCATCCCATGGCCAGTCTGACACTATCTGAAGCGACATTATTTGTAACCGCATCCACGGTCATCATAAACTCAGGATAGAACCATGTAAAGCTTTTTGCGTCGACCAATATCGCCTCATACATCTCAAATGCCCGCTCGAGGCTCTTGTTCGCCTCTTTGTTGCGATTCAACTTAAACTGGCTGAGACCAATGCTTGACAGGAAATCAGGCTCATACTCCCTGGCTTCCTTTCCGTCGTCGGCATGAGCTTTCGCCATGGCCTCTGTGGCATAAGCCAGTGCCTTCTCCGTATTATTGACGTTCTGTGCTGAATTGATAAGCAGGTTATAGGCAAAATAGTAGACATTGGGGTTCTCCCGCCTCAGTTTCTTATCCTTGAGCGCCCGCTGTGCATACAGCTCTGACAGACGGGGCTGATACTGCTCCGAATAAAGCTGGGCACGACGGACATTAGCCAGCGCTTCAGAATAAGCACCCGAGTGTTCGAGGCTGTCAATCAACATTCGAGCACTATCGGGAGCTTCGCCCATATAGTTATAAACCACAGCCGTCAGACTGTCTATCTGACTATGTTTCCATTCTTTTGTACGGTGGCTGCTACACGACTCAAAACCTACAATCACTGCAACTGCCATCACCCAAGCACCAATGCACTTTCTTGTCATCATATAGTCTTTGGTTACCTAAAGTGCTACAAAGATACAAAAATTATTGATATGTTTTTATCTTTTCCATAACAAAATAAGCGTAGAAAATTGAAAAATAGGATAATTTCTCTTTGTACTGCGCCCAACTTTTCGTACCTTTGCATCCGCAAAATATCTACAGAAATGAAAAAATTACTATGGATGGCGGCATTGACCCTGACGGTCATCGTCTCCACGAAAGCACAAGGAACCGACGTGATTGGAAAGAGTAACATCAAACTGAACAGTCGCATGATGACACCCGAGGCCTTATGGGCCATGGGGCGCATCAGCAGCGTAGCGGCCTCGCCCGACGGGCGACAGGTAGTCTACCAGGTAGGCTACTACAGCGTGAAGCAGAACAAAAGCCACCATGTCATATGCATCATGGATGCCGACGGCAAAAACCAACGCCAACTGACTACCGGCAGCAAGAACGAGACAGACCCGACATGGCTTGACGCCAAGACCATAGCTTTCGCTACGGGCGGCGAGGTGTGGTGCATGAAGGCCGACGGAACCGACCGTCGCCAGCTCTCAAAAACCAGCGGTAAGGTGGAGGGCTTTAAGTTCTCACCCGACCGCACTAAGATTATCATCGTCAAGAGCCTTCCATTCCATGACATCATACAAAAGAATCCCGACGACCTGCCCAAAGCCACCGGACGTCGCGTGACCGACCTGATGTATCGCCACTGGGACCACTATGTAGAAAGCATCCAGCATCCATTCCTCTGTAGTGTCAGTGACTATGTCATTGCCGACGATGCCACGGATTTGCTTGAAGGTGAGCCCTACGAATGTCCGATGGAGCCGTTTGGCGGCATCGAGCAGTTGGCATGGAGCCCCGACTCGAAGGAGATAGCCTACACCTGCCGCAAGCAGAAAGGCCTGAATTATGCCATATCTACCGACTCTGACATCTTCGTATATAATATAAGTACGCGCAAGACCAAAAACATCTGCAAGCCCGAAGGCTATGTACAGCCGAAGATGGACCCGACACACACTCTCAACGAACAGCCCGTGAGCTATGGAGCCCGTCTCTACCACGCCGGCTACGACCAGAATCCGCAATATTCGCCCGACGGGAAACACATTGCATGGCAGACGATGGCACGCAATGGCTATGAGTCGGACTGGAACCAGCTCTGCGTATACGACCGCGAAACAGGAGCCAAAATATATGTCACAAAAGACTGGGACAGCGATGTCGACGCCTTCTGCTGGGCACCTGAGAAGGACAAGAGCGCCGACCTCTACTTTTTGAGTGTATGGCACGGATGTGTTAATATGTACAGCACCAATATGGACGGAAAGGTTAAACAGCTCACGGAGAACTGGGCTGACTGGACATCACTGCAACTGGCCAATGACGGACGCCGCATACTGGCCACACGCCAGAGCCTCTCTGCACCTACCGACATCTATATGGTGACACCTGGCAAAAACATCGAGAAGACCAAAATAGAACAGATTTCATTTGAGAACAAGCATATCCTCGACCAGCTCACCTTCGGAAAGATGCAGCAGCGCTGGGTCACAACCACAGACGGCAAGAAGATGTTGGTTTGGATTATGCTTCCGGCCAATTACGAAGAGGGCAAGAAGTATCCCACCCTGCTGTTCTGCGAGGGCGGTCCTCAGTCGCCTGTCAGCCAGTTTTGGTCGTACCGATGGAACTTTCAGATGATGGCGGCCAACGGCTATGTTGTCGTGGCACCTAACCGTCGAGGACTTCCTGGTTTCGGACAACAATGGAAAGAGGAAATTAGTGGTGACTGGACAGGCCAATGCATGAACGACTATCTGGCGGCCATTGACGATGCCGCACAGAACCTTCCATTTGTCGACAAGGATCGGCTTGGTGCCGTAGGAGCCTCGTTTGGCGGATTCTCCGTCTACTATCTGGCCGGTCACCATCAGAAGCGCTTCAAGGCCTTCATCGCCCATGACGGTGCCTTCAATCTGGAGTCGATGTACACTGACACGGAAGAGGTATTTTTCTCTAACTGGGAGTACGACGATGCCTATTGGAACAAGAATCGCGACAACTACTCACCAAGGGCTGCCAAGACCTACGAGAATTCTCCCCACCGCTTTGTCGACCAGTGGGATACGCCCATTCTCTGCATTCATGGCGAGAAAGACTACCGCATCGTCTACAACCAAGGCATGGGAGCTTTCAACGCCGCTCGTCTGCGCGGCATTCCTGCCGAGCTGCTCATCTTCCCCGACGAGAATCACTGGGTGCTGAAGCCCCAGAACGGTATTCTTTGGCAGCGCACCTTCTTCGATTTTCTTAAAAAATGGTTAAAATAAAATGACACAACAGATTCAAAAGACGCTGCGCGACAGCGCAGCGATGAGATGGACTGCCCTGTTGCTGCTTGCTACGGCCATGTTCTGTAGCTACATCTTCATGGACATTCTCTCTCCCATTAAGGACCTGATGCAGGAGACCCGTGGATGGGACTCTACCGCTTTCGGCACCATGCAGGGTTCTGAGGTATTCCTCAACGTCTTTGCCTTCTTCCTCATCTTTGCCGGTATCATCCTTGACAAGATGGGTGTTCGTTTCACTGCCGTACTGTCAGCAGCCGTAATGCTCGTGGGTGCCACCATCAAGTGGTATGCCGTTAGCGAGGCATTTGTGGGCAGCGGACTGGAGACTTGGTTCAATACTCACCTCAACTACATTCCCGTATTCGACGAGTTGGGTGTCTCCCCCTTCTACGAAGGCATGCCTGCCTCAGCCAAATTTGCAGCCTGTGGCTTCATGATTTTCGGCTGTGGCTGTGAGATGGCCGGTATCACGGTAAGTCGTGGTATCGTAAAATGGTTCAAGGGACGTGAGATGGCGCTGGCCATGGGTTCAGAGATGGCACTGGCACGTCTAGGTGTTGCCACCTGTATGATTTTCTCGCCCTTCTTCGCCCGCCTGGGTGGTGAAGTGAGCGTCAGTCGCAGCGTAGCCTTCGGTGTCGTACTGATGTGCATTGCCCTCATCATGACCATCGTGTATTTCGTCATGGACCAGAAGCTCGATGCACAGACTGGCGAGGCTGAAGAGAAGGACGATCCGTTCAAAATATCGGATATTGGACGCATTCTGACTGACAGCGGATTCTGGCTCGTAGCATTACTCTGTGTGCTGTACTATTCAGCTATATTCCCCTTCCAGAAGTATGCCGTCAACATGCTACAATGCAACCTAACGCTTGTGGCCCCTGATGCCGACTCGTTCTGGTCAAGCGCCGAAGTCACCATCGTACAGTATATTACCATGCTCATAGTGGCCGTTGCAGGTTTCGCTTCGAACTTCCAGAAAGACAGCGTCAAGAAATTCGGTCTCTTAGCCATCAGCATCGCCGCCCTCATCTGCTACTGCTATATGGGCTTTATGCGCCAGACGGCAGAGAGCATCTTCGCCGTGTTCCCCCTGTTGGCCGTACTTATCACCCCTATTCTTGGCTCTTACCTCGACCACCACGGCAAAGCAGTGTCAATGCTCATTCTGGGTTCGCTACTGCTCATTGGCTGCCATCTCACGTTTGCCTTCATACTACCTATGTTCAAGGGAAGTGTTGCGGGAGGCATCATTATCGCATACGCCACCATTCTGGTGTTAGGCGCCTCGTTCTCACTGGTACCTGCATCGCTGTGGCCCAGCGTTCCCAAGTTAGTCGATGCCAAGGTTATCGGTTCTGCCTACGCACTGATATTCTGGATTCAGAACATCGGTCTGTGGCTCTTCCCCCTACTCATCGGCAAGGTGCTTGACGCCACCAACCCTGAAGGAACCAGTCCCACGGAACTCGACTATACCGCTCCACTCATCATGCTGGCATGTCTGGGTGTTGCAGCCCTCATTCTCGGTCTTGTACTGAAAGTTGTAGACAAGAAGAAAGGTATCGGACTGGAAGAGCCCAACATCAAGTGGTAAAGCTCAATCACATAAAAACAGGAACGTGAAAAATCCGAAATGGATTTTTCACGTTCTTTATTACTCACCTTTCGCCATGGGAGCCAGTGAATAAGGCGAAGTCTCGGCATACTGCGAATGTAATTCGTCGGAGATTTCGCGGAAGAAATCGTGTCCCAAAATAGTGGATATACGATAGAGCATTGTTACGGAGACATCCTTTCGCTTGAAGATATCATACATATTTGTACGCTCACATGGAATCTTTGAGGCCAGCCAGCTGGCAGACCGTCCCTGCTCGTCTAATACTTCTCTAACTCTCTTTCCTACATGCATGGCTTAAATGTCAGCATCCTACGGCCCCTATAGGATTTCTCGTTTAATTATAGTTCTTGTATTCATGCTGACATACCAATAAAAAAGCGGGGCTCCGATCTGTCACTCGTCCCGCTGTCCAAGGCTCTCGCATTGCCCACTACTGTAGAACGAGCAACGTAGAGCCCAGCTAAATATGAACATATAAGCAACTATTCCACCCGACACCAGTCGGAAGGCATATATCATATTCCACAGGCATCTATCGTTGCTTTGCTCCTTGACAGTAGTTGAATTTGCGAGATTCAGACAGCCAAGAACAAAGCGTTAGATAAACGCTTTTCCATCAATATGTGTTCCTGTTTTCGACGCTTCGTTATGAGGCATCCCACAAGAACGTTGCAAAGATAGCAAGTTTTTCTGGAATAAAAAAATTTTTCTGCCCTTATTTCATACGAAAACGTACCACCAGCGGCAAGTGGTCGCTGAAACCACGTTGATAGCGGAGACCATTAAAAGTACGGAACGGTTTGACACCACCATATCGCTTGTCTTCCTCTAACAAGAAAGGAGCATCGTTGACGTACGTCTGTTTAACACTACCCAACAAACTTGGCGACACAAAGACATGGTCGATGCTCTGCCAACGCCCCTGATAGCGATAAGTAGCCGGAGCCCCATTCAAGCCTCGGGCATCACGCGTGACATGGCACAAGCTGGCTGCGGTGACACTTTGCAGCACAGGGCTGTCAGCATCGTCGTTGAAGTCACCTGCAACGACAACATGAGCATCTTTGGGCAACAGCCGCACATGTGCTAATAGGCGGTCGACCACCAACTGTCTGTTGGGACGTGAATGACGCTCGCCTCCATATCGGCTGGGGGCATGCACTACATAGACATGGAGGGTGTCACCCATAACAGTGATTCCTTGTACGTAGAGGATGTCTCGCGTGGGGCGCATGTCCTTGAAGGGCACTATCTCCAAATAATCGTAGCAGATAGGTTTAAAGGAGGTAGGCTGATAAAGCAACGCCACGTCGATGCCACGCACATCGGGAGAACACGTCATCAGAAAGTGATACCCAGCATGACGCAGCAGAGATCGACGAGTCAGGTCGAAAAGGACGGAATCATTTTCCACCTCTACCAATGCCACGAGGTCTGGCACTCCATCTTCCTGACACGAAAGAATCTCCTGCCCGATATGGTTTTGCTTTCGCCAATATCGAGCAGGAGACCAACGACGTTGTCCGTCAGGCAGCCACTCCGTGTCTTGCTTCAGCGAGTCGTGTTTGCAGTCGAACAGATTCTCGCAATTCAGTTCAACAAGCGTGAACCAAGAGACAAGGAGCAGGCCCAGTACCATCCGCAATTACTTGGTTACCCGTTCCAGCCACCTCACCATGCCAAACATGACACCCATGGAGATGAGACATACGATAAGGAACACAGCCCAGCACTCCCAGATAGGCCACTTGTTGTACATCAGCGGACCAATCCACAACAGCAGGTTGCCCACAGCCGTAGCACCCAGCCACAAGCCCTGACACAAGCCTTGCAGATGCTTCGGTGCCACCTTCGACACGAACGACAAGCCCAGCGGCGAGATAAACAACTCTGCAACGGTCAGGAAGAAGTAGACGACGATGAGTACCCAAGGACCAGCTTTCAGACCTGCCTTGGCCGCATCACCCAGTGCCTTGAACTCCTCTGCCGAAGGATAGCCCTGTATCATGGAGTATACAGCGAGGAAGAGATAAGCCAGTCCGGCAATACCCATACCATAGGCAATCTTACGCGGAGTAGAAATCGCACGACCAGCACGGGTCAGCGTCGAGAAAATCCACATGATGACGGGTGTCAACACAATGACAAAGAACGGGTTGACAGCCTGCCATATCTCGGGAGCAATTGTATCTGTCACCACGAAGTCACGGGCAAAGTACGATAGCGACATGCCGTTCTGGTGGAACGAGAACCAGAAGAACACAGCGATACCCAACACGGCAAACAAGGCAAACATACGCTGTTTGATTTCCTTTGCCATCGTCTGCTTCTCTTCTTCAGTATACTCAACCACCTGTGCAGCCTCCTTCTTACCCGGCGTAGGGAACATGCCACGAGATACGATGAAGATGACCAGAGAAATCAGCATGGCCAATACTGAGGCGATGAACGAGTAGTGAATGCCCGTATTGAAGATATCCAGATACTGAGAGCAGAAAGTGCCCAAATCGGCAGTAGAACCTCCCACCTTTTCCACCAGTTCCTTCAGGTTTTGCATAGCATCGGCCGACATTGAAGTTCCTTCGTTGATGTACTTGTGGCACAGGGCAGGCAGCGATGCGTCGTAGGTCAGCCCATTGACTTTCAGCCACCATGAACGCAGCATCGGAGCCACGAAGGGGGCGACTAATCCGCCGACATTGATAAACACATAGAATATCTGGAAACCTGAGTCACGCTGGCCCTTGGCTATGCGTAGCGCTTCCTCACCCTTCTTGGCTGCCTCAGCCTCGAAGTTGTCATACATCTGTCCAACGATGGCTTGTAGGTTGCCCTTGAACAGTCCGTTACCAAATGCTATCAGGAACAGCGCTATACACGTCAGGGGTAACAGCCACGAGATGTTACCCGCCGTGGCCAGGATAGGTACACTCAGGATGACATAGCCGGAGGCCATGATGATAAGGCCTGTCATGATGGTACCCTTGTAGTTCTGGGTTCGGTCGGCGATGATACCGCCCACCAGACTCAACACATAGATACCGGCATAGAAACAAGAGTAGATAACGCCACTCGTCTCGTCGGAAAGTCCGAACTTAGAACAGAGGAACAGTACCAGCACGGCATTCATGATGTAGTAACCGAAGCGTTCGCCCATGTTACTCAGTGCGGCCTGCAACAGGCCTTTAGGATGATTCTTGAACATAACTTAATTATTTAATTTTATCGTTTTTAGTTTTGATAATGTCGAACAGATATGTTGCCTTAATGACTATCTGACCAAAATTGCTGCGTCCGAAGAAGTCGCTCTTCGAGTTTCTGTAAATATCGCCAAGACCATAATAATAGCGACCCTCCACGATAAAATGGCCCAGCTTGCGGTGCGAGAATTCGAGACCACCGCCAAAAACGATACCATAGTCGAACTTCTTCTCGACAGCCATGGTGTCCTGCGCCACGACAACAGAAGCACGCTCGTTAGCCATAGCTGCGCCACTAATAAGGTTTGACTTGGTCGACTCACCCAAGAGGAAGCCGATTTGTGGTCCCAGCTGAATAAAAGCCTGAAATCCCTTTCGCTCGCGGCCCCATCCCAGTCGGGCCATGAATGGCATCTGCACATAAGTGAGGTGGCGCTCATAAGCTAACGGATTAGACCGATTGACGTCACTGGCATAATAGACAGACTGACCGTCAATATCCTTGATATTCTCCTTCCAACCCGTCTTGGCGATATTCACCTCAGCCACAATGGCACAAATGCTTTTGAAATATTTCTCGCAAGTGTATCGAACCGTCAGTCCTCCCGTCATTCCGCCCAACATATTCTGCGGAACATCAGGAACAAAACCTACGGTACTCATCATATAGCCACCACTGACTCCCACAGCCAAGTCTGTACGGTATTCACCCACCTGCGCCCTCAAGAGCATTGGGATCAGTAATAGCAAGACTAAAAGACCACGTTTCATAAACTCAGAAATTGAGGGTTTCTATCTTATTGTCCGTCGTATAGTGCACAAAGAGCAAGGCCCTGTTCTGCAGGCCTCCATTGCCAAGGCGTTCAAAGTGGAGCGGAGTCTGAATAGGGGTATAACCCACCATTCCGGCAGCTCCCGTAAAATGAGAACCATACATGTGCAATCCCTTTATCATGAAATAGGCATGGTCGAAACCCGTCACGGCAAAACGCTGATGGTAGCTCTGCATATCTTGGTGGAAATTCCAGCGGTACTTCTGTTTGAAACGCTCGGCACGGCTCGACAGCGGACTCATATAATAGGTAGAGGGTATATATACATCGAACTTGTAAAAGTTGTCCAGGTGTGAATGTGTGTACATAAGCCACTCCGGATAGCCGAACATAGAAATCAGGATGCCGGGGGTAGTCATCTGAAGGCCGCTCAGCTTGGCAAAAGCAACATTCAACTCAGCCGAACGGCTGGTATTCAGCACGACGACATTACGTTTCGTGGTAGAGAAGCTCTTCTTAAACACTGACTCGTCAGCCCGCAGGTTCGTCACCGAATAGGATACGCTCTCCTGCTCAAACTTGCGACGCAAGGTAGTGGTAAAGCCGCCCTTGGTACTGGTGCTGTCATTACAATCAATGATGACAGGATGGCAATCTTTAAAAAGCTGGCGGAAGCGGTAGCTATAGGCATGGTTCAGCACATACCCATTTTGAAATACCTGAAAGAGATTCGCATTGTTGTATATCTCCTGTGAATTGACGGAGAAAGGAATCAGGACACGGATACCATGTGTCTCGGCAAAGTCGCTCAATGCCTTCAGCTGCTTGCTATACAACGGACCGATTATCAAGTCACAGCGTGCTGCATTGGGGTCTTTGAGTACCTTATTGATATCTGCATCCTCAGCCACATTCCAGGCACGAACGTCAGTAGAGATGCCATTGGCCCTCAAACTGTCACAGGCCATCAACACGCCCCGATAATACTCAAGCATCCGCTTTCCGTCTCCATTGTCTATATGCAAGGGCAGCATAACGCCCACACGAATGGTTCGCTGACGCAGGTCAGTACCGTCTTTCTGTGTCTGGGCCGCTTGCCGCATGGGCTGTACCGCAGGTGCAGCATGGACGACCTGCTTCTCACCCGACGGAAAAGGAATCCTGATATAGTCACCCTTCTTCAGCTCATAGCCAGGCGTATTCATTTCCGGATTGGCCTTAATCAATTCTTCTATGGTAATGCCGTTCTCACGGGCGATGCCGAAGACGGTCTCCTTACGCTTCACCTGATGCAACTTCTTATATGTCTGTACTTGTGCACATACTGTCTGCACGGCAAATGAGAAGATTGTCAAGAGAAAGAAATATCTAAATATTCGCTTCATAATCGGTTAATTTTTCGCTTTTGCGCTACAAAATTACAAAAAAAGATGCGGTAAATCTACTTTTTTCGCTAAATTTGCAAAAATATTCGCATAACAAAATGAATTTAAGAAAAATTTTAACTCTGTTTGTCATTCTGTCCTTGTCTGTATCGGTATATGCCGACATTACTCTCGAAGCCACCTATACGGATAAGGAGGGGAAAAGCGTGACAACTTCTGGCGACATCACCGCCGAGGCGCCACTTTACGTTAAATTCGCCTCAAACCCGTCAAGTCTCGACCCTGGCGCATCTATTGAATGGCACATCCGTAATACCACCGCAGGACTTAACCTCACGCGCTATGAACAGGACATTGACTTCACCTTCACGATGGCCGGTCAAAACGTTGTCACGCTACAGGTGATGCAAGACAACGAGGTTGTACAGTCGGCCAGTATCACCATCACCATCAGTGAAAGCCTTTTGGAGATGCCCAACGCTTTCTCGCCCAACGGTGACGACATTAATGATATATACAAGGCTAAGAAAAACTACAAGAGTATCGTAGAGTTCCATGCCTACATCTTCAACCGATATGGCCAGAAGCTCTACGAATGGACAGATATCACGAGCGGCTGGGACGGGACCTACCACGGGCGCCCCGTCAAAGACGGCACCTATTATGTCTACGTGAAGGCCCGTGGTGCAGACGGTATCGAATACAACATCCGTCGCGACGTCAATCTTCTGCGCGATTTTAACAAAGTGGAGAGCGGCAATGAACAACGATGACAAGATACAAGTTTTTGGGGCTCGTGTACACAACCTCAAGAATGTCGATGTAGAGATTCCTCGCCACTCGCTGTCTGTCATTACGGGACTCAGCGGCAGCGGCAAGTCATCCTTAGCTTTCGATACCATCTTTGCAGAGGGCCAGCGCCGCTATATTGAGACATTTTCGGCATACGCGCGCAATTTTCTGGGTGGCATGGAGCGCCCTGACGTCGACAAGATAACAGGACTGTCGCCTGTTATCAGCATTGAGCAGAAGACCACCAACAAGAACCCCCGTTCCACCGTAGGCACCACGACTGAGGTCTATGACTACCTGCGCCTGCTCTTTGCACGTGCAGGAAAAGCCTATAGCTATGCTACAGGTGAGCCAATGGTCAAATACACGGAGGAGAAGGTCATAGACATGATAACGCACGACTACCAAGGACGCAAGATACTCATTCTGGCGCCTGTCGTACGCAGTCGCAAGGGACACTATCGCGAGCTTTTCGAAAGCATGCGCCGCAAGGGCTATCTAAATGTACGTGTCGATGGTGAGGTGCAGGAGATAGTCCGCGGCATGAAAGTGGATCGTTACAAGAACCATGACATCGAGGTGGTCATAGACCGGCTGAGCCTTCCTCCTGTCGGTCAAGGCAAGGAGCCTGGCGAGCGTCTGAAGAAGAGCGTACAGATGGCCATGAAACAAGGCGACGGTCTGGTAATGCTGATGGACCACGAGACTGGCGAAACAAAATATTTCTCGCGCAGACTGATGTGTCCCACAACAGGCATCTCCTATAGCGACCCTGCCCCCAATACTTTTTCCTTCAACTCGCCACAGGGTGCCTGTCCGCGCTGTAAGGGACTGGGATACATCAACGAGATAGACCTCGACAAGGTAATTCCCAACCGCAAATTATCTATCCACGACGGTGCCATCGTACCCCTCGGTAAATATAAGAACCAGATGATATTCTGGCAGATTGATGCCATCCTGCACAGATATGAGTGCGACCTGAAGACCCGTGTGGACGACATCCCTGAAGAGGCGCTGAACGAGATTCTATACGGTTCACTCGAGAGTGTACGCATCGACAAGGAACTGGTACACACATCGAGTGACTATTTCGTCGACTACGACGGCGTCGTCAAATACCTGCGCTCAGTCATCGACCATGACGACAGTGCCAGTGGCCAGAAATGGGCCGACCAGTTTCTGGCCGAATGTGAATGTCCGGAATGTAAGGGGCTGCGCCTCAACCGCGAAGCGCTGTCCTATAAGATTTGGGACAAGAACATCTCCGAACTGGCCAATATGGACTTATCGGAATTGCGCCAATGGCTCGACGAGGCAGCATCTCACCTCGACAACCAGCAACAGCAGATTGCCTCAGAAATACTGAAGGAGATACGCACCCGACTTGACTTCCTGCTCGAAGTAGGCCTCGACTACCTGGCGCTCAATCGCCAGTCGGCCTCCCTTTCTGGAGGCGAGAGCCAGCGTATTCGACTGGCCACCCAAATAGGCTCGCAATTGGTAAACGTGCTCTATATCCTCGACGAGCCCAGCATAGGACTGCATCAGCGCGACAATGACCGACTCATCAAATCGCTAAAGGAGTTGCGCGACATTGGCAATACAGTCATTGTCGTGGAGCATGATCGCGACATGATGCTCAATGCCGACTACCTTGTTGACATTGGGCCTAAGGCGGGACGCAAGGGGGGCGAAGTAGTATTCCAAGGTACTATCGACAAGATGATGCAGCAGCAGACGCTCACAGCCCAGTATCTTAACGGCGAACTGCAGATTGAGATTCCCCGACAGCGCCGCAAAGGCAACGGGCACTTACTGGTACTACACGGGTGCAGAGGCAACAATCTGAAGAACATTGACGTGGAGTTTCCACTCGGCAAGCTGATTGTGGTAACAGGCGTCAGCGGCTCCGGAAAGTCGACACTCATCAACGAGACGCTCTACCCTATCCTCTCCAAGCACTTTTACCGTTCACTGCAGCAACCCATGCCCTACGACAGCATTGACGGTTTGCAGTATATCGACAAAGTAGTCAATGTCGACCAGACCCCTATTGGCCGTACGCCACGCAGCAATCCGGCCACCTATACGGGCGTGTTCTCTGACATCCGTAGTCTTTTTGTCAACCTGCCCGAGGCGCAGATACGCGGTTACAAGCCCGGCCGTTTCTCTTTCAACGTCAAGGGCGGACGTTGCGAGACCTGTGGCGGAAACGGCTACAAGACCATCGAGATGAATTTCCTCCCCGACATTCAGGTGCCTTGCGAAACCTGTCACGGCAAGCGATACAATCGTGAAACGTTGGAAGTGCGCTTCAAGGGAAAGTCCATTGCCGACGTACTCGACATGACCATCAATCAGGCCGTTGAATTCTTTGAGAACGTTCCCGACATCCTGCGCAAGATAAAGACCATCCAGGACGTCGGACTGGGATACATCAAACTCGGACAGTCCTCAACGACCCTTTCCGGTGGCGAGAGCCAACGTGTCAAGCTGGCTACCGAACTCTCCAAGAAGGATACAGGCAAGACGCTATACATTTTAGACGAGCCCACCACGGGTCTACATTTCGAAGACATCCGCATCCTGATGGATGTACTGCAGAAGTTGGTAGACCGTGGCAACACTGTCATTGTCATTGAGCACAATCTCGACGTCATCAAACTGGCCGACCATATCATCGACATGGGGCCCGAAGGTGGTCGTGGCGGTGGCACAGTGCTGTCGACAGGCACTCCCGAACAAGTGGCAAAAAGCAAGAAGGGCTATACACCACGCTTCTTGAAGGCCGAACTATCCAATAACAACAAACACGTATGAAAAGGATGAAAGTCTTTAAACTGAGAAAAGTCATTTTTTTATTTTTTGCAATCGTCGCAGTAAACTGCAGTGCTGCCGACATTCGGATTACTCCCGATTCGTCGCTTACCGATGCCGTCCGTAAAGCACGCGAGATGCGGCGCCTGGGACAAGCCACAGAGGTCACCATCCACCTCAGTGCAGGTACTTACCGGCTCTATGAGCCTCTGCGCCTGCGCCCGGAAGACAGTGGCCTTACCATCACTGGGGAGCATGCTGTCATCAGCGGAGGGATACCCGTCACAGGATGGAAGCGCCAAGGTAAGCTGCTCGTAGCCGACGTGCCTGACTTTAACGGGCGGCCCATCGACTTTCGCCAACTGTGGGTCAATGGCCGGAAGGCTGTCAGGGCTCGCGACGTCATGGACTTCGAGCAAATGCACCGCATCCTTACGTACGACAAGCGACGCCACGTGCTATGGGTGCCGAAAGAGTCCGTACGGAAAATCCTGAAAGCCCCCTATGCGGAAATGGTGCTTCACGAGATGTGGTGTACCTCTAACCTCCGCATCAAGAACATATCCATAGAAGGAGACTCCGCAGCCATCCGCTTCCATAATCCCGAAGGCCCCATCCAGTTCATGCATCCCTGGCCTTCGCCCATGACACCTGACACAAAGCATCCCTCGCCCTTCTACCTTACCAATGCCAAGGAATTACTTGACGAGCCGGGAGAGTGGTATCACGACATCCGTACCCATCAGATCTACTATATGCCGCGCCCTGGTGAAGACAAAGGGCTCGATGCCGTAGTACCCGTTATGGAGACACTGGTGACACTGACAGGAACGGCAGAACGGCCCGTGCGTGGCATCACCATCAAGGGTATCACGTTCAGCCATACCACATGGATGCGTCCCAGCTACAAAGGACACGTACCGCTGCAAGCCGGTATGTACCTGACCGAAGCCTATAAACTACGGCCGCAGATAGACCGGCCAAACAATCACAAATTAGACAATCAGGGCTGGCTGGGGCGTGCCAATGCCGCCGTCGAACTACGTCACACCGACAATTGCTGTTTTACGGACTGCCGCTTCGAACATCTGGGAGGCTCTGGCTTAGACTATATCGTCGGGTGTCGTGGCGGCGAGACCGCACGCTGCGTCTTCACCGACATCGCGATGAACGGCTACGTCTGCGGTTCGTTCTCACCAGAGGGACTGGAGACCCACCTTCCCTACCAGCCGACCGACTTTCGTGAAGTATGCACCGGGCAGACCGTAGCGCAGTCTGAGTTCTACGACGTAACCAACGAGGATTGGGGCTGCGTCGCCATCTGTGCAGGCTACGTCAGCGGCATCAACATAGAGCACAACACCATCCATGACGTATCCTATACAGGTATCAGCCTTGGCTGGGGATGGAACCGTGACCTGGTTTGCATGAAGGACAACAAGGTACACGCCAATCTCATCTACAACTATGCCCAGCACATGTACGACTGTGCCGGCATCTATACCTTAGGCAACCAGCCAGGAACGGTCATCAGCGAGAACGTTGTCCGCGACATTGCCTCGCCCAGCTATGTACACGACCCCAACCACTGGTTCTACCTTTATACGGACGAAGGCAGTAGCAACATCACCATCCGCGACAACTGGACTCCCACGGAGAAATTTCTGAAGAACGCCAACGGGCCTGGTAACACCTGGCAGAACAACGGACCGCAGGTAGACGGAAGTATCAAGAAAAGCGCCGGCAAACAATAGATAATGATTCAACGTTGCCTGATGTGCCTGAACATTCAATAACACCATATATTATATGACATCCAACAAAGCTACATGGATTTGGTATCCCGGCGATTTCGAGATATGGCTGGGCAACATTTTCAACAACCGTCGCACAGAGCGCGGTGCCATGTTCCCACCGTTCTGGAAACAAGACTCTCACTACGTAACGGTAGAGTTCTCCAAGACTTTCTCACTCGAGAAGGAAGAGACGATCACCATTGCCTGCGAGGGGCAGTACAACTTAGCCATCGACGGTAAGCTGCAATATCCTGACAACACCTTTGTCATACCAAAAGGCGACCACAAGCTGAACATCAAAATATGGAACCAGGTCACGCCACCAACCCTTTTCATTGACGGTACGACGATAAAGACCGACTCCAGTTGGCTGGTCACATACGAGGACAAGCTATGGATTGACGAGAATGGGGTTGCTCATGGTTCCGGCATCTACGTACCGGCTGCCTCATGGAACTTCGACAGGGCCGACACGCCACCATCACAGTACAGGTTGAAACGTAGCGAGATGCGCCCCGTCAGCAGGCAGGGCGACCTCTTCGACTTTGGATGCGAGACCTTCGGATATCTAAGAATCATGGGACTCAAAGGCACCGTACACGTCTACTACGGTGAAAGCGCAGAAGAGGCTCAGGACAAAGAACACTGTGAGACGCTCGACATACTCCACGAGGGTGACGCTCCAGAGAGCAAAGCTTTTCGCTACGTATATATTGAGAAGGAAGAGGGTGCCAGCTTCGACGATGTGCTCATGGACTACGAGTATGCCCCACAGGACGTGACTCACAGCGGCACCTTCCAGTGCAACGACAAGCTCATCAACGACATCTGGCAAGTGGCTGCCTATACCATGGACCTCACCACCCGCGAGTTCTTCATGGACGGTATCAAGCGCGACCGATGGACCTGGTCGGGCGACGCCATTCAGTCGTACCTCATGAACTACTACCTGCGCTTCGATACGGAATGTGTCAAACGTACCATCCGTCAGCTACGCGGTAAAGACCCGGTAACAGCACATATCAATACCATCATGGACTATACCTTCTATTGGTTCAAGTCCATAGGAGACTACTATGAATATACTGGCGATAAGGATTTTGTGCGCGAGATGTGGCCACGCATGGTCACGCTCATGGACTACGTACTCTCACGCACCAATGCCGAGGGCATGGCCGAGGGACAACCCGACGACTGGATATTCGTCGACTGGGTAGACTTCCCCATGCACAAGCGCGGCATCCTCTGTTTCGAGCAGATACTCTTCTGCAAGGCACTGGAGACGATGGCTCGTTGCGGACAGCTCACCGGCCATTCCTCAGAGAGATACGAGTCCCTGGCCACGTCGCTACGCCAGTACATCCGAAACACCTTCTGGGACAACGGACAGCAAGCCTACCTTCATGCCATTGAAGACGGACAGATGAATCCTCACATCACCAAGTTCCCCAATATGTTTGCCATCCTGTATGGTCTTAGCGATGCCGACGAGCAACATGCCATCATGCAGAACGTCATGCTCAACACCGACATCGACCCCATCACCACGCCCTATATGCGGTTCTACGAGTTGGAAACTCTTTGCATGGCCGGATTGCAGACGCAAGTGCTACAGGAGATACGCGACTACTGGGGCGGCATGCTAAACGAGGGAGCCACCTCTTTTTGGGAAAAATATGTTCCTTCCGAGACGGGCACGCAACATCTCGCCATGTACGGCCGTCCGTATGGCAAGTCACTCTGTCATGCCTGGGGGGCATCACCCATCTACCTCTTAGGCAAATATTATCTGGGGGTACGCCCCACAAAACCGGGCTATGAGGAATACGAGGTACGCCCTGTATTAGGCGACCTGGAATGGATGCAAGGCACCGTGCCCACCCCACGTGGCATCATCCATGTCTATATGAACCGGAACTATGTCAAGATAGACTCCACCTGTGACAGCGAGGGTAGGCTCTATGTGGACAAGAAGAAAATACACATCCCTGCCCACGAGGAAATCGTCGTTAAATTTTGAGATTCACACGTTATGAAGCACCGCATCCTCTTCGTCTGTCACGGCAACATCTGCCGTTCCCCGATGGCAGAGTTCGTCATGAAATACCTGGTCGACAAGGCCGGCGTAACCGAACAGTTCTATATAGAGTCTGCTGCCACCTCTACCGAGGAGATAGGCAACGGCGTCTATCCGCCAGCACGTAGGAAACTCGCCGAACACGGCATTTCCTGTCATGGCAAGACAGCACGTCAGCTGACACGCGCCGACTACGACCGTTTTGACTTGATAATCGGCATGGACGACCGAAACATACGCAACATGATGCGCATCTGTGGCGGCGATCCTGACAACAAGATACACATGCTCATGGAGTACACCGGCAGTCATCGCGAAGTTGCAGACCCTTGGTATACGGGCGACTTTGAAGCCACATGGCGTGATGTA
>JAGAXW010000018.1 GCA_017847725.1 Prevotella sp.
ACGGACAATCTTGCGCATGGAGTCAGACAGGTCAAGGGTTATCTCCGTAACCGTCTCACGCTTCTCCTCAGGTATCGTCTCCAGGGCCTTGATGACATCCTCTGACTTCGTGCCTGACACAATGGCGACAAGGCAGCACTCGGGTCAATAGAGAAGCGTAAGGGGCAGCATGTCTTAGTAGAAAGCCTTCACTTGCTGTCTGCCGATATACGCAGTCAACTGAAAATATATGTTGTAGGCAGAACATTGGATGAGAGAATCTATAGACAGGTCAGCGATTCTCAGTCAGCATGCCTCGAACTTTGTGAGGCCATGCCACACGAAGAACTTATGGACTTGTTTAGCCGTATGGACATCCTGCTATGCCCATCGTTAGACGACCCCATGCCCATCGTCTGTACGGAGGCCATGATGCTCTCTAAGCCTGTCATCGTGAGCGACCATACCGGTACGGCTTCGTTTATAGAAGATGGAGTGAACGGATATGTCGTATCTGCAGGAGACCCCGTTTCGCTGGCAGGGGCTATTACCCGGGCTGTAAAGTTAAAGGCAACCCTTCCCAGAATGGGCATGAGGTCCCGTCGCATCTATAAGAAGCACTTCACCACAAAATCCTTCAAGCGGAATGTCAAGAATAAGTTGTTGACATTAGTTAAAGGCTGACGATAATGAACAAACACATTATCGTAGTAGTCTATACCATATAAACTTACGTGTCAATAGGGCTTTTCTCTGTGCAAATGGTATCTGAAGGTAGTGCCTCAACAATTTTAAGGATTCTCGGAATGACAATTGTTTGTACTTGAAACTTATGCGGCAACACTGATATAGTGATTCATCCATTAGTTTTATTTCTTCAGCGGTATACTCTCTGGTCGGCAGCCCTTTGCGCCGTTTGGCAAATAGTTGGCGTAGGCCGATGACAACAGCGTCATGACGCAAGCGACTGTCAAAATAGCTTTGAGCATTATTGAGGGCCTCGTCTATTTGCTGTTGAGTAACCTCTATACCTTTAATAACGGGAAACTTACCCTTCCACTTTTCTGCAAATGCTTTCAGAGCCTCTCGGTAGCCATCTGTAAAGGTTCCTTCTGACTGATGCTCAAGCAGTATTTCCGAGGTGATGTATACACCGTGTCCGGTCATGTTCACTTGCATGCTGATGTCTGAGTCATATAGGTGGAAATCGTGGAAGGTGTGGTCGTCGAAGTGTATCTCCTGAAAGATGTCCTTGCGGAAGCACATCCATACCCCATCGATTGCTGCCACTTGAATGATGGCTTCTTCGCTACCGTCTGTTATCGGGCGATAGAATGTATAGTATTGTGGAGACTCCTCTATGGTTGTTGTACCTTGTATGAGATACATCTTACCGAATCCGTAGAACCTCCAGTCGAGACGGTCTGTTATCACATGCCCGCCCGCAACTCCTAATGCACCAACCTTGTCATCAGACAAGTACCGTTCCACCACCTTTCCCCATCCGTTGCTATGGAAGACGATGTCCTCGTGCATCAAGCATAGCTTATCGCCTTTAGCTTGTCCAACACCTATGTTGTATGCCTCAAAGATATTGTATCGCTGCTGCGAATTGTCGATGTGTACAATCTCATAGTCTGTACCCACTGTTTCGCTGATGTTCTGCACAAAGGCAGGATTCAAGGTGGAATATTTGGAGCAGATAATGATGGAGAGCATGTGTTCTGGGTGTAAGTGTCAGATTAGGTAGTTGAGTAGCAGTGCCAGCAGTGCTGCCGTCTCTGCGCCCAGTGCGATGAGTGCATATCGCAGCGCTTTCAGATGCTTGCCGTTTTTCTTTGCGTAACGGGCAACGCTTTTCTCAAGGGTGGCAATCTCAGTCGGTGTGTAGTTCCTTACCTGAATGGAGTGAAACAGGTTGATTTGTTCTTGTATGGTAGTATACCTTCCGTTGATGCCGTCTTCGTGGTATATGCGCTTGTATAGCTCCTGGTCACCGTAGTTTGTCATTTCGATAAAGTTCAGCATCAGTTGCCAGCAATCCTCATAGCTGATGTCGACTTTATGCCCTGCTGACAGACGGACAAAGTCTTTGGCAAACTCGCAGATGCCATCCAGTATTTTTTTGTAGTTCTCTATGCGTCGTAGCTCTGTGATGTTCCAGTCTGCATAGACAAAGTCACCGTTGTCGTCGATGGCTTCTACTGTGGCGTGAGGAGCGGTAATAAGCTCCTCCTGTAACATCAGGAGCACCTCTTCACCCGCCTTCCAGTGCTTGTCAGCATAGGACAGTACGGTGTGTTCGGATGGGATGCCAAAGGTGATGGAGAACATGCCGCTGTCGATGCGTTTTCCAAACACTTTGGTGAGCACCTTGAGCGAGGTGTACTCGCGGGTTGTCATGTCGACGGTCATCAAGTGCTGTCCGCTGATGTTCAGTCTCTCTATGTATTTCTGGTACTGTGCATTGTTATGTATGGTCCACTTGCGCAGCTCAGGCAGATATCTTTCAAAGTTTTCTGCACTGTATTTCACAGAGACACCCTGCTCTTTGGCAAACATGTCGAACACCTTCTTGCGATAGACTTCGCCCTCATAGCTGCAGTCGTTTCTCAGGGTCAGTGCGCGCGAGGTCTGGATGTAGTAGGTGGGAATGTCGTGGGGACATACCTGCTCGTAAATCTTCTTGATGGCATAGCCGTCGCGCGACACAAAGAGTATTCCGTCGATATGCCGTTTCTTGGCCTCTGCATAGATGTGGCGTGCATAGCCTACGGCCAGAGGCCCTCCCAGTACATAGCCCGTTTCGAAAAAGGGGTCGGTGAGTTTATGGTTAATCTTGTGCTGGCAGATGATGCCGTTAAGTATTGAGCGTGTCAGCCCGTCTTCGTTGGCAAAGCACTGCAGCTTAGCCTGCGACGGCAGGTCGCGAGTCTGGTCGATGTACGATTTCCGGATGACGGCACGAATGCCCAGTTTTTGGGGCGCTTCCTTGTCAGATATAGGGTTGTCGCCAATGTGGACCATGTCAGTAGGGGCGATGGCGAGTTTTTCGAGCACCCTTTTGAATAGGCGTCCGTCTCCCTTGCAACAGTCCTCTTCATTGGATACGAATACGGTGGAAATATGCTGGTAGCCCTTAGACTGTAGTAGACGTGCCAGAAAGTGGCCAGGCAGATACATGTCAGACACTGCAATGACTTTTCTACCCAGTCTGACCGCTTCTTCATAGATGCGCCTGCCGTCTTCCTTGACAAACAGCATGTCGGCCTCGTAGCGTAGTTCCTGCTCTTTCAGATCTTGATACTTGCTGTCTATTACGGAGTATATCTGTTCGAGGCTTACGTCAGCTTGTTCCTTGTGGAGCTTTCTGGCTTTCAGTTCGGCATTGACTCGCTTCTTCGCGAAGCCGGGCCTCTCAAGTTCATGTTCCATATGGACAAAGAGGTCGGTGGGCCTTGTGTAGGGACGGGCCAGCAGCGTGTCGAAAATGTCGAACGAGACAACCTTAGCGTCGCCAATGATTTGTGAGGCACTGAGCCATCTGTCGTCGACAACCACATTTCTTGACTTTAGGTCTTCGTGAATGATATGGTACAGAGGCTCGTTCACCTTTTTTATTTCCTCCATCGTCTGCAATGGCGATTCGTGCAGGTCGACACCAAACACGTTGTTTAGTGCCTTGACCTTTATCAGTGGCATCTTGTGGCGCAGCATCGTGAGAGGGAACAGCATCAGGTTACCGTTGCCGGCATGGTATGCATAGCGTAGCTTGGTGTCGTCGTCAATATCGACGTAGGTGGCACATTGGTAACCTGCTTTTTCCAGCACTCTGGTAAACTGCTTCTCGTATTGGTTCACATAATCCCAGAAGGAGTCTAACTTTCTGAAACTGTGAACGAAATTGCAGAAGACTGGCGACGTGAAGACCTGTCGTCTGAATGTCAAAAAGAAGGACAGGATGTGGTGTATGTCCTCTCTGGAGTCCTGCAGTCCCCAGAAGTCACATCCCTTGCCGTCCATCTTGTCGAAGACATCCTTCAGAGGAAAGACGGGACCATAGCAAGAGTCGTTGCATAGCACCAACTCGTCGGCCTCGTCGAGCAGGTGGTGTTGTTCGGCCCACACAAACCCTATGTGGTAAGAGCCGAAGTCGTAGCTTCCATGATGGTAAAAAGAGGCATGTACCACTAGGTCCTTGATTTTGTCCACTTCCTCCTTATAAACCTCATTGTCAGCAACAAAAATGATAGCATCTGCCACCTTGTGCAGTTCTTGGAGGTAATAGACGACATAGTCGGCTATCTTTCCCTTGCCGTTATATGATGCCATGATGACAATCCGCTTCACACACGAAGGAATGTTCTCCTTAAACGTAATATCTACATTTGTCTTGTCCATTGCGCTATGCATTTTAGATATGTGCTATTGTTCTTTCTTAATACGCTCTTTAGTAGAGTTCGTTTTTCTTAATATGCTTTCTGTAGGCCCGGATTATTTTGAACATCAGCTTGAAGACAGGGTACGACAGGTAAGCCTCAGCCACCTTTTGCTGGCGTTGCTGTTCGCTGTGGGCGAGTTGTAGGGCCTGGCTGAGTGTGCTGTTGTCTTGTGCCAGTCGCTGTATGTCCTGTGCCTGTCGCTGTATGTCCTGTGCCTGTTGCCGATTCTCCTGTGTCAGCATGCTGATGTCTGATAGTTGCCGGTCGTAAGATGTCAGCGTTTGCAGGAGGGCTGGCGACAGTTCCCGCTCTCTCAACATCTGGCGCTCTGCTTCCTGGCGGTCGCTGGTACAGCAGATTCCGCCCATGAGAAAATTGCAGATAGTATAGGGTACGTACTCAAACGTGTGTTTCTTCAGAGTTAGCTCTATCCATTTGGCCCAGTCGGCATACACGCTGTACTGTTCGTCATAGGGCGACTGTCTCATGATATCGGTCTTGGTGAATATGGCCTGGTGGCAGATGTTGCTGCGGCAGATGGCATCGAGTGAGAACGTCTTTGGCGCGCTGATGCCGACCTTGTGCCCGTCGCTGAATAGTTGCATCCAGTCGCCGTATATTACGTCGGCAGTAGGTGCCGTGCTGAACACGTTGCTCAGGGTGTTGCTGTTATAGAAGGTGTCGCCCGAGTTCATGTAGATGACATAGTCGCCTGTAGCGTGTGGTATAGCCTTGTTCATGGCGTTATACACTCCTTTGTCAGACTCGCTCACCCAGTAGTCGATGTCAGCCTGATGCTGCTCCAGGAATTCGCGGTCACCATGGGTGCTGCCGCCGTCTATGACAATCCACTCCTTGTCTGCATAGGTCTGCGCAACAACGCTTTCGTAGGTTGCCTTCAGACCTTTCAGATTGTTCAGATTGATGGTGATGATAGATACTTTGGTCATTTCTGTCCGTTTTTTTCCATGATTTTTCGCGCATAGCGCCACTTTTCGTCGGTCTCACGGTTGTATTCGAAGAAGGTCTCCAGCTTCAGTGCCTCCTTCCATTCCTGTTCGGAGCGGTCGGGGATGCCCCTGCTCATTTTGTTTCTCACCCATTCGCCGACGGATTTGGTCCGATAGTGGCGTATGTATGCTATGCTGTGGTCGAAAGGCGCGAAGGGAGACCCCAGTTCGACGGCTTCTCCCTTGGCATTACAGCAGCGGTGGGTGTTGCTGACTGGTGTGTGGGGTGAGGTCCAAGTGATGTCGTCCAGTCCGCCGCGGACGATGCTTTTGATGTGGTCGTTCCAGGGGCGCCCAATGCCCTGCGAAAGGAAGTCAGCCGGCATGACGGGCTGACTGAAGCGCTCTACCACGTTTCTGCCGTCGTTGTCGAGTACGTCGTTATCGCCAAACATCATCCAGTTGATGTGCAGCACGTGAAAGGGTTTAAACTCACTCCGTCTCAGAAAGTCGTGTACGTCATGCGTGCCGTCAGCAAAGTCTAGAAACTCGTCGCAGTCGAGGAAAGCCATCCACGCATACTCCTTGCTATAGCGGTCGTAGCAGTCCTGATAGGCCGCCAGCTGAGCCACCGGCCTGCCCCTGAAGTCTATAACCTCTACGAAGTTCTCACGGATGTAGTCGTTGATGACCTGTTCTGGTCTTTCGCCGTCGGCATCGTTGTTGTCGTAGATGAACAGCTTGTCAAAGTGCAGTTTCCTGTAATATTCCACAAAGAAGCGGATATATTCGTTCTCCATCTTGACAATGCAGCAGAGAGCTACTTTGACAGCAGGGCGTCTGAAGTGTTGTAGCCAGTTGTGAATTGCAGCAAGACAGTTTGTCATATATATGTTTTGTCGTTTTGTCCACAAAGGTACGCATTTATTTTTAACAACGGAATTTTTTCGTTGATTATTTCCTTGCTTTGGGAATATATGACAAAAAATGTTAAATGTCGCCTGTTTACCTATTTTTTAGACAGAATTATTAAATTTGCAAAAATTTACGGCTTTCGTCGTAAACATTATGCTGTTAACCTAACCAGATGTTGTAATTTCGCCCACTTAGCCGCTATCCCTTCAGAAATTTTTGTTACCTTTGCACTCGTAAGCTAAGGTAGAAGGAAGCAGACTCATGGTGAAAAAGTTGAAAGACCTGAAGAGGGACCGTATAGACTTCGGGCGGGCGAGGATAGAGCCGCTGTTTCAGCGTATCTTCATTCCTACGCTGCTGTCGATGGTGTTCGCATCGTTCTACACCGTTGCCGACGGCATCTTCGTCGGACAGGGTGTGGGCAGCGATGCGCTGGCAGCCATCAACATCGTGGCCCCCGTGTTCCTGATGACCACGGGCATAGCCCTGATGTTCGGTGCGGGCGTGTCGGTAGTGGCCAGCATCCACCTGGCACAGGGCAACAACAAGGCCGCCGACATCAACATCACCCAGGCCCTTGTGGTGGCCTCGCTGCTGATGGTCGCCGTGGCCGTTGCCATCTACGTCTGGCGCATCCCCTTCCTGCGCCTGCTGGGGTGCAGCGATACCCTTATGCCGCTGGCGCTCGACTATCTGCTCCTCATCCTCCCCGGCTGCGTGTTCATCATCAGCCAGATGATAGGCACGTTCGTCATCCGGCTCGACGGCTCGCCCAAGTTTGCCGCCTCGCTGGAGGTGGTGCCCGGCATCCTGAACATCTTGCTCGACTGGCTGTTCGTGTTTCCCTTGCAGATGGGCGTCGGCGGCAGCGCCCTGGCCTCGACGCTCAGCTGTGCCGTAGCCTCGGCAATGGTCGGCTGGTATATGTTCTACGGCGCCAAGAACGTCAGGCTCCGCAGGCTGAAGCTCAGCCTCACCAGTCTCTACCTGACGGCGCGCAACATCGGCTACATGGCCCGCAGCGGCTTCTCCTCCATGCTGGGCGAGCTGGCCATGTCGATGATACTGCTTGCAGGCAACTACGTCTTCATACACGAACTGGGCGAAGACGGCGTGGCCGCCTTCAGCGTGGCGTGCTATCTCTATCCCATCGTGTTTATGGTCAACAATGCCGTCGCGCAGTCGGCCCAGCCCATCATCAGTTTCAACCATGGTGCGGGCAATAGCGCCCGGGTGCGCGAGGCCTTCCGCATCAGTCTGCGCACCGCTGTCGTCTGCGGTCTGTTGGCCACGGCCGTCCTCGTCGTGGGCGCCAAGCCCCTTGTCGGCCTGTTCCTGCATGCCGGCACCCGCCCCTACGAGCTGGCCATAGCGGGCCTGCCCTTGTTTGCAGCCTCCGCCATCTTCTTTGCGCTGAATGTATGCATCATCGGCTACTATCAGGCCGTCGAACAGAACACGCGGGCCACGGTCTACATGCTGCTCCGCGGTCTGGTATTCCTCGTCCCGGCCTTTATCTTGATGCCCATGCTGGCGGTTCCGCAGGGCTTGTGGCTCGCCGTTCCGGCCTCGGAGTGCCTGACGCTGGCGGTGGTCCTGTTCTCCCGCCCCTCTTCGCGCGCTGCTGTAAAATAAAGTAGGCTAAATTGGTGGTAGTTGAAAAAAAGTCACAGTTTGCGCGGTAAAGTATGTACTGGTAGACTCTACGGCCTACAATGCCGTGCCGCTGCTGCTCATGGTGTGCACCAACGAGACGCAGAAGCTGAACATGGACTACAGCACCACCAACCAGCCGCTCCACCCCATCTTGTCGAGCACGCGCTTGATGCGGCGCAGGTCGATGCGGGGGTCGCAGTCCAGCGTCACGCTGTCGGTAAGCGAGGCGTGAATCTGTGAAATGTTTTCAACACCCAGCCGCTTCAGGTCCTTGGCCGGGTCGATGCCCTGGTCTACCATGTCTTGCAGATTATAGTAGATGCGGATGCCCTTGCTGTCGATTTCCTTTAATAATAACAGGTTTTCGCGTGCGCGTAGGGCTGTCCTTACTGCTATTCCTCTGCCCGAGAGATGTTTAAAACTTTATGACAAACGGAAATATTTTTTTGGATTATGATTACATTATTTAAGTGAAAACGTCCTAATGAATGTAAAACTATATAGTGTACAACTACTAATGATTCTAACGATGCTAAGAAAATGCCTTTTAGTAGGGGCTTGCGTGATGCTGACTGCATGGCCGATTGGTGTGCAGGGCCAGCAGCGTTATCGTGTGGCAGCATGCGACTGGATGATGCTGAAACGCCAGAAGATAGGCGAATTCCAGCTCGCTAAGGACATCAATGCCGACGGCATCGAAATGGATATGGGACCGCTGGGAAAGCGCGAACTATTCGACAACAAACTGCGTGACCCCCATTTTCAGAAACTGTTCCGTCACACGGCCGACTCGCTGGGCATAGCGGTGCCCTCTGTCGCCATGTCGGGGTTCTTTGCCCAGAGTCTGCTCAAGCGCGACAACTACAAGGAGCTCATTCAGGACTGTCTGAACACGATGGAGGTGATGGGAGCTAACATCGCCTTTCTGCCTTTGGGCGGAAGCGGCCAGGACTGGAAGCAGCCGGGGCCCGCCCGCGACGAGATGGTGAGGCGATTACATGAGATTGGCGAAATGGCCCACCTCTCGGGCAGAGGTGTTGCTATCCGGACGGCGATGGCTGCTAAGGAAAACAAGGAATTCCTGAAGCAGATTAACAGCAGAGGTGTTAAGATATACTACAACCTGCAGGACATGGTGGACCAGGGCATCGACCCGGCCAAAGACCTGAAGCGGCTGGGTGTTGAAAACATTTCACAGATTCATGCCTCGCTGACCGACAGCGTGACGCTGGACCGCGACCCCCGCATCGACCTGCGCCGCATCAAGCGCGTGCTCGACAAGATGGGGTGGAGCGGCTGGCTGGTGGTGGAGCGCTCGCGCGACGCCAAGGATGTGCGTAACGTGCGCGGCAACTTCGGGCGCAACGTGGCCTACCTGAAAGAGATATTCCAAGACGACAAATAAATTTAATTACTTAATTACTAACTAAAATGTTTTATTGTATGAAGAAAAATCGATTCTTTACGTGCAGTAAGATTTGTACACTCGCCATCATCGGCGCGAGTGCTCTCTTCTTTGCTTCATGTGCTAAAGACGGCTTCACCGAAGAGACATTTGTCAGCAGCGTAACCAACAGTACGCTGAGCTCGCCCGAGTTGACCAAGGCCAACTTCGGCACACAGATGAACTCTGACGGAAGTGAGAGCGTCGTAGTGACATGGAAAGTCGTGCCCGGTGCCGGCGGCTATGCCTACGAGGTGTACAATGTTGACGACCCCGCCAATCCCGTCGAACTGGTCAAGGGCGTTACCGACAGTCCTACGTTCACCTTCCCCAAGGCTGAGGATACCCGCTATCAGGTGAAGGTCAGGACGCTGGGCAACCTCGAGCTGAACAACACCGAGGCTCCCGAGGCCACCGTGTTTGCCTACAGCACGATGATTGACGCCAAGATTATCCCTAACGGCAGTGACATCGCCGAGTTCATCGCCGCCAACCTGACGGCCAGTGAGGACGAGCAGGCCTTCGAACTGGAGGCCGGCGGCAGCTATACGTGCAATGCACCCGTCGACTTCATGGATAATAAAATGACGCTGCGTGGTGACAAGATTACGCATCCGATAGTGACGTTCGGTGAGTCGGGTATCATCTACACCTCGGCCATGCTGAAGGTGAAGTGGATCAACTTCGACTGTACGGCCATGACCAGCAAGTGGGGCGTTATCGAAATGTCGCCCAATCCGCCCGCCAGCCGTTCGGCTGTGTCGCAGGGTATCGGTGCCGGCAAGAACAACGGCAATCCCGCCGATGTCTACATCCTGCCAGAGACGGAGCCCATCATGATTCAGGACTGTGCCTTTAAGAACGTACCCAACTGCTTCATTGCCGCCGGTGAGTGTGCATGGGGTATTGGCGATATCCGTATCCTGAACAGCGTTATCCAGCTGAACTGCGACGGCAGCAAGAACAGCAATGCCTCCTTCCTGTCAGCCTACTCGGCAGGTTATAAGAACCCGAGCGGATCCGATAACACCTACAACGGCTGTATCAAGAACCTGACCATCAAGGAGAGCACCATCTTCAATACCGTGCTGAACACCAAGAACTACTTCATCCGTTTCAACAACAAGGATATCGACCGCATCTTCCCCACTGCCGACGGAACGTGCACGATGATGGACAACACCATCAGCCGCGTGTTCAGCGGAAAGAACTGGGCCGACCGTACGCCCAACCAGCCAAAATACGTGATTACCTACGACAACAACATCTTCTTCGAGTGCTTCCGCCTGCAGAAGTTCTTCCAGGCCAACTGCACCTTCGCCTTCCATCAGGAGCAGAACGTAGGTTTCTATGCCGAGGGTGACGGAACGATTGACGGAACGGACAAGGGCAAATGGCTGACCGAGGAAGACCCTGGCTTCGCGATTGACAACATCACCAAGGAACTCGACTTCACACAGCCCAACTACGGTCTGAACTTCAAGCCTACCGGAGCTATCTCCAGCAATATTGGTGATCCACGCTGGCGCCAATAAATCCATATAACGAAAAAACTACAGATTATGAATAGAAAGTTTATTGCAAATATATGTCTGAGTATGCTGATGGCGTTCGTCGCCATGCCGGCACTCGCTCAGAACCAGACCGTAACGGGTACCGTCGTCGACGAGAATGGTGAGCCCGTCATCGGTGCTTCGGTGATGGTGGCAGGGACCAAGACCGGTACTGTGACCGACCTGAACGGAACATATAAACTGGATGTGCCCAAGGGCAAGAAGGTGACTATCTCATACATCGGCTATCTGCCTCAGACCGTAGTACCCGGCGGACAGGTTTCGCTGCAGGAAGACCGTCAGAGCCTTGACGAAGTGGTGGTCGTGGGTTACGGCTCACAGAAGAAGGCCCACCTGACGGGTTCTGTCGCCACGGTCGACATGAACGACGTGCAGGACATCTCGGCCGGCGGCCTGGCCTCTACGCTGAGCGGTCTGGTCAACGGTATGTCTGTCACCGGCGGCGACCAGCGCCCCGGCGAGCGCGCCACCATCAAGATTCGTGACACCAACTCGCTCGGAGCCCTGGGCGTGACCACTCAGGAGCCGCTGTTCGTCATCGACGGCTATGTGTATCCCAACGACATCAAGGTGGGCGACGCTCCGCAGAACCTCGGTGCTGAGGCTTTCAACAACCTCGACCCCTCTGAGGTAGAGAGCATCTCCGTGCTGAAGGATGCTTCGGCTGCCGTCTACGGTTCGCGTGCCGCCAACGGCGTCATCCTCGTGACCACCAAGAAGGGTAAGATTGGCAAGCCGACCGTCAGCTACAACGGTACGTTCGGTTTCACCGACGAGGTGTCGCGTCCCAAGATGCTGAGCAGCTATGAGTACGGTCGTCTGTACAACGCCGTGGCTGCTGCCGACCCCACCAACACGTCGCTCAACGTCAAGCGCGACCTGTTCCAGTATGACGAGCTTGAGGCCATGCGCGGCCTGAACTACGACCTGCTGGACGACAACTGGAAGACCGCCTTCACCCATCAGCACTCTGTCAACGTCAGTGGTGCTACCGAGCGCGTCAGCTACTTTGGCGGTATCAGCTACTTCGACCAGAATGGTAACCTCGGCAAGCTGGACTACAACCGCTGGAACTATCGTGCCGGCATCGACGTGAAGCTGAGCAAGTGGCTGGGTGCCAACCTGACCATCAGCGGTGACTATGGCAAGAAGAACAAGCCCAACGTGAAGGTGGGCGGTTCGACCGACGAGAAGGACTACAACCTGCTCAACAGCCGTCCGCGCTATATTCCCGAGTATGTCGGCGAATATGACATCCCCTTCTATGGCGTCAGCAATACGGAGAAGAACCTCAACCAGACTTACAACTACTCGCTGTTGCAGAACAATGGTGACTACAAGCGCACCATGACCAACAACATGAACATCAACGCCAGCGTCAGCTACGACTTCGGTTGGAGCAAGATTCTGCAGGGCTTGAAGGTGAAGTTTAGCTACTCGAAGAGTATCAACAACAGCAAGGGCAACGAGTATGGTTCGCACTACACGCTCTATAAGATGAACACACGCTATGGTAGTGGTGAGCACCTGTACACTCCGTCGGGCTCTGACCTGACTGGTGTCGACTTCCTTTCGAGAGACAACTTCACGAAGCTGGACTGCGAAAACGGTGACTACCTGTCGCGTACGACGACACGTACCGACAACTACCAGATGAACCTCACGCTGAACTATGCCCGCGACTTCGGCCATCACCATGTCGGTGCCCTGTTTGCCATCGAAAAGTCGGAGGCTGAGAGTGAGTACCTCGAGGGCAAGCGCATGAAGCCTTATCCCTTCACCACCGGTCAGTGGAACTCTGCCGAGGGTGATATGTCGACACGCTTCACCCGCAGCGAGTCTGGTACCCTGTCGTATATCTGGCGTCTCAACTATGCCTATGCAGACCGCTATCTGTTCGAGTTCCTGATCCGTTCGGATGCCTCTACCAAGTTTGCTCCCAAGAACTACTGGGGCACCTTCCCCTCACTCTCTGCCGGTTGGGTAGTCAGCGAGGAGCCCTGGTTCCAGAATGTGAAGTGGCTCAAGTGGGTCGACTTCCTGAAGCTGCGCGTCAGCTGGGGTATGACCGGTCGTGACAACGTGGAGGCCTGGAAGTGGGCTGCCGCCTATGCACAGGATGCCGACAAGGGCGTCGTCTTCGGCAGCAACATCGGTGCTGCTTCGAGCAACCGCGTGACCATCAACAAGCGCCTGTCGGCCGTCAACACCGACATGCACTGGGACAAGTCGTACAAGACCAACGTCGGTCTGGACTTCCAGGTGCTCAACAAGCGTCTGGCCGTGACCATCGACTACTATAAGGAGCGCAACCGCGAGATGCTGCTCGCCATCACTCAGAACGTGCCGGGCACCGTGGGTACACAGAGTGCCAAGACCAACCTCGGCGAGATGAACAACTGGGGATGGGAGTTCAGCCTCAACTGGCGCGACAAGATTGGCAAGGACTTCAAGTATCGCATCGGCCTGAACACGGGCTTCCGCGACAACGAAGTGCTCGTGGCCGACTGGGAGAAAGGTGCCAGCAAGTATATGAGCATCCGTGAGGGCTATCGCACCGACATGGGTCTCTGGGGCATGCAGTGCATCGGTATGTTCCGCTCGTTCCAAGAGATTGAGGAATACTTTGACACCTATCTGAAGAAAGAAGACGGCACCTATGGCACGTACATGACATATACCAAGGATAAGGTTCGCCCGGGTATGCTTATCTATAAAGATGTACGCGGACCGCTGCAGGAAGACGGCACCTATGCTGCTCCCGACCACTCTGTCGACGAGACACTCGACCAGGTGCAGCTCTCCAACCGCACCAATCCTTACGGCGTCACCATCAATGCAGGCTGCGAGTGGAAGGGCATCTCGCTCACCACGCAGTTCTCGGCCAACTGGGGTGGCTACACCGTCGTTCCCGGTGCTGCCCTCAAGCCTAACGGCAACCTGGAGTACAGCAACATGCCTTCGTTCTGGAACGTAGACAACATGTTCTCCTATCAGACCATCACCGACGAGGCCGGCAACGTGCTGGTAGAGCAGAATCTCGACGGCTACTATCCCAACCTGGCTTACTCTGATGTCAACGCCGTGGCCTCTTCGTTCTGGCGCGTCAGTGCAGCCCGCGTACAGCTGAACCGTCTGACCATTGCCTACACACTGCCTAACAAGTGGTACAAGAAGTATGGTATCAACAACGTCCGCTTCAACATTACCGGACAGAACCTGATCAACTTCTACAACCCGCTGCCCGACAAGTTCACCAGCCCCATGGCCGGAACCTATGGCAGCTATCCCAACCTGCGTAAGTGGACCATCGGTGTCAACCTGTCATTCTAACAATAACTTGAAACAGAAAGATTATGAAAAGAACTATCAAATATGTAAGCGTTTGTCTGGTGACTGCCATGGCGCTGTCGGCTTGTAGCGACCAGTTCCTGCAGGACAAGAGAAACTTCGACGACGTGAATACAGACGTCTACAACACCATGGAGGGTGCCAACGCACGTCTGAACGATATCTATGCGTGGTCGCTGCCCCAGAGCGTCAGCCTCAACTGGAAATATCCCTCATGCGGACTCAACGACTTAGCCGGTATGTCCACCGAGGAGTATAGCGGCTTCGGCGACGGAAAGAGTGCCTCGTTTGTCAGCGAGGTTGTCGAGCTCAGCTCTATGTCGAGCGGCGTCTCTGTGCCCGACCTCTTCAAGGGTGGTAACGACAACATCCAGGAGATGGCCTGGGGACGTATCCGCAACATCAACGACTTCATTGCCGGCATCACCGGCAGTACGCTCGAGGAGAGCGAGAAGAACATCATGCTGGGACAGGCTTACTTCCTGCGTGCATGGTGCTACTACAACCTGGTGAAGTGGTATGGCGGCGTGCCCATCGTGACCGAGGTGCTCGAACCCGTCGAGGGCTCGTTTACTCCCCGTTCGTCGGCCAAGGCTTGTATAGAGTTCATGCTTAGCGACCTAGAACTGTCGGCCAGCCTGCTGGAAGGCAAGACATGGGGTAGCGACGACTGGGGTCGTGTGACCGCCGGTACCGCGCTGGCCCTGAAGGGACGCATCCTGCTGATGTGGGCCAGCCCGCTCTTCAACCGTGCCAACGACCAGACTCGCTGGACTACGGCTTATCAGGAGATGAAGGCCGACCTGGAGAAGATCAAGGCTTGCGGCTACGGTCTGTACAAGTCTGGCAGCAACGTGAACGGCAGCGACTTTGCCGCCCAGTTCACCCAGCAGGGCTTCAACCCTGAGGCTGTCTTCGTATCGCTGTTCAACAACAAGGCCGGTAATAGCGACCCTGACCAGCGTACCAATACATGGGAGAACAGTATCCGTCCGCGCAACACCCAGGGCTCTGGCATGAGAGCTTCGGCCATGCTGGTCGACATGTTCCCCATGAAGGACGGTCGCATCCCCGCCTCTGCAGCCAACCACTACTACAAGCTGGCTGCTGCCAATCCGTCATCGTTCACCGACGACATCTACAACTATCCGTTCATGAACCGCGACCCGCGCTTCTACCACACCTTCGGACTCCCCGGCTTCCGCTGGGCCTACAACGGCAATGCATCCGAAGCTGATGAGAACAACCCCTCAGACGGTGCCAACTACACCTTGTGGAACTATGCGTGGTATACCTCTACTGACGATGCTGGCAAGGCCGAGGGTACGGCCTATTATGGTGACAACCTGAAGGACAACGGCAACGGCGTCTATGTTCGCAAGAAGAGCGACGACCTGGATATCAACAGTGCTTCGCTGTACAACTACGTCGCTACCAAGCGCGTCAACGGTGGTCCCTTCCACTCGGGTGCACAGCTCATCGAGCTCCGCTACGCCGAGGTGCTGCTCAACCTGGCCGAGGTGGCCTGCGGTGCCGGCGACCTGGGTGCTGCTGCCGACTACCTGCAGCAGGTGCGCGACCGTGCCGGAGTGCCTGCCTACAGCAATCTGAGCGACCAGGCTGTCTGCATGAGCGCCATCCTGTATGAGCGTCAGGTAGAGCTGGCCTACGAGGGCAAGCGCTTCGACGACATGCGTCGCTGGATGCTCTTCGACGGTGGTACCGCTGCTGCGCTGGCTGAGGTGCCCGGTGGTGCTCCTTCTACGTGGAAGCTGACCGGCTGGGGTGGCAACACCTGTGAGTGGCTGGGCTTCCTGCCGATGAACGGACAGCGTCGTGACAACATGGAGTTCAAGACCAAGAGCCCCAATGAAATTGGTGGAAAGAACGGTACTGCCGCCGACGACCCCTTGCTGAGGAGTGGCTGGACACGTCCTGCCGGCGTGAACATCAAGAGCGCAACGTTCGATGCTGACCTCGAGAGCCTGAGAGACAACGTCTATGCTGTCTATCTGGAGCGTAAGAAGAAGATTGGCGACGGCCGCGACGACGTGACCAAGGCCGAGCAGCACATCCACTTCCGTCCGCAGTATTACTTCCTGGGCTTCCCCCAGAGCGTTTCTGAGAAGAACGTCGGACTGCCCCAGACCATTGGCTGGCAAGACGCCAACAACGGTGGTGCATACGGCACCTTCGACCCGCTGGCCGAATAACGGACAAGCTTTAGTATAACATCTATCCACAAAGGGAGGACGTCTCGACACTTCGAGGGGTCCTCCTTTTGATAAGTGCTGCCACGGCTAAATGTAAAAAAATGTTGTTTGTGAGTGCAAGCGGTTAAACATTACGTCATTAATATAGTCTAAGTGGAAGTGCAAATACTCAATAAAGATAGATTCTATGAAAAAACTTTTGATGATTGTCGTTGCTATGCTGGGCGTAGTCTCAGCCAACGCACAGTATCCCAATCTGACCGACGAGGCCCAGAAACTTGTCGAGAGTCAGAAGAAACAGTGGAAGGCTCATGCCGACTCGGCATGGGAAGTGGCCTTCCCCATTGTTGTAGAAGAGGCTAAGGCCGGACGCCCCTACGTGCCCTGGGCTGGTATGCCCTACGACCTGCGTCAGGCCAATATTCCTGCATTCCCCGGTGCCGAGGGTGGCGGTATGTTCACCTTTGGCGGACGTGGCGGAAAGGTGCTGACGGTGACCAACCTCAACGACGACGGTCCCGGCTCGTTCCGCTGGGCCTGCGAACAGGGTGGTGCCCGCATCATCGTGTTCAACGTGTCGGGTATTATCCGCCTGAAGTCGCCCATCTACGTGCGTGCTCCGTATATCACGATTGCCGGTCAGACTGCTCCCGGCGACGGCGTGTGCATTGCCGGTGAGTCGTTCCAGGTAGACACCCACGACGTCATCGTGCGCCACATGCGCTTCCGTCGCGGCGAGACGCTGGTGACCAACCGTGAGGACTCGTTCGGCGGCAACCCCGTGGGTAACATCATGATCGACCACTGCTCGTGCGAGTGGGGACTCGACGAGAACATCTCTTTCTACCGTCACATGTTCGACATGCACGACGGCAAGCCCATGGAGAAGAAGCCGACCGTCAACGTGACCATCCAGAATACCATCTCTGCCAAGGCGCTCGACACCTGGAACCATGCCTTCGGTTCGACCATCGGTGGCGAGAATACCACCTTCATGCGCAACCTCTGGGCCGACAATACGGGTCGTAACCCCAGCGTCGGTTGGGCCGGCGTGTTCAACTTTGTCAACAACGTCACCTATAACTGGGTACACCGCGTAGCCGACGGCGGCGAGTACAAGTCGATGTTCAACTTCATCAACAACTACTACAAGCCCGGACCGCTGACACCCAAGGACTCTCCGGTGGGCCACCGCATCACGAAGAGCGAGAGCCGTTCGAAGGGCTTGTTCCCCTTCAAGCAGTTTGGACGTATCTATGCTGTGGGCAACATCATGGAGGGTTATCCCGAGGTGACGAAGGACAACTGGAACGGTGGTATCCAGACGGCCGACAAGGACGGTGCCATGGACGCTACGGAGCTGGCACTGATGCGCTCCGACGAGCCATTCCAGATGCCTTACATCAAGATTATGGGTGCTGAGCAGGCTTACGAGTGGGTGCTGCAGAACGCAGGTGCCACCATCCCCTGCCGCGACATCGTGGACCAGCGCATCATGGAAGAGGTGCGGACTGGAAAGGCCTACTACGTGAAGGACTATGAGAAGAACCTGGCCAAGATAGAGAAGAAGACTGGCGTGAAGCAGCATCCTTACGGCAACATGTGGGGACTGCACCCGCAGAAGTCGATGGGCGACGACGGCTTGTTTAAGTATCGCCGACTCCCCAAGGACTCCTACAAGCAGGGCATCATCACCGACCCGCGCCAGATGGGTGGCTATCCCGAGTATGGCGAGTGGAAACCGTATGTCGATACGGATGGCGACGGCATGCCCGACGAGTGGGAGCGCCAGTATGGGCTGAACCCCAACGACGCCGCTGATGCCAACGGCGACCTGAACGGCGACGGCTATACCAACATCGAGAAGTACATCAACGGTATCAATCCTAAGACCAAGACCGACTGGCGTAACCTGAACAACAACTACGACACGCTGGCCGCCAAGGGTAAACTGATGTAAGTGAGCCATGAGAAAGATACTGTTAGCAATCATGGTGTGGCTCTGCACCATCGGCGCTTCTGCCCAGGAGGTGAAGCTCAATTCCGAAGGGCGCGAGGCCGGCTATGTGGAGACCATCATCAAGCGGTCGCAGAAAATCGTCGACGGACTGAACATCAGCGATGCCAAGAAGGCAGAGGCAGTGCGCAACATCATTGCCAACCGCTACTTCCTGCTCAACGATATTCATGAGCAGTGCGAGAAGACCAAGCGCTTTGCCAAGGACTCCATTTCTGCTCCTGGCAAGCGCCAGCATGTGACGGAGGGTGCCGAGCGGCGTCGCGATGCCGAGCTCTATAAGCACCACTTCGAACTGACCGCCGCCCTCTCGCTGTATGTCGACGATGCTACCATCGAGGCCGTCAAGGACGGTATGACCTATGGCGTGGTGCCTAAGACCTATCAGGCGCATCTGGACATGATTCCTTCGCTGACCGACTTTGAGAAGGCACAGATACTGGCCTGGCTGAAGGAGGCTCGCGAGTTTGCCATGGACGCCCAGAACAGCAATGCCAAGCATGGGTGGTTTGGTAAGTATAAAGGACGCATCAACAACTGGCTGTCCCAGCGCGGCTACGACCTTGTCAAGGAGCGTGAGGGATGGTATAAGCGTATCGACGCAGCAAAGAAAAAATAATATGACAACGGTATGAAAAGACAACTGATTGGCTTTTTGACCGCACTATTGGTAATTCCATCGGCAGCACAGCAGTTGCCGATGGATTACTCGTATTGTGGCTATCATCTTTCGGAACAACCCATCCCGTCGGCCAAGGTGGCTGCCTACGTGCAGCCGTCGGGAGGTGACGACGCAGCAAACCTGCAGGCTGCCATCGACTATGTGGGCCGTCAGAAGCCCGACAAGCAGACCGGACTGCGTGGTGCCGTGCTGCTGGGAGAAGGTGTCTATACGCTGAGCGAGCCGCTACGCCTGCGTAACAGCGGTGTCGTGCTGCGCGGCAGCGGGCGTGACAAGACGGTGCTGCGCAAGACGGGCTTCGACCGTGGCGCCTTTATCTATATAGAAGGTACGCCCGACATCACCGTTCGCGACACCCTCGCCCTCGCCGATGTTAGCGCCGGTTCACTGTCTGTCCAGGTGAAGGGTGGTTCCGCCGCCTTGAAGCCTGGTGCCCGTATCGCTATCTGGCGCCCCTCTACGCAGGAGTGGATCAACCATCTGGACTGTGCCTCCTTTGGCGGTGGCAAACGGATGGGCTACTGGGCGTGGCATCCCGGCGACATCGACCTCCGTTGGCACCGCCGCATCGTTAAGTCTTCGGCTTCCAGCCTTCAGCTCGACGCTCCCGTCACCTGCGACATCGACCAGAGATGGGGTGGGGCAAAGGCCATCCTTTATGAGCATAACGGACTGGTTGGCGAGTGTGGCATAGAGAACCTGACGCTGGAGTCGGACTACGACCACGCGCTGCCGAAGGATGAGAATCACTGCTGGGATGGCGTCTACCTGGCCGATGCCGAGGACTGCTGGGTACGCATGGTCAACTTCCGCCATTTTGCAGGTTCGGCAGTGGTGGTACAGAAGTCTGCCGGCCAGATTACGGTGGAGGACTGCAAGTCGCTGGCTCCCGTATCCGAGATAGGCGGATTCCGTCGTCGCACGTTTCTCACGCAGGGCGAGAAAGTGCTTTTCCAGCGTTGCTATTCAGAGCATGGCATCAACGACTTTGCCGTAGGTCATACCGCGCCGGGCCCCAATGCTTTCGTGCAGTGTGAGAGCTATGAGTCGTTTGGCCCCAGCGGAGCCATCTCGTCGTGGGCTCCCGGCATCCTCTTTGATATCGTCAACATCGACGGCAATGACATTGTATTCCGCAACTGGGAACTGGATAAATTCGGAGCAGGCTGGAGCACTGTCAACAGCACGATGTGGCAGTCTACTGCTTCGGGACTGTACTGCTATCAGCCCGACACTCTGCAGCGCAATGTGTCGTATGGCTGCTGGGGGCAGATACACGGCAATGGAGACTATGGGCAGATGAACGAGCACGTAAAACCATACAGCCTCTTCCAGTCGCAGCTGGAGAAGCGCCTGGGCCGTGATGTGAAAAAGCAATGCCGTGTCATGGAGCGCAATACCAATGCCAGCAGTTCGCCCACCATCGAAGAGGCTATCCGCATGTCGCAGGAGGCACTGCTGCCCCGCCTGACGCTACAGCAGTGGATAGACTCGGCCCGCCTTGACGGCGACGTGACGGCTGTTAAGCCTTTCTCCAGACAGTCCGGCCCCTCCGCACAATCCGAACCCTCCGCACGCTACGCCCTCCAGAACGGATGGCTCACCAAGGACGGTGCGGTGCTGGTGGGCGGCAAGCACCAGACTCCCTGGTGGAACGGCCGCACCACCGATGCAGCCATGGCCAAGGCCAAACCGGCATTGACACGCTTTGTGCCGGGCTATGAGGGCGTGGGCGGTACCGACCGCGTGGACAGCGTCATCGCCTACATGCAGCGCACGCATACCCTGCTGTTCAGCCAGAACTATGGACTGTGGACCGACCGCCGCCGTGACGACCACGAGCGTATCCGCCGGAAGGACGGCGACGCATGGGCACCCTTCTATGAGCAGCCTTTCGCTCGTACGGGCAGGGAACTGGCATGGGACGGCATGACGAAGTACGACCTGACGACCCTGAACAAATGGTACTTCTGGCGACTGCAGCAGTTTGCCAAGAAAACAGCACCTGCCGGTTTGCTGCTGAAAAACCAGCACTACTTCCAGCACAACATCCTGGAAGCAGGTGCCCACTGGGTGGACTGTCCGTGGCGCACGGCCAACAACGTGAACGGAACACCGTTCCTGGAACCGGTCAACTTCACGGGCGACAAGCGTATCTTCACAGCCCAGCTGTTCTATGATGTCACCAACCCGACGCTGCGCGCGCTGCACCGCCAGTATATCCGTCAGTCGCTCGACGCTTTCAAGGGACAACCCAACGTCATCCATTCGATAGGCGAAGAGTTTACGGGTCCCTTGCATTTTGTGCAGTTCTGGCTCGACGTGGTTGCTGAGTGGGAGCAGGAAAACGGCTCTGTACTGGTTGACCTGGCTGTCAACAAGGACGTGCAGGACAGCATACTCGCCGACCCCGTGCGCTCAAAGATTGTCGACATCATTGACATTGAGCAGTGGTTTTATCACAATAAGGGCGAATACGCTCCGCCGGGTGGGGTCAATATGGCCCAACGCCAATATCTGCGTAAAATCCGTACGGGCGGAGCCCGCTTCGAGGATGTGTATCGCGCTGTCAGCGAGTATCGTACGAAATTCCCCGACAAGGCGGTCATCTATTCAGCCCAGAAATACCCTGACCTGTGCTGGGCTTCGCTGATGGCGGGCGGCTCGTGTGCTGCCATTCCGGTGACGGATGCCACCTTCCTGCAGAGCTTGTCGGCCATGGCACCCGTCGCGACCGACGGTGGCTATCTGCTGAAGGGAACCGACGACTGTCTGTACTATCGTACACAAGACACCGCGCAACACATCGTGCCACCCGTGGCCAAGGCTTCCTATCTGTTGTATAAAATTAATGAGAAGACTGGCCAACTCGGCAAGCCGACGACGGTGAAAGGGCCGACGACGGTCAAGGGAAAGGGCGTCTTCTGGCTGCATAAAAAGTAAAAAAATATGGGGAAAACAAAAAAAATCGTATTTCCCCATATTTTTTTTGCAATTTTTGTTTGATATAAATCAAATTTGCTTATCTTTGCAGATAGAAACTAACTACTAAAGACAAGACAAATCGTCTCCATGGCATATTGTAATCTAAAAGACCGTACCCGAGAATTGGTGGCAGATTTCTGTGCTGGGAATGATAAAGCTTTCGCCCAGTTGTATAATATGTATGTGCATATCCTTTTCAACTATGGCATCAAGTTTACCCAGGATCAGGAACTTCTCAAGGACTGTATCCATGATGTTTTTGTCAAGGTCTATTCCAAGCGCAACGAGAAGAACACCATTAACAATATAGGTTCTTATCTGATTATCTCTTTGAAGAATCGCCTGCTCGATGAGTTCCGCCGCCAGACCTTCACTACCGAGGAGTCTGCCGAGGATTTCGAATACCAGTATTCCGCTGACGATGTGGAGCGTGGCTATCTGACGAAGGAACATAGCAACATGCAGACGGCCCAGGTGGCCCGCCTGATGCGCCACCTGACACGGCGCCAGCGTCAGGCCATCACCTTATATTATATAGAGGAGCGTAAATACGAGGAAATTTGCGATATCATGCAGATGAACTACCACTCCGTGCGCAACCTGATGCACCGCAGCATGCTGAAGCTGCGTGAGGCTGCTAACGGATAACTGATGACAATTGTGCAGATGTATCGTCATTTAGATAAAGGCGAAACCTGTGAAGCAAATCAATTATACCAGAGTCGAAGATTTTCTGCGTGACGATGACTTCATCCGCTATGTGATGGATGCGGGCACTGAGGAGTCTTATTGGACTTCCTGTCTCTCTGCTGCGCCTCACGTGCGTTCTGCCTACCTGAAGGCTTACGACATACTGACTCATCTGGACGACTGCCACCTGCTGACCGCCGAGCAGGTGCAACTGCTAAGACAACGCATTGAGCGCTCCTGTCGGTTGAGCGTAAATTAAAAGTATTAATATAAAATAATATGAGAAAACTTCTACTTTTCATTACTCTGTTTGTATGTCATTTGGTGCTGGCAGATAGTGTTACACCCGAGGAGGCTCTCCAGAAAGCCCAGACTTTCCTGTCGCAGAAAAGTCCGTCGAAGGCCCGTCGCGCCATCAAGCGCGCTCCAGCCCTTACAGCCTTACAGCAGGACCAGTTTTACATCTTCAACATTGCTGACAACGGTGGCTTTGTCGTCGTCAGCGGTGACGACCGCACCGAGCAGATTCTCGGTTACTCTGACAGTGGCAATATCGACGAGCAGAACATGCCGGAAAACATGCGCTCCTTTCTGCAGGAATATGCCGACGGCATCAAGTACCTTAAAGAGCACAATGTCCAAGTGGCAGATACTCCGACTGATGGGCGTCGGGCAGCACCGGCAATGGCGCGTAAATCTATCAGTCCGTTGCTGAGCAGTAGCTGGAATCAAAACTATCCGTATAATGCCCAGTGCCCGGTTTTCACGATTGGTGAAAACAGCTATCCCAGTGTTACGGGTTGTGTGGCCACGGCCATGGCCCAGGTGATGTATTACCATCGGTGCCCTATCAATACCACGGCACAGATTCCCGCCTATACCAGCAGCCGTACTGTCAACGGACAAACCTTTGAAAGGACGCTCCCAGCCATTCCTGCAGGTACGGCTATCGACTGGAACAACATGAAAGACTACTACTATAACAGTGAAAGTGACAATACATCCATTAACGCGATCTCTACCCTGATGCTGATGTGTGGTCAGTCTGTCGAGATGTCGTATTCGCCCTCCGCCAGCGGTGCAAGCTCTTCCAATGTTGTTCCGGCACTTGTCAACTATTTCGACTATGAGGAGGAGACAGTCCGCTTGTTGAGCCGTTATAATTATGGTTATACGGACTGGCAGGAGATTATCTACAAGGAACTGCAAGAAAACCGTCCTGTCTATTATTCCGGGTCGACGACTACCAGCGGACATGCCTTTGTCTGCGACGGCTACGACCAGGACGACTTCTACCACATCAATTGGGGATGGGGCGGTACGTCGGATGGCTACTTCCGCCTGTATTTGCTCAACCCGCATGACCAGGGCATTGGTGGCAGTACAGACCTTAGTGGATATGGTATCGGACAGGAAATCATCGTCGGAATCAAGCCTAATGATGGCATCTCTACGCCCCGCCAGCAGTGCTTGGTGGCCAACTATATCTACGAGCGCGACCACGAGGACGGTATTGCCCGTGATGCCGGAGGCAATTTCAAGATGAATATTCTTTATTCCGCCAGTAATCCCCTGGGTACATCCTGTCGTTTCGATGCTGGACTGCGTATTCTGAACAGTGTGGGAACGGTCGTCAAGGACATCCCGGACCCGTTGGTGCAAAATCTGGTGATTCCTGTTGGATGGACTTCAACCGATGACGAGGCTGTCGCTGTTACGATTGACGGCAGTGTGCCAGACGGCGACTATAAGATGATAATGACCAGCCGCATGACGGGCTCGGGCGAGATGCTGGCTGACGTGAACTCGGAGAATGTGTTCCTGAGTTTCACCATCAGCGGCAATACGCTGACGGTGAATACCAAGAAACCGGTATTTGACCTTCAGCTCAATAGCATCAGCTTGTCGGATGGCAGCGATGGTAGGGCGGGCTCCGAACAGGCCATTGTGGTCAACCTGACGAACAATGGCTCCGACTATCATCACGAACTCTGTTACTTACTGGCAGGCGAGACACGCCTCAGCTACGCAGCCTTTGCCGACGTTAAGGGCGGCAAGACGGCCGATGTGGCATTCACCTATACGCCTGCCTCGGCCGGTGACCATAGGTTCTATATATATGCTTATAACAACGGTAAATGGGTAGCACTGGGTTCGCAGGTAATAACGTTTACGGAGGCGAGTGCCAGTACGGCTGACCCGGAACTGACCTTCAATCCTGTCATTGCTAATAAGGTAGGGGAAAATAGCAATGTTGTCAGCATCCTTGGTAATAAAATCAAAGTAAGTATCAATATTACCAATCCGTCAGCAACAGACACCTATAATAATTATATTCAATGGGATGTCTATGAATACCAAAATACAGAGAATTTCCGGTTGTACGAGTTAAAGCAGTACCAGATTAAGCCCGGCCAGACCCAGACCATCGAGGTGATTATTCCCCAACTGAGGAACAATTGGTATTATGGTTTTAGTATCTATTATAGAAAAGGTAGTAAATGGCAGGATCGTAGTTTCTTTACCTTTATTCGTACCTCACCTGCTCTGACTACATGGACAGCCGACGGCACAGAGAGCGTCACAGCCTTTACTGACGGCAATGTGCTGACGATACCGGCTGGCGCAGCCGCCGTCGACATCTCAGGATTGGCTCCGTCGAGCGTAGTACGAAACGGCAATCCCAACTGTCTGATATATACCGACAACAGCAGTATGATGACGGACATGAAGAATGTCGTGCTGAATGGCAATTGTGAAAACCTGCAGCTGACCGACGGCTACGACTTCTATATCCCACAGGATATTCAGGCCGTCAACTGTCAGTACGCCCGTACCTTGGCGGGAAACTGTAACGAGCGGAAAGGATGGGAGACCATCATGTTGCCCTTCGATGTGCAGAATGTCTCTATCGGAGGTAGCAGTAACTGGTGGAAGACAGGTGACGCAGATACTGGCGCGCAACTCTTTGTTCGTGAGTTCACCAGTGAGCAGGACGATGTGCTTAATCTCGACTATGCTACCGACATGAAGGCCGGACAGCCCTACTTTATCGGTGGCGCTCCGTCGTTGGCAGGTCAGCAGATTATCCTCAGCGGAAGCAACCAGTATATTGAGGCAGGCAACGGCAAGCGTATCAGTGGCGGGCAGTATAAGAATGTCGGTAGCTATCGGCAGCAGTACATTGAGAATGTCTATGTGCTGAACAGCGATGGCAACGCATTTACGGGCAGTGACGGCAATGTAGTACAGCCCTTCCGCGCCTATTTCCTCAATATTGACGCTGAGGCCAGTGCTGAAGGTAAGACACTCTATCTGAACAAGGAAGGAGAGGACCCGACTGCCATTCGTGCCATCCATGTTGAAACCGACACCGAGAATGTGCGCTACAACCTCAGCGGTCAGCGTGTCGACAGCGGCTACAAGGGAGTTGTTATCAAGAACGGAAAGAAACTGCTTGTCAGGTAAGCGACAGGCTCATCTGCCGAATCTTTTGGGCGATGAAGGCGAGAAAGCCTTCGTCGCCCATCACTTTGATGTCGTCGTAGAGACCCAGTACGAAGCGGCCGATGCCGGCATAGCTGCACACGTCGAGTTCCAGCAGCCAGTGGCTGGCATCGTGGGGCGTGACGTAGGCGGCCGCCTGCGGGTATTCCTCGATGAGCACGTTGTGCGAGAGGCGTCCCAGCAGCAGGGTGACGTGCATCTGCTCCTCGGCCGAGAACATGAAGATGTCGGTGAAGACGCGACGGTGCTGCCGCTCATGGCTCCATTCGTCGGCCAGCAGTTCCACCCCTTCCATGCGCGACAGCTTGAACGTCTTGTTCGTGGCGGTGGTAATCTCATAGCATCGCACCTCGTTGTTGCCGTTGAGCAGCATGAAAGGCTCGACGATACGGTCGCTCACGCTGTTGCTGTGGGGCGAGGAGTAGCGGCGCAGGGCGACGCAGCGCTTATACTTGATGGCGTCGTAGATGACGCTGAGGTTGAGCGCCTGCTGCTCGCGCCGCTCGTCGTCGGCCAGTATGTTCAGGTCGTACAGCGTGTCGAGCTTGTGCTTCAAGTGTTCTATCTGGGCACTGTGTGCTCCCGACTGTTCCAGCAGGCGTCGCATGGCGATGGCCTCGTCTTCGGTGAAGTGTACCTTGCGGAACAGCTTGGTGAAAAAGGGCGACGACTTGTCGATGCGATAGGTCGTGCCGTGTTTCTCCACCACGAATCCCGTGTCGCGCAGGAAGTCCAGATAGTAGTACAGGTTGCGTCGCGATATGTTCAGCCTGTCGCAGAGCTGCTGCACGGTGTGGCTGCGGTTCTCCGTCATCAGCAGGATTAGTTCCAGTTCTCTGTCCAGCTTGTCGTGGCGCATGGCTTTCCTCTATAACAGTTCGGGCAACTGGTAGAGCTTGGTGCTGTTCGAGCCCTTGATGAGTATGTAGCTGTGTTGCGGCTGCTCTCGGGCAATGGCCTCCTTCACCTCCTCGACGTCATGGAAGTGGCGGAAGGGACTGCCTGTCTTGCCAAACTCGTCGCCCACCAGCCATACCTCGTCGAAGCGGGCCTGCTTCAACTGCTCAACGACGCGAAGGTGCTCCTCGGCCGAGACGTCGCCCAGTTCGCGCATGTCGCCCAGGATGACCATCTTGGGCGATACCTCCATCCGGCAGAAGTTGTCGATGGCCGCCTGCATCGACGACGGATTGGCGTTGTAGGCGTCGACCACCAGGTGGTTGGTCTGTGTCTCCGTCATCTGCGAACGGTTGTTGGTGGGAGTATAGTTCTCCAGCGCGTGGTTAATCTGTTCGAAAGGTATGTTGTTGACATAGCCTACGGTGATGGCTGCCAGCATGTTGTCGAGGTTGTAGGCACCGATGAGGCGGGTCTGCACCTCCATCCAGTCGCTGGCATAGCCGGCATCAGCGTCCTGTTCGCGCCAGCGGAACTTCAGGAACGGGGCGCACGAGACGACCTCGCCATGTATCAGAATGTCGGGGGCGTCGCTCTGTCCGTAGTAGTAGATGTCGGGGGCTTGGCCGTTAGCCGTTGGCTGCTGGCTCCTGGCTTGAATCATCTGCATCAGGTGCTCATTGTCACGATTGACGAAGATGGGGCAGTCGTGGCCGACGAGGAAGTCGTAGAGCTCGCCCTTTGTCTTGCAGACACCCTCAAACGAGCCGAAGCCCTGCAGGTGGGCCCGCCCGACATTGGTGATGAGGCCGCACGTGGGCTCGGCGGTTTCAACCAGCGTCTTGATGTCGCCGGGGTGTGAAGCCCCCATCTCCACGACGGCGATGTCGTGCTCGTCGCTCAGTCTGAACAGGGTCTTGGGCACGCCGACGTCGTTGTTGAAGTTGCCCTCTGTCGCCATCACGTTGTAGCACTCGGAGAGGACGGCACGGATGAGCTCCTTGGTGGTCGTCTTGCCGTTGGTGCCTGTGATGCCGACGACGGGGAGGTCGAACTGCCGACGATGCTCGCGGGCCAGGTCCTTGTAAGTCTGGAGACAGTCGTCCACGCGGATGATGTTGTCGGATTCGGCGGCTATGTCCTCGTCGACGATGGCGTAGGAGCAGCCTTTCTGGAGTGCTGCCAGTGCAAACTCGTTGCCGTTGAACGATGCCCCTCTCAGAGCCAGGAAGATGCTGCCCTCGGGACACTCGCGTGAGTCGGTGGTGATGCACGGATGCTGCTGATAGAGTTTATAGATTTTTTTGATGTCCATTGCTTTGGTGATTTTGGGTGCAAAGTTATAAAATATTTCTTAACTCATAACCCTTATTTCTTATTTTATTCGTAACTTTGCGCTTGCAGCGCTTAGTTACTTCGTCTTGGCAATAAAAATAAAATGATTTTTATTTTGTATTGCTCTCGACTTTTCGTAACTCTGCCATCAAAGATGGCGAACTTACTCCATCTCGGCAAAAAAAGAAATGAGTTTCTTTGTTTTGCTCTCGATTTTTCGTAACTTTGTAAGAATTTGCAGGATTTCTTTATATAAAGGCAGTCTGGGGAATTGAGAAAAATTGGGGTTACGATTTGGAGACCGTTCTCAATTCAATGTTCTGCTAAAAATTGCCCAAAAGAGCACCCGACTCGGAGCCGCCGCCTGTTTCGTGACTCGTTGTCGGGTACAAAGGTACAACTTTATTTTGAAATAACCAAATGCTATTCACAAATTCTAACTATCCGATTCGCCATCTTCATTATCTTCATCTCTATCCTCAAGTATCTCAGGAAACAGCATCATGTGTTCCAGTGGGGCAGAATTGCCAAACATGAATTCACTATAACGGGTTATGTTGTCATAGGTAGCCAAGAAACAGAAGTCATTGATAGCATAAATGTCATTAGGGTTTTTGACGATTTGCTTTAAGATGGTGTTCAAGCATCGGTATCGCATTTGGTTATACTCTAGATTAAGAATCATACCGTCACGGGATGGACTTTGAGCCACCTGTTTTAGAACACGCCATGTACGCCAAACCTCATGCAGATAGCGTGAGAACTTACCAGATTTCATCAGTGCTTCCAACATCGGAATAGCCGTATGAGGTTCTTCGTGCCTCCGTTGGTGAGCATATTCCACTGTGTAGAGACATTCCCTATCAAAACTTGGTGTCTGTTCTGCCATCAGTTTCAGATAGCGTTCATTCTCTTCTGACTGTTGCTTTCGTAGGTTATAGATGGAGTCATAGTTTGGGATGAATTGCTCTATATCCATATACTTCTGAACGTCCTTCTCCGTAATCTTCCCATAGTGGCTCAACGAGAATCGGTTCGATAGCTTGTCTGCAAAAGTTTTATAAGTATCCCACACTTGATCCCAAAGCAGAGAGTCTGTTTCATTCCTTTTGGCAGTATCAACAGGCATAATCAACACAAGTTTTCTAACATATTGTTCTGCTGCCAAGCGAATAACCGCGTCTTTAATCGTGCCAGTCTTTAATCGCCCAATCTCATTATTGACGACCATACCAAACCTAAACCACAATTCTGCATCACAATATGCAGCCCTCAAGATGGCATAACCATTGGCCACATCCATCATGTCGTTGATAACTGGATTATCAGGCAGTACCGTGTCTGCCTTGAAGTAGATGTCCTTATCTGATAGTGTCCCAATATAGAAGCCATCGTCA
>JAGAXW010000019.1 GCA_017847725.1 Prevotella sp.
GATGGTTAGATGGCTCTTTTGGCTATTTGCGCACGTCCTAAACCTGTTCTTTATCCAATGCTCATTAGGGGTTATTAACAACGTTGACTTTCATTCCAACAGATGATCGCTGAAGCTGTGATGATGACTGAGTAGTTACGGCTCTACAAATCATAATAACTGGACACTTCCTGTATATAACACAAGCGACGTTAGAGTTATCACTTTACGTGCAGATAATTGGGAAGATATGCATCATGTAGGAGATACATGGGGATCAAACACTGGCTGTACATCTGACTTCAATTGGACAAACTTCCCAGGAAACATAAATGGTGCAACGGTTGACATGACTGTTACATTCACAAAGGATAAAGTATTCAACATGTCGAGCACTATTAACACCGTTGATGGCTCTACATGGCATTATTCTTATGCAAACAATTATACAGATTCGCCTATTTCCTTAACAAGTGATGATTATATAAAGGTAGCTCTCTCTGTTAGCCGTTCATGGCTTGACATTACTTCGCAAGGTTATAGTGCGGTTTCTAAGACCATCACTTCTGCCGGATGGGCAACCTACTGCTCGCCCTATGCTCTTGACCTCGCAAACGCTACTGGCCTGACAGACGCTTACATCGTGATTGGCGGTACTGGCGGTGTATTGGCCAAGACATCTGTAAAGAGTGGTACTGTTGCAGCTAACACGGGACTTTTGCTGAAGGGTGCAGAAGGAACTGCTACAATTCCCGTTGTAGCAAGCGGAACAGATTATTCTTCTACCAACAAACTGGTAGGCGTGTTAGAAGATACTGAAATAGCACAGAATACCGGCTATGTTCTGATGAATGATGCAACAAACGGCCTTGGTTTCTACAAAAATGCTAACGCAACAGCTTTCACCGTAGGTGCCAACACCGCCTATCTGCCTGCTAACTTTGACGGATCCAGTGCCCGCTCATTCTACCTGTTCGACGACGAGTTGACAGGCATCAAGAACATTGAGAGTGCAACAGCAACGCAGAAGGCCGAAGGCGACTTCTTCGACCTACAGGGACGCAAGGTGGCCCAGCCTACCAAGGGTCTGTACATCGTGAACGGTAAGAAGGTAATCATTAAGTAAAGCAAGGAGGACAAAGACATGAAAAAGACATATATCAATCCGGAAATGAACATCGTCAAAATACAGACAGCCCAGATGATTGCAGCATCTCCTGGCTACGGAGGCAACACAAATGCGACAAGCGGCAACCTTTCGCGTCGTGGCGACTTCTTTGAAGATGACGATGACGAATACGAAGAATAAAGAACATTTATTGTTTCATAAATCGGCTCTGCCTCCCGACGCAAGGAGGGAGCAGTAGCCTTTGTTAGTAATGAGGTCGGAAAGATTCGCGAGAACCACATCACGACCAAGGCATTAATAAAACTATGGTGGCGGCGCATCCGTGAGGACGTGCCGCCACCTGCTTTCTATATCTCCTGCAAATAGATGACGGATTGTACTTTAAGTTTAACGAAGATACCACAAGCATTCGCATAAATATACAACAAAATGCAGAAGTTATAGGATTTGATTAAAAAAACGTTAATTTTACGACAAAAAAGTTGCAAGTTATAATATTTTTCCTTAACTTTATAGCGAATTTAAACAAATCAGCCTATTAAAACTAACAATTCTTGAATAATAACTAACTAACTTACGGAGGACAAAGCTATGAAAACTCAGAAAATGTATCACGAAGAAGACTACAAGTTGGACAACCAGCACAATGAAGATGAGCGCAACGGTGTTCAGAGCGACACCAGTATCTGGTACAACTAACAGAAATCGAAAAAGAGAAAGAAATCTGCTGCCGCCTGCACAGAACAATGGTTCTGCTGACTGGCGGCAGCAGATTGTTACAGCAATTTTCCGGTCCTGAGATTTTCAGGGGAAAAAGGGGCCAAAGCCTACACGGATAGACTTAACCACCTATAACACAATCGTTTAGTCCGTGTAGGCTTTCCCAAAAGCCTACACTAAGCCTACACTAAGCCTACACTAAGCCTACACAACCCTTCACCAAGCCTACATAAGCCTACACGACCCTGCACACGACGGGAACAAAAATTTCCACGGCGTGGAAATCAAATTTCCAAAGCGTGGAAAACGGATTTCCACGGCTGGGAAAACATATTTCCACCGCGTGGAAATTGAATTTCCGCCGCGTGGAAATTTTTCTTCGCTCCTGTTCTGAGGCCGTGTAGGCTTCGTGAAGGGTTGTGTAGGCTTTGTGTAGGCTTTGAGGAAAGCCTACACCATCTAATCTACTACAAGACAAGGAGTTAATCCCGTCAGTGTAGGCTTTGGCCCTTTTCTTTGCGAAAAATGTCAGAGTGGATTTCCCGTGCCCTTTCCAACAGCTACTCCGCTTGCAGAAGAACCATAAAAAATATGAAATATTTGGAAGTTCGTGAGAAAAGCATTATCTTTGCAGGGATAAAAAAGACAGAAGGACAGAGCCATGAATTCTGAAGTGTCACGTACCATTAGAACCATGACAAAGTATTAGTATATGAGCAAAGGAAAACTGGCGAAATTCGCTGACATGGAGCGATACGACAATGTGTTTCAGTACCCGTATTCGGTAGTGGAGCAGGTGCCATTCGATATGAAAGGACGCTGGCACGAGTTGTATTTCAAGAACCAGAATCCTATCGTGCTGGAGCTAGGATGCGGCAAGGGAGAGTATACGGTGGGACTGGCACAGCGATACCCCGACACCAACTTCATCGGCGTGGACATCAAGGGGGCACGCATGTGGACCGGGGCTACGCAGGCGCTGCAGGAGGGACTGCGGAACGTGGCCTTCCTGCGTACCAACATCGAGATTATCGACCGCTTCTTTGCTGCCGACGAGGTGCAGGAGATATGGCTCACCTTCAGCGACCCGCAGATGAAGAACCCGCGCAAGCGACTGACCAGCACGTACTTCCTGGAGCGCTACCGCCACTTCCTCGTAGACGGCGGCTTCGTTCACCTGAAGACGGACTCTAACTTCCTGTTCACCTACACGACGCTCATGGCGGAGCGAAACCGTCTGGACGTACTGCTGCACACCACCAACCTGTATGCCGAGGCTACCCGCGAGCAACTGGCCGAGGCGGCCAGCATACAGACCTACTACGAGTCGATGTGGATGGCACGCGGACTGGACATCAAGTACATGAAGTTCCGACTGCCCCACGACGGCGCGCTGCAAGAGCCCGACGTAGAGATAGAGCTCGACGACTACCGCTCGTACCACCGCGACAAGCGCAGCAGCAAGAGCACTGCCAAATGACACTCACATCTTATTATTATATAGTATATACAGAAACATGTCACTATACCCTAAACTGATTATGGACGCGCTGGCCACGGTGACGTATGCCGGCACTAAGAAGAATCTCGTAGACAGCCAGATGGTGGCCGACCAGCCCGCCATCAACGGCAACAAAGTAAGCGTCGTGCTGGAGTTCCCACGCGACACCGACCCCTTCCTCAAGTCGACCGTCAAGGCTGCCGAGGCAGCCATCAAGTACCACTGCGGACAGGATGTAGAGGTGGAAATCAAGACGGAGTTCAAGTCGAAGCCGCGCCCCGAGGTGGGCAAGATGCTGCCCGGCGTGAAGAACATCATCGCCGTGAGCTCCGGCAAGGGAGGCGTGGGCAAGTCGACCGTATCGGCCAACCTCGCCATCGCACTGGCCCGGCTGGGCTACAAGGTGGGACTGCTCGACACCGACATCTTCGGGCCCTCGATGCCTAAGATGTTCAACGTGGAGGATGCCCGGCCATATGCCGTCGAGGTGGACGGCCGACAGCTTATCGAGCCCATCGAGGCCTATGGCGTCAAAGTGCTCTCCATCGGCTTCTTCGTGTCGCCCGACACGGCGACGCTGTGGCGCGGCGGCATGGCCACCAACGCCCTGAAGCAGCTCATTGCCGATGCCAACTGGGGCGACCTGGACTACTTCATCTTAGACACGCCGCCAGGCACGAGCGACATCCACCTGACGCTGCTGCAGACGCTGGCCATCACGGGTGCCGTCATCGTATCGACACCCCAGCAGGTGGCGCTGGCCGATGCGCGCAAGGGCATCGACATGTACCGCAACGAGAAGGTGAACGTGCCCATCCTCGGACTGGTGGAGAACATGGCGTGGTTCACGCCTGCCGAACTGCCCCAGAACCGCTACTACATCTTCGGCAAGGAGGGCTGCAAGCAGCTGGCCGAGGAGATGGACGTGCCCCTGCTGGCCCAGATACCGCTGGTGCAGGGCATCTGCGACAGCGGCGACCGCGGCGAACCCGCGGCACTCGACAGCAACACCGCCACGGGGCTGGCCTTCATCAACCTGGCCCAGGCCGTAGTGACCGTCGTCAACAAGCGCAACCGCGAACAGGCTCCCACCCGGATTGTGGGGGTGAAGAACGAGAAATAACACCAACATCTAAACAAGAATATGAACAAACTACTTTCCAGCGTAGTAGCACTGATGATCATGCTACCCGCAGCCCTCTGGGCACAAGACTACAAACAGTATTATCAGAACCTGCCCGTGGAACTGAAGCAGGTGGCCCTGCCGCAGATTCCCGACCGCACCGTCAGCATCAAGGACGTAGGAGGCGTGGGCGACGGCGTGACGCTCAACACCGAGGCCTTCCGCCAAGGCGTCGCCAAGCTGAAGGCACAGGGTGGAGGCCGCCTGGTGGTGCCGCAGGGTGTCTGGCTCACCGGTCCTATCGAACTCGACAACAACATCGAGCTGAGAGTGGAGAAGAATGCCATCATCTACTTCTCGCCCGACAAGCGGCTCTACATCAACAGTAAGAAGAGCGGACGTGTGCTGCCCTGCATCAGCGCACAGAAGAAACACGACATCGCCATCACCGGCGAAGGCATCATCGACGGCAACGGACAGCAGTGGCGCCCCGTCAAGCGTAGCAAGGTGAGCGACACGGAGTGGAGCGCCTTCAAGCGGATGGGCGGCACCGTGAAGCAGGAAGGACAGCTCTGGTATCCGTGGCAGATGAAGTCGGGATACCCCGACATCATGGACTCGCCCGAGAAACAGGAGCGCATGCGCAACGACCTCGTCAGAATCACCGACTGCCAGAACCTGCTGTTCAAGGGTGTCACCTTCCAGAATGCTCCCAAGTTTCACGTACATCCCTGCTACTGTGAGAACATCATCATGGACGGCATCACCGTGCGCTGCCCGTGGAACGCACAGAACGGCGACGCCATCGACCTCAGCGACTGCCACCGCGCCCTCATCGTCAACTCGACAGTCGACGCCGGCGACGACGGACTCTGCATGAAGAGCGGACTGCCCCGCAAGAACTCCATCAGCGGTGTGGAGGACGTGCTCATTCAGGACAACACCGTATTCCACGCCCACGGTGCCTTCGTGCTGGGCAGTGAGACGGCAGCAGGCGTGCGCCGCATCGTGGTGCGCAACAACCGCTTCAGCGGCACCGACACCGGTCTGCGCTTCAAGAGCGGACTGGGCCGCGGCGGCAAGACGGAGCAGCTCTACATCCAGGACATCGTCATGACCGACATCAAGGACGAGGCCATCGTCTTCCAGTGCGACTACGTGGACCGTCCTGCCGGCAGCGACCCCAACGCCATCCCCACCTTCACGGAGGAGCAGCGCCGCTGGGCTCCCAACTTCCAGGACATCCATATCTCAAACATCGTATGCCGCGGAGCCGGCACGGCCATCAAGGCCAGCGGCATCCTCGGGCTCGACTGTATCCACGACATCCACATCAACAACGCTACCATCGTGTACAGCAAGACAGCAAAGGACATCAACGAGAAGACCGCCAAGGTGGAGCTCACTGGTGTGCAGCTGATTGCCGACAAGGCGGCGAAGTGAGAAGCCGGATAGCAAGCAACGGCCCGGGGGGAAAACTGCCCCGGGCCGCTCTTTTTTTGGATTAACTCCCCTCCCATGTAGGGGAGGGGCAGGGAGCAGTGGCGCGAGAGCACAACCAAGTTTATAGACTGACCCATTTTTTGTACTGCGACATTCGGAAATTTACAAAAATTGATACATGAACGTTTTTTCGTAGTGTTTGCATCATAATTTATAGTTGCAACGCGGCTTTTCGGCTATCTTTGCATGCAGAATTTTTTGATAACTAAAAACAATATGACGCAAATGAGAAAACTGTTATTGACCGCCATGGCTGCCACGATGTGCTGCCTTGTACAGGCTCAGTCGCAGCCACAGCTGCTCGGCAACAACCATGCGCTGAACCGGTTGACGGTGAGCCAGGACTACCTGCTGCTGCCCGTACAGGAGAGAGAGGACAACGCCACCATCAGGGTGCTGGCCGACAACCGCGAAGTACAGAAACTGAACATCCGCCTTGCCGTAGACAAGGTAGACTATTTCGTCCCGTTAGACATCCGGCGATTCGGAGTCAAGGACATCACACTCGACATCTTCTTCCACGGCGACCGCCGCTTCACCGGAGCCATGAAGGACTTCCTGTGCTGGAAGGAGATGAAGCAGAGCAACACCTTCGACACCAAGAACCGCGAGCGCTTCCGCCCGCAGTATCACCATACCCCCGCCTACGGATGGATGAACGACCCCAACGGCATGTTCTATAAAGACGGTGTATACCACCTCTACTATCAGTGGAACCCCTACGGCTCCATGTGGGAGAACATGACATGGGGACACTCCACCAGTCGCGACCTCATCCACTGGGAAGCCCAGCCCACCGCCATCGAGCCGGACGCACTGGGCAGCATCTTCAGCGGTTCGTGCGTCGTAGACAAGAAGAACAACAGGGTGGTGGCCTTCTATACCTCTGCCGGCGAGAAAAGCCAGATGCAGTCTATGGCCATATCTCACGACAACGGCATGACCTTCGAGAAGTTTAAGGGCAATCCCGTGCTGGTGAGCAAGGAGCAGGACTTTCGCGACCCGAAGTGCTTCTGGAACCAGGAGATACAGAAGTGGAACCTCATACTGGCCGTCGGACAGGAGATGCACATCTACAGCAGCTCCAATCTGACCGACTGGACCTATGAGAGCTCGTTCGGCAAGGAACTGGGATGCCACGAAGGCGTGTGGGAGTGTCCCGACCTCATGAAGCTGCAGGTGCGCGGCACGGACAAGCAGAAGTGGATGCTCATCTGCAACATCAATCCCGGCGGCCCCTACGGCGGTTCGGCCACCCAGTATTTCATAGGCGACTTCGACGGCCACCAATTCACCTGCGAACATCAGGACACCCGCTGGATGGACTATGGCAAGGACCACTATGCCACCGTCACCTTCGACAATGCACCCGACGGCCGCCACATCGCACTGGCATGGATGTCGAACTGGCAATACGCCAACCAGGTGCCTACCAAGCAGTTCCGCTCGGCCAACTCGGTGCCTCGCGACCTGGACTTGTTCGAGCACAACGGGCAGACCTACTGCGGCGTGACACCCTCGAAAGAACTGCTGACACTGCGCGGCAAAGTGGTGAAGAAACTGCCGCAGGCCGGCGAAATCGTTGTCGACGTGAAGGGCTCTGCCACCATCACGCTGTCGAACGCACTGGGTGAACAGGCCGTGGTAAGCTACGACGCGGCCAGACACACCCTCTCCGTAGACCGCACCCGCAGCTACGCCAGCTTCAGCGAGGCCTTCCCCTGCAAGACGGAGGCTCCCGTGCATGGCGACATCCATCAGCTGCGCATCTTCCTGGACAACAGCTCTATCGAGGTATTCGACGCCGAGGGGCGGGTAGCCATGACCAACCTCGTATTCCCGCAGGAGCCCTACAACAACATCAAGGTGGCGGGCGGCAAAGTAACGATGTACGAAATAAAAAATTAAAACACAAAAGATATGTCTAACCAAAACAAGCAAATTTTTCTCATTCCCGTGATGCTCTGCTTCTTCTGCATGGGCTTCGTAGACCTGGTAGGCATCGCCTCCAACTATGTAAAGGAAGACCTGGGACTGACTGACTCGGTAGCCAACGTATTCCCCTCGCTGGTATTCTTCTGGTTCCTCATCTTTAGCGTGCCCACGGGCATCCTGATGAACAAGATCGGACGCAAGAACACGGTGCTGCTGTCACTGGTGGTCACAGTGGTCTCGCTGGTCATCCCCCTGTTCGGCAACTCGTTCGGCATCATGCTTGTGGCCTTCTCACTGCTGGGCATCGGCAACGCCTTTATGCAGACCAGCATCAACCCGCTGGCCATGCTCATCATCGGCGACAAGAACCTGGCATCGACGCTGACCTTCGGCCAGTTTGTCAAGGCCATCGCATCGTTCCTGGCTCCCTATCTGGCCATGTGGGGGGCGACACAGGCCATGCCCACCTTCGGCTACGACTGGAGAGTGCTGTTCCTGGTATACTTCGTCGTTGGCGTACTGAGCACCATCCTGCTGTGGATAACTCCCATCTACGAAGACATGGACAGCAAGAAGAGTGTGGAGAAGAGCGTCGTCAGCGAGTTCACCGACTGTCTGCGACTGCTTGGCAAGCCCATCGTGCTGCTGTCGTTCCTGGCCATCGTGTGCCACGTGGGTATCGACGTAGGTACCAACACGACAGCGCCGAAGCTACTCATGGAGCGCGTAGGCATGCCACTGAACGAGGCTGCCTTTGCCACCTCGCTGTACTTCATCTTCCGTACCATCGGCGCACTGACAGGGTCGTTCTTCCTCAGGGTGCTGAAGACCCGCTGGTTCTTCATCATCTGCATCACCTGCATGGCGCTCTCCATGGTCGGCATGTTCTTCGGCACAGAGCAGTGGGAACTGTATGTGGCCATTGCCCTGGTGGGCTACGGCAACTCCAACGTCTTCTCCATGGCGTTCTCCGAGGCGCTGCTCACCGTGCCCGAGAAGCAGAACGAGGTCAGCGGCCTGATGATTATGGGACTCTTCGGCGGAACCATCTTCCCGCTCATCATGGGTTTCGCCAGCGACGCTGTCGGGCAGGCCGGTGCCGTCGCCGTGATGGCCATCGGTGTCATCTACCTCTTCACCTTTATTCCACAAGTCAAACACTAAAAAGCACAAGAATATGAAACGTTATGTCGTAGGGCTTGGCGAAGCCCTGTGGGACATGCTGCCCGACGGAAAGAAACTGGGTGGTGCTCCTGCCAATTTCGCCTACCATGCCAGCCAGTTCGGACTGGACTCCATCGCCATCAGCGCACTGGGCGAAGACCCGCTGGCTGACGAGACCATCGCCGCACTCGAGAAGAACGGTCTGCAGTATCTCATGCCACGCGTTCCCTACCCTACAGGTACGGTACTGGTAACGCTCTCGGGCGACGGCATCCCCTCGTACGAGATTAAGGAGAACGTGGCATGGGACAACATTCCCTATACACCGGAGATTGCCGAGATTGCCAAGAACTGCCGTGCCGTATGCTTTGGCTCGCTGGCTCAGCGCAACGTGACATCGTGGGGCACCATTCGCCAGTTCCTCGACGACACTCCCACGGACTGCCTGAAGATATTCGACATCAACCTGCGCCAGCAGTTCTTCACCAAGAACGTTATCGAGGAGTCGCTGAAGCGCTGCGACGTGCTGAAAATCAACGACGAGGAGGTTGTCACGTTCAGCCATCTCTTCGGCTATGAGGGACTGGACATGCGTGAGACCTGTCAGAAGATTCTGACCGACTATCAGCTGCAGATGCTCGTACTGACCTGCGGCACCAACGGCTCGTACGTCTTTGCAGCGGGCGTCACGTCATTCCAGGAGACGCCAAAAGTTAAAGTCGCCGACACTGTAGGCGCCGGCGACTCTTTCACAGGTTCGTTCTGTGCTGCCATCCTCAATGGCAAGTCTGTGGAGGAGGCTCACCGCATTGCCGTGGAGGTATCGGCCTATGTCTGCACCCAGAACGGTGCCATGCCTACCTATCCGGCAGAACTGGTGGCCAAGGTGAAGTGACTAACGGCTAAGCCGTCGCGTCTCGTCACACTGGATTTCTAATGTCAGTTTGCCCGTCTGCATACGGAAAGTGCCGGTCTCGAGCAGCCAATGGCCATCGGGGGCTACAAAGGCCAGGTCGGATGCAGGAATGGTAAGCACCACGGTCTCCGACTGTCCCGGCTCAAGCACCGCCGTCTTCTTGAAACCACGAAGGCGGCGGTTTTCTGGCACCATACTGGCCACCATGTCGCGGGAATAGAGCTGCACGGCCTCGCGCCCGGCGCGGCTGCCCGTGTTCTTGACATCGACGGTAAACGTCAGCGTGTCGTCGGCATTGAAGTGGCTCTTGTCGACACGGAAGTTAGCATACTCAAACTTGGTATAGCTGAGCCCATATCCGAAGGGCCACTGCACAGAAACCACCGCATCGTAGTCGTAGGCTCCCTCCATCTTGTCAACCTCTTCGCTGACACGGTAGTCATAGGTGGTCAGCGAAGCCTGATGGCGTGGATAGGTGTAGGGGAGGCGGGCTGAGAAGTTGGCCGCTCCGGACAGCAGTCGTGCCAAGGCATCGGCACCATAGTTGCCGGGCAGCATGATGTTGACAACGGCAGCTGCCAGCGGCTCTATGTCATTGACAAGGCGCGGGCGTCCTTCGTTGAGAATGAGCACGAGCGGTTTGCCCGTCTCGGCCAGGGCCTTCACCAGATTGCGCTGGTTCTCAGAGAGTGCCAGGTCAGAAAGGTTGCCGGGGGTCTCGGTATAAGAGTTCTCGCCAATGCAACAAAGGACAATATCGACATCGCGCGCGGCCTTGACAGCCTCTGCGACAGTCTCTGCACGCTCTTCATCGTAGCGTCCCTCCCCGACATAGGTTACACCTTGTTCCAATACGACGTTCTCCTTTCCGAACGTTTCGGCAACGGCCTCATAGATGGTATGGTACGAACCGGCAAAGCGGTCGGCCTGATGTCCCTGCCACGTGTAGCTCCACCCTCCGTTGAGACAGCGCATCTGGTTGGCGTTGGGGCCACAGACCAGGATACGCTTGCCCTTGCTGATGGGAAGCACGCCGCCGACATTCTTCAGCAGCACCTCGCTCTCCTCGGCAGCCTTCAGGGCGACAGCGGCAAACTGCGCAGAACCGAAGTCGGCATAGTCGGCACCACCGCCTGTCGTGGGGTGCTCGAAAAGTCCCAGTCGGAACTTGAGGCGCAGCACACGCCGCACGGCATCGTCGATGCGCTCGCGACTGACTTTCCCTTCCTCGACAAGCTGTTTCAGCAAGGTGCAGAAATCCAGGTCGTAAGGGTCCATCGACATATCAATACCGGCATTGATGGCGATGCGGATGGCATCCTTCTTGTCGACAGCCACATGCTCGCGCTTGAAGAGGTTGTTGATGTCGGCCCAGTCCGTAACGACCATACCGTCCCAATGGAGCCCCTCCTTGAGCCACTCGGTAATAAGCCGGTAACTGGCATGGACGGGTATTCCATTGACAGAACCCGAATTGACCATCACCGACAGGGCGCCAGCCTCGACCAAGGCTTTATAGGGGGCAAAGCACTTCTCGCGCAGTTCGCTCTCCGGCATATAGACAGGTGTCCGGTCCTTGCCCGTACGCGGTGAGCCATAGCCCAGATAGTGCTTCATGCAGGCGGCAATATGATACTGGTCTACGTTGTCAGGGTCAGCACCCTGAAAGCCACGCACGGCAGCACTGCCCATCACGCTGTTTATCAGCGGGTCTTCACCATAGTTCTCCCAGACACGTGGCCAGCGTGGGTCGCGACTAAGGTCTACCGTGGGCGAGAAGGTCCACGGACAACTGGCGGCGCGCGTCTCGTAGGCCGTGATACGAGCGGCCTCTTCCGCAAGCTGGGGATTCAGCGCTGCACCCATATTGATATTCTGCGGGAACAGCGTACCACCCAGGGTATAGGTGACGCCGTGATTCTGGTCGAGCCCGTATAGGCAGGGGACACCTATCTCCTTCATGGACACCTGCTGGATGCGGCCGATGACCTCGCGCCACCGCTGAGGCGACATCGCCATAGAGCCTGGTGCGTTCAGTATCGAGCCCACCTTATACACTGCGACAGCCTCGTGGAGCTTCTTTTCGTCGAGCCGGAACTGGTCGCCGCTACCCTCGCCCAATACGCCGATGTTGAGCTGCAGCATCTGGCCAATCTTCTCGTCAAGCGTCATCCGGGATAGGGTCTGTGCGACACGTTTCTCTAAATCCCTATTGTCTGAAAACCGTAAGTTGCCAGCCTGTATCTCACAGGCTGACAACATTACATACAGAACTACTAATAATCTATTAATAGGTGTCTTCATAGTATGATTACTTGTTTAACTCATACGTAACTTTATTTAGTTGATAACCATAGCCGACGATGAGCATTCCTTCACGACTGTCAACGATGGTCTTGTTGGCCTCCGTATACGTAAAGCTGTAAGGTTTGGGGGTGTCTCCCGTGAGGTCGAACTGGGCTACCACCTGGTCCTCCGGATTGTCGCCCCACTTGTTCGTCGTGATACGCATAGCATGGTAGCCTTCGGTCATATCCACCAACTCGTAGTACAAGTGTATCGTTGCACCGACAGGGACATTGGCCATCTCATCCGGCGTGATGAGCACATTGCTGGCACCCCAGTTGATTTCCTTGCTGCCTTCCCACAGGGTGGTCTCCGCCGGACCGACATTCTCGACAGCCACTATCTTTGTTACCTTGTAGCCATAGCCCACGACAAGCATGCCCTCACGACTGTCGACGATGGTCTTGTTAGCTGCAGTATAGGTGAACTCATAGGGGTTGGGCGTGTCGGTGGTCAGGTCGAACTGGGCTACCACCTGGTCCTCCGGATTGTCGCCCCACTTGTTCGTCGTGATACGCATAGCATGGTAGTTTTCAGGCATGTCGACCAACTCGTAGTAAATCTGTATGGTGGCTCCCACGGGTACAACGGCCATCTCTTCCGGCGAGATGAGCACATTGCTAGTACCCCAGTTGATTTCCTTGCTGCCTTCCCAGAGAACAGTCTCCTTGATGCCGGGATCGACATAATCCGCGCTGCTGACGGTGAACAAGCCGCAGCCGTAGCGCATGCCGCTGGCATCCTCGATGGTCAGCTGATAGTCGCCGTCGGCCATCGAAGGCACGGTGAAGGTGAGCTGGCCGTCGGCATACGACACGCCGGTAGCCTCCTGCTTGCCAATCAGCACGCGTGTGACGCTGGTCACATTGGTGCACGCTATGGTCTTGGTGGCACCGATGGTGAGCCAGCGCGACTTGGCGTCGGAGGCCAGTGCGGGATCGCCCTCAGCGGGAAGCACCACCAGCTTACAGATGCGCGAGGTCTCCAGTCCCATCGTGGTGCGGGCTACAATCTTGAGAATGTGGTCGCCAGCCAGCACGGGGACGTCGATGGAGAGGCCCTCAGCCACCTGCTCGTCGTCGATGAACCAAGTGACGGTGGTATAGCGTGCAGGGGTGACAATGAGGTTGAAAGTAAAGTTTTTCGTGCGCTCGATAGTAGCAATGGTGGCGGGCTGACCGCCCGTACCCTCGGGGATATCTGTATTCAGAATACGCGGCATTTCATCCTCGCCAGCCGTAAAGTGCGGGTCGTCCGACGAGCAGGATACCAGCGCTACGCTGAAGAACAAGGAGCAAACAATCGACAATAAACCTAAGAGCGGTTTTCTGTTTATCTTGGTAATCATAATTTTCAATCTTCAGTTTAATATTTTCAATTTACTTGACGTTTACCTCGGCCACGTCCCACCACAGGCGCTTGTGCCAGTCGTCGCGTCCGCCTAATCGACTGACGGCCTCCTGATAGTTGACGCTGTTATACTGATTCTCCAGAACGGGATAGCGCAGGCGGTTGGGTGTCGAGAGGTTGTCATCGTCGTAGGTAAAGTCTCCATAGGTCTTCAGCTTGGTACGATCCAAGATGACAGGATAGTCAGAGCGACGCAGGTTAGCCCATGCCTCCGAGGGGTTCATCATGTGCAGAATCCAAGCCTGCGTATTGATGGCCTCCTTAGCTTTGTCATTGGTTGTCAAGGCACCGCCAGCTATGAGGGCATTGATGTATGTCTCTATCTCATCGTCGGCAATCCTGTTGGCGTTCTGCAGATAGTGGTCGTTCAGCCACTGCATGGCGGCCTTCACGCCGGCACGGAAGTGGCTCTCTACGTCGCCGGCGACATTCCAACCCTTCAGGCTGGCCTCGGCAAGCAGCAGTTCCACCTCTGCCGAGGTGACAAGGGCACCGGGACGGTCGGGCATCTCAAAGTCGATGCTCAGCATGGGACGTAGCATGCGGGTGTTGTAGTTGTTCTTGTCGAAGCCGGCATCGGGATACTGGGCCACCAGACGCTCCAGCGTGGGGATGTCGGAATTGGCGGGAGCATTCACCCAGTCGCTATACCAGGCTGCACCGGGGTTGCAGGGCACTGCACCACCCTCGACACGGTTCAGATAAGCTACCACCTCGTCGGTCACGTCGACGTTCCACTCACGGTCTGGTTTTACGTCAGTACGCTTGGTGTTCAGGTAGTGGCGGCAGATGCGGTAGAGGCGCGGGTCGGCATTGTCATTCATGATATTAAAGAAGGTAGAGCTGACCATCGTCGGCGACGTGGGGTCCTGACCATACAATATCTCGCCCAGTGCGTTGACGCGGAAGTCAAGGTCGCGCGAACCGTCGTAGAGTGTGAAGGGGCCGTCGGTATAGATAATATAGGCATCGTCGGCTGCTGAGGTGATATAGCCACCGTCAGCCGTCAGTGCTTTCTCAAACTCTTGCTGGGCCTTGGTGGGGTTTACCTCGCTGATGCGCATGGCATAGCGCAGGCGCAACGCGTTGGCATACTTTTTCCAGGCAGCTGCCGATCCACCGAGACTGGTCACGTCGCCACCGATGACGTCAGAGCCCGTGCCAAGCTGCTCGACACACGCTGCCAACTCTTCGAAGAAGAAGTTGTAGATATCTTCCTGCTTGTCGTATACTGGATTGGAAATGCCGCTGATGAATCCGAGACCGGCATCCATACAAGGCAGGTCGCCGTAGATATCCGTAAGAACTGACATCAGGTAGACACGATGGATGCGCAGAGCAGCATTGGTGTTAGGCAAATTTTCTGAATTGGCAATGGCATCCACAATATTCTTGATGGAGACATTATAGAACTGATCCCACACCAGACGCATCTGGTCGTCCTGGGCGTGCACACAGCCTGCATAGTTGGTGACATTCCATGCACCGGCGAAGTGCTGCGTAAAACCAGTGATATAGCTGCGGTAGGTATCCATCAGGCCAAAGTCGCCATAGGTCTGCAGCAGGGCTGTGGTCAACTGTGCGCTGGGAGCTATCGACGAGGCCTTCGTCTCGTCGGTGTTCAGGCTCTCCATGTAACTATCGCTGCAGGAGGTGAGTGTAGCGGTAAGCGTGCAGCACACAAGACCCGCTGCAAAAAAATGCTTGATATATTTTGTTTTCATTTTTTTCGTTATTACGTTATTTCGTTATTACGAAGTGTCAGCCCCCTTCTTAGAACTTCACATTCACATTGAAACCATAGCTACGACGTGAGGGCAGAGAGCCGTACTCTAAGCCGAGACCAGAGGTATTGTAGCCTGAGTCTGGGTCGATGTTGGGTATTCTCTTCCAGACAATGAACGGGTTGCGGGCCACAAACGAGACACTGAGACTCTTTACCGTCTTGCCCAGCCACTTCTCAGGGAAGGTGTAGCCGAAGGTTATCTCACGGCATTTCACGTAGGAGTTGTCATAGATGAACATCGAGGGACAGTTCTCGGCTGCCGTCTGCCAGTACGACTGGGGATTCACGGGAATGTCGTTCTGACGATACGTGCCATCACCGTTGTCGATGACACCAGGGACGACGAAGCCTTGGCATCTGCCGGCAGCACGCCACTCGTCAAGTGTCATGTTGGCAGCCTTGCGAGACTCCTCAGAGTTGTACCAAGCCTCGCGGCCTTCCAGTGTTCCGCTGGCCTTACCAGTGGCGTATGCCGAGCGCATAGACATGGAGAAGAGGTCGGCACCGACTTTCACGTCGAAGCTTGCCGAGAGACGGAAGTTCTTATAGGTGAATGTCGAGTAGAAACCACCCGTCCAGTCCCATGAGGCGTTACCCAGTGTATGTGTCTTGTCGTCAACGATGGGCAGACCCGTAGTGGGGTTGATGATGACCTGGCCGTCATCAGTGCGCTTGAAGTCCTTACCGATGATGCTGCCGTAGTTCTTGTCAACCTCGGCCCCCACAGAGACACCACACCATGTGGCCTTCTCCAGTTCGAAGTAGTCCATGCCCTCGACAAGCGACTTCACCTTGTTGGTGTTCTTCGAGAAGTTGATACCAGCATCCCACGCAAAATCCTTAATCTGGAGAGCACGGCCATTGAGAGCTATCTCAATACCTTTGTTCTGTATCTCTCCGGCATTGACCAGACGATAGCTGTAGCCCGACGTTGACGACGAAGCCAGTCCGATAATCTGGTCTTTCGACAGCTGGTTGTAGTAGGTGATGTCCAGTCCGAGACGGTTGTTGAAGAACTTGGCCTCCAGACCTAACTCGAACGAGTTGGTGCGGGTGGGTTTCAAGTCCTTGTTGGGCTGTGTAGTATTATTAATCATACCGATGACGAAGCCGCCATAGGAATACTTGGCCGTGGAATAGTTCAGGTTGAGCTGATAAGGATCTGTGTCGCTACCCACCTGTGCCCACGAGGCGCGCACTTTACCATAGTTCAGTATCTTGTTGGGCTTGATGAACTCGGAGAATACGACGCTACCAGAGAACGAGGGATAGAGGTATACATTATTATTAATAGGCAGTGTCGACGACTTGTCGCCGCGCAGGGTAGCCTCCAGATAGTAGGTGTGCTTGTAGCCCACACTGGCCGAGCCGAAGATAGAGTTGATCTGCTTTTTGTAAGTGTTCTGCTGCACGCTCTGCTCGGCATAGTTCATGATAGCAGCAATATCCTTCATCTGCTGATCGGTACCAGTGAAGATGTCGGTCTTGTTGCTCACTTTGAAGAGGTTGCCGCCGAGGGTGGCGTTGATATCAAATTCTCCGAACGAATTGTTGTACAAGGCCAACAGTTCGGCGTTCAGGGTGCGATTATTGAACTTACTGTTTTGCAGCTGACCAGCCAGCTTGCCTGGCGTGGTACGAGCGATGAAGTCCTCAAAATCCATAAACGTCATGTCAGTACCGATAGTACCCTGCAGTTTGAAGTGGTCAGTGATGTTCCAGATGGCCTTAGCGGTCAGGCGGAACACATCCTTTGCCGAGGTATTCTCGTTCTTGTACAGGTCCCAATACGGGTTCTTGTTATACTGGTCGTTACCATTCCAGTTGGCATACTCGCCTTCCGCCGTCTGATAGTTCTTCAGCCACTCCTGGTTGTAGGTGCCGGCCAGCGTCATGAGGTTCTTGCCGACATTGCTCTGCGAGTCACCCAGGGCGGGACGGTTCTTCACGTCCTCACGGGTGTAGTTGGCGGTGAAGTCGAAGTCTACAGGGCCTGCCGATGTAGTGACGCGCAGGTTGAAGTTGTCGCGGCTCATGTGGGTGTTGGGCAGGATGTCCTTATTACGCATGTCAGTCACCGAGAAGCGCACACCCGTCTTACCGCTATTCACCGACAGGATGGCGGTGTTCTGTGCGGTAAGACCCGTACGGAAAAAGTCGCTGATGTTGTCGGGATACATCAGGAAGGGACGCTGTTGGTGGTCGAAGTATTCCACGGGGAAGTCGTCGGCCTTCGTACCCCAGCTGCTATTCGTGCCCGACGTGGCCTCACGGCTGTAGGCTCCGTTATAGCCCATACCATAGGTCTGCTGGATGTCGTCCCACTGCGACGACTGCACGTCGAAGGTCAACGAACCGTTGTACTCCACTGATATCTTGTCCTTATCGGCCTTCTTGGTGGTGATGAGAATGACACCATGCGAGGCACGGCTACCGTAGAGTGCCGAGGCTGCAGGGCCTTTCAGTACCGTCATGTTCTCGATATCGTCGGGGTTGATGGCCGAGATACCGTCGCCGAGATCGAAGCCACCCTCAACACCGGCACTGCCAAAGTTAGTATTGTCCAAGGGCACACCGTCAATGACATACAATGGCTGGTTGTTGCCGCTAATCTCCGTATTACCACGCAGCAAGACACGGGTAGAGCCCGAGGCACCACCTGCCGTCTGCTGGACCACCAGACCGGCAACCTTACCCGACAGCGAGTTGATGACATTGGTCTCCTTGGCCTTCGTCAGTTCGTCGCCCTTCACCTCAGAGAGGGCATAGCCCAGTGCCTTGCGGTCGCGCTTGATGCCGAGAGCAGTGACGACGACCTCGTCGAGCTGGGTCTTGTCCTCAGACAGCAGCACCTGCATACCGTCCTGGGCTTTCACCTGCTTGGGAGTATAGCCGATGTAGCTAATCTCCAGCATGTCGCCCGGCTTACAGTTAATCTTGTAGTTACCATCCATATCAGTGATGGTGCCGTTGTTGGTGCCCACCACCTTGACGGTGGCGCCGATAAGGGGCCCGTTGGCATCGGACACGTTACCAGTCAGCACATGATCGCCAGGAGCGACCGCAGTACCATGCACGTGTTCAAGCGGTCCTGCCGCAGCAGCCGTCAGGGTCCACATCATGCCCGCGCTCAGCAGGCAGAGAAGCAATGTTTTCTTTTTCATGCAGTTTTGAATGATGTTAAAAATTAGTAGATTTTCATGCCGCAAAGGTACTTACATTTACTTCTTGGCAGGTCACTTAACCTTCAGAAAAAGGTTTGAAAGCGAAAAGTGTCGGAGTTTGCACCTATTTTGTCAGGAATCAAACCCCGAACCTGCCAGGCGGCATGCAACCTATCTGCTATAAACTCATAGTCCATCACTTCCTAATCGGATACAAGTATAGCAGGCCTATCATCACCACTGCGATGACAGCGGGGAACAGCGAGAACAGCGACCAAATCATGTTGTTCACCGCCTCAGGGTCGGTAATAGTGACAATGGTCTGACCGGTGGCAACGTCGGTACCCGACGAGAAACCGGCAAAACCTAAGAACAAGGCAACCAGCGAACCGCTGATGGCAGTGCCGAACTTCTGCGACATGGTACCCGAGGAGAAGATGAGTCCCGTCGACGACGTGCCATTCTTCTTGGTTGCGTAGTCCGCCACGTCGGCATACATAGACCATAGCAGCGGCGAGTAGAGGCCAATGCCAATGGAGGTCACCACCACAATGGCCACCAGCACCCAGATGTAGGCGGCGTCCATGGGTACGAAGAAGAATAGCATACTGGTTACCACGCAGATGACCGCAGCCCACATAAACGCTTTGCGCTTGGAACCTACCCAACGGGTAAAAGCGGGCGACACACCGCCGAATACCATACAGGTCAGTTCGCCGAAGGTCATAAACACCGTGTAGTTGATAATCAGTCCGCTGACCGTCACGTCTCCGTGCAGACAGTATTCAAACATATAACCGGCCACAGCGTAGCGGAAACCATTGAAGAAGTTCATACAGATGCCGATGAGTGTGAGGAACACCCACGGACGGTTGCGGAAGAGGTCGGCAAAGGGCTTCAGCGAGAACTTCTCGGCACGCACAGGCTTGAGTCTTTCCTTGGTGAGCAGGCCGCACGCCAAGGTGCCTACCGTGGCAACGATTCCGAAGAAGGCTCCTAAGACGGCATACTGGTGCTGCTCGGTGCCCCCCACCAGCTTTTGCAGATAAGGGAACGACAGCAGTGTGACGAAGCCCATGGCATAGGCGCCCACCATGCGGAAGGAGGAGAACTGATTCTTCTCATCGTCATTATCGGTCATCACGCCCAGCATGGAGCCGTATGGCACATTGACCGCCGTATAGATAACCATCATCAGCAGATACAGCGTATAGGCCCAGATGCGTTTGCCCACAGGTCCGAACTCGGGGGTATACAGCAACAAGGCGAAACACAAGCCCAAAGGCACGGCGCCGAACAGCAGCCACGGACGGTACGTGCCCCAGCGGCTCTGCGTGCGGTCGGCCAGCGACCCCATCAGCGGGTCGGTCACCACGTCGAACATACGGGCAATGAGCATCAGCATAGCCGTGTCGGCAATGGTCAGTCCGAATACGTTGGTAAAGAACAGGGGAAAGGCTATCGACATCACCTTCCACGTGATGCCGCCGGCCGCAGCGTCGCCCAGGGCGTAGCCTATCTTCTCTCTAAGATGTACTCGATTGCTATTTTCCATAGAGCCATTCATCAATATTACATGTTGACTACAACAATGTGACGACCTGGGGTAGAAGCGATAACATTACCTTCAACGGGAATGCCATCAACCGTTATGCTGGTGATTCCACTCTGGCGGCCATTCGGATTCTTAACGGTAATATCGAACTCAGCATCACGCAACACACGATGTACGGTGTATTCCTGCAGCGTAGCCGGAATGCAGGGGTCTATTTCCAGTCCCTCATACGTTGGGCGGATGCCCAGTATGTACTGCGTAATGGTCAGCCAGTTCCATGCTGCCGTACCCGTAAGCCAGGAATTCTTTCCTTCACCAGGCCGTGCAGCATCCTTTCCGGCCACCATCTGACAATAGACGTATGGCTCCACCTTGTGCAGGGTCTGGTCCTTAATCCATGCCGGACATATCTTGGTATAGTGCTCCCATGCATCATTTCCGCGACGTGCTACCGTCTCGCCAATGATAACCCATGGATTGTTGTGACAGAAAATGCCGGCATTCTCTTTATACCCGGCAGGATAGGTGCTGATTTCGCCCATCTCGACATGGTAGGTGGTAAAGGCCGGATGATTGAGCACCATGCCATGCTCACAGTCGAGCAGCCGCTTACAGGCGTCGAGCGCACGGTCTACCATTCCGTCTTTCAGTCCGATGCCAGCCATCGTACAAAAGCCTTGTGACTCGATGAAGATTTTACCTTCCTCATTTTCATGCGACCCTATCTTGCGACCATAGTAGTCGTAGGCGCGCAGGTACCACTCTCCGTCCCATCCGTACTTCTTGACAGCCTCAACCATGTCGTCCACGCACCGCCCGGCACGCTGTGCCTCTTCCTGGAGTCCCATTTTATCACAGAGTTCGACATACTGCTTGCCAGTAAAGACAAAAAGACCGGCAATCATCAGCGACTCAGCTTTCGAACCCTCTGTCTGATTCTCCGTGGTCTGGAACGACTCGTTAGGATCGTTGGAGAAGCAATTCAGGTTCAGACAGTCGTTCCAGTCGGCACGTCCGATGAGCGGCAGCATGTGCGGTCCGAGATTTTCCACGACATGATTGAAAGAGATGCGCAGGTGTTCCATCAGTGTTACCTCCGTACCGGGCTGGTTGTCGAAAGGAACCGGCTCGTCGAGGATGGAGAAATCGCCTGTCTCCTTGACATAGGCCACGGTGCCGAATATGAGCCAACACGGGTCATCGTTGAAACCACCGCCAATATCATTATTCCCACGCTTGGTCAATGGCTGATACTGATGATAGCAGCCTCCGTCCGGGAACTGCGTTGAGGCGATGTCGATGATTCGCTGCCGTGCCCTGCCGGGTATCTGGTGGACGAAGCCCACGAGGTCCTGATTGGAGTCGCGGAATCCCATGCCGCGGCCTACCCCACTCTCGAAGAACGAGGCTGAGCGCGAGAAGCAGAATGTGATCATACACTGATACTGGTTCCAGATATTGACCATTCTGTCAAGTCGCTCGTCAGCGCTCTTGACATAGAACTTCGAGAGCAGTTCGTCCCACAGTTGGCGCAGTTCGTCAAAAGCCGCATCCACAGCCTCAACGGTCGAGAAACGGGCGATTACGTCGTGCGCTTTCTGCTTGTTGACAATAGTCCTGTCCAAGTCACCCAGCGAGGTGAGCACACCCAGCGAGGTGAGCAGAGAAGCCTCCTCAAACTTCTCGTCCTGCTTGTTCTCTGCATAGCCTAATACGAAAATCAAGTCGCGCTGTTCGTCTGGCTGCAACTCCACTTCCACATAGTGCGAGGCGATAGGGCTCCAGCCGTGTGCCACAGAATTGGCGGGTCGGCCGTTCGCCACACACTGTGGAGCATCGAAGCCATTGTACAGTCCGAGGAACGACTCACGGTCGGTGTCGTAGCCCTGGGCCCGGGCATTGGTCAGCGCATAGTAGGCATAATGGTTGCGACGCTCTTTGTATTCTGTCTTGTGGTAGATGGTTGTAGTCTCGCCATGCTCTATTTCCACCTCACCGGTCGACCAGTTACGCTGGAAATTCTCCATATCGGTGGCGGCGTTCCACAGGCACCACTCCGTCAGGCTGAAGAGCTTCAGACGCTTAACGACATTCGTATAGTTCCTGAGTGTCAGCTTCTGCACTTCTGCCCAGGTATGTAGCGGCACGAAGAAAAGCACGCTGGCCTCTACCCCGTTCTTACTTCCCGTTATGCGGGTATAGTTCATGCCGTGCCGACACTCATAGCTGTCCAGCGGTGTCTTACAGGGTTTCCACCCCGGATTCCACACCGTGTCGCCGTCCTTGATATAGAAATAGCGACCGCCAGCATCCATTGGCACTCCGTTGTAGCGATAACGGGTAATCCTACGAAACTTGGCATCCTTGTAGAAGTCATAGCCGCCAGCCGTATTAGAGATGAGTCCGAAAAAGTCCTCGTTGCCCAGATAGTTAATCCAAGGGAAAGGAGTCGCAGGGTGAGTGATGACGTATTCGCGATGCTCGTCATCAAAGTGTCCGTAGTTTCGTTCCATATCCATACTTATTCTGCAGTACCCATTAGCAACTCAACCAAATGCTTGTCCTTGAAGTCATTCTTCTGCTGGTCCCAGAAGCCGAAATCGGCATCGTAGCACCAGGTAGTCCAGGCGATGTTATTCTCCTTGAACACGGTCAGCATGTCCTTTGTCCATCGATAGGCCAGCTCACGGTCGACAGGTTCGTACACGCCCCACTCACCGCAGAACAGCTGAAGGTCGTACTTCTTAGCCACAGCAATGGCATCCTTAAAGTCGGCACGAATCTTGTCGATGTCCCATACCTGTGTGGTATAGTGGCTCTCGTCCAGCAGTGCCTTGACGGAGTCGGTAGACGCTTCATAGTCTTCCTTCGACACCAACACACCGGGATAGTTCACCTTGCCCTTATACTTGCCGATTGGTGTCCACCATGCACCATAGTGGGTCAGGATCATCGGGTTGTAGTAGTGGAACGAGAGGACGATATTCTTGTCACCCTCAGGAACCTTCAGATACTTCATCGTCTCATACCCCTGCCACAGGTTGCTGCCAATGACCAGTGTGCGTTGCGGTTCACGCTCGCGGAGAGCCTTGTGAACCTTGACAATCAGCTGGTTCCATTGCTCGTGGTCGTCGGCCACCGGCTCGTTCATGAACTCGTAGGCCACGGAGTCCACGCTATAACCCTTCAGTACATCAGACAGCTGGTACCACATATTGACCAAGTCCTGCTGGGCTTTCTCAGAGGAGAACAAGGTGTTTTCCTCACCTTTGCCCTCGAGCGATGCGTTGAAGTAATGCGAACGGATGATGTGCAGGTCGACGATGGTACGCAACTGGTGTTTTTCAGCCTGTCGGATGGCATTTTCCAGCAGTTCCCAAGCCTCGGGCAGCTTGTTACCCTTCTCATCCCAGAACTGTTGCTCGTCGATGGGCAGGCGTACGAAGTCGAATCCAATCGAGGCCAGACGGGCAAAGTCATCCTCCTGGATGTGCTTGCGGCGCGCCTCGCCGCGCTCTTCGCTCTGCGACAGCCAGTGGCTGACGTTCGTACCGCGCTGGATGCGGAAGTTATTCACACCTGTTTCCTCACTCTTGCCCTTGTTGCCGCATGCCGTGAATGTCAAAACAGCACACGCAGCTACGGCCAATATTGATAATACTTTTCTCATGGTTGTTATTATAACTTTTAATTCTTACTTTTTTCCCTTTCCCTGCATGATGCCGTCGAGCACCCACTGGTTCTTCACCTTCATGCCACTCTTGCGGTCAAAGATGCCAAACTTCTCCGGACCGTTGCCGAACGAGTTGTTATCCCATACGAAGGTGGAGATGTTACGCTTGAGGCACTCACTCACCAAGAAACTGCAGTAGTAGGTCATGTTCTCATGCTGCTTGTCGGCATCTCCCTTCGTATGGTCGGTCACGCCCCATTCTCCCATGAGCAGTCCGAGCCCCTTCGAGCCCCATGTACCGACCACCTTGTCCAGGAAGTCGGTCATGGTTTTTTCGTCGCTGGGCGATGCCTCGCCATACTGCTTGTAGGGCTCTCCCCACCAGTAATACTTGCACTCGCCGGCATAGTCCCACGGCGTATAGTAGTGAAACTCGACACTCATATAGCCATAGCCGTTGCCTTCTACATCATTGGGAATGATGAAATCGCCATTGTAGAGTCCGAAGTCGGGATTGCAGACATAGGTCTGCACGATGAGGTGGCGCTTCAGGTTGTTTCCGCCAGTGGCACGTACCACGTCTATGAAGGTCTGATTGTATGAGTTCTGCACGGCGAGGTTCTCGGCAGTAGGCTTGCCCCAGTTGTCACGCACATGCACCTCGTTGGTACCGGCAAAAGCCACCCGGTTGTCATAGTTGGCAAACTCGCTGGCAATATTCATCCACAGCAAGGCTAACTTCTGGTTGTTCTCATCTTTATAGGCATAGGTGGGACGCCCTTCAAGCCACTTGTCGTGATGGGTATTGATGATGACTTTCAGGTCGTAGCTGAGACACCAGTCCACCACCTCCTTGACACGGGCCATCCACTGCTTGTCAACGCTCATGGCCTGCGCATTAGTGATATGGCACTGCCAGCGTACGGGGATGCGGATGGCGTTGAAGCCGGCATCCTTGACGGCCTTGATGGTCTTTTTCGTCACTACCGGATTGCCCCAGGCCGTCTCGGCATTCAGGTGGTTGTCGGCCACGCCAATCTGCATCGACTCCCCGTCCTGTCTCGGAGCCGAGCACTCCAACTGGTTGCCGAGGTTCCAGCCCACGACACCCTGGTTCCATTCCTGTGCAGCAGTTAGCGCTACAGGCTGCACCTGCGGTTCCTGTTCTACTCCTGTAGCACTTGCACTACAGCATGGCAACGCCATGAGCATCCCCATCCCCATCAGGATGGTCTGCATTGATGATAATCTCGTCTTTTTCATAATTCTGTCAGTTGCTTTTTGTGCTGCAAAGGTATAAGATATCTGTACCTCACAGGTTTGAAGACAATAAATAAAGGTTTCAAAACTAACATTTCACAGATTTGAAACCTTTTCTTTCCACCATCAACCTCCCTATCGATACCTTGATGGAGACATGCCGAAATACTTTTTAAACACCGTGCTGAAATACTTTGGGTTGTCAAAGCCCGACAGGGCTGCCGCATCGGTTACGGAACTACCACCCCGCAGCAGAGCAGCGGCTCGCTCCAGACGGATGACACGGATGAAATCCTGGGGCGACTTGCCGGTATATGACTTCAGTCGCAGATAGAACAGCGTACGGCTCATGGCCATCTCGCGGCAGAGCGCGTCGATGGTGAAATCCGATTCGCCGACATGCTCTACCACCAGTTGGGTCGCCTTGTTAATGAAAGCAGCCTGCTCGTCGTTCTCTCCCTTTGCCACCGGTTGCTCGTGCTGTTCTTCCACGCGCTTGCCACTGGCGTGCAGTACTACCAGACGCATATATTTGGTATGCAACCGGTAGATACTCCATACGCCATAGAATGCCATCGCCAGCAGACACAGGTAGACACACCACATCCACCACGTGTTCCACCAAGGCTGCCCTATGATGACGGTGAGCCGAACCTCGTCCAGCGTCTCGCCACAAGTCCGGCTGACACTGCGCAGCACCAGCAGGTGCTTGCCCGGCTCCATATTGTCAAACCGGATATACTGCTGTGCTGAAGGCAGGCTCCATTCGCCGTCCTCTATCCGGTATTGATAGACGATGTCATACTGATTGCGCAGGTTAATGCTTTCGAAGTAGAGTACAAAGGTGCGCTGACCATACGCCAGTTCCAGTTGGCGGCGTTCCAACATCTGGAACACCTGCTGGCGAAATTTCGGGTCGTTGCTGTCCCCGCAGGACACACCCAGCAAGTTAAGCTCCGTCCGGTAATTAATCTTTTGGATGTTGGCCGGATTGATAACCAGTGCACCTGTCGTACTGCCATACAGTACATTTCCATTGGCCAGCAGACATGCCGCCCCGACACTGTACTCCCTGCCCAAGCCAAAACAGTAATTCACGTCCACCACCTGAGCAGGAGCCGAAGGATCTATAAAGGCCAGTCCTCGCTCCGTCGCCACCAGGACACGCCCTTTTCCGTCCTTGCAGATGCTGCTGATAAAGTCGGAGGGCAGCCCGTTGGCCGTTGTCAGATTGGTGGACGTTCGTGCAGCGAAGTCGTATACGTAGATACCGCCGCCGTCGGTTCCTATCCATATCTTTTGCCGGTCCACATACAGTGTGTTGACATACAGGTTTACGTCATCTTTCTGCCCGCCATATTCCAGCGAACTGACTTTTCCCGTCCGCGGTTCTATCAGTTGGATTCCATTGGCCGTGGCCACGGCTATCCGCCCGTCGGCCGTCTGTACAATGTCGTGAACGTTGTTCACTTGGTAATAGTTGCAGGTGCCGGTAGGTAGCACCTGTACCAAGTCTCCGTCGAGACAACCCATCCACAAACTGCCCATACGGTCGTAGAAGAGGCTATAGACATGGTCGTCTCTCAGGATGCCGCCGACTTTCGAGTATCGCTGGCGCGCATCGCCCGACGGTGTGATTTCCAATACCCCTTTTCCATACGTAGCAGCCAGAATACTGCCACCGTCCGTCTTGCACAGGTCTATCACCACCGCCCCTTTGCATATATGGCGCCACACCATCGCCTTCTGGTCGTAGACACTAATACCATTGTCCGTTCCCATCATCAAGTTACCCGACGACATCTGTGCCACACAGTTCACACGGTCGTTCAGCAACGACTGGTCGTGACCGCGCCCATGCTGATAGATGGCCGGCGTGCTGCCCACAGGCCGCGCAATGTCAATACCGCCCGAATAGCTGCCTATCACGATATTGTCCCACGAGTCTTTCAGCAATGAATAAATGCCATTGCCATGGAGCACTCCGTGAACACCCTCGTTGGCATCGAACAGCAGGTGAGTCGTCAGCGCGACCGTCGGCCGACGTGTCGTCCACCACACACCACTGCCGTCGACACCTATCAGCATCGTCTCCTGATTGTAAGGACAGATGCTGCGCACAGGATTTTCCGACAGGCCATTCACCGTCCGCCACTCGCCGCTCAGCTTTTTTCCCTCACGACTCTTGGCAATGCCAGCCACTTTGACTCCCCCGTGAAAACAGCCCATCCATACCTGGCGGTAGAAAGCGTCGTAATAGCCGGTTTCCACATGGTCGGGCAGCACAACCCTCATTCTGACATCTTTCTTGGGTGTCTTTCCATATTCGTGGTTGTAGGCCAATACCCCCTTGTCTGTACCGAAAAGCATCAGCCCGTCGCACCACACGATGCAGAAGGCCGTACAACCTGCACAGACGGGTATCAGCGCCTGGCCCTTCAGATAGAAGATGCCTTCACGCATCGCCAGCCAGATGCCATCGCTCTCCTCCAGGATGTCGTTGAGCAGCACATCCCCATGCATCAGCCGACTCAAGCTGACCTTCTGTACGAACCGGTCTTGTATAGGGTCATACGAGTATATGTAGCCTTTATCATCAAAGGCCGTCAGCGAGGTCTCTCCCTCGTTGGTCTTCCTCGTCTTCAGTTTGATGGTACGCCCGGCCCGGTCGCTGGGGCGATTGGAGTCTTCCAGGGAATAGCAGTTCACCGCCACACCATTGTACCGCTCCACCCCGTTCTTCGTAGCCCACCACAGGGCACCGTCGCTCGTATGCAATATGCTATAGATACGCTGGCTACACAATCCGTCGCCCTGTCCCAAATGGCTATAGGTAAAGTCTGTTACATCTATGGAGAACGCCATCTGGGGCGACAGCGCTGCAAGAATAGAAAATAGTAGTAATATATATCGGCACATTCTTATATCAAACGTTAATTTCCACGCAAAGATACAAATTAGTGCGCAAACCACCAAAAAAAATAAACGATTTCCTCTTCGCCCCAACCATAGGCAAATTCGCCCGAACCTGTTTCAACAACACGTCCGGGCGATTTAATTTCCTCAAATATAAGGAAACAAACTACTAATGCTATTTGTGCTGATATTAATACTGGCTTACTTTAACATCACTGACAGCCACTGTTCCGCCATAGCTATTGACACTCCAGCAGTTGCGCTGTATACCGTGGACACGCTGTGTGTACGAACGGACATTGTTAATGTACATCGTGACGACAGAGTTGTCCGTATAGATGTCTATATGATAGACGTTGTCGGCTGGATGCTTAAACTCATCGCTTTCGGTAGTCCACTTATAACTGTCGGGATTGCCGGCACCGCTGCCCTCCTGCACGAAGAAGATACGGCGCACGTCGTCAAACATCGGCTCTACGAGCAAGGTGTAATATTTTTCAACATCCGTAGCACGTACCAGCGAGATGCCAAACTTAGTATCCTTATCGGCAGTGACGTTGAGCGAGATGTGATTGTGATAGCCCAGACGGTTATACAGCACGTAGCCCTCGCCCGTAATCTGGCCGTTGGCATAGCCTACACCACCGACCACACGAACCTCCTGCGCCTCGCTGTACTTGTCGGCCAAAGCAGGCACGGCGGCCAGACGTAGCGTGCCGTCCTCGTTCTGCACAAGTTTGTGGCAGACGAGAGCGCCCGACCAACGCGGTTCGCGTTTTTCGCCGCCTTCGCAGACACCCAAGTCCAGATTCTTGGCATGTACATCCTCACCGACACGGTAGGGACACCATCCCCAGATATAGCGGTCGGTGCCGTTAGAAGCCGTCTTTGCAGCATAGAAGGAGCGGTTCTGCAGTCTGCCCTCCGCAGCATCGGGCCACCACTTGTTGTTAAAGCAGTCCTTCAGTCCCTGCCAGCTGTCGGCCATCATATACTTCACCTTGCGGCTCCAGTTCTCACGGGCAGACTCGCTATAGATGAAATACCACTTGCTACCCATCTTGAACACGTCGGCACACTCCAGCATGCGGTCCCAAAGCATCTCGAACGACCCCACATGCTCCCAGTTCTTCAGGTCGCTTGACTTGAACTCGGCGAAGACGGGGTTACCACCAGCACCGGGATAGGTTGAGACGACCATACGCCACAGTCCGTCATCGGCCTTGAAAACCTGCGGATCGCGGAAGTCGGCAGCCGAATAGCCGTAGTCGCGTCCGTTGAGTACCCACGCATAGTCCTTGGTCCAGTTCTTAAAATCAGGCGAGGTAGCTCGTAATACAACCTCCTTGGCGGTATGTCCGGTGTAGTAGATATAGTACAGTCCTTCCTGCTCGTTATACACGACACATCCCGTACCGAGTGCCGCATCAGCTTCAAGGACAGAATTGCCAGTCGGCAGCACCTCACCCATCACCTCGTAGTTAGCACCGTCTACAGTGCTCACTCCCCAGAAGGGATGGTAACATGCTGTGTTCTTCTCATGCTCCTGCAGATAGAGCACCTTGAAGTCCTGTGCCTTAGGATCATAGAACGGCATGGGGTCGCCCACACGTCCGACAGCCGGTTTGAAGTAGGTGAGACTCATCTGCTCGTCGGGCGCATTGAAATACTCGGTAGTCGCTGCCCAGTCTTTCTCAGGGTCAGGTCCGTAGGTATCGTCGCTGCATGCGGTGTTTATCAGCATAGCGCTACACATAAAACCCAGACCGAAAATATTCATCATCTTTTTCATAGGTCATTAATCCATTAAGTAATCAATAGCGTTCTTAGTCATAATCTCAATGTTCTGGTGATAATGTTCCGTATAACCGGCACCAAAGGTAGGCGAATACCAGTCATAGCCACCATAGCCAATACATACGATACCGCCCCTGCTGGCTGTAGCAGGATACTCCCATGCCACGACAGCATCATCCGTAGCACCCAGGATGCGCCCGCCAGTACGTTCTCCCCATGCATCGAATGTTTCCCATCCGTCCCATCCGATGTGATACTGTGCGGTAGAGTTGCTGACGAAGTAGCCGTCATTAGTGCAAGGTACTTTACCATCGAATCCGTCGTTCACCAGATTTTTCCAGACGGGGTGGTTCGCCTGTCCTGCATAGATATTGAATGCCCAGACGCCACCACAATTCCAAGAGTTAGGCTCAGGATCGCCAAAGCAGTTGTTAGGAACGGTCCACTCGTCGGTACCCGTTACGCCAATGAAAGTCGGCAGGTGGGTGGCGTAGCGAGTCAGCAGGAAGGCGCCGCCATTGTCGCGGAAAGCCTTGAGTTGGTTCTTGACAGCCATAGCTGCCGTACCCTTGGCCAAGAATCCGTCGTGGCCGTCCACTACATGGTCGTCGTGCCAATGCCACCACATGAGCTTACATTCCGAGAGGTCTACCAGTCCCTCCTTGATGTCGTCGAACGAGGCATAGTAGCTGTTGTCGACATTATTCAGCATCCACTCACAGGCTGTCTTGGCCTCTGGGTCGAGTTCTGAAGCACTATATGCCAGTCCGAGGAAGAGGGCAGCCGGTTTGATGGCAATCTTCTCGTGGCGGACGATGACGGTCCAATCCATAAACACACCACCATTGACGACGTGCAGCACCTTGGCGGCATCCATATTGAGCACAGCACCCAATTGTATATTACAGGTAGCACCCTCCGACAGCTGGAGTGCAGTCACCTTCATGGCGCTTGCATCATAGTCGGTAGGCACGGTGATGGCAATAGAGCGTCCCGCAGCATCGATGACGCCATTCACATTGTCCAGTGCAAACGCCTCTACCATGCAATCACCATTGGCGGCCAGGACGTCACCTCTGTCGTTTGAGCAGCTCGTTGCCAAGGCTGCCAAGAAGGCGCAGACGATATATAAAAAATTCCTTTTCATATTGGTTCTTTCAAAGTTAATAATCATAATTACCAGTTACCGATGTTCTGAGTATAGTGACCGTTCGACGAAGACATCTGCTTGAAAGGTATAGGCAGATACTCGCCCTTGTCGGCCGTAAAGTGCGCATCGCGATAAATATTGCAGTTGTCAATCTCTTCGGCATAGTATTTGTTGAGCACGTCAGCAGCTTCGCCCCAGCGTACGAGGTCGAAGAAGCGCTCGCTCTCCATACCCAGTTCCAGGCGACGCTCCATCTTGACAATCTTCACCGTCTCTTCCTGCGAGTATGAGCCGGGAGGATAATTGTCGCAGCGAATGCTGATGCCATAGTCGAGCGGATAGTTTCTGAACATCTGGGTGCTGCCAGCAGCACGCGTGCGAATATCGTTGACGATGGCGATGGCCTCAGGCGTCTGACCCAACTGAGCTAATGCCTCTGCACGCTCCAGTTTCACGTCGGCATAACGGAACACGATGCGGTTCATAGAAGTTGCCCAGAAACTGCCCTTGATGAGATATGAGCCAACCAATCCAGGGTCGACATTCTGCTTCATAGTGACGTAGTAGCCATAGAGTCCGTTCGAACGACTCCAAGAGCCCGTCTTGTCCATCATATATCTGGGGTTGAACATGTAGGGCAGGCCCGGTATGCCGACAGTCAGGAAGAGACGCGGGTCGGCATCCTCTGCCGTCATATCGTAGTCGTTCTCGTTGAAGGTATCAAGATAAGGCAGTCCGTTGCTGTTCACGCGATAGGCATTCACCAGGTTCTGCGAGGGTTTATAGAAGTCGCAGCCACCGTCAATCACTTTGTTGATATTGGGCGGGATGAGTCCGTTACCCCAGTTCAGGTTACCATAGGTCGAGCCGTCGTTACGCGAATATTGGATAGCCCAGATGCTCTCCACACCGTTCTCATAATTTTCCTCCGGCCTGAAGTTGTTATGGATGTCGGCCTCCAGTCCGTAGCCCTCATACAGGTCGGGATCGGTATAGGTTAGCACCTGTTGCAGGTCGTCTCTGTTGATAGAGGTTACCTGATTGCTCTTGGGGTCATCCTGTCGATAGGCTTTATATAGGTAGAGTTTGGCCAGGAAGGCGGCGGCAGCAGCCTTGGTGGGTCGTCCCTTTTGCTCCTGTGTCACAGGCAGCACGTCGAAAGCTTCCTTGACATCGTCGATGATGAGCTGCCAGCCTTGGTCGTTGGTATACTCCGTATTCGACAATGCATAGTAGTCGTCATTCTCCATGTTCTCGTCCACACAGAAAGGGATGTTCTTATAGAGGCGCTTCAGCAGAAAGTGGGCATAGGCGCGCAGGAATTTCATCTCTGCCAAACGCTCGTTCTTCTTTTCAAAGACCGTCTCGTCGCACGAGTTGAGCACAACGATGGCGGCATTCACGCGCGAGATACAGACATATAGGCGCTCCCACATGTCATTGATGTTCCAGTCGGTGGTAAGCACACCCTTTTGTATTTCCAGGTTGTGAAACACGTCACCGTCGCCCGTACCGTTTCCGCCCTTATAGGCGTCGTCGGAACGCACATCGAAGTTCCACATAGAGAACGACGAGTTAATATCCTCTGCCGAGGTAAAGACGGCATAGGCGGCCATAACCATGTTCTCAGCGTTCTCCGGGTCTTTCACCTGATCTTCGTTAAGAGCACCCTGCGGTGTATGTTTGTCCAGGAAGCTCTCGCACGATGCCAAAACAGCCATGGCGCAGACGGCACAGAATATATTGAATATTTTTTTCATGATTGCTTTCGTTTTAGAATGAAACATTAAGACCAAACGTAATATTCAGAGGAATAGGATAGCCGAAGTTGGGATTCTCTGGATCTACACCGGAAAACTTGCCGCTCTTGATGGTTATCAGGTTCTGGGCTGACAGATACAGGCGCAGGCGCTCCAGATAGAGTTTCTCGCAGAAGGTCTTCGGTACGTTGTAGCCCACCTGAATGGTACGCAGCTTGGCGAACGATCCGTTCTCCACATAGTAGGTCGACACGCGTTTCTCGTTGTTATTGTCGGCGAGGCTGACGGCCGGGATGTTCGAGTCGTAGTTCGTCGGGCTCCATGCATTGAGCATGCGCGTACCTTTGTTAAGGTTGTCGATGTTCAGACCCTTCAGTATATCGGTCTGACGCTTCAGGTCACTGATGACGTCGACACCCTGTACACCCTGCCAGAACATGGTCATATCCCAGTCCTTGTACTGCAGGTAGATGTTCAGGCCCCATGTGAAGTCGGGTGTCGGGTCGAAGATCCAGGTCTGGTCTTTCTCATTGATTTGTCCGTCACCATTGAGGTCTTTCCAGCGCATGCGGCCTACGCCGGCGCCGTCCTGTTTGGCATGGTTGTCCACCTCGCTCTGGCTCTTGAAGATGCCATCGTAGACATAGCCCACCTGTGAGCCCATAGGACGTCCTACGACGCTTTCCACACCGTTGCCACCAAAGGTTCCATTGGCAGCCACCGTCTCAGGCAGCTTGGTAATCTTGTTGCGATAGGTGCCAATGTTTCCAGAGACATCATAGTGGAAGTGTCCTATCCTGTTGCGGTAGCCCACATTCAGCTCGATACCCTTGTTCTCCATCTCACCAGCGTTGATCCACTTTTTGGCACCTTCACCCATAACAGCGATAGCAGGCATCTCTACCAAGATGTCCTTGGTTTTCTTAAAATACCACTCGAACGAGCCGTATAGCGAGTTGCGGAACAGTCCGAAGTCGAAACCGAGGTTAGTCTGCGTGGTAGTCTCCCACTTCAGGTCGTCATTTCCAATCTGGTTACGCTTAAAACCACTGGGCAGAATGCTGCCGCCGTTCTTTCCTTCTATGTCGTAGCTCGTACCATAGCTCTGTCCGCCGAATCCTGCTTCACCGTAGTTACTTACGTAGATGGTATAACGGGCTAAGTTGGAAATTTCCTGGTTACCCGTCTGTCCCCATGAAGCGCGCAACTTCAGGTTATCCAGCCAGGTAAATTTCTTCATGAATGCCTCCTCGCTGATGCGCCATCCGGCACTGAACGAGGGGAACGTACCATAGCGGTGGTTCTTACCGAAGCGGCTCGAACCGTCGTGGCGCAGGGTGAAACTGGCCAGATAGCGGTCGTTATAGGTGTAGTTGGCTTTACCGAAGAATGAAGTCAGTGTATATCCCTCACCTGAGCCCATCGCCAGCGACTCGCCGACACCGGCATTGGGCCACATGTAGTCGGCATTCAGCACGGTGAAGTTATAGCGCTTGGCGCTGAACCAGTTGTCGTCTTCGCGGTTGAGCTCCATACCGACCATGAAGTCGGCGCGATGCTTGCCACGTTCCAGGTTGTAGGTGGCAATGGCGTTCCACATCCACTTGGTCCAGTGCTCCTGCTTGGGCTCTACCGAGTTGGTAGCATTGGCCACAGTACCCTCCGTAATGGGGAAAGTAAAGATGCGCTGTTGCTTCTGTGAATAGTCGAGACCAAAGGTAGTCTTGATGTTGAAGTCCTTCAGGGGATTGATGTTCACGTAAGCATCACCGAACAAGCGCCAATAGGTGTAGCGGTTGTCCTTGTTACGATCCAGACGGGCCAACGGGTTCTCACGGTCGGCATAGCCGCCCACAGGACCGGCGTACTCGCCCTCCGTTGTGTATACAGGCAGCGAGGGGTTGAACTGCAGCACGTTCTCGATAAATCCGCCAGGAGCTTGCAGTTCACTGGTACGGTTGACGGAAAAGTGCTCACCGACGGTCACAAGGTTGCGGTCGCCCTTCTTCATCAGTTTGTACTCACTGTTAATACGGCCTGAAAAGCGCTCGAAATCCGAATACTTGATGATACCCTTGTTCTTATAGTATCCCAGTGAAAAGAAGGAGTTGCCGCGCTCGTTGCCGTTGCTCAGCGACACGTTGTACTGCTGGATGACACCCGTACGCGTGGTCTCATCGAACCAGTCGGTGTCTGCCGCTGGTGTGGTGGCGTCGGCATCCAAATATTTGTCCATCGTGACATTGTTCAGCACGGGAATGCCCAGTGCGTTGTATCCCCAGTCGAAGTGGTAGCCCAGTCCGTTGGTAGCAGGGTTGACGTCGTCATTGACGTAGGCCTGCCACAACACCTGTCCGAACTGCTTGGCGTTCAGCACGTCAATCTTGTGGGCGTAGGTCTGTATGGCCACGCTGGCATCGAAGTTGATCTTCACCTTGCCCTCCTTGCCCTTCTTCGTGGTGATGATGATGACACCATTGGCAGCACGGCTACCATAGATAGAGGCCGATGAGGCATCCTTCAGCACCTGGATGCTCTCGATGTCGTTGCCGTTCAGCTCGTGCATGCCGGCCTTGGTAGGCACACCGTCGATGATGTACAGCGGATCATTGTTGTTCAGAGTACCGATACCGCGGATGCGCACCGTGGCACTGCCCGAAGGAGAACCGTCGGCCGAGATATTCATGCCCGGTACACGGCCCTGCAAGGCCTTGATAGGGTTGTTCTCGTTCTGCTTGGCCAAGTCGTCGACGCTGACCGTTGAGATGGCACCTGTCAGGTCGGCCTTGCGCTGGGTGGTATAACCGGTCACCACCACCTCGTTCAGCGCCAGCGCATCGTCCTTCAGGGTCACTGTCATGCCGTCAGCGGCAGCCTTTTCTTGTGTCTGGTAGCCGACATACGAGAACACCAGTGTTTTTCCCTTTTCTACCTTCAGCGCGAAGTTGCCGTCGAAATCGGTAACTGTACCATTCGACGTACCCTTCTCCATCACCGTAGCGCCAATGACAGACTCTCCTGCCGCATCGACCACTGTACCGGTGATAGTCTGTTGCGCATACATCATTGTACACGTCAGCAACGCCAGGAAACTCATTAATCGTCTCATTTGTTTCATTTGCTTTTGCTTTTTGGGTTAGTAATTATGAGATTATAAAAAACTGGCGCAAAGATATTTTCTTTCCTGTAAATCCGATGAAAGGGATGTTTCACGGGGATGAAAAAATCGTTCAATGCAACATAATTGTTATTCATTGAACGATTTTTAGGGTATCCGGCGACCTGTTACTTCCTCACGTCACCGGGCAGCATGCCGTACTCTTCCTTGAAGCACTTGGTGAAATAGCTGGGGGCCGAGAAACCTACCTGATAGGCTACCTCGCTCACACTCTTGTCGGTGGTGAGCAACAACTGGTAGCCACGCTTCAGACGTGCCGTGCGCAATAGTTCCACCGGCGACGAGCCCGTCAAGGCCTTCACCTTGCGATACAGCTGCACACGACTCAGATTCATGTCGGCAGCCAAATCTTCCACACTCAGTTCGCTGTCGTCGAGGCGTGACTCAACCACCTCTCTGAAACGGGAGATGAATACCGAGGTTGCTACTTGCTCGGCTACCGTCTCCTCGTTGCCGTCGTCCACGGCTGCCTCAGCCTCTTCATCGGCCCGTATCGCAGGTACGTCCTCGGGCTTCAAGTCCCAGAGGCTATTCACCACGCGCTCCCTGCGCAGGTTGACGCGCCCGATGTGATAGAGGTAGAACAGCACAATGGCAATCAGTAGCAAGACGATGACCCCACAGGCCAACAGCGTGGTCGTGCGCTGCGTGTTCAGTTCCTTCAGGTAGGAGTCCGACAAACGGTGCAGACGATCCAGGTTGGCCGACTGTCGCTCCAGTTCCTCGTTTTGCAACATCAGCACGCGGGCGTTGTCGTGCGTCACCATGGCAGCCACCAGCGGATTCTCTTTCTTGTAGGGCCGTCCTTCCAGGATGTCCAAGGCCAGTTGCAACACCTTATCACCATGGGTTGGGTAGATATAGGAGGCTTCCAGCACCGAGTCTATCACACAGGCGATGCCACCGTCGGGACCCGGCAGTCCATCGATGCCACAGAAGCGTGTCGATGCCGACAACTTACGGGCATTGGCCAGCGCCTTGCGGGCGCCCACAGCCATGCGGTCGTTCTGGCCGAAGACGTAGTCGATGTGTTCCAGTTCGCCCAGATGGCCCTTCACAGCATCTACGGCGCTCTGTTCCGTCCAGTCGCCCTGCAACGAAGCCACCAGTTCGATGTTCGGATAGTGGCTCAGCGCTTCCGCAAAGCCCCTATGGCGCTCTATGGCTGGCGACGACCCCTTCAGCCCCATCACCTCCAGCACGCGTCCGTGGCCCTTCATCTGTGTGGCGATATACTGTCCCATCTGGCGTCCCATCTCCTCATTGTCGGCGCCAATGATGGCCGTAAACTTCTGCGAATTGGTCTTTCGGTCGAACACCACCACTGGGATGCCTTTGTCATAGGCACGGTCTACGGCCGGGGACACGATAGTGGCCTGATTGGGGGCTACTATCAGCAGGTCGATGCCGGTAGCCACCAGCGAGTCGATCTGTTCTATCTGCCGTTTGTCACTGTCGTCGGCACTGGCAAAGCGGAGCTCTATATCCTTATTAATATAGTTGCCCATGCGCAGCTCTGCATTCAGCTTGTCGCGCCAGATGTCTTGTGAGCATTGCGATACGCCAATGACAAAACGGGGTTTTTGCCTCTGGCAACTGGTCAACACCAACAGCAAAACCAATAATAAGTTTCCTATATATCGCATTTCTTCCAGTTCATTTTCATGGATTACGACGCAAAGGTAGATAAAATCTATGAATCAGCCAACAAAATTCCAAGTAATTTTATACTACTCCACGACACAAAACACTCAGATTTTTTCTTCGTAACAGAGAGCATCAAATTGGCAGAGCCCACATGCAGGGCGTCGGCTGTCTTTCTGTCTCAAGCGAAAAAACGGGGTGTCACCGTAATGTGGTAGCCTCTGGCAGGCCATACCGCTCTTGCAGGCGACGCAGCGTGCCGTCGCTCTTCATGCGGCGGATAATACTGTTTACCGCCTGCAGCAGGTCGTCCTGCCCCTGCTTCATCAGCACGCCTATCTCGCCATGGGTAAAGGGGGTGTCCAGCAGCGGGGCAGCAAGGCGCGCATCGGCCTGCACATAGTAGGGTGCCTCCGTGATTTCGGTTATCATGACATCGGCCTCTCTGGCCGCGATGCACGAGGGTATTTCCTCGTTTCTCTGGTTGACGACAATCGTGGCATGCGTCAGCTTCTCACGGGCGAACTTCTCGTTCAGTCCGCCGGGATTCACCATCACGCGCACCTCGGCCTTATCGATGTCCTGCAGCGACAGATACCTATCGCTCTCTGCGGCCCTACACAGGATGGTCTTGCCGTTGGCCAGATAGCCTTCGCTCATCAGCATGGTTGCCTTTCTGGTCTCTGTAATGGTAATACCGCCGATGGCCATATCGAAGGTCTGTGGCTCGGCCTGCACGTCGGTTGTCAGCGTAGGCCACGAGGTCTTGACGAACTGTACGCTCACGCCCAGCTCGCCGGCAATCCTCCGGGCCACCTCTATGCCGAAGCCCCAGTAGGTGCCGTCGTGCTCACAGAACGTCAGCGGCCGGTAGTCGCCCGTGGTTCCGACGAGCAGTATGCCACGCTCTACTATCTCAGCTACCTTTCCCTCGGCAGGCTGTCCCGTGGGGTTGTCATCACTGCTGCATGCTGCCGGAACCGTCGTACTGAACAGGGTCAGCAGGAGCGTCAGCAGCCAATACTTCTTTCTTGTCTTTTCTTTCATCATCAAATGTTGTGTTGGTTGGAATTAGCAGTTTACTCCACGGCGCTCCGCAGCAGTTCGCCGAGTGTTGGATGGATGTGCACCATGTCACGCAACTGGTCGACGGTGGTGTCGCGACAGATGAGGGCAGACACCTCCTGCACGATGTCGGCAGCATGGGCACCGTAGGCGTGGCAGCCCAGCAGACGGCCGTCGGCGACGGCGGAGAAGAGCTTGAGCATGCCCTCTGACTGATTCATGGCGAGCGCCTTGCCGTTGGCACGCCAGAACGACTTGTGACAACGATAGTCGACACCCAGTTCCCTAAGCCGCTCTTCGGCGGGTCCCACACAGGCGGCCTCGGGGTCGGTGAAGATGGCGGCAGGCATGACGTCGAAGCGGATGCCGTCGGCACGGCCGAGAATATGGTTGACGGCACGCACGGCCTGCATCTCGGCAGCATGGGCCAGCATCTGGCGGCCATTGACGTCGCCGATGGCGTAGATGGCCGACGGAGCAGCAGCGGGGACGGCGGTCAGCCGGAAGTTGTCGTCGACGGGGATGCCGCCGGCTACGGGGGATATGCCCACCGCCTCGAGGTTCAGTCCCTCGGTATTGGGCTGTCGACCAGTGGCCATAAGGATGACATCAGCATCGATGTCGGCAAGGCGCTGCACGGCGGTCTTCATGCGGAAGATGATGCCTCGTTTCTCTAACAGTTTGCGCAGCCGCTTGGCAATGTCGGCATCGACCATGGGCAGACATTCCTTGAGGTACTCGATGACGGTGACCTCCGTACCGAAGCGACTGAAGATGCTGGCGAACTCCATGCCGACGACGCCGGCACCGATGACGGCAAGCCGGCGGGGCTGCTCCGTGAGCTGGAGCAGACGGGTACTGTCGACCAAGCGCTCGTCGTCGATGTCGGGCAGCGGCAGGAGCTTGGCACTGCTGCCGGTGGCAATGATGATGTTCGTGGCGGTAACCGTCTCGTCGCCCACAGAACATGCGGAGGGACTGACAAAGCGGGCGTGGCCGCGCAGCAGGGTGATGCCGGGAGCCGAGAGGATGCCCTCCACCCCACTGCGCAACTGCTGCACCACCTGCTGTTGCCGCTCACAGGCCTCAGCAAACGAGGCGGCATGGACGTAGGTCTTGGTGGGTATGCACCCGCGATTCAGGCAGGTGCCCCCCACCTCGTCCTGTTCGGCTACGACCACCTGCAGGCCCTGCTTGGCGGCATATGCTGCGGCGCGATAGCCTCCTGGCCCCGCACCGACTACCAGTAGATCAGTGTGTATCATTCAGCATCTGTTTATAGGTTACCACGGGGTGCTTGGCTGCCAGCACGTCGTCGACACGGCCGATGGGCGTCTGGTGGGGAGCCGACTTCACCAGTTCCGGGTCGGTCTTGGCCTCCTCGGCTATCTGGCGCATCACGCGGATGAAGCCGTCGATGGTGTCCTTCGACTCGCTCTCCGTGGGTTCAATCATCAGACTTTCGTGGAAGAGCAAGGGGAAATAGATGGTGGGCGCATGATAGCCGTAGTCGAGCAGTCGCTTGGCCACATCCATCGTGGTGACGCCCGTCGACTTATCCTTCAAGCCGTCGAACACGAACTCGTGCTTGCACAATCCCTCGATGGGCAGTTCGTAGACGTCCTTGAGCGACTCCTTGATATAGTTGGCGTTGAGGGTGGCCAGCGGGCCCACCTGCTTCACGTGCTCACGGCCCAGCGTGAGGATATAGACGTAGGCCTTGACCATTACACTGAAGTTGCCGAAGAAACTGCCGACACTGCCGAGTGCCTGCTCATAGTCGCCCTTCGCAACACGGAACTCGCCCTCGTCCATCACCACGCGCGGCGTGGGCAGGAAGGGCTCCAGTCCCTGGCGCACACCCACAGGACCGCTGCCCGGCCCTCCGCCTCCATGGGGTGTGGAGAACGTCTTGTGCAGGTTGATGTGCATCACGTCGAAGCCCATGTCGCCCGGACGACAGACGCCCAGCATGGGGTTCAGGTTGGCACCGTCGTAGTACATCAGTGCACCGCAGTCGTGCACCATGCGCGTAATTTCGGGGATGGCGTGTTCGAAGATGCCGAGCGTATTGGGATTGGTCATCATCATGGCCGCCACCTGCGGGCCGCACTCGTCCAACAGACGGCGAAGGTCACCGACGTCGACCGTACCATCGGGCAGGCTCTTCACCTCGACCACCTCCAGTCCGCAGACAGCTGCCGAGGCGGGATTGGTGCCGTGGGCCGAATCGGGAATGAGCACCTTAAGGCGCTGCGTGTCGCCACGGCTCTCATGATAGGCGCGGATGACCATCAGCCCGGTCAGTTCACCGTGGGCACCGGCACAGGGGTTGAGCGTAAACTCGCTCAGACCGGTCAATTCGGCCAATGCCTCCTGCAGGCGGAAGTAGAGTTCCAGTGCGTGCTGGCACGTCTCTGCCGGCTGCATGGGATGCAGCGCGGAGAAGGTGGGCAGGGCGGCTATCTCCTCATTGATAGCTGGGTTGTACTTCATGGTGCATGAGCCCAGCGGATAGAAGCCGTCGTCGACACCGAAATTGTTGTGGCTCAGATTGGTATAGTGGCGCACCACAGTCGGCTCGTCGCACTCGGGCAACTGTGCCTCCTGCTGTCGGCAGAGGGTGGCAGGCAGTTCGTCGAGCCCGTGACCATAGGTATTCTTAGGGAGCGAATAACCTACGCGCCCCGCCTTCGACAGTTCGAAAATCAAGTTTCCATATAGTTTGTTGTTCATGCCATATCCTCCCCGAATTGTTTGATGGTTAGCACCAGGTCGTCAATCTCATCGCGCGTCCGCTGCTCGGTGACGGCCAGCATCAGCGTGTGCGGGTCTACCTTCACGCCAGCCATGAAACCGGCTTCGGTACACTCCTGCATCAGTGCATCAAGGTCGCCGTCGTAAGTAACGCAGAATTCGTTGAAGAACGGCTGGTCATACTTCAGTCTGAAACCGGGCAACGCCAGCAGCTGGTCGCAAAGGTAGTGCGCACTGGCATACGACAGTTCGGCAGCATGGCGCAGCCCCTGACGCCCCATGACCGAGAGGTAGATGGTGACGTAAAGGGCCATCAGGCTCTGGTTGGAACAGATGTTCGACGTGGCTTTCTGGCGGCGGATGTGCTGTTCACGAGCCTGCAGCGTGAGCACAAAGGCCCGCTGCCCGCGACTGTCGCGCGTCAGCCCAACGATGCGTCCGGGCATCTTGCGGATGAGCTTCTCCGTGCAGCACATATAGCCTACGCCGGGACCACCAAACGACATGGGGATGCCCAGCGACTGTCCGTCGCCTACGGCGATGTCGGCACCCCACTCTGCCGGTGTCTTCAGCACAGCCAGGTCGGCAGCGATGCTGTTGACGACAAACAGGGCTTTCTGCTCATGGACGGCATCGGCAAAGCCTGTATAGTCCTCGATGATGCCATAGTAGTTGGGGCTCTGCACGACAACGCCAGCCACGCCACCCTGCTGCAGGCGGGCCTCCATGGCGGCTCTCGACGTCAGGCCGTCGTGCTCGGCTATCGGCTCAATGCGGATGCCGTGGTATCTGGCATAGGTCTCCACGACGCGGCGCACCTTGGGGTCGACCGTGGCACTGACGAGCACCGTGTCGGCCTTCTTGGCAGCGCCATAGGCCATCATCACTGCCTCGGCCGTGGCCGTGGCACCGTCGTACATCGAGGCGTTGGAGACATCCATGCCCGTCAGCTCGGCCATCATCGACTGATACTCGAAGATGTAGTGCAACGTACCCTGGGAAATCTCGGCCTGATAAGGGGTATAACTGGTCAGGAACTCCGAGCGCCGGATTATGCTCTGGATAATGGACGGTGCATAGTGGTCGTAGATGCCGGCACCGGCAAAAACGGTAAGTGGCTGGTTCGGCATGAAGTCGCTGATGTCGGCAAACAGCCGCCTGACCTCCACCTCGCTCATCGCCTCGGGCAGGTTGTACTCCCTGCGGAGGCGGATGGCCTCGGGCACGTCGGCATAGAGGTCGTCAAGCGTCTTGACGCCCACACGGTCGAGCATGGTCTGCAGGTCGTCGTCGGTATGGGGGAAATACTTGTACATTCCGGTTGACTGTTGAGGGTTATTTCTCGCAGAATGTCGTATAGGCCTTGGCGTCCATCAGTTGGCCAAGTTCAGCGGTGTCGGCCATCTGCACCTTGATAATCCAGTGCTCATAGGCATCGCTGTTGATAAGTTCCGGCTGGTCGTCGAGGGCCTCGTTGACCTCAACCACCACACCGGTGACAGGCGATATCAGGTCGCTGGCGGCCTTGACACTCTCCACGGCACCAAACTCCTCGCCTGCCGACACCTCGTCGTCGACCTCGGGCATGTCTACATAGACCACGTTGCCCAAGGCATGCTGGGCATAGTCGGTGATACCGATGAAACCATAATTACCTTCTACACGTACATACTCGTGTGACTCGCTGTAATAGAGTCCTTCCAATACTTTTGCCATAATATATTCATTTAAGGTGTTACTTCTTATAATGTTTATCGTAGAAACGCTTCTTGCAGACGGTACCGGCAAAGATCTTCTTGCGGATCTGGATGTCGACAGCCGTACCCAAGGCCGCATAGCGGGCATCGATGAGCGCCATGCAGACGCTCTTGTCGGTGGAGATGGTATGGTAACCGGTGGTTACCTCGCCGATGGGGGCGCCATCCTTCAGTACGGTATAGCCGTGACGGGGGATGGCCTTGTCGTGCAGTTCGATACCTACCAACTTACGGGCGGGGCCGTCGGCTTTCTGGCGGGCCAGCGCCTCACGGCCGATGAACTCATCCTTGTCCAGCCTGACAAACATGGAGAGCCCAGCCATCACGGGAGATATCTCGGCCGACAGTTCGTCGCCATAGAGCGGCAGGCCGACCTCGAAGCGCAACGTGTCGCGGCATCCCAGTCCACAGGGCTTCACCCCGGCCGCCATCAGCCGGTCCCAACAGGTACGGATGTAGTCGGCATCGGCATATATCTCGAAACCGTCTTCGCCCGTATAGCCCGTGCGGCTGATGATGACGTCGCCCTCCTGTCGGAAGGTATAGAACTGCAGGTCGCGGCAGGCCAGACCCAACGTCTGCTCCACGACCGACTCGGCCTGCGGGCCCTGGATGGCCAGCTCGCCATAGCGGTCGCTCTGGTGTTCGAGCACGACGTCGAAGCCGTTGGCATGCTGCTGAATCCACTCCCAGTCCTTGTCGATGTTAGAAGCGTTGATGACCAGGAAGTAGCGGTCGGCAGCCATCTTGTACACCAGCAGGTCGTCGACCACGCCGCCATCGTCATAGCACATCATGCCATAGAGTATCTTGCCTGCGGGGATGCCCCGCACATCGTTGGTGAAGATATGGTTAACATAACGTTCGGCATCGCGCCCGGCCACCAGCACCTCGCCCATGTGGCTCACGTCGAAGACGCCACAGGCTGTACGCACCGCCCGGTGCTCGTCAGCGATATCAGTGTATTGTATCGGCATGTCGAAGCCGCCAAAGGGGGACATCAGGGCTCCCAGTGCCACGTGTTTGTCATAGAGACAGGTTTTCTTGTTTTCCATAATTATTAATAATGTGTGTTATTACATCAGGTGTATGAAATCATCGCGCAGGTAGTTCTGCTCTATCTGCTCGATGTCGGCAATCTCGGCCGGCGTCAGCAGACGCTCCCCGTCGCAGAGTGTCTGGCGGATGAGCGACTTGACGTCGTCGAGGCTCAGCGTGACATGATCCTTCAGCAGGGTGATGCGCTGGTGTACGCTCTGGATGCCCTTGGCGTGCAGTTTCTCGGCACTCGGAGTGATGGCATGCAGCATGTGCTCCATATTCGTGTCGTAAAGCAGCGTGCTGTGTACGATGCTCTTGCCGGGCAGATGGTAGCAGGCCGTGCCACACACCTTGCGACCGCCTATCAGCACGTCGTTATGGGCAGTGCCGACAGCCTCGACGCCCATCTTGCGGAGCACCAAAAGCACCATATTTACAAAACGGTTGAAAGCCAGCCCCACATGTTCGCCTGCGGTAATCATCGAGAGCATCAGATTGTCACAGTCGGCATAGACGCAGCCTCCGCCACTCTTGCGGCGATACATCTGTATGTGGTGGCGACGGCAGTAGTCGACGTCTACCTCCTGCTCAAGCGACTGGTTGCGACCGAAGATGACGGTAGGACCGACCTGCCACATGAAGAAACTGTCGCCTTCGATATGACGGGCTGCATATTCCTCCATGGCCAGATAAAACGAGAGTCGTCTGGCGCTGTCGGTCGTTGGCAAGTCAAGGTACATCATCGATTTTCAGGTTAGCAGGCTGTATCTTTTGCAAATATATGAAGTTTTTATGTCATAAGCAAGTATTTTTAATTTTATTTTGCAGTTTAATTGATTTGCAGTATCTTTGCACCAAAAATAAAAGCATAAGTAGCGATTTTGGACACATCTGATATGGGTTTGCTTACCCAAATACAATATCCCTCTGACCTGCGGAAACTGGATGTCGACCAGTTGCCGCAAGTGTGTCGTGAGCTGCGTGAAGACATCGTCAAGGAACTGTCGGTGAACCCAGGCCACTTGGCATCGAGCTTAGGAGCCATTGAGATAACGGTGGCACTGCACTACGTCTACGACACACCCGAAGACCGCATTGTGTGGGATGTAGGGCATCAGGCCTACGGGCACAAGATACTGACGGGACGCCGCGAACGTTTCAACACCAATCGCAAACTGGGCGGCATCCGTCCTTTCCCGTCACCAGAAGAGAGCAAGTACGATACATTCGTGTGCGGACATGCCAGCAACAGCATCTCGGCAGCGTTGGGCATGGCTGTGGCTGCCAAGCATGAGCAGGCGGGCCCGCAGCGGCGCGTCGTGGCCATCATCGGCGACGGTGCCATGTCGGGCGGACTGGCTTTCGAAGGGCTCAACAACGCCTCGTCGACACCCAACGACATGCTGATCATCCTGAACGACAACAACATGTCTATCGACCGCGCCGTAGGTGGCATGCAGGAGTACCTGCTCTCACTGAACACCAACGAGACCTACAACGCCCTGCGCTTCAAGGTGTCACGCTGGCTGCACAACAAGGGATTTCTGGAAGACGACCGCCGCAAAGGACTGATACGCCTGTCGAACGCCATCAAGTCGGCCATCTCTCACCAGCAGAACATGTTTGAGGGAATGGACATCCGATACTTCGGTCCCTTCGACGGACATAACGTGAAGGAACTGGTACGCATCCTGCGGCAACTGAAGGACATGCAGGGCCCCAAGCTACTGCATCTGCACACACAAAAAGGCCACGGCTATGCCCCTGCAGAAAAGGACGTCACCATCTGGCACGCCCCAGGCAAGTTTGACGCCGAGACGGGGGAACGACTGGTGAAGGACAGCACCAACAAGCCGCCCAAGTTTCAGACTGTCTTCGGCGAGACATTATTGGAACTGGCCCGACAGAACGACAAGATTGTGGGTGTGACACCCGCCATGCCAACAGGGTGCTCCATGAACATCATGATGAAGGAGATGCCGGAACGCACCTTCGACGTGGGTATCGCCGAAGGACACGCCGTCACCTTCTCGGCAGGCATGGCCAAAGACGGGCTGCAACCCTTCTGCAACATCTACAGCGCCTTTGCACAGCGTGCCTACGACAATATCATACACGACGTCGCCATACTGCGACTGCCGGTCGTCATCTGCCTCGACCGTTCCGGACTGGTAGGCGAGGACGGACCGACACACCATGGTGCCTTCGACATGGCTGCCCTGCGCGCCGTGCCCAACCTGACCATTGCCTCACCCATGGACGAGTGTGAGCTGAGACGACTGATGTACACGGCACAATTGCCCGACAAGGGACCGTTTGTCATCCGCTATCCCAGAGGTTGCGGCTCGGTAGTAGACTGGCGTTGCCGGCTGGAGGAGATTCCTGTAGGCAAGGGGCGCAAGCTGCGTGACGGCAGCGACCTGGCCGTCATCACCATCGGCCCTATCGGCCACGACGTGGAAGAGGCCATCAGCCAATGGCTCACAGCCAACGGCCAGCAACCGACAACCATCGCCCACTACGACCTGCGCTTCCTGAAGCCGCTCGACGAGGAACTGCTACACGAGATTGGCAGGAAATTCCACAAAATCATAACGGTAGAAGACGGCGTGCGCAACGGAGGTATGGGGTCGGCCGTTTTGGAATGGATGGCAGACCATGGCTATGCGCCTGCCATCAGGCGCCTCGGTTTGCCCGACCACTTTGTGGAGCATGGCACGGTAGGCGAACTGCAACAGATTGTCGGCATCGACAAGGAGAGTATCAGAAACGCTATAAGCAATTTGCTGTCCACCAACAGCCAAGAGCTAAAGGCCAAAAGCTAACAGCCTATGAAAATCATCATCGGGGGAGCCGGCGCCGTAGGAAGACACCTGGCCAAACTGCTGTCAAAAGACCATCAGGACTGTGTGCTCATTGAGGAGCATGCCGACCGACTGGAAGGACTGGAGAGTAAGTATGACATCATGACGGTACACGCTGCTCCGACCAGCATCCAGGCACAAAAGGAAGCTGGCGTGGAGAAAGCCGACCTCTTCGTGGGCGTGATGACCAACGAGAGCCGCAACATGAACGCCTGCATGATAGCACACGCCCTGGGCGCAAAGAAGACGGTGGCGCGTATCGACAACTTTGAATACCTGGCACCCAACCTAAAGCCGTTTTTCGAGAAGATGGGCATCAACTCGCTCATCTATCCGGAAGTGCTGGCCGCCATCGACATCACCAACGGACTGAAGATGTCGTGGGTGAGGCAGCGATGGGACGTCCACGGAGGCGCGCTCGTCATGCTCGGTATCAAGCTGCGTGAGACCTGCGAGATACTCAACCGGCCACTGCGCGAACTGTGCGGACCCGACGATCCCTATCACATAGTAGCCATCAAGCGAGGCAACGAGACCCTGATTCCAGGCGGCAACGACGAGTTGTACGACAATGACATCGCCTATTTCATGACCACCCGCGAATATATTCCCTATATCCGTAAAATATCGGGCAAAGAGCACTATGCCGACGTCAAGAACGTCATCATCATGGGCGGCGGCAAGACATCCGTTCGCGTAGCACTGACGGCTCCCGACTACATGAACCTGAAAATCATAGAGATTGACGAGCAACGCTGCGAAAAGCTCAACGAACTGCTCAACGACGTAGACGCCATGGTCATACACGGCGACGGGCGTGACCTCGGCCTGCTGCAGGAGGAGGGCATACAGAACACACAGGCCTTCGTGGCACTCACAGGCAATACGGAGACCAACATCCTGGCCTGCCTGACGGCCAAGAGACTGGGAGTGCGCAAGACCGTGGCGATGGTGGAGAACCTCGACTACGTGGAAATGGCCGAAAGCCTCGACATCGGCACCATCATCAACAAGAAGACACTGGCTGCAGGACATATCTACCAGATGATGCTCGACGCCGACGTCACCAACGTACGCTCGCTGATGATGGTAGACAGCGACGTGGCCGAATTTGTGGCCGCAGAGGGGTCTAAGGTCACTAAGAACGACGTCAAGGACCTTGGCCTGCCATTCGGCGTGACCATCGGCGGTCTGGTGCGCAACGGTCAGGGCATCCTCGTCAACGGCAACACCCGCATCAAGGCCGGCGACTCCGTCATGGTGTTCTGCCACGAACAGAACCTGAAGAAACTGGAAAAATACTTTAAAGCCGACACCTTATGGTAAACCTCAGGCTGATATACAAGATTATCGGTTCGCTACTATTCATGCTCGGCAGCTTGCTGCTGGTGTGTGCCGTCATCTCCCTGCTCTACAAGGAAGACGACCTCGTCGCATTCCTCTTGTCGGCCCTCTTCACCACTTGCTGCGGCTTCATCCTCAAATACCTGGGGCGCGATGCTGACAACAACCTCGGCAGGCGCGACTCCTATCTGCTGGTCACCGTCACATGGGTGGTGTTCAGCCTCTTCGGCATGCTTCCCTTCATCATCAGCGGATATATTCCCAACGTCACCGATGCCTTCTTTGAGACCATGTCGGGATTCTCCACCACCGGTGCGACCATCCTCGACGACGTAGAGTGGCTGCCGCACGCCACCCTCTACTGGCGTTCACAGACACAATGGATAGGCGGTCTGGGTATCGTCTTCTTCACCATCGCCATACTGCCGTCGCTGGTGGGCAACGGCAGCATCAAGGTGTTCGCAGCCGAAGCCACCGGTCCGATGCGCTCGAAGATGCATCCGCGACTATCCACCACCGCCAAGTGGATCTGGACGGTCTATCTGGCACTGACCATTGCCTGCACCCTCTCTTTCTATGCCGTGGGCATGGACTGGTTCGACAGCATCAACTACGCCATGACGACGACAGCCACAGGAGGCTTCTGCACACACAACGACTCTACCCTCTTCTTCCAGTCCGCAGGCATCGACTACGTGTCCATTCTCTTTCAGTTTCTGGCTGGCATCAACTTCATGATGCTCTATACGGCAGTATTCAAGCTCAAGCCCCAAAGTCTGTTGAAGAGTTCGGAGTTCAAGCTCTACATCGTCATCATCGTAGCAGCAACGGCATGGTTCATGTACTTGCTGATGACACGCAACGGCTACGGACTGGAACACGCATTGCGCTCAGCACTGTTCCAAGTGGTATCGTTCATCACCACCACAGGACTCTTCAACGACGATGCGTCGCAGTGGCCCCACATCACGTGGGTCATCCTGGGCTGTCTGATGTTCGTAGGAGCCTGCTCTGGCTCTACCACCGGTGGATTTAAGTGTATTCGCATCGTCATGGTCTTCAAGGTGCTCCGCAACGAGTTCCACCACCTGCTGCACCCCAATGCCGTACTACCAGTCAAGATAAACGGCATTCCCGTGCCGCGCCAGCAATTGTCTACCCTACTGGCTTTCTTTGCCATCTTCACCATTATGCTGCTGATTACAGCAGCGGTGATGATAGCCGCCGGCATCGACAACACCAACGCCATAGCCATCGCACTAAGCTGCATCAGCAATGTCGGGCCCTCGCTAAGCACTCAGATAGGTCCTGTCATGTCATGGAGCGAACTGCCCGAATATGTCAAGTGGATCTGTTCGTTCCTCATGCTTGTCGGGCGCTTGGAAATCATGTCGGTGCTGGTATTGTTCACCCATGAGTTCTGGCGAGACAACTAACTATTCGTAGTCGTCGATAACGTTATTGACAAAGTCCATCATCGGCTTGGCAGCCTGGAAGAGGGGAATGACTTTCTGTATCCATTTGTCACCGCTGAAGAATGTGTCGCTGACGCGACGCCAGCAGCAATAGTCCTTCTGTCGCAGATAGCGCAGGTGGGGATAGTCTTTGGGGAATCCTGCCGGACAGGTCTTCAAACGCTCCAGTCCGAAGCCCTGCTTGCTTTCCCATGAGGCAGTCTCAGGGGCTCCGAAGTATTTCTGGAAATCAGGGTTCTCTACACAGCGCAGCCATTCCTCCTCGTTGCCCATCATCTCGTTGCGACAGGAGGTAAGGATATTGGTGGGCAGCCAGTAACTTCCGCAGGCCACGAGACAGCCGTCAGGCTCCAAATGGATGTAGTAGCCGCCATGAAGCGACTTCTTGCCTTTGGCTGAGATGTAGGCTCCCAGGTGGCGCTTATAGGGCGACTTGTCCGGGGAGAAGCGCGTGTCACGATAGAAGCGATAGGTACAGTCTTTGACAGACAGATGGGCTACCGAATCGTCGAAGTCGGCAATGCGCCCGATGAGCTGTGCCACACCGGCCTCAAAGTCCTGTCGCACGGCATCGTACTCGTCTTTGTGGGATTGAAACCAAGGACGGTTGTTGTTGGCCGCCACATCTTTTAGAAACTGTAATATTCGTTGAGTATCCATTGTTTTTTACTGATTGTTCTGAATTGGTTCGGAGAAATACTGTTCTACGTCGTGGCAGATGTGCCGATACTGCTCTGCGTGCTGGTAGCCCGCATTTTTCTTGAGCATCTGACGGATGTCCTGCAGCGAGTGCTCGTAGCACGACATCTCGTTGCGCCGCTGGGTATGGTGGAGCGCTGTGCGTGCTATCTCGTCCTGGCGCTCCATACGCAGACGGTTGCACACCTTGTTGAGGATGGGCAACACGACATTGTCGAACAGATGATGGCCCTGTATATATAAATAGGTGGTCTGAGGGGTGACGCCGAGGGCCTTGATACTTTCCTTGACCTTCAGGTACTCCTCTTTATTATCGGGGTATTCATGCTGCAACTGGCGCACCTTGTTGGCCACTTTGCGTCTAAGATTGTCGATAGACGGCTGAGGGTCGAACACGTTGAAGCCACCGGGATCGATTACACGGGTGAAATCGGACATGGAGAACTCGGTATAGTGTCCTGAGCGGTAGGCCCAGACGCTCCAGACGAACAGGGGGAAGACGGCCTCTGAGTATTGGCGCAGATAGTCGTCGAAATCGAAGATGCGGTGGTCGTTCAGGGTAACGGCCACGCAGACGTCGTGCAGCGAAGGGGCATAGCACTGCAGGTTTTCTATGGCATAGGCATAGGTATGAAAGACATAAGCCTCCTCGAGCACCTTGCGCGACTGCTCCGTGATGCCCTGCAACAGATAATCGTAGTCGGCATCGACACAGGCAATCATATCGGGCCCGACGTGCCCGCCTATGAAATTCATAAGCACAGACTTCTTGCCACGCTCCAGTTTCTGATGAGAAGGCAGCATGACTTCAAAATAGCGCTTGTCGTTTTCAAAGCGGCCCAACACGGTACGCCAGAAATAGATGTCGTCGTAACTCTCGACATAGGCGACTATCCTACGCCGTGCCCGCTTCGATGTCAGCTGGTTGGCTGCTTCGAAGTAGCGACTGTTCAGATTATCTTTCAGGCGGTTTCCCTTCATCTTTCTGCCCCCGGCTTTCATTCTCCCACTACAAAGTAATATCAGTCACCTCTGTCACCTTGTCCATCCAGCCATTCATGATGACGGCAGGCGAATGGGTAGTCAGCAGAATCTGCACGTTGGGGTTCAGTTCGTCAATGAGGTCAATAAGGCGCTTCTGCCATTCGATATGCAGCGACACCTCTGGCTCGTCCATAAAGAGCACGTAAGGCTGCTGGTCCTCAACGAGCACGGTAAGCAGGATTGCCAGCATCTGTTTCTCACCACTGGATAGCTGGTAGGGCACCAGCGTCTCCCCTATCTGTGAGAAACGTATTTCATTCTCACTGCGGACAATCTTCTTACCAGTATCCTCAAACAGGTCGTCTACAATGTCCTGAAAACGCCGCTTGGGTTCCGACAACCGCTGGGCAGCATCCGTATTCCCCTGTTGCAGTTCAGCAATGATGCGGTTGCCGATGTTCACCTGATAGTCGAGATACTTACGCTGCAGATGGTACAACTGGAAGTCGAGGGCCGACATGATACGCGAGTCCACCAGATTCATGGTATCGGCATCGAGCACCGGACTGTCGAGCGACCGGATGATATCGAAGCGCACATGAGTGGCATCCTCCGGTTCTGCAGTGATATGCACTCCTTTGAGCAGGTGGTTCTGCAGGTCACCGTTGGTATTGATGCTGCGGAACACCTTGTTGAGAATGGTCGACTTGCCGACGCCATTAATACCGCTGAGTATATTGACGTGCGGGTCCAGCCTCCACAGGATGTGTTTCTTCCCACTCCACAGTGAATCGATTTCTATCTGCTTGATATAAGATGCGTACTTCATTGCCGTGTTACTTTTTATGTCGCAAATATACAATTTATTATTAAATAATTCGTACTTTTGCAGGCGAAAAATTATTAATAATGGAAAAAACGAATCATCAAGGGGCGCTGATAGCACATCTCAGCATGTTTGGCGCATGTGCCGGCTGGGGACTGATGGCTCCCGTCGGCAAGGACGCGATGACCCACGGTTTCGACGGCATCACGATGGTTACCTTCCGCGTGGCAGGGGCCTGTCTGCTGTTCTGGATAGCATCGCTGTTTGCCAAGAAAGAGCACGTCCCCACGAAAGACAAGCTGCTATTCATCGGGGCAGCCGTATTCGGACTGGTCTGCAACCAGTGCTGCTATACGATAGGACTGAGCATCACCTCGCCCATCAACGCCAGCATCGTCACCACGTCAATGCCCATCTTTGCCATGCTGCTGGCAGCGCTGATTCTCAAGGAGCCCATCACCAGCAAGAAGGCAATCGGTGTGCTGATGGGATGCAGCGGTGCGCTGATACTCATTCTCACGTCGGCAAGCCACGCAAGCGACAAAGTGGGCGACATCCGCGGCGACCTGCTGTGCCTCTTCGCCCAGTTCTCGTTTGCGCTCTATCTGTCGCTGTTCAATCCGCTCATCCGCCGCTACAACGTATTCACCATCAACAAGTATATGTTCTCATGGGCCACACTGATGCTGCTGCCCTTCACGTTCTTCCACGTGCGCGGAGTGGTCAGCCAGCCCATACCGGCACTGACATGGCTGGAGGTTGGCTACGTGGTGGTGGTAGGCACTTTCTTCGGCTATATCCTCACCATGATAGGACAGCGCGTACTGAGGCCCACCGTGGTGTCCGTCTACAACTACGTACAACCCATCGTCTCGGTGGCAGCCTCGCTACTGATGGGTATCGGTGTGCTGAAGCCCACCCACGCGCTGGCCGTCGCCCTGGTGTTCTGCGGCGTATGGCTGGTCAACAAGTCTAAGTCAAGAAAAGACATGGAGAGAGAAAAAAAGGTGACCGATTAATAACGGTCACCTTTTTTCTTATGCCAGAAGTTTTCCAGTCTCAAGTCAAATATCACATTGCTGTATGCCGGGATGACGTTCTGCTCATTCGCGCCATATCCCAACTGGTAGGGAATATACACTTTCCAATGGTCGCCCAGACGCATGTGCTGCACCGCTGTAGCAAAACCGTCAATCATACTGCTGACGGCAAAGGTAACAGGCGTGGCGACAGCCTCATCGAACTTGCCGCTATAGGTGCGGTCTATCTCCATACCGTCCGGATAGTGGACGGACGGCAGCAGTCTTCCCACATAGTGCACCTCGACAGAGTCGTTCCATTGCGGCATGGCCTCACCCACCCCGTCGCTCAGCTTCTCTACGACGACATAGTCATAATACTGTGCGGAGAAAGAATTGTCCGGCTTGGTGAAGGTGGTATACAACTCCCAGGGTTCTCCTGCCGCTTTCTTTGCCTTTGCATCCTCTACCAACTTGATGAAATAGGCGTCGTTGGTAGTCTGCCAGTTGGGGAACTCGTCCACAATGGTAGTATCCTCTTCCTTGCAGGCCACCAGGCTGAGCACAGCTGCTGCACACCAAATGAGATATCTGAACTTCATGTGCTTGTCTATTTATTCTTATTGTAGTTTCTTTAACAGACTGACGATGCTCACCTTGTCCTCGATGATAGAGGCCAGCTCGCTGATGTTGACACGCTCCTGCTCCATCGTGTCGCGGAAGCGCAGGGTCACCTTGCCATCCTGCAGTGAGTCGTGGTCGACCGTGACGCAGTAAGGTGTGCCGATGGCATCCTGACGGCGGTAGCGCTTGCCGATAGAGTCCTTCTCGTCGTACTGGCAGTTGAAGTGGAACTTCAGGTCGTTGATGATTTCGCGGGCCTTCTCGGGCAGACCGTCTTTCTTCACCAGCGGCATGACAGCCAGTTTGACAGGAGCCAGTGCTGCGGGCAGTTTCAAGACGACACGAGTCTCTCCATTCTCCAGTTTCTCCTCGCAGAACGAGTGGCACATGATGCTGAGGAACATGCGGTCCACACCAATCGAGGTCTCGATGACAAACGGCGTGTAGCTCTCGTTGGTGGCGGGGTCGAAATACTTGATGCTCTTGCCCGAATATTTCTCGTGCTGCGAGAGGTCGAAGTTGGTACGCGAGTGGATGCCCTCCACTTCCTTGAAGCCGAACGGCATCTTGAACTCGATGTCTGTGGCAGCATTGGCATAGTGGGCCAACTTGTCGTGGTCGTGGAAACGGTAGTTCTCTGCGCCGAAGCCCAGTGCCTGATGCCAGGCCATACGGGTCTGCTTCCACTTGGGGAACCACTCCAGCTCGGTGCCCGGCTGCACGAAGAACTGCATCTCCATCTGCTCGAACTCACGCATACGGAAGATGAACTGGCGGGCGACAATCTCGTTGCGGAAGGCCTTGCCAATCTGGGCGATGCCGAAAGGTATCTTCATACGTCCCGTCTTCTGCACGTTCAGGTAGTTCACGAAGATTCCCTGTGCGGTCTCGGGGCGCAGGTAGACCTTCATCGAGCCGTCGGCCGAGGCGCCCATCTCGGTAGAGAACATCAGGTTGAACTGGCGCACGTCGGTCCAGTTGCGCGTTCCACTGATAGGACACACGATTTCCTCGTCGAGGATTATCTGCTTCAGTTCGTCCAGGTCCGGTCCCTGCATGGCAGCTGCATAACGGGCATGCAGGGCGTCACGCTTCGCCTTGGTCTCCTTCACGCGCTCTGAGGTCTCCATATACTTGGCCTCGTCAAATGCGTCGCCGAAGCGCTTGCGAGCCTTCTCCACTTCCTTCTGGATTTTCTCGTCATACTTGGCTATCTGGTCTTCGATGAGCACATCGGCACGATAGCGCTTCTTGGAGTCGCGGTTGTCTATCAGCGGGTCATTAAAGGCATCCACGTGGCCAGAGGCCTTCCATATAGTGGGGTGCATGAAAATCGCCGAGTCGATACCCACGATGTTCTCGTGGAGCAGCACCATCGACTTCCACCAGTATTCCTTGATATTATTCTTCAGTTCCACACCGTTCTGTCCGTAGTCGTAGACAGCGCCCAGTCCGTCGTAGATGTCACTTGAGGGGAACACGAAACCGTACTCCTTGCAGTGGCTCACAATTTTCTTAAAAACGTCTTCTTGTGCCATGTTTCTTTGCAAATTATTCAGATAATGGGTGCAAAGATACTAAATAAAGCTGAAATAGAAAAGCATTTTTGGATGATTAACGCAGTTTGCCCGATAAATAAAGGCAATTCGAGGAAACTTGAGGGAAGTCCGCAAGGTGCCACTACGCAAATTGAGGTGGATTGCGGAAAGAATTAGGTTTCCAATTCGGACTCGGCCTTGCCGCTTGCCAGAGCAAGAACCCCCGATAGCCCTATGTCAGATAGTTAAACTTTCTTAACGACCTGCGCAAATCAAGGCATTTCTCAGCAGTTCGAACCGTTTTCACATTTTGCGTTTTTCTTTCCTTAATCTGCCGTGATTTGCATAGCAATTTATTCCCAGAATGGTATTACTTTTGCAGCCCGATTTTTAAAACGATTAAGAAGCATCCCGCTGAGATGCACAGTAGCAACTGCTATGCCAATAACAGATTCTCCAACTGCTCCTTGAACTCATTTTCATTGCCTTCATTATAAAACGGTATGCCTGTTATATGATAGTTGTCAGTATCTATCTTTAATGAGAGTCCGCTGTTTTGTATTTCTTTCAGGAAATCCTCTTTCCATTTGTCCTTGCCAACGAGGTGGCTTCCTTTCGGCTCTATGAAAATCTGGTAGACAGCATGGCCGCAATTCCTGTCACGCAGATACAGAAGGAAGTCTGGCTCAAATGTGCGTCCCTGCTTGTCGATAATCTTAACAACCTTTTCATTGCGGATGACATAGATGTCCTCGTACTTCTTAGTGAAGTTCTCGTATCTTCGGGCAAATAGACTGATGAACGCCCGTTCCTCGCTTGTGCCGTAGTTCGCGTTGTAGGCATACCAGTCCTTTTCGGCTAATTCATCCTCTTGTCCTCTCATACGTTCTTCATCATCCTTGGGAACAGGTACTTCCTTAGTGCCGAAGACGTCACGCAGATACTTGCTGATGAAAGGCGAGCCCTCATAGTCGGTCTTATTGGCTTTTATCTCCTGCTCTATGTTGCTCAGTAGACCCTGAATGGCTCGCAAATAGTCGTGGTTCGTCAACCGGGAAAGCCGTTCCTTGCTTCCCTGAATAGTAATCTCCAAACTGCCAAGATATTCATCGGCAGAAATGAATTCCTTGTATGAAAGCAAGTTCGGACAATATCTTTTCAGATTGTTGAAGCGGAAGAATGGCACGGTGGTTAATGCGTACCTGATTACATGGAGAGGAATGGCCCTGAGAGGAACGTCTCGTCCTTCACTTACCACTGTAGGATCGCTTACTTCACCAAAGGCAAGGATGGTACTGCTTTTCAACTCGTCAAGTCGGTAAGCATAGTTCTTCTTCCTTACGGACAGGTCGGCCAGTGATGTCACCTTGTCGTATTGCTTGGGAACTTTCAGATTATACACCACCCGTGCCTCGCGGAAGAACTTTGTCTGCTTGAAACTGTCCTTCAGCCTTAGCGTTTTCCTCACCGTCTTGTCATCACCAATGCCTGCCTCATGGAGGGCTTTCTTGATTTCCGACACATAGCGGCTGTCCTCCATGATGTGGTAGTAGAGTGTCTCCAGAATGCGCAGCTCATTGTTCAGGTCATTGTCGTATTTGCGCATATAGAGCGGCTGCCCCTCTTCTATGCGGAACGGGAAATAACGTGCTCCTCGTCCAATGAGCTGTGCCTCAGCCCGTGTGGTCTTGCCTATTTTCCCCTTGTTCTCTTCGTTGCGGTCGTCATACATACGGACAATGTCGAACAGGTTCAGCACGTCCCATCCACGATCCAGTTTATTCACGGCAAATACGGCACGGATGGGATTGTCCTCATCCTCCAACGAGTTCAGCAACATTTGATTGCGCTCTTTCTCGGCATCATTGTTGGCACTGATACAGTTCTCCTCACGGAAGTTCTCTCTGGTGCGTCGCACAATGTCTGATGTGGTGATGCCCATGCGGTCGAAGTAGGCAAAGGCGGTCTTAATGATGCCGTCAACACCTGAGCCATTGCGAATACAGTCGATATCCTCATCACTGAGCAGGTCTATCCATTGATGGAAACGTTTCTTGTTCAGTTCGCTCTCGGCAATGGTGCGTTTGGCCTTGAACAGGATGACTGGCTTCAGGTTGATGCCGTGATTGGCTGCAAGTACCTGTCGGTAGAGGTTTAGAATCAATGCGTGCATCACTCTGTTTTTTTGGTCGGCTGCCACCTTCATTAGTTCTATCTCTTTGGAATAACCATCTCGGCGGAACTCTTTCAGTTCGTACTTGAAGATGGCCTTGTCAGCATACTTGGCTTCTATCTGAGGTGTTTCCAAATCCATTGTCGCCGTGAACTCTAACAGAATGTTGTCTGTGCTCTGTCGGTGTATGCTTTGTATGGTGTTCTCCCAATTGCCATCCAAGGTGTTCTCATTGCGTGTTGCCACGTTGAAGGCATCGGCTTCGTCGGCCAATAGCACTATCTTACGGTTCTGAAAGTCCTCCAAACTGACAGAGTTCTCTTTGGCATTGGTCATGTCGGAGTGGAGCAACTGTATGGTTGTGAACTTGATGTTGATGTTCTGCGGGTCGCTCTCGTCAAACGACTGCACTTCCTTCACCGTAACCCGTCGCCCGTCGAACATCAACCGCTCATTAAACACGTACTTCGACGAGCGATCGTTCAGGAAATTGTCTTTCGTCTTGCGGATGACGGCATCGCTGCTGACAAAGAACAGGAAATCCCGGTAGCCTTGGGCATAAAGGTAGAGCACCAGCCCGGCCATGATATTCGTCTTGCCACTACCTGTAGCCATATTATATAACAGGTGATAAGGGCGGCGCTGCTTGTTGGGCCGTTGGTCGCGCTCATAGAAGTGGACGAACCTCGCAAAGGCTTCTGCCTGATAGGGGCGCAATGCAAACTTCGGGCGAAGATTCTCCACCACATAGCGAGGCGCCTCGGGTAGCATCCCGAAGTTGCTCAGTGTATTGTAATCGTCGAATAAGAATGCCATGCCTACTCCTCTCCGTAAAATGCTTTGGTGATTCGCTTCTCCTCCTCTGTCACACCCGCCTCGGCATCCTCCATGTCCGAAAAATTCACATAGAGTTGGTTCATATCGAGCAACGAACAAAGCATCTGCTTCTGCTCTTCCAAGGTAAGTGCCTTAAAGTCCTCCATATCATCGTCCAACTTCTGCATCTCTACGTTGAAGCGGAAGAATGCCCGGGCCTTCATCTGTTCCCAAATCGCAATCAGCTCGTCGGTACTCTGTGCTTCCTCTATCTCGTCAATGAACTTCTGATTATATCGCTTCAGTTCCAGATAGACAAAACTGCCGCCACCGCACCATTTGACTTCATCAGATATTCCTCCTTCATCGCCATCGATAACTTCTTTTAGCCTTCGTACATTTAGTTCGACTTGGTGGTCTATCTGCTCACAGGCTATATACTGTCGATTCATTTTATGGGCTACAGCTGCTGTCGTTCCACTGCCTGAAAAGAAATCTAAAACGATGTCGTTTTCAGAAGTTGCTACAGACAGTATGGTCTTTATCAGATTCTCTGGCTTTGCATAATCAAACTCATCACGTCCGAATAGCACATCTATCTCTGCGTTTCCCTTTTCATTCTTACACTCTGAGAGCAGAGATTTTAGAAAGTCTACAATTTGTATGTCTGAGATGACAGCACTCAGTTTCCCTTTTGCGTCATCCTCATATTTGAATTTTCTGCCGTAAGGTTTTGTTATTTTCAGGAAGTCATAGTCATCTGGGAACACAATATAGCCAATGTCGTAATAATGCTGGAAAGTATCTTTTGTTACAGCCCATGTCCTCTTTTCACTTGCAGGATATTCCTTGTCGGTCTTTGGATCAACCATTGTGAAGAAGGAATTTTGACGCTCTTTCGCTGTCGTCTGTTTTGTCAAATCTGCCAATCGCCAAGGTTTTCCAGGATAATCAGGCGTTGTATAATATGTGCGCTCAATGCTTCTTCCCATAACATCAACATCATCGGATACATTGGTATAGACTAATAACCAATCGAAGTCTTGTGAGAAATTGTAGGGAACATCTGATTTGCCGGACCTCGTTCTGCGTGGCAACGTCCCTACGAAATGGTCTGCGCCGAAAATATCATCAGCCATCACTTTTAGATAGTGCATCCCGTCTTCGCCAATGTTAATCCATATTGTCCCGCCTTTCTTTAGCAGTTTCTTTGCTATTTGCAGCCTGTTGCGCATAAACACAAGCCATGAAGATAGGTGAAAACTTGAATTATACTTGAACGTGTCAGTAGAAGGATTGTTTTTGAAATAATATGGCGGGTCTATATATATCAGTTTTATCTTTCCTCCAAATTCACCCAATAGAGAATGGAGAGTAAGCAAGTTGTTGCCTTTGATAATCAAGTTGTCGGTGATGGTGTTAGCATCCAGTCCCCTTATTTCATTCTTTTGCGCATCCCTATTGAAGGATTGGATTTCGTGCTGCCCGTCTTTATCATACAAGGCCGCATTCGTCAACACCTTTGGCTCCAACAATTGCGTTATCTCATCCTGTGCCAACGTCTGATTAAAGAATATCTCGTTGCGCTTCTGGTCTTCTTTCGTCTGCCCTCCCTCAAGGATGCAGTCCTTATAGGGGAACACCAGTTCCACCTCGTTGCGCTGGTTCATAAACCTGCCGCCAATCTGCAGGCCAATCTTCTGTGAATAGCGTGTGTAGCTGTCGCTCAGGTAGTTCTTCTGTTCGATGAATTGCAGAAAAGCCTCCGTCTTGAACACCAAAGCCTCTGCCGTCTCCACGAAGAACGTCTCACGCAGTTGCTCGTCCTTCAACAGCAGGGCGATTAGCGTGGGCGAGTAGTTGCGGGCTTCTTCTGCCACCACCCATTTCTTCACCTTTCCCTCGTCCGACACATAGTTTGGCTCCTCGGTTAGCCGTTCCATCAGACGGTCGTTCAACCGGCTGCCGCCTCTCTCCTTGTTTGCCTGTTCGTTTGCCATTGTCTTGCTGTGCTTACTCGTTTGACATGAACTGCACGCTGGGCAAGGACATAAAAATGGCGTGAAGCCATCCTTATGCACTTAACCTGAGGGGCTGGCCTAGGAAACGGAGACCCCCAATCACAAATAAGGCTGCAACACGCCAAAGCGAGTGCAAAGCTAAGATGTGATTGTGAGTCAGCCTGCTTTCCAGACCTCCTCTGCTCATGAACGAACTATCTCCAAATAAAGGTTTCCTAGGCCAATTCGGTTAAGTGCGATTCAATAAGCCATGCATTATTGGCGCGGGATTTCTCCCCGCACCATGTGCAAAGGTACAAAGAATTATTGAAACGACGTTTGTTTATTAAAGGATTTTACGTAAAAATGACACGTCAGACCATTAAAAGTCAACTATTTTAGACTTTCCTACTAATTACTTTGCAGTTGCCCACTAAGTGTAATGAGTTACCCACTAACTCTAAAAGTCAATCTACAAAAAACTGTCTTGATAAAAAACTAATCGAAATCTTGTGAAATTCAAAAAAACATTATATTTGCACCCGAAATGAAGAAGATTCTCGGATAAGACAGTCCGAATCAAACGATAACAGAACCCGTCGGCATCCCGTAGATCTGCTGGCGGGTCACCTTTTTTTATAAACAGCAATGAGCAATCAGAAGCCCTGCACGATAGATGAACTATCATGCAATTGTGAATCTCCTATTTGAGAAAGGGTTACTTAAGAAGATTCCTATTACTATTCCCCTCCAAGACCAGCATTTGCTGGATAGCAATCTGATTGATTTTCTAACCCCCTCGAATTCGAGGGGGTTAAAATTTGGGTTGTGAAGAGTCTCCCATATACCAAGAAATTCCACGGTATTGCGGTTACGCATCCAGTTCGCTATAACTCCGTTGGGGCCTGTGGCGTTTTTCTGTCTGGCGATGTCTGTGATGCTAATGTAATCTATACCATCTTTTGACATAGTCTTGATAACAACATTATTTAATAAGCAGCAACAAGAAAAGACTGCCCGACAAGCGTCTAAGCAGTCTCTTCAAAAAAAGTCTGAATGTATCGATTACTTCACCTCGCCATTAAAAGTTTGCACCGGGCCGGTAAAGGCGAACGAGAAGTTGGGAACATCCTTCTCCTGTCCACCCTCCTCGGTTGTCAGCGTCAGATTTGAAATAACGATGGTATAGACATCGCCCGACTTCGTAATCTTCAGATTTGCCGTTCCCTGTGAATCGCCGTCGTAATTGGCCTCGATCATAGGACCATGTGAACCTTGTTTCGGGCTTACATTGATACCGAGGTCAACTCTGAAGTTCTTAAACTCGCCAACGGGCAGTTCGGAGGCAGAAGCCCACTCGGGAGCCTGGATGGATATGAAAGATGACACTTCCGGAAATTGTTGAGTCCGCTGGAACTCTTCGAACGAGAATGAATAAATCAAGACGTTTCCCGAAGCCCAATAGGCATAGGCGAGCGTAGCACTCTGACCTTCCACTGAAAGTACATTAGCGGAGCCCGGAGCTCCGGGATTAGAGCCACCGTCACTATCACCATCGCTACCACAAGCAGCAAATCCTACACAAACGAGCGCCAGCAACACAATAGGCACCCAACTCAGCATTTTTCTTTTCATTTTTTTCGTTTAGTTAATTGAACACCGCAAAGATACTGAAAAAATTCTTAAACGCTTGCATTAATTGGCTTTTTTTTTGTACTTTTGCAGTTAAAAACCCAACCTATGGACGACGAAATCAAAGACCAACTCACTGAGAGCAGCGAGAACGCCGAGAGCTCTGAAGATGTTGTGTCGCACTCCGACTACAAACCCACAAACCGCTTCGACGCGGCAGCAGTGCACCACCTGAGCGGCATGTACCAGAACTGGTTTCTCGACTATGCTTCGTATGTCATTCTGGAGCGAGCCGTGCCGCACATCGAGGACGGACTGAAGCCCGTGCAGCGCCGCATCCTGCACTCGATGAAGCGTATGGACGACGGTCGCTACAACAAGGTGGCCAACATCGTGGGACACACCATGCAGTTTCACCCCCACGGCGACGCCTCTATCGGCGACGCACTGGTGCAGATGGGGCAGAAGGACCTGCTCATCGACACCCAGGGCAACTGGGGCAACATCCTGACGGGCAACAAGGCCGCCGCCCCACGATATATCGAGGCCCGCCTCAGCAAGTTTGCCCTCGACACGGTGTTCAACCCGAAGACTACCGAGTGGCAGATGTCATACGACGGCCGCAACAAGGAGCCCATCACGCTGCCCGTCAAGTTTCCGCTGCTGCTGGCACAGGGTGCCGAGGGCATCGCCGTTGGCTTGTCGTCGAAGATTCTGCCCCACAACTTCTCCGAGCTGTGCGACGCTGCCATAGCCTATCTGCACGACGAGCCGTTCCACCTCTACCCCGACTTTCCGACGGGCGGCAGCATCGACGTCTCGAAATACAACGACGGCCAACGCGGTGGCGTGCTGAAGGTGCGTGCCAAGATAGAGAAGCTCGATCCCAAGACACTGGTCATTCGCGAAATACCCTTCTCCAAGACCACCGAGACGCTGATTGACTCGATACTGAAGGCTATCGACAAGGGCAAGATCAAGGCACGCCATGTGGAAGACCTGACGGCCGCCAAGGTTGAGATACAGATACAGCTGGCGCCCGGTGTGTCGTCGGACAAGACACTCGACGCCCTCTACGCCTTCTCCGACTGCGAAATCAACATCTCGCCCAACTGCTGCGTCATCGAAGACAACAAGCCCCAGTTCCTTACCGTCAGCGACGTGCTGCGCCACTCGGTAGACCGCACCAAGGACCTCATCCGCCAGGAGCTGGAAATCCGCAGGGGCGAACTGCTCGAGCAGCTCCATTTTGCCTCGCTGGAGCGAATCTTCATCGAGGAGCGTATCTACAAGGACAAGAAGTTTGAGAACGCCCCCGACATCGACAGCGTCTGCGAGCATATCGACGAGCGACTGACACCCTTCTATCCGCAAATGGTGCGCGAAGTCACCAAGGACGACATCCTCAGACTGCTCGAAATCAAGATGCAGCGCATCCTCAAGTTCAACAAGGACAAGGCCGACGAACTCATGGCACGCATCAAGGGTGAAATCGAGGAGATAGAGCGCGACCTGGCCAACCTGGTAGAGGTGACCGCCAACTGGTTCATCTTCCTCAAGGAGAAATACGGCAAGGACCACCCACGCCTGACGGAGATACGCAGCTTCGACACCATCGAGGCCACCAAGGTGGTCGAGGCCAACCAGAAGTTGTACATCAACCGCCAGGACGGCTTCATCGGTACGGGACTGAAGAAAGACGAGTTCGTCTGCAACTGCTCCGACATCGACGACATCATCCTTTTCTATAAGGACGGCAAGTTCAAGGTGGTGCGTGTTGCCGACAAGCTGTTTGTGGGCAAGAACGTAATGTGGCTTGGCGTGTTCAAGAAGAACGACCAGCGCACCATCTACAACGCCGTCTACCGCGACGGCCGGAAAGGCTACTACTACATCAAGCGCTTCAACGTGCCCAGCATCACACGCGACCGCGAATACGACCTGACGACGGGCACCGAAGGCTCGCGCGTAGTCTACTTCACCGTCAACCCCAACGGCGAGGCCGAAGTCATCAAGGTCACCCTCGACCCCGCCCCCAAGCTGAAGAAGATATTCTTCGACAAGGACTTCTCCGAGATACTCATCAAGGGCCGCGCGGCCAAGGGCAACCTGCTCACCAAGTATCAGGTGCACCGCATCGGACTGAAAAGCCACGGCCACTCCACGCTGGGCGGCCGCAAGGTGTGGTACGACCCCGACGTCAACCGCCTGAACTACGACGAGCACGGACGCCTGCTGGGCGAGTTCAACGACGGAGACAGCATCCTCGTCATCCTGGACAACGGCGACTACTACCTCAGCAGCTTCGACCCCAACAACCACTACGAGGACAACATCCAGCACATCGAGAAATACGAGGCCGACAAGGTGTGGAGCTGCGTGCTCTACGACGCCGACAACCAGGGCTACCCCTACGTCAAGCGCTTCGTCATGGAGGCCACCAAGCGCAAGCAGAACTTCATCGGCGAGAATCCCGCCTCGCGCCAGATACTGCTCACCGACACCGTCTACCCACGGCTGCAGATTACATACGGTGGCAACGATGCCTTCCGCGGCACTGAAGAGGTCGACGTCGAGCAGTTCATCTCCGTCAAGGGCTTCAAGGCCAAGGGCAAGCGACTGACCACCTACGAGACGGCGAGCATCGTCGAGCTCGAGCCCACCCGCTTCCCGGAGCAGCAGGAAAGCACGGACGACCCAGACCATCCAGACGCTCCGGAAGAAAAAGAAAACCTCGACCCCGACGCTGGGAAAAGCCAGCAGCAGGTGCTCGACGAACTGACCGGACAGCAAACACTTTTCAACGATGATGACTTTTAGCAGAAACGCTGTTGGCTGTTGGCTATTGGCTATTAGCTGTTGGCTCTGTGCGCTGAGTGCGCACGGGCAGGAGCCTACCGTCATCACGCGTAGCCAGATGGTAGGCATCGGCGGTTCGAACATCCTGGACACCTATATCTCCGACGAACACTTCAGGGGCTTCGGTGCCTCCTTTCTGTCCGTCGTCGACCGCCAGCGGCCTGGCCGCCACTGGTCTACGCTGGTAGAGCACGAGGCCAACTTCTCCACCACCCGCAACAGAGCCCGCACGCAGCACGAGCTGGAGGGTGCCTACAATTTCTACTGGGGCCGTCTGTACAACTGGCAGCTGCTCGACGGCCGGCTGCGCCTGCAGGCCGGAGCACTGGCCAACGTGTCGGCGGGATTCATCTACAACACGTCCAACTCCAACAATCCCGCGCAGGCCCGCTTCCACATCAACGTCCTGCCCACGGGCGTCGCCACCTACCACTTCCGCCTGTTCCGCCGCGCCATGGCTGCGCGCTACGAGCTCAGCCTTCCGCTCTTCGGCATCCAGTTCTCGCCCAACTACGGACAGTCGTACTACGAAATCTTCGGACGCGGCAACTACGACCGCAACATCGTGCCCACCACCTTCGTGTCGGCCCCCGAGTGGCGCCATGCGGTCACCCTCGACACCAGCCTGTCCGCACGCCTGACGCTGCGCATCGGCTACCTGGGCAACATCCAGCAGTCGCACGTGAACGGCATCCGCCAGCACGTATGGACCCACCGCTTCCTCATCGGACTGACCAAACGATTCTCGATTACCCCACACGCTCTATGAAACAGACTGGCTTTTGGCATTTGGCGTTTAGCTGTTGGCTTTTGGCCGTTGGCTGTTGGCTCACAGCCTCCTGCGTCGACACGGAGGAGAGCCGCGACACCCCTTCCGGCAACTTCGAGGCACTATGGCGCATCATGGACGAGCACTACTGCTTCTTCGACTACAAGCAGGAGGCCTACGGACTCGACTGGGACGCCGTCCGTGAGAAATATAAGGTACGCGTCAACGACAAGATGAGCGAGACACAGCTCTTCGAGGTCTGCTGCGACATGCTCGGCGAGCTGCGCGACGGGCACGTCAACCTGTCGAGCTCGATGGACTACGGGCGCTACTGGGCGTGGCAGGAGGGCTACTCCAAGAACTACAGCGACACGCTGGAGCGCCGCTACCTGGGCACCGACTACCGCATAGCCAGCGGACTGCACTACCGCATCCTCGACGACAACATCGGCTACATCCGCTATGCGTCGTTCACGGCCCCCGTCGGCGAGGGCAACCTGGACGACGTATTGCTCTACCTGGCCCCCTGCCGCGGACTGATTGTCGACATCCGCAACAACGGCGGGGGCGAGCTCACCACGGCCGAGCGACTGGCGGGACGCTTCGTCCAGGAGCGCACGCTGGTAGGCTACATGCAGCACAAGACGGGTGCGGGCCACTCCGACTTCTCCGAGATGGAGCCCACCTACCTCGACCCTTCGCGTAACATCCGCTGGCATAAGAAGGTCTGCGTGCTCACCAACCGCAGCGTATACAGCGCTGCCAACAGTTTTGCCGTCATGATGCATGCCCTGCCGGGCGTCACGCTGGTCGGCGACCACACGGGCGGCGGCAGCGGACTGCCCATGAGCAGCCTGCTGCCCAACGGATGGAGCGTGCGCTACTCGTCGTGCCCCATGTACGACGCCCAGCGCCGTCACACCGAATTCGGCATTGCGCCCGATGTCAGCGTGTCGCTCACCGACGAGTCCACGGCACAGGGCATCGACGACATCATCGAGGCTGCACGCAAACTTTTGGTCGAATAATTTGGTCATCTCCATTTTTTGTCGTACATTTGCAGCGTTTTTAGCCCGATGAGGGAGGAAAAACAAGCGCCTGTGGCGGAATTGGTAGACGCGCTAGACTTAGGATCTAGTGTCTCACGACGTGCAGGTTCGAGTCCTGTCAGGCGCACTTTCCAACAAGCTAACCTTTGCAACATCTCTACATCCTACCTACCCAACATGGATTACCAGTACCATATCTTTGCACCCTACCGAGTCTGTCCGATCGGTGCACACGTAGACCACCAGCACGGTCTGGTGACAGGATTCGCCATCAACAAAGGCGTCGACCTGTGGTTTAACATCCGCCAGGACGACATGGTCCACCTCACGTCGCGCACCTTCGAGGGCGACGTCAACTTCGAGATATCCAAGCCGTCGCAGGTGAGAGAACACCACTGGGGCGACTATGCCCGCGGCGCCAAGTATGCACTGCGCAAGCGCTTCGAGCTGCAGCACGGCATCGACGGCGTGCTGCAGGGCTCGCTGCCCGTGGGCGGTCTCTCGTCGTCGGCTGCCGTGCTCATCGCCTACGTCATGGCCTTCGCCAAGGCCAACGACATCACGCTGCAGCCCTTCGAGGTGGTGAAGATAGCCTCCGAGGCCGAGCGCGAATACATCGGACTGAACAACGGACTACTCGACCAGTCGTGCATCGCTCTCGGCAAGAAGGACGGACTGCTCTTCCTCGACTGCGACTCCAACGACTGGCGCATCATCAAGCAGCACCCCGACATGGAGCCCTTCGAGATAGGCATCTTCTTCTCCGGACTGACGCGCTCGCTGGTGAACAGCGACTACAACCTGCGCGTCTACGAGTGCAAGACGGCGGCATGGAACATGCTGGCCTACACCGACCAGCCGCTAAAGACCTTCGACAAGACCTTCCTGCGCGACATCCCCAAGACCACCTTCGAGAAGACGCGCATCGCCATGCCCGCCCGCTTTGCGCGCCGCGCCGATCACTTCTACACCGAGTACCGCCGCGTGCGCCAGGGCGTCACCGCCTGGGAGACGGGCAACATGAAGCTCTTCGGCAAGCTCTCCTTTGACTCCTGCGAGAGCAGCATCCACAACTACGAGTGCGGCTCTCCCGAGCTCATCGCCATCTACGACATCATGCGCACGCTGCCCGGCGTCTACGGCGGGCGCTTCAGCGGTGCCGGCTTCAAGGGAGCCTGCATCGCGCTGGTGAACCCCGCCTATCGCGAAGAAATCCAGAAGGCCCTCACGGAGAGATACCTGGAACAGTTTCCCGAATACGAGAAGACCTTCCAGGTGTTCTGGGTGAAGCCCGACGACGGGGCACGATTTGTAAAGGACTAAGAAAAAGGATATGAAGAACATCGTCATTGCCGCAGGCTATGCCACCCGACTGGGTGAGCTGACCCGCAACCATCCCAAGCCCCTGCTGAAGATAGGCGACAACACCATCCTGGGGCGCATGCTCGACGACATTGACACCATCAGCGACATCGACGAGCACATCATCGTCACCAACCACAAGTTCGCCCCCGTCTTCGAGACATGGAAGGAGCAACAGCACTACCAGAAGCCCATCACCATCGTCGACGACGGCACAGAGACCAACGACACCCGCCTGGGTGCCGTCTGCGACCTGCTGCTGGCCATGGAGCGCTGCCACGTAGACGACGACATGCTGGTGGTAGCCGCCGACAACCTGCTGTTCTTCCGATTCCAGGAGTTCGTCGACTTTGCCCGGCAGAAGCATACCTCGTGCATCATGTGCCACGAGCAGCCCAGCATCGAGAAGCTGCAGCGCACGGGCGTCATCGTCGTTGACGATGAGATGCGCGTGCTCGACATGGAGGAGAAGCCCCGTGAGCCCCGCAGCCACTGGGCCGTGCCCCCCTTCTACCTCTACATGAAACACGACCTCCCGACGGTGCGCCGCGCCGTGGCCGACGGCTGCGGCAAGGATGCCCCCGGCAACCTGGCCCACTACATGACCGAGCACACCACAATGCACGCCTGGCCCATGACGGCCGGCCGCTTCGACATCGGCTCGCCAGACACCTACCGCGAAGCCTGCCGACTGGCCGAGGCTGGCAAGCTATAAATAAAAAAAACGAACGACAAGCAAAAGAGAAATATGCAACAGATAGACCTCAGCAACAAAACCATCCTGGTGACGGGAGCCGCCGGGTTCATCGGATCCAACCTCGTCAGGCGCCTCCTCGCCGACGCCCCCGACGCCACCATCGTCGGCATCGACAACATGAACGACTACTACGACGTGCGCCTCAAGGAGTACCGCCTCGAGCAGCTGACAGCCGCCAGCCGCCCGTCGGCCTTCCACTTCGTCCGCGGCGACATCGCCGACAGGCCCACCGTCGACCGCATCTTCCAGCAGTACCAGCCCGCCGTCGTCGTCAACCTGGCCGCACAGGCCGGCGTGCGCTACAGCATCACCAACCCCGACGCCTACATCCAGTCGAACCTCATCGGCTTCTACAACATCCTTGAGGCCTGCCGCCACCACCCCGTCGAGCACCTCGTATACGCCTCGTCCAGCAGCGTCTACGGCACCAACAAGAAGGTGCCCTACTCCACCGACGACAAGGTAGACAACCCCGTCAGCCTCTACGCCGCTACCAAGAAGTCAAACGAGCTCATGGCCCACGCCTACTCCAAGCTCTACAACATCCCCTCCACGGGGCTGCGCTTCTTCACCGTCTACGGCCCCGCCGGCCGCCCCGACATGGCCTACTTCGGCTTCACCGACAAGCTGCGCCAGGGCAAAGTCATCGAAATCTTCAACTACGGCAACTGCCAGCGCGACTTCACCTACGTCGACGACATCGTAGAGGGCGTGGTACGCATCATGCAGGGCGCCCCCGAGAAACAGCAGGGTGCCGACGGCCTGCCCCTGCCCCCCTACGCCGTCTACAACATCGGCAACAACTCGCCCGAGAACCTGCTCACCTTTGTAGACATCCTTCAGCAGGAGCTCGTGCGCGCCGGCGTGCTGCCCGCCGACTACAACTTCGAGGAGCACAAGCGCCTCGTGCCCATGCAGCCCGGCGACGTGCCCGTCACCTATGCCGACACCAGTGCCCTCGAGCGCGACTTCGGCTACAAGCCCTCCACGCCCCTGCGCGACGGCCTGCGCGCCTTTGCCGAGTGGTACAAGGATTTCTATATGTAACAAGGCTCAGCATTAGATTTGCTATAAAAAATAAGAAACTATTCGGCGTTTGTCCTTAACACAGCCGAATAGTTTCTTATTTACTTTTACCTCTATACAAGAGGTTGAAACAAAAATTACAGTTTCACACGAAAACGTATGTCGTTAAATTCCAATAAGATACGTGTGAAACTATATTTTCGTACCATCAAGTTTGCATCATCTCCCCAATAGTCTGTTTCATCGTGTGCGACGGTTGTTATACATACGTGCGACGGCCGTCGTACATATATTCGACGGCCGTCGCACGATACAATACAGACTTTATTTACAAATAGGAAAACACTGTATAGATGATGGTTTGCACTGTTTTTACAGGTGACGCACTGAGCTACATTTTCTTTCCATCAAAAACTTAGCTTCATGCCTAAACCGCTGGTAAACAACAGGATATCGACTCATGTGAACCTATTATTTTTTATTTTTCTGTTGTAATTATGTATGGATAGCGAAAAAAAATGGCGAAAAAATTTGTGGATTTCGCAAAATACCCCTATCTTTGCAGTTCGGAGGTTGTGTGTACCTCCTGCGCGGAGGTGGTTCCGCTCACTATAGATATATGGATATAAACCAATTGTGTTACTATAATTTACAAACTAAATCCAACTACAGTATGAAAATGATGAACTATTTGTATGCGGCTGCTGTCGCAGTGATTTTTTCATTAGGTTTTTCCTCGTGTTCCTCGTCGGACAGCAGCAAGAACGACGGCCCTAACCCCACTACTCCAAAGGAGCAGAAGGCTTACATGGAGACCGTTGCCCAGGAGCTCCTGAGCCAGGTCAGCGCTTCTGACTTTGACCCCATCCGCAATCTGGCGGAATACGTCAAGAACAATATCACGCGCGCTTCAAGTTCCAGTTCGAAGACGCAGGTGATAGACGACTTCTTCGAGAATGCCGTCAAGGCCTGCACGCAGGTGGATCAGCCAGACTACGTGAAATACCTGTTCATAGGCTCCAACTTTGCAGCCACCTTCCGCTACGACGGTAGTCGCTGGCAGCAGGTGAGCACGGGCGGTAACTCGCTGCAGTTCCTGTTCACCGACGACAAAGGCCAGCAGTGCTCTGCCATCATCACCAAGAGCGGCAACGAGAAGGAAGTACACAGCAGCCTGTTTGACGAGGTAAAAAACCGCTACGTGTACGACGGAGGCAGCTACACACCCATCACAAAAACGACCGAGTATCGCTTTATGGTTCCAGAGAAGGTGACTGCCACGCTGACGCAGGGCGACGCCACGCTGGCCACCGTCGACGTCTCGATTGACATCAGCGGACTCTCGAACGAGCTGAACTTCCAGACAGACTTCACCGAGGTGACGGTATATGCCAACATTCTGAGCTATACGCTGGCTATCGACAGACTGGTGGCCAAGGGTGGCGGAAACGCATCCATCAACGTCGACCTGAGCAAGAACGGCAACAGCCTGATTTCTGCCGACGTGTATGCTGAGAACGTCTCTGCAACCATCACCGACCGCAAGGTGAAGGACTGGACGGCAGGCAGGGGCGTCGTCAACATCGACGTACTGGGCAAGGTACAGGTTATGGGAACCGTCTCTAACATCCGCCAGTTCGCCGACGCTATAGAAGAGACCGGCAGCTACACCAGGGACGAGGCCAAGTTTAAGAGCAGTGTGGAGAAGGTCAACAACATGTTTGACGTGGGTGTCTACTACTCCGGAAACACAGACCCCAAGTCGTACTTCAAGCTGTATCCCTTCTCTGAGGAGAAGTACGGCGAGACTCGATGGAATGCAGAGCCCGTCATCTACTTCAGCGACGGTTCGAGCTACAGCACTCTGAAGGACTTCTTCGACAAGGACACGTTCAACGGCGTCATCAAGAAGTTTGAGCAGCTGGTTACGGACTTCCGCAACAAGTTCACCATCTAAAAAACTGAGTACACGATGTCATCCAGACATCCAGATATCTTACAGGGCACAAAGGCAAGTGACATGTTCAGACTTGTCTTTGTGCTATTTTCATGCTTATCCGCCACAACGCTGCCGGCACAGGACTCGCTCCTGCTGGGAGGTGACATTCAGGAGGTGAACGTACGCGGCCACAAGCTTAACACCTACCTGCTGGAGAGCCCCATCGGAACCTCGCTCGTCGACCTGCGGATGATGGACAACATGCCCCGCATTCTGGGCAATGCAGACCCCATGCACTACGCCCAGATGCTGCCCGGCGTACAGACCAACTCGGAGTATGACGCCGGCCTGCATATCCAGGGATGCGACAATGCCCACAACATGATGATGATATCGGGCGTACCTATTTATAATGCCGCCCATCTGCTGGGATTCTTCTCCATCTTCAACACGCCGCACTTTGCCACCATGCAGTTCACCAAGTCGCCCAGTCTGCCGAGCTATGGCAACCGTCTGGGAGGCTTCGTCGACATGCTGATGACCGACACGCTGCGCGACAAGGCCAGCGGCGACCTCTCAATAGGTCCCATCTCGTCGCAGGGTACTCTGCGACTGCCCGTGGGCAAGCGCTCGCTGCTGACCGTCTCAGCCCGTCAGGCCTACATCAACCTGCTGTATGGCCGGTGGCTGAAGTTAGATACCGAAGTCTTGCGCTACTCATTCGGCGACTACAACGTGACATGGCTCTACCAGCCTAACGACCGCCACCAGCTGTCCATAGACTTCTACCACGGCTACGACAACGCCAAATACAGCGACGAGGACTACCTGCTCGACACAGGACTGAAATGGGGCAACACGATGTTTGCACTGCATCTGAACAGTCTGTTAGGGCGGCAGACGAGACTGAAGCAGACAGCCTATGTCACCCACTCGTACAACGACTTCAAACTGGACATGAACATACTGAGCGCCCAAGTGCCGTCGCGCGTGACAGACGTAGGCTACAAGGCAGGACTCCAGCAGGGGCCATGGAGCGGCGGCGCAGAATTGACGCTACACACCATTAAGCCGCAAGACCCGCAGCTGGAAGGACAATTGTCCATAGACCATACCAAACAAGACATCCAGCACAGTCTGGAGGCCTCGCTCTACGGCGACTACACGCTGAAAGTCGGCAAGATGAGCTATAGCGCCGGCGGGCGGGCCACGTTCTATCAGTACGGAGACTACCGTCGGCTGGCTGTCGACCCTGCCGTGTCCGTCAAGTGGAATGTAGGAGCTGTGGGTGAGTTTACGCTGCGCGGCAGCCTGAAGCACCAGTACATGCATCGCTCCGGATTCTCCAACATGGGACTGCCCACGGAGTTCTGGTTCTCGGCCTCACAGGACTTTCCGGCCCAATATGCCTGGAACGTGACGCTGGGGTATGAGACATGGCTGCTGAACCGCATGTACCACATCACCCTGGAGGGCTACCACAAATGGCTGTACCACCAACAGGAATACAACGGCAACGTGCTCGACGTGCTCTATTCGGCATACGACCTGCACTCCATGCTGCTCCACGGCCACGGCTACAACTACGGCATCAACCTCCTGGTGGAGAAGCGCAAGGGGCGACTGACGGGGTGGATGGCCTACTCTTGGGGCAGGGCACTGCGCAGGTTCTACGACGGCCGTTTCGACGGTCTCTATCCTGCCAACCACGAGCGCATCCACGAGTTCAACAGTGTGCTGACCTACAAGATAGGGCGCTGGAGCTTCGGCTCCACGCTTGTCTTCGCATCGGGCACGCCCTTCACGGCATCGCGCTCCTTCTACCTCATCAACGGAAGCATCATCAGCGTCTTCGGCGAGCACAACGCCCAGCGGCTGAAGCCCTACTTCCGCCTTGACCTCTCCGTGAACTACGATTTCAAGAGCCGCAACGGACGCCGCAGCGGCATCAACCTCTCCATCTACGATGTCACCATGCACAACAACGACATATACTACCGGCTCAAAATCTACGACAACCAGTTTGCAGCCCGTCCGTTCAGCTTCATGCTAAGCATCATGCCGTCCATCAACTACTATTATCATTTCTAAAAGGACTATGCGCAAAATACTATATCTCCTGTTATTCGGCATCGTGTTCTCCTGTCAGGGCGACTACGGCGAGCCCGACACCCAGCGCCTGGTCGTAGAGGCATGGATAGACAAGGGCGGTTTCCCGATGGCCTTTGTCACCCGCTCCATCCCCGTCACCAGCGAATATCAGAGTATTGACGACCTGGGGCAGTATCTGGAGCGCTGGGCCAAGGTGACCATTGACAACGGCAGCCAGCAAGACGTCATGGTAGGCCGTCTGAACAGGCACTACTATCCGCCATTCTACTACACCACCTCATTCATGCGTGGCGAAACCGGCAAGACCTACCACCTACACGTTGAGACGCAAGACGGTCTGACAGCCGATGCCACAACCACCCTACAAGACGGCGACGTAGCCATCGACTCTTTCTGGGTAACCCCTGTAGCCACCAGCGACACGCTCTACCAACTACATGCCCAACTGGACATGTCGGTATGCAACTCGCAGTATTACAAGCTGTTCGCACAGACCAACACAGAACTGCAGACCACCGTCTCGACGATGCTCGGCACCTTCTCGCTGGACATGATAGAGCAAGGGCACATCATCATCAACCAGGGGCGTACCAATGTCAACAAAGACTACATCACCTCCTTCTCCGTCAACGACACGGTGCACGTCCGCATTGCCGCCCTTACTGAGGAGCAATACGACTACTGGCGAAACTTCGAGGATGCCCTGTCGCTGTCGCGCAATCCCCTGTTTCCCGCCACCAACAACCTGCCCGGCAACGTCCGCGACGGCATCGGCTACTGGTTTGCCTACAATGCTCGCAGCTACGACATCGTCATCCGCAAGCTGGCAGACAGATAGTGCCTACTTCTTCTTGGTATACCTCACCGTGAGCGTAGGTCTGTAGGTGTTCTCCAGGATGACGGAGACGAGGCCGTCGCCCGCGTCGAAGTTAGCCACCTTGTGGTCGTCCTTCAGCAGAGGACAGTCGGGCCAGGCGCCCAGCTCGCGCTCCAGCCCGTCGCGCACGTGCTGCCACATGCGGCGCGTGCTGTCGTTGGTGGACAACTGGTAGGTCTCTTGCACGACCAGCAGGGCGGTATCCCTGAAGGCTACCAGCACGCGATACTTCTCGGCGGCGCTGGAGAGCACTACGGTGCGGCCGCTATCAGACGCCGCAGAGTCTACGGCGAACCCGCGGGCCTGCAGGGCGCCGACGAACGCGGCTACGGACTGGTTCATTGGCAGTCCGCGGTAACTGAAAGGTGTCTGCCGGCCGTCGCTGCAGGCCCACACGGCCAGGAGGCTCAGGAGGCTGAAAATGAGTTTCTTCATTGTCGTTTTTGGTTTTGTCGCGACAAAAATAATAAAAAATAGTGGAAATGGGAATTTTTTTAGTTATATTTGCACTCTGAAATATGATAATGGAGTAAAAAACGAAAATATAGCTATAATGAAGAGGATTCAGGCAATGTTGGCCATAGCGGTGCTGGTGGCACTGTATGGCTGTGGAGAGAAGAAGCAGACCGCTCAGGAGCAGACGGTAAGGGTGAAAGTAAAACAGATTCAGACGGAGGCCGTCAACGGCGAGCAGGGCTTCTCGGGTACTATCGAGGAGTCGAGCGGCGTAGCGCTCTCGTTTGCCAGCACGGGGACTATCAAGAGAATCTGCGTCAGCGCAGGGCAGACCGTCAGACAGGGCCAACTGATAGCCGAACTGGACCCGACGACGATGCAGAACGCCTACACCATTGCCAAGACGTCGCTGGAGCAGGCAGAGGACACGTACCGGCGCATGAAGGAACTGCACGACGCAGGCTCGCTGCCCGAGATGCAGTGGATTCATGCGGAGAACCAGCTGAAGTCGGCCAGGGCTTCGGAGGCCATGGCCAAGAAGGCACTGACCGACACGAAGCTCTACGCGCCCTTTGGCGGTTATATTGCCACGAAGGATGCCGAGGTGGGGCAGAATGCTGCTCCAGGGCTGCCCGTGGTGAAGCTGGTCAGCATCGGCGAGGTGAAAGTGAAGATATCGGTTCCGGAGAATGACGTGCAGCGCATTGCCAAGGGATCGTCGATGAAGATTATCGTGCCGGCCCTCGACGGCCGCGAGTTCTCCGGCAGGGTGACCGAGCGCGGCGTGAGCGCCGACCCCCGTTCGCGCACCTACGAGGTGAAGGCGACCATACAGAACCGCGACGGGCGCCTGCTGCCAGGCATGATCTGTCAGGCCTTCACCAACTACATGCAGGGCACGACGGGCGTATTCGTCCCGGCCAACCTGATACAGCTGGATAGCAACAACAAGACATTCGTATGGGTGGTGAACGGCGGCAAGGCTGCCAAGCGCGAAATCATCATCAGCGGCGAGACGGCCCAGGGCGCCCAGGTGGGCGGCGGGCTCTCGGCGGGCGACCAGCTCATCGTGGCCGGGCAGCAGAAGGTGAGCAACGGCATGAAGGTAGAGATAGTGAAGTAGCAATAGGGTAAAGGCATTAAGAATCAGCTATCGCAATGATGGAAGAAAAAGGAAAAAAGATGAGTCTGCAGGAGTGGTCGATGCACTACCGGCAGATTGTCATCCTGCTCGTGAGCTGTCTGGTGGCTCTGGGCATGTATGGCTTGGCCAATATCAACAAGAACGAATTCCCCGACTTCATCATCCGACAGGGCATCGTCGTGGCGGTCTATCCCGGCGTGACGGCTCAGGAGATGGAGGAGCAGGTGACCAAGCCGCTGGAGAAATATATCTTTACCTATAAAGAGGTGAAGAAGGAGAAGACCGTCAGCTACTCGAAGGACGGACTGGCAATCATCCAGGTGGAGCTGAACGACAACCTGATGAACAAGGACGAGTTCTGGTCGAAGTTCAAGCATGGCGTACAGGGCTTCAAGGCCCAGCTGCCCGACGGCGTGATGGCCATCGTGGTGAACGACGACTTCGGCGACACCTCGGCCCTGCTGCTGGCCATGGAGTCGAAGGAGAAGACGTATCGCGAGCTGAACGACTACATGAACCAGCTCATCGACTCGCTGCGCATGATACCGAGCGTCGGCAAGATGAGCGTGTTCGGACTGCAGAAGGACCAGATCAGCATCTACCTGAACTCGGACAAGCTGTCGCACTACGGACTGAGCTATCTGACCATCGGGCATATACTGAGCGGCAAGGGCTTCGTGACCACGGCCGGACGCCTGCAGAACGACGACTACAAGTCGCCCATCTATGTAGACCACGCGCTGAACAAGATATACGACGTGGAGAATACCGTCATCTATACCGACGGCAGCGGCAACATCGTCAGGCTGAAAGACGTGGCCACCGTCAAGCGCGAGTATCCGAAGATGAAGTCCTATATCACCAACAACGGCACGAAGTGTATCCTGCTGAGCGTAGAAATCAAGAAGGGAGAGGACGTGTCGAAAATGGGTGCGGAGATTAACAAGAAGCTGGCCAGCATGAAGCAGCACATCCCGGCCGACGTGCAGATGAGCGCCATCACCAACCAGCAGAAGGTGGTCGACGAGTCGATAGACAACTTCCTGCACGAGCTGCTGATAGCCATCACGACGGTGATTCTCGTCGTGGTGCTCATCATGCCGATGCGCGTGGCCATGGTGGCGGCCGGCACGATGCCCATCACCATCTTCATCTCGCTGGGCACCTTCTACATGTTCGGCATCGAGCTGAACACGGTGACGCTGGCGGCACTGATTGTGACGCTGGGAATGATTGTGGACGACTCTATCGTCATCATCGACTCGTACATGGAGATGATGGCCGAGGGAAAGACGCGCTGGCAGGCCTCCATCGACGCCACCGTCCACTTTCTGAAATCCATCTTCACGGCCACGCTCTGCATCTCAGTGACGTTCTTCCCCTTCCTCATCGTCATGACCGGCCAGTTCCACGACTTCCTGCTGTCGTTCCCCTGGGCCATCAGCATCGTGCTCTTCATCTCGATGATTATCGCACAGACGCTGCTGCCCATCCTGCAATACTTCTTCATCAAGAAGCCTATCGAGGCCGCAAGGCCCAAGAACGGCAAGAAGCCCTTCAATATCCTGGACATCATGGACAAGTATTACAAGATACTGCTGGCCTGGTGCTTCCGCCACCCATGGGGCACCATTGGCATCGGAGCGGCCAGTTTCATCATAGGACTGTGGATATTCAGCAGGACTCCCATCAAGCTCATGCCTGTGGCCGACCGCGACCAGTTTGCCATAGAGATTTATCTGCCCACAGGCACCGGTCTGGACAAGACGACAGCCATCGCCGACTCGCTGGAACACATGATAAGGAAAGACGAGCGCGTGGTGGCGGTGGCCTCGTTTAAGGGCTGTGCCTCGCCCCGCTTCCATACAGCCTATGCCCCACAGTTTGCCGGCGAGAACTATGCGCAGTTCATCGTCAACACCACCGGCAACAAGGCTACGGAGGAACTGATCGACGAGTGCACGAAGAAATACTCCAACTACTTCCCCGAGGCATATGTAAAGGTGAAGCAGCTGAGCTTCAGCTCATGCCCCGTACCCGTCGAGGTGCGCCTGCAGAGCGCCGACCTGGCGCAGCTGGCTCACTACTCGGACAGCGTGGTGGGCATACTCCGACGGATGGACGGCCTGCTACTGGTGCGCAGCAACATGCTGGAGCCGCTCTCGACCACCCGCATCAAGCTTGACGACGACAAGGCCAGCCGCCTGGGCATCACCAACGACATAGTAGAGATGCAGATGGCCTTCCGCTACGGCGACGGCATCACCGTCAGCACAGCCTGGGAGGGCGACTACGACGTCAACGTGAAGATGAAGACCGAGGATGCCGACCAGGCCACCATGCAAGACATCATGGACGAGCTGATACCCATCGGCCTCACTGCCGCCATCCCCACCGACGTCAACACACTGCTCTCCATGCACTCGGTGGGCGAGGCCATCCCCAGCGTCCCCCTGCGCCAGTTTGCCGAGATAGTCCCCACCTGGCAGTACGGACAGATATGCCACCGCAACGGCCTGCGCACGGTAACGGTCATGGCCGAGGTGGAGTACGGGCTGAACGTCAGCAACAAGACCAAAGACGTCGTCGAACGGCTGTCACAGCTGAAACTGCCCGAGGGCATGTCGCTCTCCTATGGCGGACAGAGAGAGCTCGACGGCGAGAACGGGCCCAAGATTGCGGCAGCCCTCGTCATGTCGATTATGATTATCTTCTTCGTCCTGTTGTGGCACTTCAAGAGCGTCAGCGAGGCCATGCTTATCATGGTATGCCTCACGCTATGCGTCTTCGGCATGGCGATGGGACTGCTCATCCAGGGCATCGACTTCTCACTGACCAGCGTCTTGGGCTTCGTCTCACTAATGGGCATTCTGGTGCGCAACGGCGTCATCCTCTTCGACTATGCAGCCGAGGTACAGAAGTTAGAACAACTTTCGCTCAAAGACGCCATCCATGTGGCTGCCGAGCGCCGCATGCGTCCTATCTTCCTGACGTCGGCAGCAGCCTCCATGGGTGTGGTTCCGATGATTCTCGGCGGCAGTGCCCTTTGGGTTCCCATGGGTGCCGTCATCTGCTACGGCACGCTCATCACCATGTTCCTCATCCTCACCGTCATGCCTATTGCCTACTGGAAGGTGATGGGCAGAGCCGAGGGTAAAAAGTAATAGGCAAGAAAGTAAAAAAGACAGTAAGACAATGAAAAAGATTATATTCCTCCTGACCTGCTCGGTGTGTCTTGGCGCTGCCAGCGCACAGCAGGCATACACCCTCGAGCAGCTGAAGCACCTGGCTGCTGAGAAGAACTACAGCCTGCGCGCTGCCCAGAATGCCATCCAACAGGCCAAGCAGCAGCGCGACGAGGTCTTCACCAAGTATTTCCCCAAAGTGTCGGCCACGGGAATGGCCATGACATTCAACAAGCATCTGATAGAGGCCGACCTCGACCTGCCGTCAGAGCTGCAGATGGTGTTGCCGGCAGGCGTCGACCTGCCCTCGAACATCGCAATCATCAAGAATGGTGTCGTAGGGGCTGTCACCGCCGTCCAGCCTGTGTTCATGGGCGGTATGATTGTCAACGGCAACCGACTGGCCAAGGTGGGGCAACAGGCCAATGAGATCAAACTGGAAATCTCAGAAGACGAGGTTGAGCTGACCACCGAGCAATACTACTGGCAGGCAGTGTCGCTCAAGGAGAAGCAGAACACCCTTAACAGTGTCCACAGCATGCTCGCAGAGTTGGAGAAGGATGTTGCCAATATGGTGCGCGTAGGGGCTGTCAACCGCAACGACCTGCTGCAGGTGCAGCTGCGCAAGGGCGAGATAGAGAGCACCCAGGCCGAGGTGGAGAGCGGACTCACCACTGTCTGCCAACTGCTGGCCCAGCACATTGGCAAGACGGGCGAGGCCATCGATGTCGCCTTGCCTGCCGAGCTCAGCGCACAGCTGAGTGGTGGAGCAGAGACAAAGGCTGCACTGATAGCACTGCCGCTATCCATCAAGAAAGACCACCAGTCGGCCGTAGCAGCCACTCCACAATACCGCTTGCTGGAGAAGAACGTAGAGAGCCATCGCCTGCAACATCAGATAGCCGTAGGCCAAAACCTGCCCAAGGTGAGCGTCGGTGCCAGCTATAGCTACCACAACCTGATGGACGGAAACCGCGGCATGGGCGTGCTCTTTGCCGGTGTCAACGTTCCCATCAGCGGATGGTGGGGCGGTTCGCATGCCATCAAGAAGCAGAAACTGGCCTACGAGGATGCCAAGGAACAGCTGGAGGACAACAGCCAGAAGCTCGTCATCCGCATGAACAATGCCTGGGCGGCCGTAGAGACCAGTCATAAGAAACTGCTCATCGCCCATGATGCTATCGCTCAGGCTGAAGAGAACCTGAGACTGAACAAGGACTACTATCGCGTCGGCACTACCAAGATGAGCGACCTGCTGCTGGCCCAACAGCAGTATCAGTCGGCTCGCGACCGCTTTACCGATGCCTATGCCAACTTCCAGACCAAGCAACTGGAGTACCGCCAGGCTACAGGACAGGAATAATGTTACCATTAAATATATATCACCATGAGCAAGATTAAGACTATCGGAATTCTAACGTCGGGTGGCGACGCCCCGGGCATGAATGCAGCCATCCGCGCCGTGACACGTGCAGGTATCTACAACCAGTTTAACATCAAGGCCATCTATCGTGGCTTTGACGGACTCATCAAGGGGGAAATCAAGGACTTCACCACAGAGGACGTCAGCGGCATCATCACCCGTGGCGGCACCATCCTGAAGACAGCCCGCAGCAAGGAGTTCATGACTCCCGAAGGTCGGCAGAAGGCCTACGACACCTGCCGCCAGCATGGCATTGACGCCCTGATTGTCATCGGCGGCAACGGCTCACTCACCGGAGCGTGGAACTTTGGCGTAGAGTTCGACTTCCCCGTCATCGGCCTGCCCGGCACCATCGACAACGACCTCTACGGAACCGATGCCACCATCGGCTACGACACCACCATGAACACCATCATGGAGTGTGTAGACCGCATCCGCGACACCGCCAACTCGCACGAGCGCATCTTCTTCATCGAGGTGATGGGGCGCGACGCCGGATTCCTGGCACAGAACTGTGCCATCGCCTGCGGTGCCGAGGCTGCCATCGTGCCCGAGGAGACCACCGACGTCGACCAGCTGGCAGCCTTCATGGGGCGCGGCATCCGCAAGTCGAAGAAGTCGTGCATCGTCATTGTCTCTGAGAGCCCCAAGTGCGGTGCCCTCTATTATGCCGACCGCGTCAGGAACGAGTTCCCCGAGTTTGACGTGCGCGTCTCCATTCTCGGCCACCTGCAGCGCGGAGGCAGCCCGTCGGCCCGCGACCGCATCCTGGCCAGCTGTATGGGTGTCGGAGCCATCGAGGCCATCCTCCAGGGACAGCGCAACGTCATGATAGGCTATCGTATGAACGAGATTGTCTACGTGCCCTTCTCTGAGTGCATACGCACCGACAAGCGATTCGACAAGCACCTCATCGACGTGCTCGACGAACTGAGCATCTGACTCACAAAAAGACACAAAAAGAAAAATGAGGCCCTGCGGCCTCATTTCTTTTTTCAGTTGTTTTCTGACAGCATCGTCACCTCGATGCAACGCTTGGCATTGAGCAGGCGGCGGGCCATGCGCTGCACATCCTGCGCCGTCATCTCCTCCACCATCTTGCAGTAGTCGCGGTCGAAGTCGACACCGTCTTCCAGTTCGTGCCAGATGACGTAGCTCCAGTAGTCGTTGACGATGGTGAACTGCTGGTACTGCTTGGTCAGGTACTGCTTCACCTTGTCCATGCTGCTGGCCACGGGCCCGTAGAGGGCGATATTCTTCAACTGCTGGTAGATGATGGGGTTGAGCTCCTCGTAGCGCTGCGGGTCGGCATTGTAAGAGATGCGGAAGGTGGCGTTGGGGCGGTCGTCTTTCGCCAGTTCAAACTCAACGCTGACGCCGTAGGTGCCGCCCTTCTCCTCGCGCACCGAGTCAGTATAGGCGATGGAGAGACAGCGCTTCAGGAAGTCGAGCTCGAGGTCGCTCTTGGCCGTAAAGGGCACGTCGGCAGTGTAGAACACGCTGACGTTGGCCAGGGGAGTGGCCATCTGCTTGCGGAACTTGACGGTCTGCTGTCCGTCTACCACCTGCGGCACGTTCTGGTAGTTGGTTTTCTCTCCCCGGTGGGTCGACGGCAGCACGGCGAGATACTGGCAAAGCAGTCGGCGCAGTTCCTGCTCGTCATAGTTGCCTATGATGACAGTTTGGAAGTTGGAGGCGTCGCTGAAGCGCTCCTTGTAAATCTGCAGGATGCGGTCGTAGTCGGCCTTTTCGATGGTGGCCTGCTCCACCGGTTTCATGCGCGGATGGTGGTTGTAGAGCACAGCCCTGATAGAGTCGTTGTAGTCCACCTTGGGCGACGCATTACGATTGGTAAGGAATGCGCGCGTGCGATTGAGCAGTCCCTCAAAGGCCACGGTGTCGCGTCGCGGCTGCGTGAAGTAGAGGTAAGCCAGCTCGAACCAGGTCTGCATATCCTTGACCGACGTGCCGCCGCTGATGCTCTGTGACTTGGTGCCCACCGACGGACTGACACGTACCGACTTGCCCTTCAGCATCTTGCGCAGGGTGCTATAGTCGAAGTTGCCGACACCGGCCTCCTCCACCGCACTGTTAATCAGCGAGAAGTTGGGGATGTCGCTGTCGGGATAGAGCGACGTGCCTCCATCGGCCTTGATGCGAATGGATACGGCGTCGGCCGAGAAGTCAGTCTTACGGGCGTACACCTTCATGCCGTTCGACAGCGTTATCTCCGTGAATCCGTGGCGATAAGGCTTCTCGCTGACGATGGTGCCGGGCGTGGGCAGCTGGCTGATAAAGTGGTCGGCCACCTGTTTTTCCTCATAGGGGGCATACCGTAGCTGCTGGGCAGCCAGGACAACCTCCTGCACCTGGGCCTCTGTGGGCAGTTTCACGCTGGCCTTATCGGGCGCATACATGATAAACACCTGGTTGCGGTCGGTGATGAGTTCGCGCACCGCCTTGTTCACCTCCTCCAGCGTCACCTCGCGGTCGAACTGGCGCGTCAGTTCGAGACTGTAGTCTACCGACAGGAGAGGCTCACCCTCTAAGAAGTTGCGCACGCACTCGCTCACCAGTTTGGAGTTGCGGCGGTCGCCCTGTTCGCGGGCTTTTCGCTCGTCGTGGTTCAGCTTCACTTTCTTGGCACGCTCCAGCTCGGCCTGCGTAAAGCCGTGCTGACGTGCCTGCTCGGCCACTCCCACCGCAGTGATGATACCGCCCAGGATGTTGTCCTGCTTGCAGCTGATAGACATGGAGAAGGCGTCCTTGGTGCGACTGAGGAAGAATGACGAGGCACGTGCCGTGGCACTCTGATAGGGCGGGTTAGCCTGCTGGCGCAGCTCGGACAGCCGGTCGTTGAGCATGCTGCCAATCAGGGCGTCCACATAGCCGCCGCGCATATAGCCCACATTGTTCTTCTCACTATCGGGTGTCGCGTCGCGCTTCTGATAGAGGTGGCAGAGCACGATGGGCTGCTCGGGGTCTTTCTCGATGTCGACAATCATCGTGTCGTTGTCGCAGACAGGATAGTAGACACGCTCGGCACGCTGCTTGGGCAGCGGTATCGGCGAGAACACCTTCTTGATTTTCTTCTCCATCTTGTCGACGTCGATGTCGCCCACCACAATGATGGCCTGCAGGTCGGGGCGGTACCACTTCTGGTAGTAGTCGCGCAAGTCCTGGTAGGGGAAGTGGTCGACGATGTCCATCGAGCCGATGGGCAGACAGTCCTCATACTTCGTACCTTTATATACCTTGGGCATGGCCTGCTCCATCAGTCGCTGCACGGCCCTTCCGGCCCGCCGCGTGCGCCACTCCTCGTGAATGACGCCACGCTCCTTGTCAATCTCGGCGTCCTCCAGCAGCAGATAGTGGCTCCAGTCGTGGAGCACCAGCAGACAAGAGTCGATGATGCCCTCTCGCTTGAGCGGTGCCGAGCCGATGTGGTAGACCGTCTGGTCGATAGAGGTGTAGGCATTGAGATTGGCGCCAAACTTGACACCGATGGTCTCACACCAGGGCACGATGCCGAGGCGCTTGCCCTTGCCGGGGAAATTCTTGGTACCGTTGAAAGCCATGTGCTCCAGAAAGTGGGCCAGTCCGCGCTGGCGCGGTTCCTCAAGGATAGAGCCCACGCGCTGTGCAATGTAGAAGTCGGCCAGTCCGGCCTCCTTGGCGTTGTGACGTATGTAGTACGTCATACCGTTCTTCAGCGTACCCTTGCGCACGGTGGCATCCTGTTTCAACGGCTGTGCAAACGAGCACAGAGCCACCACAGCAAAGCATGTACTTACGAGAATCTTCTTCATATCTAAATCGTTTTCCGTTTGTAATTGGCTGCAAAAATACGAAAAAAAGAAACAAAGCACAAAGCAGAAAGCGTAAATCTTTCCTTCCAAACTGCAATATCATCATTTCTAAGTATTGCAGGAACAGACGGATTTGAGTAATTTTGCAGACCTAATATTACATCAGAACATACATGAAGTTGACGAGAATAATTGCAGTGCTTCTCTTGTTCGTTTCGTCTATTGAAATCCCTGCACAAAAGGCCTATACAAGCAATTTGAAGCACTCAGTCACAGTGACGGTCACCGACAAGGAAACCAAGGAATCCATCATCATGGCCACCGTACAGTTACAGCCTACCGAGGCACTGGCTGTAACCGACATGGAGGGTCGTGCCATCATCAGAAATGTGGATGCCGGGCTATATACGCTGACCGTCAGTTATGTAGGATACCAGCCCATACGCACCCGGATATAGGATTATATTATTAACAAAAGAAAAAAATAAGATGATAAAGAAAATCATGCTTTTGGCTGTTGCCCTGCTACAGATGGCAGGTGCCTCGGCAGCCGACAGCGATACGCTGACTGTACGTATCAAAGGGATGCGCTGCGGAGAGTGTGCCCATAAAGTGAAGACGGCCCTCCGCCAAGACAAAGGCGTCAAGGACATTGTGTTTAACCTGGAGCGCCGCACGGCTACCATCAGCTATGACCCGGCAGCCACGTCGACGGATTCCATCTGTGCCCGCCTGACCAAGACAAAACGCTACAAGGCCACACCGTACTCCAAGAACGACATCATCCACCGCGGCATCGATTTCCGCATGGACGACATGCACTGTCAGAAATGCGCCGACCGCATCATGGGAAGACTCGGGAAACTGGAAGGCATCGACTCTATGTCGCCACATCTGGACAAGCACTACATGTTTATCCGCTATAATGCCAACCGCACTTGCAAGGACAGCATACGTACCGCCATCAACAAGTTGGGCTACACCCCCGTTAACTACTATACCAGCAACAAGATAGGCTTTGCCTACTACAACATTCCCAGCGGAACCGTTGCCCCAGAAGCTATTGATGCCATCCTGGCCCTGGATGCCGTGGACGATGTCAACATCAATACGCGCCGTAAGACCATGGCCGTAACCTACTTCTGCAAGGAACTGACTGCCGAGCAGTTGCTGGAAGCCATCCACAAGGCCGGCATCAATGCGGTCGTGCCACCGCCCCACAAGTGCACAGAGGAACAGAAGTAAAAGATACTCAGTATGCATCACCGAATAGTCCTATTGACGATTTGTCTGACCGCCGGCATATACACGATGCTGGCGCAGACAGTGACTGTGGCTGGCCAGGTGACAGACGAAGGCAGTAAGCAACCTATCGAGTATGCCTCGGTGCTGATGAAGGAGAACGGGCACTGGGCCGTCACCGACAGTGACGGCCGCTTCAGTATCAAAAACATACCGACAGGAAAGACCACCCTGACTATCCAATGCTTAGGCTACGCCACCCGCAACATCACCATCAACATCACCAAGGACATTCCCCGACTGCAGCTGACACTGAAACAGGAGAATCTGAAACTGGAGGGTGTGACCGTCACCGCCCACCGCAAGCAGGACGAGGCCACCACCTCCTACACCATCGACCGTGCAGCCCTCGACCAGCAGCAGATTATCAACCTTGGCGACATCGCCACCCTATTGCCGGGCGGCAAGACCAGCAACCCCACGCTGACCGACGACACCCGACTGGCGCTGCGCAGCGGCGACAGTGAGAAGGGCAACGCCTCGTTCGGTACGGCCATCGAGATAGACGGCGTGCGCATGGACAACAACGCCATGGCCGACGAGACGATGGGCTCGTCAACACGCTCCATCAGCACATCGAACGTGGAGAGCGTGGAGATTGTGACGGGCATACCCTCGGTAGAGTACGGCGACCTGAGCAACGGCATCGTAAAAGTGAACACGCGCAAGGGTAAGTCGCCCTTTATCATCGAGGGCAAAATCAACCAGCACACCTACCAGATAGCCGCCAACAAGGGCTTCGAACTGGGCGGCAGACTGGGCGGCGTGCTCAACGCCTCCATAGAGCATGCCCGCTCGTTCACCAATATCGCGTCGCCCCACACCAGCTACCAGCGCAACATCCTGTCGCTGCACTACATGAAGGTGTTCATGCCCAACAGCACTCCGCTGACGCTGAACATCGGGCTCACGGGCAACATCGGCGGCTACAACTCGGAGGCCGACCCCGACAGACTACTCGACGAGTACACCAAGGTGCGCGACAATAACATCAGGGGCAACTTCGACCTGAACTGGCTGCTCAACAAGCCGTGGATTACCAACCTCTCGCTGAAGGGAGCCCTGTCGTATGCCGACAAGAAAACCACGGAGAACGTCAGGAAGAGCAGCGCCTCGACGCAGCCCTACATCCACGCCACGACAGAGGGCTATCACATCGCCACCGACTATGACGAGAACCCGCAGGCCGACATCATCCTCGGCCCGACAGGCTACTGGTATCAGCTGGGCTATAACGACCAGAAGCCGCTCACCTACTCGCTGAAGCTCAAGGCCGACCTGACGCGCCGCTTCGGCTCGGTGCTCAACGGTCTGAAGGTGGGTGCCGACTACAGTGGCAGCAAGAACAAGGGCCGCGGCACCTACTACGACGACATGCGCTATGCACCCACGTGGCGCGAATACCGCTACGACGAGCAGCCGGCACTCAACAGCTTGTCGCTCTACGTCGAAGACAAGATAAGTCTGCAGACCACCAAGCTCTCGACCCTCGAGGTGACGGCAGGCCTGCGCGAAGACCTGACACTCATCGGCGGCTCCGACTATGGTACGGTGGGCAGCCTGTCGCCGCGCATCAACGGCCGCTATCACTTCTGGCGCAACCGCCGCAACCGCTGGGTGACCGACTTCAGCATCCATGCCGGATGGGGCAAGAGCGTCAAGCTGCCCTCCTTCCAACTGCTCTACCCCGCCCCGTCGTATAGCGACATCCTGGTGTTCACGCCCGGCAGCACGGCCGATAACAAAGCCTTCTACGCCTACCACACCTACCCCAGCAAGTCGCTCTACAACCCCGACCTGAAGTGGCAATACACGCTGCAGACCGACCTGGGCGCCGAACTGACCGTCAAGGGCACCCGCATCGCCGTCTCCGGCTTCTACCACAAGACCAAGCATCCCTACATGGCCGTACACCGCTATGTGCCCTACGAGTATAAAGTCACCGACCAGTCGGCCATCGAGCACCTGGGTGTGCCCAGCGCCGAGCGCAGCTACCGCATCGACCAGGCGACGGGCATAGTGACACTCTACGACCGGGCCGGCAACGCCTACCCCCTCGACTACTCCACACGCCGCGCCTACAACAGCAACTACACCTACGTCAACGGCTCGGCCGTGACACGCTACGGACTGGAGTGGATGATAGACTTCGCACCGTTCAAGGCCCTGCACACCTCGCTGCGGCTCGACGGCAACTACTATTATTATAAAGGTGTCGACGAGACGCTCTTTGCCGGCAACACCACGGGCGTGGGCAACACGGCCGACAGGTCGCTGCCGCTGATAGGCTACTACCGCGGCTCTTCGTCGACGTCGACAGGCACCACCGCCTCGGGAGCCGTGGCCAACGGAAGCATCTCGAAACAGCTGAACCTGAACGCCACCGTCACCACCCACATTCCGCAGATACGTATGATTGTGGCCCTGCGCCTGGAGTGCACGTTCTACGACTACAAGCGCCAGCTGTCCAAACTGTCGGGCGGCACGCGCGGCATCATCGTGGAGAGCGGCACCGACTACTTCGGCACGCCCTACGACGGCAGCACCGACAAGACCGTCGTGGTCTATCCCGAATACTACTCCACGTGGGACAACCCCACCGAGCTGAAGCCCTTTGCACAGGACTTTGCAGCAGCCAGGGACAACAACCCGCAGCTGTACCGCCAGATGGCGGCGCTGGTGGCCAGAAACAGCTATCCCTACTACTTCAATCCCAACAGGATATCGACCTACTACTCGGCCAACATCAGCGTGACCAAGGAGATAGGCAACCACGTCAGTCTGTCGTTCTACGCCAACAACTTCTTCAACAACATGAAGACCGTCCACTCGTCGCAGACCGACCTCGACACCTCGCTGTTCGGCAGCAGCTACATACCGAGTTTCTACTACGGACTGGCGCTGAAACTGAAACTGTAACACACATATCATTAATCACATAAAAACAAAAGAAAATGAAGAAAATCGGATTATTCATGCTGGCCGTGATGGCGCTCTGCCTGACAGCCTGCAGCAGCGACAACGACAACAACAATGGAGGCAGCCAGCAGCTGTACGACGTCACCATCAAACTCTCTGAAGCCATCAGCGACGCTGAGGTTCAGTTGGCAGGTGCCTCTACCTACACGCAGAAGACCGATGCCGAGGGCGTGGCCAAGTTTGCCGTGCCCGCCGGCATCTACACCGCCTCGGCCAGCGGCTACTACATCGAGAACGGCCGCAAGGTCATCTACAACGCCGTGCTGGGCCAGCTCACCGTCGGTCAGGGCCAGCAGAATGCCGCCACACTGGAAGTCAAGAAGAGCGACGGCGAGAGCGTGCTCATCATCAAGGAACTGTACAGCGGTGGCGTCATGAAGGATGACAACAGCGCAGCCTTCAACTACGACAGATGCGTCATTCTGTACAACAACAGCGACAAGCCCTGCACCACCGAGAACCTCTGCATCGGCTACTCCTGCTATTTCAATGCTGAAAGTACATCTTATATGGGCAACCTGTACAGCGGCGACAAGCTGGTCTACGAGGGCGAGAACTTCATCCCGGCCCAGATGGCCATCTGGTATTTCCAGCAGCCCCTCACCATCGCTCCCTACTCGCAGGTGGTGGTCAACATCTATGGCGCCATCGACAACACGCAGACCGTCACCAACTCCGTCAACTATGCCAATGCCGACTACTACTGCATGTACGACCCCGACTACGTGACCAGCGACGTCACCGTGAAGAGCGCCGTATCGTTCAGCAACACTTCCTATTATCCCGCTCCTGCCGACGTCATCCCCACCTCGCACTACCTGAAGACCATCAAGTGGGGACAGGGCAACGCCTGGGGGCTCAGCAACACCAGTCCCGCACTGTTTGTCTTCCAGCCCAAGAATACCACCGTCAAGGAGTATTTCGAGAATCCCGAGAACTACTGGTTTATTCCCACCCGCGCCCAGACACCCGTCTTCCGCTGCGTCAAGGTGCCCAACGACTGGATTATCGACGCCGTTGAAGTGTTCAACCAAAATAAGCTCAGCGACTGCAAGAAGCGCCTCACGGCCGACATCGACGGCGGCTACGTGACACTGACTAACCAGCAGGGTCACTCCGTCTACCGCAACGTCGACCAGGAGGCCACCGAGGCACTCGCCGAGAACGAGGGCAAGCTGGTGTACAACTACTCGCTGGGCGTCGGCGAGTCGACAGACCCCAGCGGCATCAATGCCGAGGCCTCTATCAAGAACGGAGCCCACATTATCTATAAGGACACCAACAACTCGACTAACGATTTCCACGAGCGTCAGAAGTGCTCGCTGCGTGGCGAATAACCTTATGATGAAGCGCATATTATCATATCTCATGATGAGCGGAGCCGTGTTATGGGCGGCTCCGTCTCATCTTTCTGCCCAAGACTCGCTGCTGCTGCGCGACTACCGGTATATCAAACAGGCCGACCCCTGGCTCACATCGGGCAACGCTTCGGCACTGACGCGCTACCAGCGGCAGAGCGTGGCCGAAGCCTCAGTCTACCTACGACACCAGAACGGCGGCCTCGTAGACTTCTGCGAATCGCCGCGCGTGCTGCAGGCAGGAGCCAACGTGGAGTCGTTCTACCGCATCGGCCGCCGCACCGTTGTCTTTGGCAACATGAGCTATGATAACTTCACGGGCCGCGACATGGGCGGCTCAGCCTTCATGCACCTCGGTGCCGACCACTCGCTGCTGGCATCGCACTATCCCTTCGACATCGTAGAAGACTCGCTGACCAATACGGGCAAGAAGCACCGCGACCTGTTCCATCTGGCAGGCGGCGTCGGCGTCGACATCTGGAAAGGCTACGCACTGGGCGCCCGCATAGACTATACGGCAGCCAACTATGCCAAGTACAAAGACCTGCGCCACCGCAACAAACTGATGGACCTGCAGGTCACCGTCGGAGGCTATGTCCCCCTGCTGCCGTGGCTCAACATCGGCGCCGACTACGTCTACCACCGCAACACGGAGAGCGTCGCCTTCTCTACCTACGGCAGCAACGACAAGGTATTCAAGTCGCTGATCGACTATGCTGCCTTCACGGGACGTGTGGAACAGTTTGGCGAGGAGGGATATACCGAATCCAACACCGAGATACCGCTCTTCAGCGACAGCCACGGCGCCAACATACAGATAGAGGCCATCCTGCCCGCCGGACTGACGTTCTACAACGAGCTGAGCCTGTCGACGGTCAACGGCTACTACGGCCGCAAATCGCCCAACACCATCACCTTCACCAACCACCACTCCAGCCGCTTCGGCTACCGCGGCCAGCTGGCGCTCCACCAGGCGCAGCACCTGCACCAGCTCACCGTAACCGTCAGCACGGAGAAGATGGAGAACAACCGTACCACCTACAAGAGCGAGAAGACGGACAACAACGCCAGCTACTACCAGTATTTCGACGATGTTAGAACGGGCGACAAGAAGTGGACCGACGTCAGCATCGGCTACACCGGCCACCTGAACATCCGCCACGAACTGCCCCAGTGGACTGTCAAGGCAATGCTGGAGCTGAACCACCGCAAACTGACGGCCAACCTGCACCCCTATTTCCGCACGCAGAAGCTGAACGTCAGCAAGTGGCTTTGCAGTGCCACGCGCCATCTGCCGCTGGCCAAGGGCATGCTGGCCGCCACCCTTCAGCTCACTTTCCAGAAAGGCAGCGGCGACGCCTTTGCCGACGGTGTCTACGAGACACCCTCCGACAAGCAGTCCACACCGCCCTCGATGGACGCCTACCTGTATCGCGAATACCAGTACCTGACTGCCGCACAATACGGCATGGGCGCCAGTGTCAAATACTCATTCGTATTTCCGCAGACGCGCCTCAACACCTTCGTACAAGCCGACGTCAACTACAAAAGAGCCAACAGCAACTACGATTCTCTCACGGGTCGTAACCGCGTGGCGCTCGCAATTGCTGTTGGCTGCTTATTCTAAAGTAATATCGCTCGATGCCTGAACCTTGCTTTACTTGAAGCAGGGCAGGTCTTTCTCTTTCACCAGATACTCCCCTATCTGCACGGCGTTGAGGGCGGCACCCTTGCGAATCTGGTCGCCAGAGAGCCAGAAGGTGAGGCCGTTCTCGTCGGAGAGGTCTTTGCGCACACGACCGACGAAGACATCGTCCTTGCCGGCGGTCTCGAGAGGCATGGGGTAGACGAGGTTGGCAGGGTCGTCGACCAGCGTACAGCCGGGAGCCTGGGCGATGGCCTGCTGGGCCTCCTCTACGCTGATGGGGCGCTCGGTCTCAATCCACACGCTCTCCGAGTGGCTGCGGAGCGAGCTGACGCGCACGCACATGGCCGAGCACTTGGCGTCGGTGTGCATTATCTTCTGCGTCTCGTTATACATCTTCATCTCTTCCTTGGTATAGCCGTTGGGCTGGAAGACGTCAATCTGCGGAATGACGTTGTAGGCCAGCTGGTGGGGGAACTTCTTGATGGTCTTCACCTCGCCCGTCTCCACCATCTCCTTATACTGCTGCTGCAGTTCGGCCATGGCGGCGGCTCCGGCACCCGAGGCGCTCTGGTAGCTGCTGACGTGGATGCGCTTGATATGCGAGATGTTCTCCAGCGGCTGCAGCACCACTACCATCATGATGGTGGTGCAGTTGGGGTTGGCGATGATGCCGCGCGGACGGTCCTTGGCGTCCTGGGCGTTACACTCGGGCACGACGAGGGGCACGTCGCTGTCCATACGGAATGCCGACGAGTTGTCGATCATGACGGCACCATACTTGGTGATAGTGTCGGCAAACTCCTTCGACGTGCCGGCCCCTGCCGAGGTGAAGGCGATATCGATGTCCTTGAAGTCGTCGTTGTGCTGCAGCAGTTTGACGGTCAGTTCCTTGCCGCGGAAGGTGTATTTGGTTCCTGCCGAGCGTTCCGAGCCAAACAGCACAAGCTCGTCCATGGGGAAATTTCTCTCATCGAGGAGTCTGAGGAACTCCTGGCCTACGGCACCCGAGGCGCCAACAATTGCTACTTTCATAAGTCTAATCCTTTTCCTGTTATACTATTTTGGGTGCAAAGTTAGTAATTTATTTCAGAAAATTGCTAACTTTGCAGTCGAAATGCTGATTTTAACGTCATATTTCCCGATTGAGAGCCCGACGCTGATATTCTTCGTCGTGTTGCTCATCATTCTCCTTGCCCCCATCATCATGGGCAAGCTGCGCATTCCGCACATCATCGGCATGGTGCTGGCGGGCATGGTCGTCGGCGAGCACGGCTTCAACATACTGACGCGCGACTCGTCGTTCGAGCTGTTCGGCAAGGTGGGACTGCTCTACATCATGTTTCTGGCCGGACTGGAGATGGACCTGGAGAGCGTGAAGAAGAACTCGCGGCGCTTCCTCGTCTTCGGCATACTGACGTGCATGATACCGCTGGTGCTCACCTACTTCATGTCGATGTGGCTGCTGGGCTACTCGCACACGGCCTCGTTCCTCTTAGGATGCATCATGGCGTCGAACACGCTCATCGCCTACCCCATCATATCGCGCTACGGACTGCAGCGCAACTCGAGCGTCATGCTGAGCGTAGGGTCCTCGATGCTGTCGCTCTTCATGGCCCTGATGATGCTGGCGGCGCTGTCGGCGTCGTATGGCGAGCAGACGGGCGTCGGCTTCTGGCTGCTCTTCCTACTCAAGTTTGCCGTGTTTTGTGCGGCCACGGCGTGGGCCATCCCCAGGATGGCGCGCTACTTCCTGCGCCGCTACTCCGATGCCGTCATGCAGTTTATCTTCGTGCTGGCCGTGATGTTCCTGTCGGCCGCCCTGTCCGAAGCCATCGGCGTAGAGGGCATCGTGGGCGCCTTCATGGCCGGTCTGATACTCAACCGCTACATTCCCCACGTCTCGTCGCTGATGAACCGCATCGAGTTTACGGGCAACGCCATCTTCATCCCCTACTTCCTGATAGGTGTGGGCATGCTCATCAACATCGGCTCCCTCTTCGAAGGGCCCCGCATGTGGGGCGTCGTACTGCTCATCGCCTTCTTCGGCACCTTCGGCAAGGCGCTGGCGGCCTACGTCTCCAGCCTGCTGTTCCGGCTGCCCAAGTCGGCCGGCCACATGATGTTCGGCCTCACCTGCGCCCACGCTGCCGGCGCCAGCGCCATGGTGATGGTAGGTATGCGCCTGGAGGTCAGCCCCGGCGTCTACCTGGTCAACGACGAGATACTGAACGGCGTCGTCATCATGATACTCATCACCTGCATCATCAGCTCCATGATGGCCGAGCGCGCCGCCCAACAGATAGTCATTGCCAACAGCCAACAGCCAACAGCCAACAGCCAGCCCAACGACGAGAAGATACTGCTCTGCGTGAAGTATCCCGAGATAGCCCCGCAGTTGCTCGAACTCTCCATCATGATGCGCAACGAGAAGCTCAACCGCGGACTGGTGGCCCTCAACGTAGTGTACGACGACAACAAGGCCGCCGTCCACCGGACCGAAGGGCTTCGCCTGCTGGAGCGCCTGCAGCAGCGGGCCAGCGCCGCCGACATCCAGATGCAGACGCAGGTGCGGCTGGCGTCGAACATCGCCAACGGCATCAAGCATGCCTTCCGCGAGTTCGGCTGCTCAGAGATTATCATGGGCATGCACGTGCACACAGACGTCAACCCCAAGTTCTGGGGCGAGTTCATACAGAGCCTCTACAACGGCCTCAACCGCCAGATCGTGCTCACGCGCTTCGTGCAGCCGCTCAACACGCTGCGCCGCATCCAGGTGGCCGTACCCTCGCGCGCCGAGTTCGAGCCGGGCTTCCATCGCTGGCTGCAGCGCCTGGCACGCATGGCCTCCAACCTCGACTGCCGCATCCAGTTCCACGGCCGCAACGAGTCGCTCGAGCTCATCCGCGAATACATCAACAACCGCTACCCCAACGTGCGCGGCGAATACACCTATATGGCCCACTGGAACGAGCTGCCCCGACTGGCCGAGAACATACAGGAAGACCACATGTTCGTGGTCGTCACGGCGCGCAAGGGCACCATCTCCTACAAGAACGCACTGGAGCGCCTGCCCAAGGAGCTGCAGCAGCACTTCTCGGGCAAAAACCTCATGATACTCTTCCCCGACCAGTACGGCACGCAGAAGGAGGAGAGCATGACCTTCACCACTGCCCAGCACCAGGAGGAGAACAGCATCTACGACGCCATCCTGCGCTGGATTAACAACCGAAAGAAATGATAGACATCCACGACATCAAGAAGAGCTTTGGCCCGCTACAGGTGCTCAAGGGCATCGACCTCAGCATCGGACGCGGCGAGGTGGTGAGCATCGTAGGCCCCAGCGGAGCCGGCAAGACCACCCTGCTGCAAATCATAGGCACACTCGACCGTCCCGATAGCGGCACCGTACTCGTCGACTCGGTCGACGTGACACAGCTGTCGCAGAAGAAACTGGCTGACTTTCGCAACCGCCACATCGGCTTCGTGTTCCAGTTCCACCAGCTGCTGCCTGAGTTCACGGCCGTCGAGAACATCATGATACCGGCCTACATCGCCGGCACGTCGCACAAGGCGGCACGCCAGCGTGCCGACGAGCTACTGCAGTTCATGGGCCTCACCGACCGCGCCCGCCACAAGCCCAACGAACTATCGGGCGGCGAGAAGCAGCGCGTGGCCGTGGCCCGCGCACTGGTCAACAGTCCGGCCGTCATCCTGGCCGACGAGCCCAGCGGGTCGCTCGACTCCAAGAACAAGGCCGAGCTGCACCAGCTCTTCTTCGACCTCAGAGACCGCTTCGGCCAGACCTTCGTCATCGTCACCCACGACGAGCAGCTGGCCAGCCTCACCGACCGCACCATTCACCTAAAAGACGGACAAATATGCTCAGACTCGGAGACTACAACACCCTAAAGGTCGTCAAGCGCGTCGACTTCGGTCTCTACCTCGACGGCGGCGACGAGGGCGAGATACTGCTGCCCACGCGATACGTGCCAGACGGCACCAAGATAGGCCAGGAGCTCGAGGTGTTCCTCTACCTCGACCAAGACGAGCGCATCATCGCCACCACCGAGCACCCGCTGGCCAAGGTCGGCGAGTTCGCATGGCTGGAGTGCGCCTGGACCAACGAGTATGGCGCCTTCCTCAGCTGGGGGCTCATGAAAGACCTGTTCTGCCCCTTCCGCGAGCAGAAGCAGCGCATGCAGCGCGGCCATCGCTACTATGTCTACGTCATGGAAGACCCGAAGACCCACCGTCTCATGGCCACCGCCAAGGTGGAGCGCTACCAGCAGAAGACGGGCTACGAGATCAGCCACGACTTTGCCGAGGAGCTGCTGCGCTACCTACAGCAGCACGACGGCCGCTGCGACCTGGGCGACAAGAGCCCTGCCGAGGAGATAGCCGCCCGCTTCGGCGTCTCCAAGAAGATCTACAAGAAAGCCGTCGGCGACCTCTACCGCCGCCGCCTCATCACCATTAGCGACAAGGGCATCACCCTGGTCTGACGACATTCCCCCGAAAAAACTATTCGATTTAACGGTGAGCGTTTGCACAAAAACGCTCACCGTTTTTCGCCCCGATAAGGTTAAAATCCCTGAAGTTTTGTTGGAACTGTCACGGAATAGCCTATTTAACTTTCGCAAAGTCGCTCCCCTCCCTTCAAGGGGAGGGGAGGGGCTACGCCTTGCCCGTCGCAGGATAAATGCAAGATGCCCCGACTCTCACGAGCCGGAGCACCGAGGGCCTCGCGACTGCACGATGGCACTAACTTCGATACAAAATAAAAACTGAACCGCCAAGCGATTCAGTCTTTATTTCTATGATTGCCTCTGTAAAACGGCTTACAGGATGCGGGTGGTCAGCATGAACTTCAGCACGGGATAGACGGTCCACTTGTCGATAATCTTCGACAGGTCGTCGTTGCCGCCCGTTGCTTCCTTGATGTCCAGCTCGGTGTCATCCTGATAGACCTTCATGTGGCCCATGAACTGCACACCGGCCTCAACACGGAAACCGACACGGCCGCGGGGCACCAGACGGCCATAACCCAGACCCAGGTAGGGACGGAAGCCATTGACGCGGACGTCGCCCTCGACATTACCCTGACGGTCGACACGGATGTTGTACTTGTCGATAACGGCATCGATGGTACCTTTCCAGTTGGGGTTCTCCTCATAGACACGGGCTACGTCGTCGCTATGGCCGTCGAGCTTGGCTATCTTCTTGCCTCCAAGAGAGAAACCAGCCGTGAGGAAGAGGTCGTTGCGCATGCCAAAGGGATAGAAGCTGAACTTCAGGTCGAGCGTGGTACGGGCAAGGCTTCCCTTGATCTTCAGCTTGTCCAGATAGTAAGGCTTCATGGTGCCGTCAGCCTGGGGAACTTCAACACCGCTGCCCTTCATGTTGACGTCGCCGCTGGGCTTGAAGCCTAACATGAAGTTGAGGTCCATACCTACTTCAAGATAGTTGGTGACAGGAGTAGCCACACCAATGCTGATACCCTGGGTACCGACACCCAGATTGGCACCGAGGTGCTTGAAGACACCATAGTCTTCGAGTTTCTGTGCAGAAGCGCTCTGCATACCAAGCAGCATGAGGCCGCATACAAACAGTAATTTCTTCATAACGGTAAGAAAAATTAGTTAATAAAGTTAATCTATGTGCAAAGATAAGTAAAAAAAGAATATGTTCCAAACTTTTGTCGAGAAATTTGGAACATATTATAAGAAATGCGGAATAATTCGCCTTAGAACTCGGCCGATTTGGGAGTGCGGGGGAACGGAATGACGTCGCGGATGTTCTGCATGCCGGTGACGAAAAGGATGAGGCGCTCGAAGCCGAGACCGAAGCCGGCATGGGGGCAGGAGCCCCAGCGGCGGGTGTCGATGTACCACCACAGGTGGGTCTTGTCCATCTGGCGGCGCTCTATCTCGCTCATCAGCTTGTCGTAGCTCTCCTCACGCACACTGCCGCCGATAATCTCGCCTATCTGCGGGAACAGCACGTCGGTGCCCTGCATGGTGGGACCAGGAGCGACAGCTCCCTTGTAGCCCACGCTGCCGCCATCGGCCGTGTCGACATTCTGCTTCATATAGAACGACTTGAAGGCACGGGGATAGTCGGTCATGATGACGGGCTTCTTGAAGTGCTCCTCCACGAGGTAGCGCTCGTGCTCCGAGGCCAGGTCGTCGCCCCACTGGCAGGGGAACTCAAACTTCTTGCCGTTCTTGATGGCCTCCTGCAGGATGTTGATGCCCTCGGTATAGGGCAGGCGCACGAAGGTCTCCTTGAGCACGCCCTCCAGGCGCTGGATGAGCGTCTTGTCAATCATCTGGTTGAGGAACTGCAGGTCGTCCTTGCAGTTGTCGAGGGCCCAGCGCACGCAATACTTGATGAAGTCCTCCTCGAGGTCCATCAGCTCCTCCTGGTCGAGGAAGGCCACCTCGGGCTCTACCATCCAGAACTCGGCCAGGTGGCGCGGCGTGTTCGAGTTCTCGGCGCGGAACGTAGGACCGAAGGTGTAGATGGCACCCAGGGCCGTGGCGCCCAGCTCGCCCTCCAACTGACCGCTGACGGTCAGCGAGGTCTGCTCGCCGAAGAAGTCGTCGTCGTAGATAATCTTGCCCTGCTCGTCCTTCTTCAGGTCATAGAGGTTCTTGGTGGTCACCTGGAACATGTTGCCAGCACCCTCACAGTCGGAGGCGGTGATGAGCGGCGTGTGGAAATAGAAGAAGCCGTGCTCGTGGAAATAGGTGTGGATGGCCATCGCCATGTTGTGGCGGATGCGCATCACGGCACCAAAGGTATTGGTGCGCAGACGCATGTGGGCGTTCTTGCGCATCACCTCGAACGACTGGCCCTTCTTCTGCATGGGATAGGTGTTGTCGCAGAGGCCGTAGACCTCCAGCGAGGCAGCCTGTATCTCGCATGCCTGTCCAGCGCCCTGGCTCTCCACCAGCGTACCGACGGCACAGATGCAGGCACCGGTGGTAATCTGCTTCAGCAGTTCCTCGTCAAACTTGGCCGGGTCGACAACTATCTGCACATTCTTGATGGTCGAGCCGTCGTTCAGTGCAATGAAGTCGACGGCCTTGGAGCTGCGGTGCGTACGCACCCAGCCCTTCACACAGACCTCTTTTCCAAAATCCGTGCTTTGCAGCACGTCGATTATCTTTGTTCTTTTCATTGATCTATAGTCCGTTAGATATTATTCGTAAGCACCCATGCGCAGGCGGTCGACCTCCTCCTCGGTGAGGTAGCGCCAGTCGCCGCGGCGAACGTTCTTCTTGGTGAGACCGGCAAACTGTACACGGTCGAGCTTGGTCACCTTGTAGCCCAGGCTCTCGAAGATGCGGCGCACGATGCGGTTCTTGCCCGAGTGTATCTCGATGCCCACCTGCTTCTTGTCGACGGGGTCGGCATACTCGATGGCGTCGGCCTTGATGTCGCCGTCCTCCAGGGTGATGCCCTCAAGTATCTGCTGCATGTCGTGGGCCGTGACGTTCTTGTCGAGGTAGACATGGTATATCTTCTTCTTCAGGAACTTGGGATGCGTCAGCTTCGAGGCCATGTCACCGTCGTTGGTGAGCAGGAGCACGCCCGTCGTGTTGCGGTCGAGGCGACCTACAGGATAGATGCGCTCGGTGCATGCGTTCTTCACCAGGTCCATGACGGTCTTGCGCTGCTGCGGGTCGTCGCTGGTGGTGACGTAGTCCTTCGGCTTGTTGAGCAGCACATAAACTTTCTTCTCCATGTTGACGGGCTGGTCGTGGAACTTCACCACGTCGGTGCGCAGCACCTTGGTGCCCAGTTCGGTGACGACCTCGCCATTGACGGTCACCACACCGGCCTGGATGAACTCGTCGGCCTCGCGACGGCTGCATACACCGGCATTGGCCAGGAACTTGTTCAGACGGATGGGCTCGTTGGGGTCGAAGTGCTCTTCCTTATACTCGATGCGCTTCTTCAGGCTGTACTTGGCATTGGGGTCGTAGCCCGGCGTGTGCGGACGATAGCCGCCACGCTGCTGACCGTAACCGCCGCGATGCTGGCCGTAGCCACCACCCTGCTGACCGTAACGGGGCTGATAGCCGCCACGCTGCTGGCCATAGCCGCCCTGACGGGGCTGACCGTACTGGGGGCGCTGCTGACCATAGCTGCCGCGCTGCTGGCCATAGCCACCCTGCTGACCGTAACGGGGCTGATAGCCACCCTGACGGGGCTGGCCATACTGGGGGCGAGGCTGGTAGCCACCCTCTTCGCCTTCGTTCTGCTGATTGTAACGGGGACGATAGCCACCACCCTGTCCGTACTGGGGACGGGGGCGATAGCCACCCTCGTTGTTGTTATAGTTCTTTGACCCATGGTCAAAGTGTGGCGTTGCATTGTTGCGGGGGCGATAGCCGCCCTGACGGGGCTGACCGTACTCCCTGGACTGGGGGGCACTGCTCTGCAGGCCGGCGCCAAAGCCCTCGGGACGGAAGCCGCCCTCGTCTTGTCTTTGACTACGATTGGTGTAGCTGCCCTGCGTGCTGTAGGGGCGAGGCTGATGGATGCGCGGACGCGGCGAACGGCCCGGACGGTATCCCTGATAGCCACCCTCGTGGCTCGATGTGTTCTGCTGCTCAGCAGACTGCTCTTCGTTTTTCTTCTCGTTTTCGAATTCCATAATTTTTCTTTTTTTTTAATTCGGAGAACCTCACGGTGCTCTTTTGTGTTGATTACTCGTTGTGTTTTTTCTCGATATGTTGACGGTGTGTCTTCTTACATTCCGGTGTAGTTCATGGGCGTAATTGCCATCAGTTCCTCTTTCACCTCGTCGCTGACGTTCAGTCCCTGGATGAAGGCGTGAATCGTGTCTTCTGTCATTTTCTGGTTGGTGCGCGTCAGGGCCTTCAGCGCCTCATAGGGGTGCGGATAGGCCTCGCGGCGCAGGATGGTCTGGATGGCCTCGGCCACCACGGCCCAGGTGTTGTCAAGGTCTTCCTGCAGTTTCTCCTCGTTGAGGATGAGCTTGCGCAGTCCCTTCAGCGTGCTCTGGACGGCAATCAGGGCGTGGCCCATGGGGACACCCACATTGCGCAGCACGGTAGAGTCGGTCAGGTCGCGCTGCAGACGGCTGACAGGCAATTTCTGTGCCAAAAACTGCAGCACGGCATTGGCCATGCCCATGTTACCCTCCGAATTCTCGAAGTCGATGGGGTTCACCTTGTGCGGCATGGCACTGCTGCCCACCTCGCCGGCCTTGATCTTTTGCTTGAAATACTCCATGGAGATATACATCCAGAAGTCGCGGTCGAGGTCGATGACGATGGTATTGATGCGGCGCATGCCATCAAAGATGGCGCCCAGCCAGTCGTAGTTGGAAATCTGGGTGGTCCACTGCTCGCGCTCCAGGCCCAGCTTCTCGCTGACAAAGCGGTTGCCAAACTCGCGCCAGTCGTACTGCGGATAGGCCACATGATGGGCATTGTAGTTGCCCGTGGCACCGCCGAACTTGGCCGTGATGGGGGTATCCTTCAGGCCGCGCAACTGCTCTTCCAGGCGGTAGACGTAGACCATAATCTCCTTGCCCAGGCGGGTGGGCGAGGCGGGCTGGCCGTGCGTCTTGGCCAGCATCGGCACGTTCTTCCACTGCTCGGCATAGTCGTTGAGCTGCTCGATGAGCTCTTCCACCATGGGGTAGTAGACCTCGTCGAGTGCCTCCTTGATGCTGAGGGGGACACTGGTGTTGTTGATGTCCTGTGAGGTCAGTCCGAAGTGGATGAACTCCATGTAGGCGGACAGCGGTGCGCTGAAGGCCGAGAGCTTCTCCTTGATGAAATACTCTACGGCTTTCACGTCGTGGTTGGTGGTCTTCTCAATCTCCTTGACACGGGCGGCATCCTGCTCCGTAAAGTTGCGATAGATGTCGCGCAAGGGCTCGAAAAGGCTGTGGTCGAAGTCTTCCAACTGCGGAAGGGGCAGTTCACAAAGTGTAATGAAATACTCAATCTCTACGCGTACACGATAACGGATGAGGGCGTATTCTGAAAAGTACCCTGCCAGTTGCTCGGTCTTTCCTCTGTAACGGCCATCAATAGGCGAGATGGCGGTCAGCACGTCTAAGTTCATGTCTCTAATACCTTATTAATATAGCTATATATCTCACGATTAGGTTGCAAAGTTACAAAAAAGATTATAGACGGAGCGGCGAAAAAAGAAGTTTTTCCGCCGCTCATCTTATTTTTTGTGATATTTAACAGTCTCTCCATTGGCAAGTCTGACGATGTAGAGCCGACCGGCCACAGGAGTCTGGACGCGGCGGCCCGCCAAGTCGTAGACGGCCTCCACCCGCCGGTCGGCGGCTGTGCGGACAGCCTCGACGGCCGAGGAAGTGCCTCCCATGAAGTCGAACGAGACGGTACCGTCGGTATGCTGCTGGATATTGGTGACCGACTTGCCGGTTATGAGCTCGCACTTTGCATTGGTGTTGTATGGGAATGGCGATGTGCTCAGCATATAGCTGTTCATGCGCAGACTGTTCTGGTAGTTAGACAGGTTGTCCGCTTCCTTTTTGTCGACCCAGCCGTCATACGTCAGACCGTCGGCATGGACCATCTTATAGCGGAAGCTGGCCTCACTGGAAAAACTGTTCACGCTGTTATTGCTCCACGCTGCGACGTCATAATTGACAGAAAAGACGGCCAGGCCCTTTCCCGGAAGACCCGCATCCCAGCCCGTCCACTGTCGGTTCTCCAGCAGCAGGTACTCGGTGTCGCTCTTCTTAATCTGGTAGACGACTCCGCCCTCCGACACCGGCTTCATATCGGTTATCGTGGCGGCCTCGGTCAGTTCGGTCGGCGTCAGCCAGCCCATCAGCATTTTCTCCAGCGAAGAATAGTTAGGCGGGCACCAGCCGTAGTTGGTGAAGTTGCCACCATCCATCAGGTCCCACTCGTCGACAGCAGAAATAATCGAGAATTTGCCCACCGGATAGATGTCGGGCAGGCCCAGGCTGTGGCTGAACTCATGGCACACCGTACCCAGGCCGCACGGTCTGTAGGTATTCGTCGGCCACTTCTCGCCACTGGCCGTATAGTTGGAGATTTTCTTGCCGTCGGGTGTCGTCAGCGTGGGGAAGCTGGACGTGACGGGCCAGATGTGGCCGTAGCACTCGCCGCTCGACGTCTTCAGGTTGCCCGGCAGACCGGCATAGATATAGACTACCTGCTCGATGGTGCCATCGCCATTCCAGTCATACTGGGAGTAGTCGACGGCGGGATTGGCTTCGAGCACCTTCTGGGTGGCCTCACGCATCAGGCTGGCGCCATAGAACTTCGTGTCCTCTGTCGGGTTCTCGACGCCTACAGCCTTGCTGTTCACCTGCACGGGACCGTAGACGTCGAACACGAAATTGGCCAGTCCGCCCGACTGCTCACGGAAGTAGTCGGCCACACAGCCTTTTCCGCTGTACAGGTTGTAGCCTGCCTCGTTGAACATCTTATTGTAGAACTCGTTGGCCTTCGAATTACCACCTTCCATCGAAAAGTCGGTGTCGGTGAACGTGAAGAGGATGACCATCTGCTTATAGGTCTTGGCGGCATCCCAGTCGGTCCGGCGAGAGGGCAGATAGCGGTGTGCACGCTTGGCACCGCCCGCCGCGGCATCACCCGTGACATCGGGCATACAGCCGCCCTTGAGGGCGACAAAATCGTCCTCCTGAGCCCAGAGGCCCAGGGGGAGGAAGAGCGTTATGAAGAGTCCTGCAATGATAGTTTTCATGTTGTTTTTGTCTTATTTAGCGTTAGGGCACCAGGGCTTCAGCTGCTTGAAGAAGTCGTTGCCCTTGTCGTCGACCAGGATGAAGGCGGGGAAGTTCTCTACCTCAATCTTCCAGATGGCCTCCATGCCCAGTTCTGGATACTCTACACACTCGATGGACTTGATGCTCGACTGGCTGAGCACGGCTGCCACGCCACCGATGGTGCCCAGGTAGAAGCCGCCATGCTTCTGACAGGCATCGGTGACCACCTGTGAGCGGTTGCCCTTGGCTATCATCACCAGCGAGGCGCCATGGTCCTGGAACTCGTCGACATAGGGGTCCATACGGTTGGCCGTGGTCGGGCCCATCGAACCACAGGGATAGCCCTCGGGGGTCTTGGCGGGACCGGCGTAGAGCACGGGGTATTTCTTGAAGTAGTCGGGCATGCCTTCGCCAGCGTCCAGACGAGCCTTCAGCTTGGCATGGGCGATGTCGCGGGCCACGATGATGGTGCCCTTCAGATTGACACGGGTGGAGACAGGATACTTCGACAGTTCTTTGCGCACGGCGTCGATGCCCTCGTTGAGGTCTATCTCGATGCCCTTGGTGCCCTCACCCGGCTTTCTGAGTTCCTCGGGAATAAGCTCCGTGGGGTTGGCATCCATCTGCTCCAACCAGATGCCGTCGCGATTGATCTTGGCCTTGATATTACGGTCGGCCGAACAGCTGACACCCATACCGATAGGACAGCTGGCACCGTGGCGCGGCAGGCGGATGACACGGATATCATGGGCCAGGGCCTTACCGCCAAACTGGGCTCCGAGACCAATCTTATGGGCTTCGGCGAGCAGTTTCTGCTCCAGGTCGACATCGCGGAAGGCGCGACCTGTCTCGTCGCCCGTCGTGGGCAGCGAGTCATAATACTTGATGCTGGCCAGCTTGACGGTCAGCAGGTTCTTCTCGGCCGACGTGCCGCCGATGACGAAGGCGATATGATAGGGCGGGCACGCTGCGGTGCCCAGCGACTTCATCTTCTCCACCAGGAAAGGCAGCAGGGTGCCCTCATTCTGGATGGTGGCCTTGGTCATGGGGTAGAAATAGGTCTTGTTGGCAGAGCCGCCGCCCTTGGCCACCATGACAAAACGGTATTCGGCACCCTCGGTGGCCTCGATGTCAATCTGTGCGGGCAGGTTGCAGCGGGTGTTCACCTCGTCGTACATATTCAGCGGAGCATTCTGCGAATAGCGCAGGTTGTCCTGCGTGAAGGTGTTGTATACGCCACGGCTCAGCGCCTCCTCGTCCTCAAAACCGGTCCATATCTGCTGGCCCTTCTCACCGTGGATGATGGCCGTACCCGTATCCTGGCAGAAAGGCAGGATGCCCTTGGCGGCCACCTCCGCATTGCGCAGGAACTGGAGTGCCACATACTTATCGTTCTCCGAAGCCTCGGGGTCTTTCAGGATCTGAGCCACCTGCTCGTTGTGCTCGCGGCGCAGCATGAACTCCACGTCGTGGAAGGCCTGCTGTGCCAACAGCGTCAGCGCCTCCTTGGACACCTTGACGATTTCCTTGCCGTCAAACTCGGCCGTTGTCACGCCTTCTTTGCTTAGCAGCCTATACGCTGTCGTGTCTTCGCCCATCTGAAACATCGGGGCATACTTGAATTCTACTGGTTTTGCCATTGTTGTTGTATTTGTTTGTTTACTTTTGCCTGCAAAAGTACGAAAAAAAGAGAGAAATGCAAAAGGAAAGTTCACTTTTCTTCTCATTTCTCTCGTCCCCCAATTTTAATATCCTAAATCTTCACCGACAAGCACCACGACATGCCGTCCCTTGTTCCTACTGTTTCTCAGGAAGTGGACGTAGCTGCAAATGCTCTCCGGAGAGTTGCAGTTATGGCAGGTGCCGTCGATTCTGCAAGGCGTATGGATGTCGAAACGCTGGGCATTGATGGGTGATGCCGTGCTGCGGGCCCTGGCCAGTGCTGCCTCTACCGTTTGAGCCACCTTGTTGAGACCGATGACGAAGATGACCTTCTTCGGTCCCCACGTGATGGCAGCCACACGGTTGCCGTTGCCGTCGATATTCACGATGACGCCATCTTCAGATATGGCGTTGGCACTCGTCAGATAGACATCGGCCGTGAAAGCCTTGAGGTGGATGGCCTCCTTTTCTTCCTGAGTCTCTGCCAGGTCACGGTCGAGGACATTCAGTGTTCCCCTGCCTTTCAAGACCTCCGGGATGCCCAGGTCGCGGACGGTAGTGGTTCCGCCCCATGTCACGGTGCTGCCGTCGGCAATGAGTTCCGAGACCTTCTTCACTGCCTCTTTGCCTGTAGGACAGTAGAAGGCCTCCATGTTGCGGCGCCCGAGGTTCTTAATCATCCGCTCTGCCAGTTTCTGTTTTCTCTCTTCCTGTGGTGTCATGTTATAATAGGTGTATTATATGGCGGTGATGCGTATCTTCATCTACAGATTGCCGACAATAGCCTGAATCTTAGCCTTCGTCTCGTCGGTCTTCTGCTCGTCAAACTTGGCGGTCACGATACCGCTGTCTTCAGCATGCCAGTAATTGCAGATGTCGTGGTATTCAGCCGTTGCGCCGGAATATACGCCAGGCGAATAGGAGGACATCAGCAGGGCCATTTTCTTCACCTTGGCAGGAGCGTTGACGCAGTACATGCGCTGGATGGGAGCCTGAATCTGGGCATTGAGCGTAAAGTAATAGATAGGAGCTGCCAGTACCAGCACCTCGGCCTCGGCCATCAGCGGGTAGAGTTCCTGCATGTCGTCCTTCTGGATGCAGGCCCCATTGCCTTTATTGTGGCAGTATTCGCAAGCCAGACAACCTGCAATCTTCTTGCGCGACACGTTGACCAGCGTCACCTGATGACCTGCTGCCTCGGCAGCGTTCTTGTACTCTTCCGCCATCCATGCGGTGTTACCATTGGCTCTCGGAGAAGCCTGTAAAATCAGAATGTTCATAATCGTATTTGTTTAGTAGTTCTCTAATATGTTTAAATGTATTTGCAAAATTAACGATAATCGCTGAATTACGACTAACTTTGCCCTGATTATTAGGAAAGTTTATGAAGAAGGCACTATTCCCTGGAGAATCTTCGTCCTACCTTGACATTTTCCTTGCAGGAAATCTCAATCGGATTAAAACATGATTGACTCGACTAAATTGCAGAAGAACTAAAATAGACATGTACAGCATCACCCATAAAAGAATTGATGACAAAAGCGCGATGCCAAGCGTCTTTAAGATAAAGACGAAAAGACTCATGAGAAGAACGATGCTGACAGCCTTTGCACTCTGCATGGGACTGGGGGCGCTCTGCGCCGAGACACACCACGACTGGGAGGACAATCACGTACTGCAAATCAACCGCGAACCGGCACGGGCCTATTTCATCCCCTACGGACAGCAGCAGGGCGACCGACAGATAAGCCTCAACGGGACATGGCGGTTCCGATGGACCAAGACTCCCGAGGAGCGTATCAAAGACTTCTACCGGACGGACTTCAACGACAGCCGGTGGAAGACGCTGGCCGTTCCTGCCAACTGGGAGGTGAACGGCTACGGCACACCTATCTATATCTCGGCCGGCTACCCGTTCAAGATAGACCCGCCCTACGTCACCCGACAGCCGAAGGAGGGATGGACCACCTACGAGGAGCGCAACCCGACAGGACAGTACCGCCGCACATTCCGGCTGGCCGACGACTGGCTGACGGGACAGACCTTCCTGCGCTTTGAGGGGGTGATGTCGGCATTCTATGTATGGGTCAACGGTCAGCGCGTGGGCTATAGCCAGGGCTCCATGGAGCCGTCGGAGTTCAACATCACGCCCTATATCAAGAAAGGTGACAACCAGATAGCCATTGAGGTCTACAAATACTGCGACGGCTCGTATCTGGAGGATCAGGACTTCTGGCGCTTTGGCGGCATCCACCGCGACATCCTGCTCTATCACACCCCCGACGTGCGACTCAGGGACGTCGCAGTGCGCACCACACTAAGCACACTGGCCATCAACCCGCAGTTCTCCGTGTACAACGGACAGACGGCCGCGGGCTACCGGCTCATAGCCACCCTGCTGGACGGCACCCGTGCCGTGGGCTGCGACTCTGTGGCTGTCGACGAGGTGCTCGACCTGCAACACAAGGCGGCACGCATGAACGAGTGGTATTCTCAGCGCGGCTACCGCAAGTTTGCACGCATGGAGATAGCCGTGGAACAGCCGCGGCTGTGGAGTGCAGAGCATCCGAACCTATACACGCTGCGGCTGCAGCTGCAGGACGCCGACGGCAGGACGATAGAACAGACCATGCAGAAGGTGGGATTCCGCACCATCAGCATCAAGGGCGGACAACTGCTCATCAACGGCAAGGCCATCAAAATACACGGCGTCAACCGCCACGAGCACGACCCACACAAGGCCCGCGTGATGACGGAAGAGCTGATGCTGAAGGACCTGCGACTGATGAAGGCTGCCAACATAAATGCCGTAAGGCTGAGCCACTATCCCAACTGTCCTCGCTGGTATGAGCTCTGCGACTCGATAGGTATGTACGTCATGGACGAGGCCGACTGCGAGACACACGGACTGCGCGGCACGCTGGCCTCGACACCCGACTGGTCCGACGCCTTCATGGACCGCGCCGTGCGCATGGCGGAGCGCGACAAGAACCATCCGTCGGTCATCTTTTGGAGCCTGGGCAACGAGAGCGGCTATGGCGCCAACCACGCCGCCATGTCGGCATGGCTACACGAGTTCGACCCCACCCGCCCCGTACACTACGAGGGAGCACAGGGAACACGCTCCGTCAACTCTGACGACAAGCGCACAGCCACCGACCCGCAGACGGTGGACATCATCTCCCGCTTCTATCCGCGCGTCATGGAGGAATACCTGAATCCCGGCATCCCCGACGGCAGCGACCAGGAGCGCGCCGAGAACGCCCGCTGGGAACGGCTGCTGGAGATAGCCAACAACACCGACGACCACTGTACGTGGGAGGGCTCCGACGGCGGCCCGCGCCCCGTGCTGACCAGCGAATATGCACACTGCATGGGCAACGCCCTGGGCAACTTCAAGGAATACTGGGACGAGATAGACTCGAACCCTCGCATGCTGGGCGGTTTCATCTGGGACTGGGTGGACCAGGGAATTATCAAGGACGGGAAGGTGCTGTATGGAGGCGACTTCGGCGACAAGCCCAACCTGCATGCCTTCTGCATGAACGGCGTCGTCATGAGCGACCGCACACTGACACCCAAATACTATGAGGTACAGGCTGTATATGGCAAGGGGGCACAGGACTTTGCCGAGACGAAAGCCGCCAAGCCGCGCAGCTCGAAGAAGCTGAAGGCCCTGCCCGCCCACTTGGGAACCATCAGGCCACAGGTGTTCCGCGCTCCGACAGACAACGACAAGAGCTTCGGCAACTGGCTGGCCAAGGACTGGAAGCGCTGCCGACTGGACACGCTGGCCATCCCCATGACCATGGAACAGGACGGCAACGAACTGACCTTCACCTTTGAGATTCCCGACTCGCTGCCCCCGCTGCCGCGCCTGGGCATCGTCATCGAGATGCCACGCGAATACGAACAGCTGACATGGTACGGACGCGGCCCGTGGGACAACTATCCCGACCGCAAGACTTCCTGCCCCGTCGGACTGTGGAAATCGACCGTCAGCAAGCAGTATGTTCACTACCCCCGCCCGCAGGACTCGGGCAACCACGAGGACTGCACGATGGTGGAACTGAAGACCAAGAAGGGCAAGAAGCTGCGCATCGAGGCCATCGACCAGCCGTTCTCCTTCTCTGCCCTGCCCTACTCCGCCCAATACCTCGCATCCAAGACGCACGACTACGAATTGGAAGAACAGGGCAAGACCTACCTCAGCATCGACTGCGCCGTCATGGGACTGGGCAACAGCTCGTGCGGACCCGGCGTACTGAAGAAGTACACCATCGACAAGAACAAGAAGTATCAGCTGAAAATCCGCATCCTATAAACGGAAGCGACGTATAACGAACCAGAGATGCATACCGATGGGCGGCAACAGACCGTAGTGGCTGGCCATCACCTGAAAACGCTCGCGCAACGAGGCCTGGTGATGCTGGGTAGTATCACCGCCATCCTCAAAGTTGGCAAGCACGGCGTGGGTGTTGGCTAACGGCAGGTGCCGGCGGTCGGCCTCCTTCATCACACGGATGCACCAGTCGACATCGGCCGAGTGGCGATACCGCAGGTCGTAGGGAGTGATACGGGCAATGTCCGTACGCACATAAAACGCCTGATGGCACACCAGCATACCGTGCCTGAAAGAGCGCCACGAGAGCTTTTCGGGCGGACGGTGACGGCGCAGGTGCAGAAAGCGGCCCTCGCTGTCGGTGATGGCGGTATCGCCATAGACGACGGCGGGACGGTCGGCAGCAGCCTTGGCGACCGTCTCCAGCGTATCAGGGGCATAGAGCGTGTCGCCAGCGTTGAGGAACACGACATAATCGCCCGTAGCCTGTTGCAGGCCCTTGTTCATGGCATCATAGAGTCCGCCGTCGGGCTCCGACTTCACCACGACATCATAACCCGCCTGTGCCTGGTACTGCCGGGCGATGACCAGCGTCTCGTCTGTCGAGGCACCGTCAACGACCAGGTGCTCTATGTACCGATAGCTTTGACTGCGCACACTGTCCAGCGTACGCTGCAGCGTGCGTGCGGCATTCCACGTGATGGTGACGACTGAGATACGTATCATGACTGTTGGGACTGTAGGGTCAGTGCTTCTTCATAAATTTCAATATACCGTTTGGCCACACTCTGCTGCGAATAGGTGTGCAGCACCTTTTGCAGACAGGCATACGCCAAGTCGTGCCCGTCGGCCTCGTCCAGTACGTAGCGGATGCCCGCTGCCAAATCGTCGGCGTCGCAGAAACGCGCCACATAGCCGTTCTGTCGGTGGTCAATCATCTCGGGGATGCCGCCTACGCGGAACCCCACACAGGGCACGCCGCAGGCCATGGCCTCCATCAGCGTGTTTGGCAGGTTGTCCTCCAGAGAAGGCAGCACAAAGACGTCGGCCGTATTGTAAACCTCTACGATTCGGTGGGGGTCGCTCACATATCCCAGGGAATAGGCCGGCAGGGCAAGTTGACTGACCACCTCCTCACTGTGACCGCCAAGGATGGCGATAACGGTATCCTCGCGCATGGCGGGATAACGCGCTGCCAGCAGACTGACGGCCTTTACGAAATAGGACATGCCCTTGCGCTCGTCCGTCACGCGCTGCGAGACGAACAATATCACGCGCTTTCCGGTAGGGAGCTCCCACTGCTGTCTGGCGCATTGCTTATCCTGAGGACTGAAAAGCCGGGTGTCGATGGCATTCGGGATAGCCGCTATCTTCTGTCCGGCCAGCAGCGCGCTCTGCCGGGCCTCATCGGCCAGCCAGCGGCTACATGCCACATAATGAATACGGTGCCCATCCAGCATCGCCACCTTCTGCCGCCACACATGGGCAGCCAGATCGGCCCAACTCTTTTCGGGCAGGAGCGGGCAACAGGCGCAGGCCGTATGGAAGCGCTCACAGCCCCGTGCGTAATGGCAGACAGACGTGGCAGGCCAGATGTCGTGCATGGTCCACACCACGGGTTTACCCGAATCCAGGATACGACGGATGCCCTTCAGCGACAACATCCCCTGATTGACCCAGTGCAGATGGATGACGTCGGCTTCCCGAAACTCACGGAGGCTCGTGATATCATAACCGCTGTTGGCTATGTCTATCTCAAACAGATGCTGTCGACGGAAATGGAGATGAAGCCAGATGACAAAGCGCTCCCAAAGAAAATGCCAGTTGACATGTCCGCTGCGCGGCACCGCCGACACGGTCAGCTGCTCCGTCTCCTTGTCGCGTACCAGCATCGTAGCCTTGACACCATTATTATTAAGTGCCTCCATCAGTCGGTTGGCAGCCACGGCAGCACCGCCGGTGCGCTCACTCGTATTGACAATCAGGACCCTCATACCTTATATAATACTATGATGATGCAAAGGTAGTCAAAATAATCGGAACGCAATACCCAAAAACGCCAAAAAGCGAGCATTATGGCGTTGTGTACGGACACAAACCATTGATTTAGGTCAAGAATCGTTGCTTTTTCCGAATTAAAAGCCGAAAAAACTTTGTGCAACGCATATTCCGTTGTACCTTTGCATTGTCAAACAAGACAAACAGGGATTTTGAATCCCCTTTGACTAAGTGAAGTCAGAGTTTTGGTTAATAGATTGTTTTAGGTTAGTAGTAATATTTATAGTTTTAGGTTTTTAGTTATTGGTAAAAAGAAAGTTTTAAATGTGTTCAAAAACAGTGGTCGTTGTGAAACGCTCATAACTTTCTTTTCTTAAGCGACGTTAGTATTTAATTAGATATTCCTGTCGAAAGACAGGCCTCCGGCCTAAAAACCGGATTTCATTTGAAAAGGATTTTTAGTTAAACATAGGCTTTTGGATGCCGCTGCTCGATGATGAGTGGCGGTATTTTTATTTCTCTATCAGTGCCACCGCATAGGCGGAGATGCCCTCCTGCCGTCCCGTAAAGCCAAGCCTCTCGGTAGTGGTGGCCTTGATGGATATCTGGTCGGTGTCGCACCCGATGATATCGGCCATCACCTGCTGCATGTGCGGGATATGAGGATTCATCTTAGGCCGCTCGGCACAGATGGTGGCGTCGATATTCACCAAGTGGTAGCCCTTGGTGGCTATCAGCTCGATGGTCTTCTTCAGTATCACCTTACTGTCCATCCCCTCCGTCTCGTCCGACGTGTCAGGGAAGTGGAAACCGATGTCGCGCATATTGGCAGCGCCCAGGATGGCATCGCAGATGGCGTGTATCAGCACGTCGGCATCGCTGTGCCCCAGCAGGCCCGTCTCATGCTCTATGCGTATGCCTCCTATCCATAGTTGACGTCCCTCCACCAGACGGTGGACGTCGTAGCCCATTCCTACTCTCATCGTCTCTTAAACAAATCTTTAATACCGTCCATATCGAAGGCCAGCGTGAAGCGCAGCGTCTGGTCGAGCGGGTTCGTCTTGGCCGTGGCGATGACATAACCGACGTCGAGCGAGAAAACGCTCATGCGGAAACCGCCACCCACGGTGAAATACTTGCGGTTGCCCTTGTTCTCCGACTCATGGTGATAACCGGCACGCAGCGAGAACTGGTCGTGGTAGATATACTCAGCACCCAGGCTCCACTGGATTTCCTGCAGCTCCTCCTTGAATCCGCCGGGGGCATCGTGGAAGCTCTTGAAGATACCCGATATAGAGCTCACGTCGTTGTACTCCTCGAGCACGCGGCGCTCGTAATCCTCTGTCGACTCGCCATCCTCCTGCTTGGGTACGGTAGGAACCATCAGCTTATTGGCGTCGGCAGCTATCGTGATGCGGTTATACTCGTCGATGGGCACCATCAGCGAGGCGCCCAGTCGCATGTTGGCAGGCAGGAAGTTGGAACGGTCGTCGCCATAGAACTTGATCTTACTACCGATATTCGACAGGTTCAGACCGATGCCCAGCTGACATTCACGCTGTCCGATGGTGATATAGTTGTTGTAGTAGCACGCCAGGTCGGCAGCGAAGGCAGAAGCAGGCTGGGCATCCTCCGTATAGTCGAAACGGAGGTCGCTGTGTATCCAGCGTAGCACGGCGGCAATCGAGAACTTCTCGCTGAGCATCAGCGAGGCACCCACGTCGATTGCCATCTCGTAGGGCTTGACCGTCATTGCATTCTCTTCGAACGACGTCATCACCTCGCCCAGTGAGAAGTAACGCAACGAACCACTGACCGATGCATAGTCGCCGATGCGATAGTAGCCTGCCACGTAGGCCAGGTCGATATCGTTGACCAACTTACGCAGCCAAGGCGTATAGTTCAGCGAGATTCCCGCCCTGCTGATGCAGAAGGGATACTTGGCAGGGTTCCAATACTGCGAGTTCACATCCGGGTCGGTAGCGACACCCACGTCACCCATACCTGCACTGCGTGCGTCAGGGGCTATGGTCTGGGAGATGACAGCATGCTCCACAGGGTTGAACTGGCTCTTCGTGTCCTGTGCCTTCACACACAGGGCGAACAGCAGTCCACATACCATTGTGATTATCTTTGTTGTTGTCTTCATATGCTCTTATTTGTAAGTTAGAACGATTAGCTTCTTGGCTTTGGATGCATAGGTGCTGCCATCGGTGCTGATGCTGAGGCGGTAGAGGTACAAGCCCGTCATCAGGCGCCGACCGCCGTCGACCGTCAGGTCCCAGTCCACGGTATAGGTATTATCTGTCGACACGCCATTCTCTGAATACGTCCACAGATGGCGGCCCGAGGTGTCGTAGACATCGAGCTTGACATCCATCTCGCTGCCTATACGGTCGTGGATGATGCGGAACTGCGTGTGTGTCCTGGCAGGATTGGGCGAGCACTCTACGTCGATGAACAGCGGCTCCAGTCCCTTGACCACCTCGAAGTCCAGTTCAGCGGTCGACGAGTTGTTCAGCACATCCCACGCCCTGAACACCAGCTTATGCTGTCCGTAGCTCAGTTCGGGTATGCTGAAGCCCAGCTTGCCACTGGTATAGCTGCCGAAATCATACTCGAAGTAGTTGTTCAGCGAATAGGTCTTGGCCATGTCACCGTCGATTACCAGCTGCAAGTCATGTCCGATGCCGCCGCCCGACGCATTGATGCCGTCCTCATCGTTGAGTTCGGCCACGAAATAGGGAGTAGTATTCACCTTACCGCCATTGGTAAAGTTGGCACTGTTCAGGTAGCAGTAGATATTAGGCCCGGTCTCCGAGCTGAGACCGTCGGCAGTCCCGTTCATGCTCATGCCATTCGTGAAGCCGCTGCCCTCCTGCGTCTTGTCAGTGTTCACCGCATAGAGGTTGATCATGGCGTCCAGGTCGGAATACTTGATATCCTTGGGCACGGCAAAAGTAAAGGTAAACTGCCCGTTCGTCACATCGTTGGAACCGCTGTACACCGTGTTCAGGCGATCGTAGTACACGAAGGGCGTCTGGGCACCATCGCTCGACGTATTGTTCAGTCGGCAGGTAACCTTCTCCTTCACGTCGCGGACAGTAGCCGTCAGTACGCCGTTGAAGGCCGTATTGGTCTGGCCGTCGGCCGTCAGCACGCGCCCCGTCACCTTGGCCGTCGAACCGGCCTTGATGTTCGTCAGCGTGCCGTCGGCAAGCGGCTGGTCGTTGATGGCGTCCACCACCATGGGCAGTGTCGGTATGGCCAGTCGCAGGGCCGGGTCGCCCAGCAGGGTGTACTGCAGTTTGTTGGCGGTACGGTCGGTAGAGCGAATCGGCCCGGACGTATTATACCCCACGAGCACGCCGGCCGTTATCAGGTCGCTCTTGGCCCTTCTCACCGCCTCGCCGATGGGCATGGGTCGTCCGTCGCTATACTTTGAGAACAGGTTTCGCGTGAAGGCGATATTCATCAGTCGGTTATAGGTTTGATACACGGTGCGGGTCGTACCGTAGAAGGCGATGGCACCGCCCTTCTTGTTAAAGAATGCCGTCTCGCCGATATTTTCTACCTGTCCGTCAAACGGCATGATATCGCACGACGCCGTCATCCACAGCGGCAGGTGTTGCGAGGTGGCCGTCTTGAAATCCGTCAGTCGCAGCACATACTCATGTGATATGGCATCGGCTCTTCCATGGCCCGAATAGTTCATGACCAGTGCCCCCTGCTGCATCTGCTGCTTGATGAGGCGCTCCACATCGGGATAGGAGTCGCCGGTGGCTGAGCTGACACGCTCGTAGGCATCCCACATGATGCGCTTCACGACCATGTCGGGCCGGAGCTGCTCGACCACCTTGGCCACCGAGTCGGCATCAGCCATGTGCTGATTCTGGTTGCCGTCGTCACCCATAAAACAGATCAGGTTCTGCCACGAGCCGGCCTGCTGATTGTTCATATAAGCCTCTATCTTGTCGACGGCCACGGCAGCCTCTTCGGCCGTGCGTGCCGAGATACGTCCCACGGCCACGTCGGCCTTGTCACTGGTCAGCATGTTGCCGCCCTCGTTGTCGTCGAGCAGACAGAAGTAGTCGTCGGTGACGTAGCAATCCGTCTCGCTGTACGAGTTCTCGCTCTCATAGCACAGCAGGAAGTCGTCGGGCGACTCATTGCTCCAGTCGGAGAGCAGCATACGGTTGTCCCAGGCACCATCGCCTAACAGCAGGAGGAATCGCGGCATGTCAGCCTCCGTGGTAGCACGGTCGTAGAGCATCTTCAGATACCTGCGGTAGGCGTTGGCATCGGGCGTACCGCTGGAATATTCGTTGAACAGTTCGTCGGCAGGCACTATCCTGACGCGCAGGCCGTCACGCTCCGTGTGGAGCGCCTGCAGGCGCTGGGCCTGCGCCAGCAGTTTGCACGAGGTCGGGATGATGATAATCATGTCGGCCGCCGTATCGGCGTGGTGGTTCTGGTTGGTCACCTCCCCGACTATTTCCGGCTGCGGATAGTCTTGCGACAAGTCGGGAGCACCCTTGGGCTGGTCTGCATGGATGGATATATAGTCCAGGCGCACCGTTCCGCTATTGACATTGGGAACGAGCGTCACCTGGTTGTTACCCTGGAGGTTGCTTACGGTGAAGGTGGCCTCGCTGGTGTGCATCTTCTCGTAGGAGCCGGTGGCCGTTAGGGCCACAGAGCCCACCGTGGTACCGTTCAGCATCACGGCGACGGCGCCCTTGGGCGATGCGGTGCTGCCGGTGGCTGCACCCGCTGCCGACAGCACCACCGTCATGGTGCCCTGGCTGGTCGTGCCGGCATCGCTGATGGTGAAAGTGCCGGCTGCTCCCGCCCCCATCTGCTGGGCGTTATACAGGTTGCGGCCGCCATGATACCACGCATAGTCGTCGACCTCATAGAGGCTGGCATAGTCGTCGGCCATCGGATAGCAGGTATTCAGGAAGTCCGTCGTATTCAAGATATTCGGGTCGCCGCCATCCTCCGTGAGGAAGTAGTAGCCATAGTTGGAGTACGGATTGCGGACACGCCGGTGGTTGTCATTCCACGACACGGGCCCCACGGCGTAGAACAGTCGGTTGCCATTGACAGCACACGTAGGCACCTCCTTCAGGTCGTCAGTAGCCGTCAGGTAGTCGGGCGTCAGCTTCTCGGGCTGCATGGCACCGCCATAGCCGTACACCTTGACGCGGTTGACGTCGGAGAATCCGGCCAGCCTGGCCATCTCGCCAGTCAACTTATACAATCCCGTCGACGGCACACGTATCTTCACCCATCGGCCCGACGCCAGCACCGAGTTGTCGGCATAGCGGCCGGTCACGGCGTTGGCCCTGCGCTGTGCGGCCACCTTCAGCAGCCGCTTCGACAGGCTCTTGCCCTTCACCTTCAGCATAAAGCTCACCAACTTCTGATAGCGGCCGTCGCGATAGACGATAGGGATGAACGAGACGTGCAGCGTGCCTTTCTTGCGGTCTACGCTGACCATCTGCTGAATCTCGGGCAGTGCACCGGGCCGTCGGTCGACGAGCGCCTTGTAGCGTGCGATGTCGGTATCGCCCATCGGCACACACTCCGGGTACACAATCGACACCTGATAGGTAGAGTCGGCGTAGTGCTCGCCCAGTGCCATGCGGTAGTCGAATACAGGCAATACAGAATCTATCCTGACCTCTTCGGCGGTCAGGTTGAAGAACTTCTGTGCAGCGGCTGTCATGCTCACCATCAGAAGTGCCATTGCCCATATATATCTTTTCATCACTTGCAATTAAAATCCAATACCTTACGCTCTTCCAGCCACCCTTCCAGGTGGTCGTCGACGTGTACCGGCCCTACGCCGACCGGTGTCCCCGTATAGAGCAGGTCGCCCGTCTTGAGCGTGAAGAACTGGGAGATGTAGGCTATCAGTTCGTCCACCTTGTAGAGCATATCGCTCGAACAGCCTTCCTGCACGGTAGCACCATTGATATTCAGGTGAAAGTGCAAAGCCTGTATGTCGCGAATCTTCTCCATCTCCACCCAGTCGCCGATGACTGCCGAGCCGTCGAATCCCTTGCAGATTTCCCATGGCTGTCCCTGCTGTCGGGCCTGCCGCTGCCAGTCGCGCGCCGTAAAGTCGATGCCCACGGTCACCGCGTCGTAGTAGCGATGGGCAAAGCGCTGAGGTATCGACTTTCCCAGTCGGCTGATGCGCACCACCAGTTCCGTCTCGTAGTCCACCTGTTCCGACCAGTCTGGTATGAAGAAGGGCTTGTGGTCCTTCAGCAGCGCCGAGTCTGCCTTGGTGAACACGACGGGTTTCTCCGGTTTATATAACGCACCATCCAACTCTTTATTGTGCTGGATATAATTCATTCCGATTGCAAATATCTTCATGGCTATGCTGATTTTGGGCGCAAAGATAACAATAAAATGGTGATAAAGCAGAAAAAAGGCGGATTATTTTGCGGTCGGGCTACCAATAAAAACACCTCGCCACTCACGAGACGAGCCATATAGGCTTTCTGTAGGTGGCGAGGCTTCCGGCTGAAAAAGTATCTGCTTGTTATCCTTCCTACATCTTCATCGCGTCCGCGATGGTATACAGAATCTTTTTACCCGAATCATAGTATTTCAGCGTCACCGACTCGCCTGCGCTGCGGCCGAAGACGACGAGTTGCGTCATACCGGAGGCCGAGAGTGTCGTCACACCTCGGCACTCGTCGCCCACGAAGGCCCCCACCACATTGTCGCTGACGGCCGTGATGCCGACCCTTGCCATCATGCTCTCCACGTTTGCCGTCTTCACCACGGGATACTTGGCCGACCCCTTGGTGAACTCAGGGATATAGTCCTCGTCGATGCCCGTCGTCGCATCCGAGCTCAGGCTGATACGGTCTGTCAGCGTGAAGATATGGTTCAGTTTCTGGCAGTAGTAGACCAGCGAGATGTTCACCCGCTCCGAGCCCGACTCATTGCCATAGGCCGTCATCATGAAGTCGCTGTTGCTCATTTCCCCGCTCATCGCGTCGACGGCGGGATGAGGTGCCAGGCCACGCAGCTCGTTGTTCACGAACACTGCCATCATGTCGCCCGCTGAGACGTAGGGCATCAGCTCCTCCTCCACCGTCACCATCAGCGTGGTTCCCGGATTGTCATATCTCGACGGGTCGGGCTCCGTCCAGTTGGGGCGCTCCTGGTTGTAGCTCCAGTCCACCTGCCACACCGGCGCCTTGCTCATGGCGGTCTCCGTGTAGAGGGTGTTGTTACCATTGTAACCATTTCCTATTCCGTCTTCGTTGCTGCTACTGTCACTGCCGCCGCAAGCCCCGAGCACGAGCCCTGCCAGCACGACGACCATTAAATATATCTTCTTCATATCACTTGTACTGCTTTGAATTCTCATTTAAGGCCCGCTCCCCTTTCCGGACGAGAGCGGGCCGTTCTCCTCTCATCTTACTACAATCTTCTTACCATTATATATATACACTCCCTTGCGCACCGGTTTCTCCTGCAGCATCAGGCCGTCGACAGTGTACCACTTGCCTACCTCGGCGTCGGCGCGCACGAAGTTGATGGCCGTCGGCTCGTCGGGAGAACCTATCACGGCATCTGCCTTGAAGGTCATCACCTCGCCGGTGGAAGCCACTATCTCGCCCTCACGCTCGACGGCAAACCAGATGGGCTGCTGCGTGTCGCCGGCAATGCTCATGTAGGCAGGCTCGCCAGTGGTCGTGAGCACACCCTCGCCGACCAGTTCCCCATTGGAGTAGGCCATCAGCATGTCGCCGTCCTCGACGTCGACACCGACGACATGGGCCGAGACAGACATCGTGCTGCGCTTCAGCGCGGCCTTGCCGACAGTGCCCTGTGACCATGCCTCACGGTAGCTGCTCAGGTCGTAGTACGGATAGACGAACGACACCTCCGAAGTGCCCTTGCGCAGCATCATGTAGCCTTCGCCCGGCTTCATGTACTGCAGGCTGCCGCGCCACTGTCCGGTATTGCCCGACTTGGTGAAGTAGGCAAACTCCGTGTGGCTCTTGATGACGTCGCCCTGTTCGGCCTCGTCGAAGTAGTCGGTCAGCGCCGCATCCACGCTCAGGCTCACCGTCGGCGTGTAGCCGATGCCGTTCCAGCCCTTCTTCACCGTGATGGTGCGCTCGCTCACGTCCGTGATGACGGTACCCTCGACCGGCAGGACGCAGTCCTCCTGTACCTTGATGGCATACGCGTTCTTCGACGAGATGGGCACATCCTGCGCACGGCCTGATGCCATCCACTTGCCATCCTTATACGACATCGTCAGGTTGCTGCCCAGTATGGACAGGACGTCGCCCTCCTTCCACGGCATGCTGCTCAGCAGCGAGGTCAGCTTGTTCTGCTGACTGCTGGTGACGTTGAACGACACCCAGTTCCAGCCCTGCTTCAGTCGGAAGTTCTGCACGCAGTTGTCACCGCCCTCGAAGCGTACCGGCGTATCGGTGCCCAGCACAGCCGACTCACTGAACTTGACGGCCGGCGTGGCGGTCAGCACGATTTCGCGTCCGGTGCTGTACTGCCACAGTCTGAACTTCAGGTCGCGCCCATTCGGAATACTGTCGTAGACGGTCAGGTAGACGGCCGACTCGTTCGTCTCGGGCGAGTAGCTGATGTTGGCATAGCCGTGGCACACGTTCTGGCTGTCGAAGGCACCCACGATGTCGCGCGCATCCGTGTCGAGCTGGTTGTACAGGTACACCTGTCCGGAGATGCTCATCGAGTAGTCCAGGAGCGCCTTGTCGATACCGTTCGCCCAGCTGGGCTTGTCGCCCTCCACCGTCAGGTTCAGGTAGAGCGGCTCGGTGATGCCCTCCTCGTCCGTGAGATAGATGATTTCGCTGTACGAGCCGATGCTCAGGTCCTTGTTCACCGTGGCCACGATGGCGCCAAGGCTCTGCGGTGCCACCACGTCGCTGTAGCTGTTCAGCGTGAGCCACTTCGGGCAGTTCTCTATCTTGTAGGTGTGGTTGACGGCACTGTTGTTGTAGAACGGCATCTCTATCTGCTCGCCAGAGCCATACTTGACGGTGTGGTCCACCTTGTTCACCAGCCACTCCAGACTGCTGTTGTACACCAGATAGCAGGCCGTCTTCGGCGATGCCATGCGGTTGCCGTTCTTGTCCTCCACGTCGCGCACCGTCACGTAGACGTGGCGGCGGTTCAGCCTTGCCCCCGGCTCGTCGAGGTCTACCAGCAGCTGGTTGCCCCTGCCGATGTACGAGAACTTCAGGTTCTTCACCTCCTCGTAGGGCACCACCGGAGCAGCCTGCGTGTTGTCGACATAGCGCTCGACGACGCTGGTGCCGTCCACGAAGACATAGTCGCGCACGGGGATGCCCGTCGGCTGCCTGCTGATCGAGTCGACCTGATAGCGCACCTCGCGTTTGTCGTCCAGGTAGATTTTCTTGCTGTACAGGTAGGGCACCGTCTCGATGTCGTTGTTCTTCTGGCGCTCCTGGCGCTCAAAGCCCAGGAAGGTCATCAGACCATACTCGTCGCCCTGCGGGCTCTTTGTCGAGTAGGTGTTGATCAGTGTCGGCGGCAGTGCCTGCTCGAAGAAGAGCAGTTCGTCGATGTTACCCTTCAGCGGCGTCGTGCCGTCGTGGGTCTCCAGACTGTCTTTCTCGTTGAGCATGTCGTAGCGGCTTCCGCCAATCATCGGGTAGCCGCCGCTGATGCCGCCAAGGCTGTCGGCCGCAAAGGTGGCGCGCTGTTCCTTGTCCACGTAGATGTTCACCTCGTTGCGCCCGCGATTGACGGTCATGGCGTAGTGGTGCCACTGGTTGTCGCTCCACTTGCCCTCCACCTCGGCAGCGAATCCGTTGGAGCGGTACATCAGCTTCTCGTCCTCGAATCCGATGTGGAACTGGTGCTCGGCACCGTTGTCCTGCTTCAGTCCGCGACCGTTGGAGAGCAGCGTACCGCGACCGTCGGCATCGGTCTTGAACCAGAACATCAGCGTGTAGTCTTGATTGTTGGTGCGGTTCAGTGCGTCCTGCGTCAGGCGCACGCCCTTGGTCTCCTTCTCCAGGCGCAGCGAGTAGCCGTGCGGTATGGCCCAGTTGGCCTCTATCAGCTGGGCGTCGGCGCCCTGGGTGCGGTCGACGACATATTTGCCCGAGCCCTCGTTCATCGGGTAGTAGTCCACGAGGTCCTTCTCGTAGCCCGACAGGCGGCGGTAGCCGTAGGTCGTGCCGATGAGTCCGCCGCTCATGGCGCTGTACCACAGGCGGCACTCCATCATGCGTCCCTGGTAGAACTGGCTCGCGTTGCGGTCGATGTCGTTGGTACGTCCGTAGATGAGCGGTCCGGTACCTGTATAGGATGCCGTCAGGTGGTGCACCTTGCCCAGCTGTACGCCACCGTTGTAGAAGGTCACCGTGTTGTCTGTCTGGTTCAAGACCATAGCCACCTGCGTAAACGAGCTCTTGGCGATGGTAGAGTCAGAGACGAATTCCTGCTTGTTGACCACGGCCTTCAGCTTGAAGTCCTTGGTCACCCACAGCTGCAGCGTCTGTCCGTTGGTGCCGTGCGAGAACAGCGGCATGTCGCGGCGTGCCGTCGTGTCGGGTCTCACCATCAGGTCGATGGTCACGTCCTTGCCGCTGAAGTTGCGCTTGGCCTCGGTCTCCACGCTCGACTTGCCCGTAAACTGCACGCTCACGTTCGTCGACAGGTCGCTGTTGTTCACCTCGCCCCTCACCTCGAAGTTGGTGATGGCGCTCAGGTTGTTGTATTCGATATCCTCCGAGAAGTTGAACACGATATCGTCGGCCGGGGTCAGGATGCCGCTCTTCGGTTCGGGCGTGCCGAACAGCTGCGGGCGGCGCGTATCCTTGATGCCGCTGACTATCTTCGACGACGTGGTGAGGAACTCGCTGCCGTTGCGGCAGAAGACGACGGCACGCAGGTCGTACGACTTCTCCGTCTCCCAGCCCTCGCCGTAGAACTCGGTCACGATGTTCTCGTTCTCCTTCATCAGCTTGCGCACGCCGTTGGCTTTGGCCATCAGCGTCGAGTCGGCATAGAACGAGCAGGCGTTGGTCCACGCGTCGTCGCCGCGCTGCGACTCCTTATACTGGAACTCGATGTGGTCGAAGTTGTGCTGATGGCGGTCGAATCCGTTGATGGTCACCGGTATGTACCAGCCGCGCTTGCTGTCCTTCTGCGCCTCGGTGTTCAGCACCCACTTGTCGCCCGGGGCGGAGATGGTGGCGCCGCCGGCCTCACGCAGGAAGTGTACGTCGAACGACGTCCTGTCTACGGCGTTCGCCGCATCGGTGGGCGACATGACGCCGATGGTCAGGCCCTCGTAGTCGAAGCCCTGTCCGGCGCGCACCTCCAGCTGCAGCTGGGTGGTCACGCCCGGCATGATGGTCACGCTCATGCCACCGGTGGTCAGCGGTTGCCCGTCGACCGTCAGCTTGGCACCGTGCGGGTTGGCCTGGTCTACCGCAAACAGGGTGAAGGCACCCGGCTTGTCGGCCATGTCGGGCTTCTCGCTCTCGTTGGCCAGGTAGATGGTGAAGCGGGCAGCATCGCTGATGGACACACCGCTCACGCTCTGCTTGTCGAGGCGAATCGTCGGGTTGTTAATCTTCAGCGTACGGGCATCCAGGACGGTTCCCGGGTCGTAGAAGTGGGTCTTGCGCTCGTCCTCCCACGGGTTCTGCGTAGCACCGCCTCGCGTGCGGAACACGAAGCCGCGCGGACCCATTATCTGGTCGGCCTTCACCTCCTTGCCCACTTGCTTGATGACCTCGTCATACAGGTTGTTGAAGTTGTCGTTCGTAAAGACGTTGTCTGCCCTCACGGTAGCGGTGGCGTCGCCGGTCGATGCCGACACGCGATAGACATCCACGTTCAGTCGGCTGCTCGGGTCGGCAGCAATGGTGAACGACGTCGTGCGGTTATAGGCCTTCGTGTTTGCGTTGTTGCCGATGGTCGAGTAGGCGACCACCGGTGCCAGCGTCCACTGGAACATCTTGCCGGCAAAGGTCACGCTCGACTTGTATCCGTATCCGGGATCAGCGTTATACGACATGCCGCTCACGCTGGGCGTGGTATAGGTCTTCATCTCGGCCAGCGAGAGCAGGATGCCGCTGGCAATGGTCAGGCCAATCGAGCCGGCCGCGGCCACATGGCTGGAACCGGGACCGAAGTAGTCTGCCTCGTCAGCGATGGGGAAGTGGTGTCCCCACGTATTGGTAAAGTTGGTATCGAAGGTCTCGCTATAGTTCACGCCCTGGGCCCCTGCGATGTCGTAGTTGGCCAGCAGGTTGTTGGCGTTCAGCTTCTCGCCCTCGTTCTGGGATATCATCTCCATCCAGGCCTTGATGGTCTGGTACTTCTCCAGCACCTCGTCGCTGAAGTCCTGCTCGGTCTTGCCCGTAGGCAGCACCACCAGGTAGTTGATGCGCTTCTCAGCCTTGTCGATGGTGGTGTTATAGGCATGGTCCTCCACCATTCTGTTGGCCACGGCAAACGCAGAGTCGGTGGGCTGGCGCAGCGACAGATAGACCGGCTGCTGCGTCTTGTCGGCTATGGCCTGTGCCTGCTCCTTGGTGCCCAGGTACATCATGTCGACTATCTCCCTGGCCTTGTCGGGGATAATCTGCTCCAGCAGCTGCTTCTGCGAGTAGACGAACTGCGACTGCACCTTCGGACCGTAGCCCAGGGCCACGTCGCGAATCAGGTGGAGCGTGTCGCCCTTCTCGTTCTTGCCGCCGGCAATATATACCACCGAGCCACTGCTCAGCTCCTTGCCCACCTCAGAGACCATCTTGTCCTGAACGGCGCGGGCCTTGATCTCGTTCCACATGCTGTCGGTGACGGCACGGATGGTCGACATCGGGGTGACTACGGCATTCTGCACCGTACCGATGTACAGGTCGGCATCGGCACCCACCATCGACGGGTCGCCGCTGGTGCTGATATTATGGCTCACGTTCATGCTGTACGAGAAGGCCTTGGTGCCATTGGCGTCATACTTGAACTCGCCCAGCTCGCCGTCGGAGGTGTCGGCAGCACTGATAGGTCCTACTGCCGTACCGATGCCGTTCGGGGCTACCACGCTGGCCGACACGGTCTGCATCTTCTCACCATATTTATAGGTGAACAGCGGACCGGCCGAAATCGTGAGGCTCATCGTGTACGTGTGGTTGAGGGTAGCACCCTTGGCCAGCGTCGACGAGCTGGCGGCACCCGGCGGGTCGCGCAGGATGTCGAACAGGATGGGCTTGCCCTCGGCCATGATGTCCTGGCTCTTGCCGATGGGGAACATGTTGAGCACGTAGCCCCTCAGCGGCTTGGCCTCGAAGGTGGTGCCGTCGCGCTCCACGGTGAAGGTCACCGTCTTCAGGGCGTCCTCGCCCGTCAGCAGCTTCGTGGTCTGGTCGGCCTGCAGGGTGAAGATGGCCTGTCCGAGGCTGTCGAGCTGCAGCGGCTCCTTGGCGGCACCGGCCTTCATGCCGTTTTGCATGTAGGCATAGCCGCCGCCCAGGCGCACCATGTCCACCTTCTCATACCTCGTACTGTTGTTATAGGGATAGCGCTCGGCCACCTGCACCTGGATGCGGTACTTGCGCTCCATGCTGAACACGGGGTATCCGAAGCTGTAGAGCGCCTTCGTCGTGTCCTTAGGGTTCCTGTAGGCCAGCGGCACCTGGCGCCCGTCGCCCTTCAGGTCGGTAGCCATATAGAACTTGTCGCCCAGGTAGTCGAACGTGTCGTATGTCAGCTGCTTGTAGATTACCTCCACCGGACTGTGGTAGATGCGGTTATAGACGGCGTTGTAGCTGGCTTTTGGATTCTCCACCATCTTGCTGTCCACGTCCTTGTAGTTGCCCGCGTAGGTGGTGTCCCTCCGCGTCAGGCAGTCGGTCAGGTCGACCACCTCGCTCACCTGCCCCTCCTGGAACAGCGTGGGATAGCCCTTGCAGTACACCTGCTGCACCTTCCAGCGCACGGGCGGCAGCATCAGCATGTACTCGCCCGTCTTCGGGTCGGGCTGCACCACCATGCGCTTGCGCTCCGTCGTCACCTCGGTCTTGTGGCCGTTGCCGCGCGGATGTACGTAGGTGGTGTCGCGCCGTGTGCGGTTGGGGTTCAGGTTGTCGAACACCAGCCACGACGTGTTGTCGCCCTCCAGGGTGAGCACCATCGTCAGCGAGTCACCCAGGTTGTTGGTCGACAGGTTGTTGTCCAGCGGCATGCGGCCCTGGTCGTTGCCGCCCACCACGCGTCCGGCCAGCTTCACCTTCGTGGCGTCGTAGAAGTAGGTGCCGGCAATGTCGTCGTTGATGTTCTGCATGTTCTTGTTCTTGTAGTAGCCGTCACCCGTGAAGGTGTGCCCGGGCATCGCCACCTGGATGGTGTGCTCGCCGGGCAGCATGCGGAACGAGAAGCTGCCGTCGTGGTCGCTCTCATATATATCGCCTGTGTTGGTATGTATGGTCTGGCCGTCCACCTTGAAGTTGGCCCCCTTCACGGGGATGCTCGTGCCGTCGTACATCACGTAGCCCGAGAAGCGCTTGCCGTTCTGGATGGTGAACTCGCGCAGCGTCACGTTGTTGCTGTGGGCATCGAAGGTGGCTGATGCGCTGGTGGGCATCACCTCAATGCCGCCTCTGACTACGGTGCTCACGTTGTACGTGATGTCCGTCTTGTTGTGGTACGACAGTTCGTCGGCCTCGAAGAATCCGCTCTCGTCGGTATGCACCTTCACCGTGTCGCCATTGGCTATAATCTCCACCTGGATGTTGGGAGCGCCCGTGCCGTCGTTGAAGCGCACATAGCCCTCCACGCGGCCCGTATGCTTACACTCGCCCAGCCTGACGTCGGTCTCGGTGGTGCTGATGCCCTCGCAGTCGTTCACGGCCAGCACCTTATACTCATACTTGAGCAGGGGCGACACCGTCGCGTCCTCGTAGCTCAGCTGGTCCAGGTTGGTGGCTATCTCCTTCCAGTCGTTGTCGCTGCCGCCTTCGTTGCGGCGCATCACCTTGAAGTAGTCGATGGGGTTGCCGTCGGTGTTCCACGACAGCAGCACGCTGCTCTGCCGTGTCGTCGTCATCAGCTGCTTCTCTATCGTACCCGTGTTCTCATGGTAGAAGTCGGGCAGCGTAGGCTTGGTGATGGTGGCATAGTTAGGCTCTGCCATCCTTGTGGTGGCGGGCACGATGTTGTAGCCCTCCTTCTTCCACGTGTCGCCCAGCTTGTTGTAGAAGTTATCAGCGGTTTCCTGCACTGTGGTGCGCATCACGGGAACCACCTTGCCGTCGACGACCTGCCATACGTCCTTACCGCCCAGCGTATCTACCAGCTCGGCTGCAGTCAGGGCTTTGGTAGAGTTCATCACCGGTACGGCCTTGTTGTCGACAAGGTGCCACGTACCGGCTTGTCTGCCGTTCATCAGATTGACGACTTCGCTCTGATCGCTCTTGTTGTGCTGGTCTACATTACTCCAACCGTGACGGGTAACGGTGTAACTGCCGTTATTGGTACCCCAACTCGAACCATTGTCAAGGCAGAAAAACATCCAATGAGCTTTCGGCCAGCCATTGTCATAAACGCGCTTTAAGAACCAGCTGCCGCCATTACTCCAGCCGATGATTTCACCTGCATAAGAATTGTCCGCATTATTTGTGTTAGCCTTGCCGTCAAAAAGACAGTCGTTCATGTTCACTAACGCATTATTAGAATATCCTATTATACCGCCGGCATGGGTTCTATTCGATGTAGTCTCTACTGAGACCCACACACGGTTAAGAGTTATGGTGGGCGTTCCGTAAGCACCGCCTATAAGTCCGGCAGAGTACATACCGCCATTGACTTTTCCCGTTACATGCAGGTCGTTGATTGTGGCATGCCAAACCACGGGGAAGAGAGCTGCATAAGCGTTGTCGCCACTATCGATATCGATATTGATGGTGTGGCCGTTACCATTTAAGGTACCCCACCAGGGCGCATCCATGAAGCCAACAGATTTTTTGACGCTAATGTCGGCTCTGAGGATGGCATCCACATAGTATTTGTTCTTGGCGTCTTTCACCAGCTGAACGAACTTGTCCCAGTCGCTGTCGCTGCGGATGATAATGCCCGATGGTGAATAGTAGGACATAGCGTGGCTGTTCTTTACTGTTACAACAGCCGATTCCGATTTACGAGCCCACGTTTCACAGTTGTCGAACTTGGTATCAAGATGGTCAGGTTCGAAGAGACAGTTCTCGATGGTGGCCGTGCTATTATCTTGGCAATAGCCTATGAATCCGCCATTATGGTGGCTCTCTGCACCTTCAAAACTGCCGTCGAACTTAGAGTTACGTATAGTGGCGGTTGACCTTTCGCCCAAACGGGATATGAAACCACCGTTGGTGAACTTTGTGCTGTTGATAGTCACCGATGAGCGGCAGTTCTCAATATTGACTTGATAACCATCAAAAGCATTGCCTATCAGACCACCTGTATATTGCCCTGTGGTTTTGATGGTTCCTCTCACATGCAGATTCTTAATGGTAGCATTACCTGTATAGCGGAAGAGACCAAGGTAATTATCCGTGAAGCCCGACTTATTGAAGGTTATGGTATGGCCGTTGCCGTCGAAGATGCCACGATAGAAAGCCGCCTCGCCGCCTCCCACGTAGTCGCTGACGGTGATGTCGGCATCGAGGACTGCATCCACATCGTACTGGTTCTTGGCTTCTTCCACCATGGTTCGGAACTTACTCCAGTCATCGCTGTTGCGGATGACGATATATGACGAATACTGGCGGGTGGCATGGCAGTTGACGAACGAGGATTTCACGTTGCCCTCAGCCATGCGTGCCCAGGTCTGGCAACCTCCGGACTTGGTGGTGATGTGTTCGGGCGCAAAGACAGAGTTCTCGATAATCAGGTTACTACCGCCGTTTACCCAGCCTACAAAGCCGCCGTTGTGGCTGCTACTGGTACCCTCGAAGCTGCCGTCGAACTTACTGTTGCGGATGACGACATTGCCATTCATGCTTGCTATAAAGCCGCCGTTGGTGGCTTCGCCATTCACGCTGCTGTTGATGGTCACTGACGAACGGCAGTTCTCGATGTTGACGGTGCTGCCTGCGAGCATCTCTACAATGAGTCCGGCCGCAAACTTCCCGTCGGTGGTGATGGTGCCTGCCGTATGCAGGTTGCGGATGGTGGCATTGCCCACATACCGGAAGGGAGCCAGATGACCAGGGCTGTTTCTATAGTTGACGGTCAGCGTATGCCCATTACCATCAAAAACACCACGATAAGGGGCGTTCTCTCTGCCTACCGCATCGCTTGCAAGTGTGCTGGTGGAGATGTCGGCATAGAGACGGGCATTCACGTCCTTGCCATTGGCATTCTCCACCAGTGAGATGAACGTTCTCCAGTCGGATGCAGAGCGGATGGGGTAGTAGTAGGAACTCACCTGGTCGACAAAGTTGATGGGCGACTCGCCGCGCTCCACATACATGTCTATATCGTAGGTGACGCACGAACGCGTCAGGTTCACTATCTTGTAGCGCTGGTTGCGCTCGTTCTGGTCGAGCACGTAGGTGAGGCTGTCCACCACGTGGCCGGCCTTGTTCTTTGAGACGACGCGCAGCACCATCTGGGCACGCTCGTCCCAGATGGCATTATACTCGTCGGCATACTGCCATGCCACACGCACGCTGTAGGCACGCTCGTCCTCCCACTTGGCCGTGTAGCTGGCTATGCGCAGCAGGTGCAGGTTGTCGACGATGCAGCGTGTGCTGGTGGCACAGTTGTTGTCTTTCCATCCCCAGTCCTGGGTGATGGTGCGGCGCACGCGGTAGGTCAGGCTGTCCAGCGTGCCGCCATTCTTGAGCATGCTCGAGGTGAGCGCCTCTATCAGCGTGCTGTCGACGAAGGTGTACGAGCTCTTCTTGGTGGTCTTGCTGAAGAACTCCTGGTGGATGGTGACAAAGTCTTTCTCCTTGCCGGTTATCGAGCGCTGTATCTCGAAGAAGTCGGTGGGCGTGATGTCCTCGTCGTCCACGTAGGGCACGCTCCACTTCAGTTCCACCTTGCCCTTGCGGTCGCCAAGCGGGGTGGCCGTCAGTCCGATGGGGGCGTGGATGACGGATACGTTCTGTTTCGTGGAGCCTTGGTTCTCTATCAGGTAGGAGCCCTTGTCGCCGCGCTCCTTGTAGCTGGCCACGAGGCGGAAGTTGCGGTGGGGCTGGTTGGCATCGAGCATGATGACACCGCTGTTCGTGTTACTGATGATTTCCTTCTGGTATTTATTGGAGGCATCGTAGTATTCGTAGTAGGCACTGGTGATGCTGTCGGAAGCCAAATACCAGGGCAGCTCCAGCTTGCTCGGGTTCTTGGGGTTGATCATGGCTGCCGACACGACGGGCTGCAGCTTGGCCGAGGGTGCCGGCATGTTGATGGTCTTCGGGTTCAGTCCGCTCACCTTCTCCTTGGTGCGGCTGTTACCGTTGCGGGTGACATCCCAGCTGAACACGAGTTTCTTGCCCAGCAGGTTGTAGGGCACCACCCACTCGGCACTGAAGCTGAAGGTCTTGTTGTCGCTGTTGCGCACCAGCGAGCGGTTGCCGCCGTTGTGCTTGGTGAGCCTGTAGGTGTTGCGCGTGTTGCCCAGCGTGATGTCGAAGAAGCCCTCGGTGGTGGTGTTGAACTCGCAGGCCAGCTCCGTGTGGTCGTTGTCTATATTCGTTTCCGACTTCCAGGTGAAGACGGTATAGGCTGATCCTCCGTCGACGGAGACCAGAAGCTTGCCCTCTTCAATCCACGTGTCGGCACCGTCGGTGTCGTAGACGGGTGCTTCGAAGTAGACGATGTTGGAGCCACCCAGCGAGACGGAGTAGTTGCTCTTGTCGTCTACATAAGTAGCTGACGCCCGTTGAGGCGCCAGCCAGATGAGGAGCGCCAGCAGCATGAGCCACGAGCGTCCTCGCAGAATGTCAGAAATCTGTTGCATATCGTATGTTTTTTATTTTTCTAAGAGGATGCAAATTTAGTCATTTTCGCTCAGATAAACGACAACAAATATTCTATAACGCATGTTTTTGCAAATTTTGAAACTGATTTTGCAAATTTTGAAACTTTTTGCTGATTTTGTATTCCACTCTTCGCCTATCCAGCACCCGACGTCTCTATCCGTGAGATTTACCGGTTCTGCGTCAATTTGGGTGGTGAAATATCGCTCATGGCACACTTCACCATAGTGTATAGGTAGCTCTCATTCTTTCGAGGTACAGATTCGAGATGAAATTGAGCATCTAATAACGTGAGTTCGACGAATTCGCGTAGTTCCGCATAAAGTTTATTGATGTAAACACCAAACTTTATAAAGAAAACAGGATTCACAACAACCCGTATCTCTTTGTGTGACTGAACTTTAGATGTGAAACTAAGTTTTGGAGTACACAGACATGCAGTCCACGTGGGCGCTATCTATTAAATTAGGCTGCACCATCATCTACACCGGATATTTCACCACCTGAAGAGCCTGAGTTTGTATCGTGCGACGGCCGTGGTAAATATGTGCGACGGCCGTCGCACGATATAACGCCATTGTTACAAAATATGAAATAGCCTATAATGGGAGATGATACAGACGTGACAATCCGAAAACATAGTTTCACACATATCTCGTTAAGTATCAATGATATAAATCTACGTGTGAAACTGTATTTTTTCATCGTACTCACCCACATAAAAAAATCCCCTCCCTTGTAGGGGAGGGGTTAGGGGTGGGGTCAGTAATTCCTACTCCGCCCTATAGACCTCTTCGCCATCGACGATGGTGGCGACGACGTTGGCCTGGGCCACCTTGTCGATGTCGTCGTGCAGGAAGTCGCAGTCGAAGACGGCCATGTTGGCTATCTTGCCAAACTCGATGGAGCCCATGCGGTGCTCCTGACGGAACTGGCGGGCGACATTGATGGTCATGGCGCGTAGCGACTGCTCGCGGGTGACGGCCTCCTCGATGTTGCGCTGCGTATTGTCCGGCAGGCCGAGGAAGCCCGCGGGAGCCGCACGCTTCTCGGCCATGTAGAAGCTGTACTTGACATTCATCATCGGCGAGACGGGATAGTCGGAGTGGAACACCACATTGGCACCTGCATCGCAGAACGACTTGACGGGATAGCCCTGATGTGCCAGCTCCTGGCCGACGTAGGCAACTTCCTGATCGTAGACGCCGGGGACTGCCGGCGACCACAGGGGTGCCACGGCGGGTATGGAACGGGTGGCGGCCATGCGGCGGATGTCCTCGTCGGTCACGAAGTGCAGGTGGGCCAGGACGTTGCGCTGGTCCATGTCGCCCGTTATCTTCTCGGCGTCCTCGATGCAGCCCAGCATGAAGTGGGTGGCACCGCCGCCCTCGGAATGGACGTGGACAGACAGGCCTTCCTTGTCGGCCTCGACGAGCAGCTGCACCATCTTGTCGTGGTCGTTGAAGCGCTCCACGCCGTGATAGCCCGGCTGGTCGAGGTAGTCCTGGTTCTGCCAGCCCGTATGGGCCTCGGTAACACCGTCGAGGAAGGCCTTGATACCGACATACTGGAAATACTCGCCGTTGTACCGGACGCGGTCGGCGGCGACACGGGCCACCTCGGCCTTCGGGTCGGCGACATTGTCGGTGGTCAGCGCATAGGCGTAGGTGCGCAGCCTCAGCCGGCCCTCTTGCTCCAGCTCGTAGTAGGCCTGGGGCGACTGCTTGTAGAATAGCTCGGTGCCGGCATCGCCGACGGCCGTATAGCCGTTGCTGAGGGCGAAGTCCTGCCAGACGAGCAGGTAGTTCTTGGCGTCTGCCAGTGTGACGGGTATCTTGGGCAGAATCTCCACAACGGGATTTTCACAGATATAGCCGTCCGGCTCGCCGTTGCTGTCGACGTGCACCTGGTCGTAGCCGTACTGCCTGGCGTAGGCGGCATCGATGCCGGCCCACTGCAGGGCCTTGGTGTTGAGCAGCATGGAATGGCCGCCTCCGGTCTGCATGATGAGCGGCTTGTCTGAGCAAATCTCGTCGAGATAGGCCTTGGTGACGTATTCGTCGTTTTCGACCCATCCTGCCGCCACATAGAACGGACGCTGCGGGTTGTTCGCTATGAAGTCCTTGATGATTTCGCGATATTTGGCATAGTCGGTCAGTCCGACCTGCATCAGGTTTGCCTGACCGACGGCGCGGTCGCCGGCAAAATGGCCGTGGCAGTGGGCCTCGATGAAACCGGGATAGACGTAGCAGTCGCCATAGTCCAGCACCTGCGCATCTGCTGCGGCGAGCCTTCTCGCCTCCTCCGCACTGCCGATATAGGCAAACACGCCGTCCTTCACTAATGCAGCCTTGGCAAAGGGCCGCTTGTCGTCCACCGTGATGATGTTGCCGAGAATCAATGTTTGTTTCATATCTTATGCTTTCTTTTTGTAAATACAGTCACTGGGCTACTGGGGCCTTGTCGCGCATCCATACCGTCACGGCCTGGCCCATGCGCTGCTTGAAGGCGAGGGCGAAGGTGCTGTAGCTGCGGTAACCGCTCTCGTGGGACAACTGCTGGGCTGTGAAGGGGCGCCGTCCGGCGACGGCCTCGCGGTAGAGGCGCACAAAGTGCTGGATGCGCAGGTCGTTGATGTAAGCATTGTAGGTGATGCCTTCCTGCACGAAGTAGCTGCTCAGATAGGTGCGGTTGGTGCCGATGGTCTTGGCCAGCTGGAGCAGGGTCAGGTCGTGCTGCAGGTAGAGCTGCGCGTCTACGCAGTGGCGCTGTAGCAGAACGCCAATCTTGTCGCGAACGGTTTGCGGAAGGCTGTTGTCGCCCATGTCGTCAGGGGCGGCGCTCTCTGCCGGGCACGGCCCCTGGGCAACGGACCTGTCGACCTGATGACTCAGGTCGCTCAACGTTTCCACCCGCCACAGCAGGTAGCAGACCAGCAGGATGACATTCACCTGCGTGATGTACATACAGATCTGCGACCCGGCCTCAATCGTGTAGATGGCAAACATCAGCAGGATGGCGGTCAGGATGATGAAGCTCTGCCACACCTCCTTGTGCTCCAGGTCGGCATAGTTGTCGCGCAGCCACCGGCCGTACTGGCGGGTGGCGCGTATCATGTAGACCAGAAAGACGACGGCTAACGACACGTAGTAGACATAGAATACAGGTACGATCGTATAGTCACGGAGGACAATGCACACCGTGAGTCCTACGGCCAACGGGGACAGCAGCGCGAAGGGGGGCCACAGCGGACGGCAGCGGTCTTGCAGCATCGTGAGCAACACGACGGCTGAAAGGGGGATGACCGTCAGGAAATCGAACACGGCACCTACATAATTGCTCATCAAGTCGTCCTCGGCCGTGGTGGCATAGAAGGTTGGGATATACCACACGTGGCTCAGCGTTACGGAGGCCAAGAAGGCTGCTGTCCATCGGCGCAAGCGTATCGGCGACGCCACCTCCGGGGCGATGGCATTGGCCCGACGGAACAGCAGATAGCAGCAGGCCACCAACGACAGCATGGCCGCAGCGCCATAGAGCATTATATAGGGATAAGTCTCAGTCATTTAGCAGTGGGGTGTTTTATTCTGCTTTTTCATCGTGAGCACTCATGTTCTTGATAAACAGATTGACAAGATGTTTCGTGATGAAGGTATGACGGACGGCATGGCGCACCTTGTCGGCAAATGAGCTCTCGCCACCGGATGGATTGGCCGTCTCTGCCTCTGCCACTTGCTGCTCGCGACGGTCAATCTTGGCACGCAGACCCTCTGAAGCGTGATTATAAAGGAACGTGTAGCAGGGCACGGCAGCCTTCATAATATAGGGTGTGAGGAAGGTGGTCGCCACACTGGATGCCACGATGATAGGATAGATGATTGGATTGAGAACACCCAGGCTGGTACCCAGCGAAGCGATGATGAACGAGAACTCGCCAATCTGGACAAAGGAGAAACTGGTAAGCATGGAGTCGCGCAACGTCTGACCACCCCACCAGCAACCCAAGGTGCCAAAGAGAATCATGCCGACGATAATAACCAGGCTGACCCAGAGGATGCTGTACCAATATTCGGCCAATGAAGACGGATTGATCAGCATACCCACGGAGATGAAGAAGATGGCGGCAAAGACATTCTTCAGCGGTGTCATCAGCTTCTCGATACGGTGCGACTCGACTGTCTCGGCAAGGATAGAACCCATCACGAAGGCACCGAGCGCACTGCTGAAGCCTGCTTCCTCTGCCGTCAGCACCATGCCGAGGCACAGACCCAAGGAGAGGATGATGAGCGTCTCGTCATTCAAGTGGTTTTTAAGTTTGCGTATCAGTGTCGGGATAATCAGTATTCCGCAGACGAACCATGCCGCGAGGGTAATGGCCAAATCGACAACCTTGCTGGCCAACTCGGCTCCCTCGAACTGATGGCGGATGGCTATGCTGGAGAGCAGTACCATCAGTACCACAGCTACGACATCCTCTACGATAAGGATGCTGGTTGCTCCCTTGACGAAACGCTCCTTACGCAAGCCGGCCTCGTCGATGGCCTTCATCACAATCGTGGTGCTCGACATGCAAAGCATGCCCGCCAGGAACAGCGAGTTGACCATGTCAAAATTGGCATCCATGCCCACGAGATAGCCAAAGAACATCATGCCCACAATGATGGTCAATGCACCTATTGCAGCCACCTTGCCGCTACTGATGAGGTTCTTCAGGCGGAACTCCAGACCGATGCAGAACAAGACGAACAGCACACCGATGTCGCCCCAGGCCTTTACGTTGTCCGCATTCACAAGGGTCTCGCCAAACAGATGCGGGCCTACCAAGACACCTGCAACGATATAGCCCAGCACTACCGGCTGCTTTAACAACTTAAAAAGGATACTGACTACAGCCGCTGTAATCATCAAAATATATAAATCTTGTACCATACTAATTTGTATTTTAAACTTTAATTTTTCGACGAAGCACTATAGACTTTCTTACCCTCGAAGTAGGTGGCAGCGGGCTTGGCCTCGTGAATCTCGGTCACCGGACAAGTCAGCACGTCCTTGGTGACGAGCAGGAAGTCGGCATACTTGCCTACGCTGACGCTGCCGCGCTCGTTCTCAAGGAACATCTGTCGGGCCACATTGATGGTCAGGGCGGTGAGCGCCTGCTCGCGGGTCAGCAGCTCTTCCGTCCAGAAAGGTGTCCCGTTTTCGGCGTGATAGAGGCCCGTCACTACAATCTCCATGATGCTGAACGGGTCGTCGGGACTGCCGCTCAGGGCGGGGAAGTCGGAGTGGGAGGAGAAGTTGATGCCGTGGTCGAAGAACGACTTCATCGGATAGCCCTTGTCCTTCATGCCTTCGGGCAGTATGCGCTCGAGCTCGACTCGTATCTCCTGGTCGGCATGATGCCACAGCATGCCCGAGGTGACATAGATATTGTTGTCGGCCATGCGCTTATAGTCGGGCTCGCTGACGCCATACACGTGTACCAGCGTGTTGCGCATCTCCTTCTTGCCACCCTTGATATAGGCGTTGACAATGCGTGTGACACCCTTGTTGCCCATCACGTGTACGTGCATGGTGATGCCCTTGCCATTGGCCTTGCGCGTGATGTCGGTCAGTTCCTCTTCCGACCAGTTGGGGATGCCCTGGTGTCCGTCCACATAGAGCGGCTCTATAAAGCCTGTACCGCTTTCTACGGTGCCGTCCATGAAGAGCTTGAGCCAGAAGGGCTTGAAATGGGTGGTTTCGTATTTCTTGGCATCAGCGGCCTTGGTCAAGACATTGTCTACATCCATCCAGCTGTCCAGCTCCCACGCCGTACCCAATACGAAGTGCATGTCGCCGGCCTGGTCCATCTGCTGGGCGGCCTTATAGAAACTGTCGTTGAAGAAGTAGGAGGAATAGCCGTCGAGATACATGGTGTAGCCCTCGGACAGCAACTGCTGCTGGATGCTTGTCATGTTTCTTTTTGCAATGTCAACGGAGAAGAGATTCTCATTGTCCATGAAGGAACGCACATAAGTGCCGGCCTGCTCAGACAGATAACCGGTGGGAATGCCCTGGGCATCCACCAGAATCTCGCCGCCACGCAGCTCGGTCTTGCCTGCGGTGCCGTCTTCCTTGATGAGTCCGGCCTTCTTCAGCAGGATGGTGTTGGCCAGTCCCTTATGGCCTTCCTCGTCGGCAAAATAGATGGGGATATCACTGCAGATAGCGTCCAACTGCTGACGATAATTAATGTTTCGCGGGAAGGTTATCATGTTCCATCCCTGTCCAAAGACCGACGTGGCCTTGGTGTCCCTGGCCTTCTTGACCGCTGCGGGAACGATTTCCTTGAAGAACTTGTCCACATCGTCCGAGCGCTCCATAATCGTTCCGACGGACTGGATGGCATAACCCATCGAATAGTGGGCGTGACCATTGCCACAACCTGGCATCACAAGTCCCTTGTCGGTATAGTCCACTACCTCGGTCTTGCCCTCCTCCACGTAGGCTTCGGCTCCTGCCTTGTCGCCTACGTAGATATACTTGCCGTCCTTCACGGCAAAGGCTTCTACGGTCTTGTTGCCTTCAGCAGTGAAAATCTTACCATAGACTACCAAGTCGGCGCTGTCCTTACTGTTGCAACCGGTAAGCATGGCCACACCGGCAATCGCACAGACTACAGCCATGAACGAGAGCATCTTCTTAACTCTCAAAAAAATTGCTCGTTTCATACTTTATTAATTTTATGTTTCGGGATTTGATTCAGAAGCTGTAATAGTTGGTCAGGAAATAGGTTCTGTCCCAGTCGACAATCTTTCGCTGCGACTCCTTCTCAGGATGGATGTTGAACTCGTCGAAGACCATCACCTGCTTGTCCTTCAGGTCGTAGAGGGGCCACTCCTTGGCCTTGCCGTCGGGGGAGAGGTCGGCAGTGAGCGACGGATTGCCGGTCTTGGCGAACTGTACCCACATCCGGCGCATGGTCTTCGAGAAGGTCTCGTCGAAGGCGCGGCCCGTATCGCCATCCATATCCGCATGGTTGAACAGGGGGGCCAGCGACACGCCGTGGGCACTCTTCATCAGCGGCAGGGCCGACTCTACGGTGAAGTAGTAGGTGTACGAACGGCCACCAGCCTTGGTCTGCTCCTCGGACAGGCGGATGCACGGGGCGTTGAACATGAGCTGGCTGAACAGCTTGCAGTATGGTTCGTAGCTGTCGCCCTTCACGTCCTTGCAGAAGCTATCGACCAGGGCTTTCTCCTCGTCGGACAGGCCGGCAAGCTTCCACTCCTTGCGGGCTGCGGCCCACTCGGTGAAAGGCTCCGGGCCGCCCATCCCGACCAGGAAGAAGTTCATTTCGTCCTTGTTGACACCGTGCAGGTACGTGATGTCCTTCACGGCACCACTGGCCACGGCCTCCCACGGATTCAGGGGCAGCAGCTTGCCGTCTCGCTCAGGAGCCAGGCGCATGGGGAGCAGCTCGGAGGCTACGGCCACGAGCTTCTGGGCGTCGACCTTCTGCAGGTCGGCAACGGTCTTGCAGCCCAAGCCCTTCATCAGCTCGTTGGTACAGGCAATGGCGCCCTCGGTAGATACCGACAGGCCGGGGTTGCCGCTGATGGCGATGACCTTCTGGAAATACGGATGGGCTTCCTTGACGAGCGAGAGACTGGTGACGCTGCCGCCGCCGGCCGACTCACCCATGAGGGTCACGTTGGCGGGGTCGCCGCCGAAGCCGGCGATGTTCTCATGCACCCACTTCAGGGCCATCAGCTGGTCCATGAGTCCCAGGTTCTGGGCGTCGGGATAGTCCTTGCCGTCGGGCAGGTGCGACAGGTGGAGGAAACCGAGGACGCCGAGTCGGTAGGCAACGCTGACGACGACGACATCGGGGTTCTCCTCGACGAACTGCTGGAAGTCGTAGAGCGGGTCTACCGTACCGCCAAAGGCGTAGGCGCCGCCATGTATCCATACGAAGACGGGCTTCTTCGCGTCAGTCGTATCGGCCGGCTGCCACACGTTCAGGTACAGGCACTGCTCGTCCTGGGGATAGTAGGACGACAGTTCTTCCTCCGGCTGGGGAGCCACCTTGCCATTGTAGTAGGCCTCATAGACACTGTCGCAGGGCACGACGTCGACGGGTGCCTTCCAGCGCAGGTCGCCTACGGGCTGCTGGCCCACATAGGGGATGCCCCTGAAGACGATGGTGCTGTCGGACTTCTTGCCGACGAAGGTTCCGTTCGTACACTTGACGGCCAGCGAACGGTCGTAGTTGCCGTCGGTAATCGTCTTGTTCTCTCCGTACCAGGATCTGATAATCTCCTTATACTGGGCCTCCTCGTCGGTAGCCTCGCTTGCTGACTTGCCGCCCTTGCAGGCTGTCATCACAACACATGTGCCGCAAACCAGGATGGCGGCAAGCATCCATATTCTACTTTTTCTCATGATATGCTGCAATTCTTGCGGCCACATTGGCCTTGATGTTATTGTAATAAAGGGAATAGTCGGATTCGTGATAGCTGGCTGGGCCGAAGACGGTGGTGTAGGACACGGGGGCTACGGCCTTGGTCGTGGTGACGACGACGCCACGCTTCAGGTTCAGCTGTGCGTCGGCAGCGTGGGGGACGACCTCCAGCTGCTCCGTCTTCTCGTTGTAGATATAGCCGCCCAGATTCTCCTCCGCAGAGGCATAGGTGGCGTCACGCTTCCAGTTCAGGGGGTTGATGCTGATGGCTCCGGGCAGCACGACGAGGTTGTCCTTGCCCTCGTTGGCGGCTCCCTCGGTGTTCCACGACACGATGACGCCGGTATCGTCGGCACGCTCGGCGAATTTCAGGTGCGGATTGGCCTTGAGATAGTCCTCGGTGATGGAAAAGCCTATCACATAGGCGGCTATCATGCGCTTCAGGTAGTCGGGATGGGCCTTCATGTACTCTGCAAGCACCAAGCTCTGCATCGCCGAGCCCTGCGAGTGACCGGCGAGGATGAAGGGCCTGCCGCCGTTGAGGTGTTCGAAATAGTAGTCGAGGGCCGCAAAGACATCGCGCTTCGGGATGCTGTCGAAAGCGGCGGTGAGCTCCTTGAGCGACATCCTGCTCGCTACGGCCATGTTGACCTGCCTGTAGTATGGCGCGAAGACATTGGCGGACTCCTCGTATGCCGTGGCCTGCATCTGGTAGGTCTCCTGGGCCGGTTCTCTCATGGTCTTCTCGTTGATGTCGGCATAGGTCGGCGCACCCTCTGTGTCGTCGACATATTCGGTAGGATAGACATAGAAGACATCGACGTCCTTCGTTATCTCTGGCTGCCTCATCCAGTTGTTCTTGTCGCTGTAATCGGGTGTCTCCACCTTCTCGCTCTCAACATCAGCGACAGCCTGCTGCTTCTTTCCACTGCATGAAAAGAGCACCGTTGCCGCTCCGCAAACCAGGAGGGCGGCAAGCATCCACTTATTCTGCTGTTTCATCATATATGTTTTTTTTACAATTTGTACCAAGTTCTTTTCATTACAAAATTATGCCTTAAAGACCTCCTCGCCGTCAACGATGGTGGCTACGACGTTGGCCTGGGCCACCTTGTCGATGTCGTCGTGCAGGAAGTCGCAGTCGAAGACGGTCATATTGGCTATCTTGCCAAACTCGATGGAACCCATGCGGTGCTCCTGACGGAACTGGCGGGCGACATTGATGGTCATGGCGCGTAGCGACTGCTCGCGGGTGATGACCTCCTTCATATTGCGAGGGGCGGTGAGGCCGCCAAAGACTTCCTGCGGATAGTTGTGCGTCTCTGCCATATAGATACTGAGCTTGACATCCATCAGAGGCGAGACGGGATAGTCGGAGTGGAACACCACATTGGCACCTACGTCGTAGAACGACTTGATGGGGTAAGACTGGTCGGCCAGCTCCTGACCCATATAGGCGACCTCCTGGTCATACATGCCAGGCACCTTGGGCGTCCACAAGGGTGCCACGGCGGGTACGGAGCCTGTCGCAGCCATGCGGCGGATGTCCTCGTCGGTCACGAAGTGCAGGTGGGCCAGGACGTTGCGCTGGTCCATATCGCCCGTTATCTTCTCGGCATCCTCGATGCAGTCGAGCATGAAGTGGGTGGCACCGCCGCCCTCGGAGTGGACGTGGACAGACATGCCTTCCTTGTCGGCCTCGACGAGCAGCTGCACCATCTTGTCGTGGTCGTTGAAGCGCTCCACGCCGTGATAGCCCGGCTGGTCGAGATAGTTCTGGTTCTGCCAGCCCGTATGTGCCTCGGTAACACCGTCGAGGAACGTCTTGATGCCGATGATATTAAAGTATTCGCCACCGTACTGGACACGGGCGGCAGCAATGCGGGCCACCTCGGCCTTCGGGTCGGCGACATTGTCGGGAGTCAGCATATAACCGTAGGTGCGCAGCTTCAGCTTGCCCTCCTCTTCCAACTCATGGTATGCCTGGGGGCAATATTGGCAGAAGAGTTCCACGCCGGCGTCGGCCACGGCAGTATAGCCTTTCTGCAGGACGAAATCCTGCCATGCCAGCAGATACTCCTTTGCATAGTCTACAGAGGTGGGGAGTATGGCGATGATGTCCAGCAGGGGATTCTCGCAGATGTAGCCGTCGGGGTCGCCGTTCTTGTCTACGTGTACCATGTCATAGCCATACTTCTTGGCGTAGGCGGCATCGATGCCGGCCCACTGCAGGGCCTTGGTGTTGAGCAGCATGGAGTGACCGCCACCGGTCTGCATGATGAGCGGCTTGTCTGAGCAGATCTCGTCGAGATAAGCCTTGGTGACGTATTCCTCGTTCTCAATCCATCCTGCAGCCATATAGACCTGGCGCTGAGGGTTCTTGGCAATGAACTCCTTGATAATCTCGCGGTATAGCGGATAGTTGGTCTTCACACCTGCCTGAGCGAGGTTCGCCTGACCGATGGCGCGGTCGCCGGCCAAATAGCCGTGACTGTGCGACTCGATGAAACCAGGATAGATGTAGTTGTCGCCGTAGTCCAGCACCTGTGCGTCCTCACCGGCGAGCCGCCTCGCCTCCTCCGAGTTGCCGATATAGGCAAATACGCCGTTCTTCACTACTGCGGCCTTGGCAAAAGGCTTCTTTTCGTCCATCGTGATGATGTTGCCTAAGATAAGTGTCTGTTTCATAATGGAACTTTACTTTGAAATATATCTAATGCTATATACTTGTTTATGGAACGGCGTAAAAAAAACGCATGTGGCGAATACACTTCGCAAAGATACAAAAAATCGAGAGCAAAACAAAAAAAACTTGTTCCTTTTTTTGCCAAGATGGAACAAGTTCGCCATCTTTGATGGCAAAATTATGCTCTAAAAGCGGACGATAATGACAAGGCGGACGATAAAAGCGGACGATAAGCGGACGATAATTATTGATTATATTCGTAAAAATGGTGAAGCAAAAACAGAAGATCTTGTGAAACTTTTAAGTTCCAGCACAACAAGAATAAAGGTGCTTCTTTATCAACTGGTGGACGAGGGAATACTTGTCTCATGTGGCGGGAATAGAAATCGCACTTACAAGCTGAAAGAAGAAGAATCGTAGCCCAATTCCTTATTTGGGTTCAAACACAAAGAAAAAAAAGGGCGACGTACTTTTTTATTTCAGCATTATTTCGTACTTTTGCCTCCCAAATGACACGCATCGGAATAACCATAATGCTGCTATGGCTGGCGCTGACCACTGCACATCCGCAGTCGGACCCGCGCAGCCTCAGGTTGATGGGCATCTCACTCGAAGGGCCCGTCGACAGCGTGCGACAACGCCTGCAAGATGCCAAGTTCACACCATGGGGACAATCCGACGACGGCGAAGACTACTATTATCGCGGACTGTTCTACGGCATACGCGCCAAACTGCTGCTCACCATGTCACCCAAGACCGGGATGGTGGCGTCGGCCTACGTGACGATAGGCCCATACACGACCGACAAGATGCTGTCGCAGAACAGGCAATACTTCCTCTACAAGCTGCAAAAGGAGTTGGGCACCTTTGCGCAGCGCGACAACGCCTGGATATACATGGACGACTACGGCAGCGTCAAGCTCTCTACCGTCGACAACGGCAACGGCTCGCGCGACATCCGCATCCTCTACATGCCGGAGGGGACTTTCTACAAGGATGCGATATCCATCGGGCTGCACGGACCCGTGCAGGAAATCATAACAGAGAATGCCGTGGCTGAAGAGCAGTTTATGCACTTCACGCAGCAGGGACAGCTCGACCGCCCCGAACTGGCCAACCGACAATATGACGCCTATGGCTACCTGCGCCACGCCACGATGACAGAACAGCAGGGCATCAGCAATGTCGAATATACCTACGACAAGGAGTTCCGCCTCGTCAGGCGCACGGTGAACAACGCCACGGCGGGCATCCGCCTCGTCCAGGAATATATCTACAACGAGCAGGGAGACATCGCCACTGTGAACCAAAAGGTGTATCAGGGCGACGAGGAATGTGTCATGAGCATCAACCTGCACAACAAATACTTGACACGCGACAACTACGGCAACTGGACCAGCAACTCTGCAACGCTCAACTACTGGGAGAAAGGCGGGCAGAGCCAGCAGGCCACAGTATTGCAGAAACGAACGATAGCCTACTGGGAATGAACAGGAATGACATCAAACTGATAGCTTTTGACGCCGACGACACGCTGTGGGACTGCCAGTCATGGTTCGACGACGTGGAACGGCGCTGCTGCGAACTGCTGGCGCCGTGGGCCACAGCCCATGAAGTGAGCGAGGGGCTCTTCGCCACGGAACGCCGCAACCTGCCGCTGACGGGCTACGGCACCAAGGCCTTCACCCTGTCGCTTATCGAGAATGCCGTTCGCGTCAGTCATGAGCAACTGACGGGCGACATCGTGATGCGACTCATAGAACTGGGACGCGAACTGCTCAACTTCCCCACCACCCCGCTGCCGGAGGTAAGGCAGACGCTGGAGGCGCTGGCCGACATGCGCCGATACCAGCTGGTGGTATTCACCAAGGGAGAACTCATGGACCAGGAAGCCAAACTACACCGCTCTGGGCTGGAGACCTTCTTCTCGCACATGGAAACGGTATCGAACAAGACCGAACATGAATACCGCCAACTGTGCCAAAACCTGGGGGTGGCACCGGAACAGACCGTCATGGTGGGCAACTCGTTCCGCTCGGATATCGCCCCGGCACTTGCAGCAGGGGCATGGGCCATCCACATTCCCTACCACGTGGTATGGGAACTGGAGAAGTCGGAAGAGTTCGACCACGAACGCCTGCACAGAATCACCCACTTCGCCGAAATACTGGACGTGCTAACCTGACTATCGCCCAACAGACCACCATTATTATATATAATAGGTATAGGCGCGTCAGCGACAGGTTGATGCCCTCGATACTGCTGCCCGGCAAACGGCCGATGGCTGTCAACAGGGTATTCATCGCAGTGACGGTCAGCGACAGGGCACCGACCAGTAGCTGCTGCAGCGCAGAAGACCAAAACACGACAACGACGGACAACGACAAATACAGAACGACGTATGCCATCGGGACTACCACCATGTTGCTCAACAGGAAATAGGTGGAGAAACGGCCGAAATAGTAGGCAACCAACGGCGCTGTGCCTACCTGTGCCGACACGGACACGGCCACCATCCCACAGAGTGAGCGCCACCACCTATGGCGCTGCCACACATGCAGCGGCAACCAGCCCATGAGCCGAGGGGTGAGGAGCAGGATGGACAGCACGGACATGAACGACAACTGGAATCCCATATCGTAAATGGCATAAGGACGGACGGCAACCATCACGACGGCAGCGAACGACAGCGTGTTGACCGACATCCGTTCGCGATGGCCCAACGACAACAGGGCATAAAGCGATATCATCCATGCCGAGCGGGTGACACTGGGCGACATGCCCGTCAGCAGGGCAAAGGCCCAGATGGACAGCACCGTCAACAACTGGGTCGCCAGGCGCCAGCGCCCCCAACCGAAGAAGAACGACACGACGCCATAGAGTATCATCAGGTGCAGGCCACTCAGCGCCAACACGTGCGACGCCCCTACACGGGCATAGGTATCCTTCAGAGAACGGCTCATCTGCGAACGCTCGCCCAGCGTCATCGCAGCAACGACATGATAGACATCGCCATCCAGTCCCCACTGTCTGTAAGACTCCAGCAGGTGATGGCGCCAGCGCATCAGCCGCAGTCTAAGACGCTCTACACCGCTTAGCATCTGAAGACTAACAGTGCGCCACCGCCACTGATACGGACGGACGAATGACTCGCCGACAAAATCGTGACACTGCATATAGCGCCGATAGTCGAAATGGCCGCTATGCCACTCCCCGGCGGGCCTGACACGAGACTGAAGGACCAGTCCGTCGCCAATACGGATACGCCGGCTGCGCCCGTCGCGCACGATTCTGCACCGCAGTCTATGGTGCTGCGTCGTCACTACGTCGCATACCACCCAACGGTCCTTGAGCACCGGCTCTTCCACCACGACAGCCTCCAACAGCAATGCCCTGTCAGGCCAGCTGACGCCCAACCGGTCACGCTCCTTGCTCCCCAACGCCACGCCCACCAAAAATGTGCAGCACCAGATGGCCACCGTCTGCCAACGGGGCCAACGCCCCAAAAGCACGGCCAGCCCGACAGATACGGCCAGCGCAACCAATGCCGGGCGGAACTCGCCCACAGCATCGCCAACAGCGACGCCCGCCAACAGGCTCATGGCTATCATCAACAGGGGAGCATGCATCTTCATGACAACAAAAATAGCAAAATTTTACCAGCAACAGATGAACATGGCAACCGTTTTTGTGTTAAATAAATATAAATCTTAATCCTGGCTCACTTGTTACGCATCAGAATCAGAAGAAAAGCCGTACCTTTGCAGTCCGATTATTGGGGAGAGACTTAGAATCCCCGTGAACCATGTGTAAATAGTGGTGTCTTTGGCCGGGCACCGCGGTTTGTGAATCAGGGTTCAGTGCACAAAGTTAGACTACTTGCGGAGAGTTAGACCTCTGCTGGTGGTTATCGTGCGCATAATAGTGAAAAAAAATGTTTTTTAGTAGTAAAATTAAAAAGAAATGAACACTTTAAGTTACAAGACTGTTTCCGTCAGCAAGGAAGCTGCTCGCGAGCAAAAAGAATGGGTGGTTATCGACGCTACCGACCAGGTAGTAGGCCGCCTCGCTTCGAAAGTAGCTAAGATTATCCGCGGAAAGTACAAGCCCACCTTCACTCCTAACCAGGACTGTGGCGACAACGTTATCATCATCAACGCCAAGAAGGTGGTATTCACTGGTAAGAAAGAGACCGACAAGGTTTACACCCGCTACACTGGCTATCCCGGTGGACAGCGCTTCAACACTCCCGCCGAACTCCGCAAGAAGCCGTTTGGCGTTGAGCGCATCCTGAAGCACGCCGTAAAGGGCATGCTGCCCAAAGGTCCCCTTGGCCGCGCCCTGCTCAACAACCTCTTCGTCTACGAGGGAACCGAGCATCCCCATGAGGCTCAGAAGCCCAAGGCTATCGATATCAACCAGTATAAATAATTAAAATAAGAATACAAGATGGAATACATCAATGCAATAGGTCGTCGCAAGAGCTCTGTAGCTCGCGTTTATCTGTCAGAAGGTACTGGCAAGATTACGATCAACAAGAAAGACTTGGAAGTATACTTCCCCTCTGCCATCCTGCAGTACGTGGTAAAGCAGCCGCTCCAGCTGCTGGAGGTGGCTGAGAAATACGACATCAAGGCCAACCTCGACGGCGGCGGCTTCACCGGACAGAGCCAGGCTCTGCGTCTGGCCATCGCCCGCGCACTGGTAAAAATCAATGCCGAGGACAAGAAGAACCTGAAGGACCACGGTTTCCTGACTCGCGATGCCCGTGAGGTTGAGCGTAAGAAGCCGGGACGTCCCAAGGCACGTCGTCGCTTCCAGTTCAGTAAGCGTTAATATTGGCTGTTGGCTTTTAGCCTATGGCTATCGGCCAATACCAATACTGAACAGTTTAGTATCTAAACCACTACGACCCGTCAGCTAACGGCCAAAGGCCCATCGCTAACAGCTACGAAGTGGCTGATTCTGGACAAGGAGACCGCAAGTTCGAGTCTTCAGAATTAAAAAGAAAGTAAACAACAAAAAAAAGAAAATCAAAATGGCAAGAACAAATTTTGACCAATTGCTGCAGGCTGGCTGCCACTTCGGCCACCTGAAGCGTAAGTGGAACCCTGCAATGGCTCCCTACATCTATACCGAGCGTAACGGTATTCACATCATCGACCTGCATAAGACGGTAGCTAAGATTGACGAGGCTGCCGACGCCCTCAAGCAGATTGCCAAGAGCGGCAAGAAAGTGCTGTTCGTCGCTACTAAAAAACAGACTAAGGAAATCATCGCCGAGAAGGCTCAGAGCGTTGGTATGCCTTACGTCATTGAGCGCTGGCCGGGTGGCATGCTGACCAACTTCCCGACTATCCGCAAGGCCGTCAAGAAAATGGCGAACATCGACAAACTGATGCAGGATGGTACCTATAGCAACCTGTCAAAGCGCGAACTGCTGCAGGTGACTCGCCAGCGCGCCAAGCTGGAGAAGAACCTTGGCTCTATCGCCGACCTGACCCGTCTGCCCAGCGCCCTGTTCGTGGTCGACGTGCTGAAGGAGCAGATTGCCGTTCGCGAGGCTAACCGCCTGGGTATCCCCGTATTCGGTATCGTTGACACCAACTCTGACCCCAAGAACATCGACTTCATCATCCCCGCCAACGACGACGCCAAGGACAGCGTAGAGGTCATCCTCTCTGCTTGCTGCGCCGCCATCAACGAGGGTATCGAGGAGCGCAAGGTAGAGAAGGCCGACGAGAAGGCTGCCGACGCTCAGGCCGAGGCTGAAGCTGAAGAGGGCAAGGCTAAGCGCGCCGCACGCAAGCCCCGCAAGGCTGCTGCCGAGGAGGCTCCCGTAGCTGAAGAGGCTGCTCCCGCTGCTGAGTAATAAAAAGTAAATAGTAAAAGGTAAAATAACGAAAAGATTATGGCTATTTCAATAGACGATATCAAGAAGCTCCGCGCCATGACCGGTGCCGGTCTCGCCGACGTAAAGAAGGCACTGACCGAGGCCGAGGGCGACTTCGACAAGGCCAAGGAACTGCTGCGTGAGCGCGGACTGGCTATCGCTGCCAAGCGTAGCGATCGTGAGACATCCAATGGTTGCGTACTCGTAAAGGCTGTCGACGGCTTTGCCGCAATGATTGCCCTGAAGTGCGAGACCGACTTCGTAGCAAACGGTGCCGACTTCATTGCACTCACCCAGAGCATCCTTGACGCTGCCATCGCTAACAAGTGCAAGGACATCGAGGCTGTCAAGGCACTGCTCATCAACGGCCAGACTGCCCAGGAGGCTGTCACACAGCGTTCTGGTATCACCGGCGAGAAGATGGAGCTCGACGGCTACCTCGTGCTCGAGGGTGATAACATCGAGGTCTACAACCACATGGGTAAGAACACCCTGTGCACCATGGTACAGCTCAACAAGAATGCTGCCGAAGTAGGTCACAAGCTGGCCATGCAGGTGGCTGCCATGAAGCCCGTAGCCCTGAACGCAGAGAGCGTCGACCAGAAAATCCTCGACGAGGAGTACAAGACGGCTGTCGAGAAGACCAAGCTCGAGCAGGTTGAGAAGTACGTGGAGATGAAGCTCAAGAAGGCTGGCATCAACCCCAACCTCGTAGACTCTGAAGACCACATCGAGTCGAACATGGCCAAGGGCTGGCTCACCAAGGAGCAGGCCGACGAGGCTCGCCAACTCATCGAGACCGCCAAGGCCGAGGGTGAGGCTCAGCTGAAGATGCCTATGATCGAGAACATCGCCAAGGGTCGTGTCAACAAGTTCCTGAAGGAGAACTGCCTGGTAGACCAGGAGTTCCAGTTCGGCGACGGCGACAAGGCTACTGTCAGCCAGTGGCTCGCCCAGCAGGACAAGGAGCTGAAGATTGTTGACTTCAAGCGCTTCACGCTGGTTGCTGAGTAATCAGACACACATACCTATAAATAAAAATGCCCGCACATCAGCTGCGGGCATTTTTTTCTACCTTATTTCAGGCGTTTCCTTACCCACTCCATCTGACCGCGGTCTGTAGCGTCGCTGGTCCAATGCTCGTTGATGGGCGTAAGCAGGCTCTCTTTCTCACACTTCAGCACATTCCATACGGCATACGATGTGGTGGGCGAACAGGTGTTGTCGTTATAGCCCCAGGTCATATATACCGGTGTATCAATGTGGCGTGCAAAATTCACCACATCATAGTACGGCAGCGTCTGCATGCATGCGGCCGAATAGGCGCCACTCTCTTTCGTAAAGTGCGGATAGCCGCTTGTCAGGCCCGCAGAGCCTGCCGCCATATCGCTCAGTGCGGGATGGTTGGCGACACAATGGGTGATGCGCTTGTCGAGTGCCGTGGCAATAAGCGCCAAGGCACCGCCCTGGCTGCCGCCAGCTACAATGACATTACGCCCGTCCCACTCGGGCATAGCCGTCAGTACATCGATGCAGCGTACCAGTCCGAGATATACATGCTTCATATAATACTGTTTGCGGTCTTCCAGATTCTGGCGAAGGTATCCATTGTCGCGGTTGTTGAAGGCGGCATTAATCTCGGCCCACTGCTGGTCGGTCATCGTAGGATTCAGACCGTGAATGTCTATCGCCATCCTGATAAAGCCATTCTCGGGCCAGAAACGACGCGCCATTCCGTCCTTGATAGTCTTGACGCCGGCTCCCGGCGGTGTCAGCACGACTGGACAACTGCCTTTCTTGGCTCCATGGGGCACCAGCAGATAAGCATAGAACGAATGTTTCTGACGGTCAAGATCTATCTTCATGCGATAGCAGTCGACACGCTCGTTGGACATCTCGGCGACGTACTCCTTTGTATAGTGTACGGGCATCTTCGCAGCCTCCTTCAGTTCTTGCTGCCAGAAGGTCCAGAAGTCTTTCGGCTCCTGGGTAAACGGCTGGATGCGGTCTGCCGAGAAGCCCACCTTTACATGGTGCTCATACGTCTTCCCATCCAGCTGCATCTTTAGGCGCAGGTCACGGAAGCATGGCTTCTTGGCCGTACCCATCTGTATCTTGGCACGACCGCCCTTCAGCGTCACCTTACCTTTTGTGTCTGAGGCCAGCAGGTCGGTGCCCACCTCCCACTCTACCACACCGTCGCGTGGAATACCATACTTGTAGAACTGCACCTCTACCGTTGCCTTCTCACCAACCTCATAAAGCCAGTCGGCATGGTCAGGAACGGCCACCCACAGGTAGTCACTGCGGTAAGGATAATTCTCCACAGCCACCGCTGCCAACATCGTCGGCAACAGCAGCATCAACATCACTAATCGTTTCATATACATCGTTTTAGTAGTTTATTCCACCTTTACTGGAGTCTGGCATAAATTGTACCAACGATTGCAAAGATACAAATATTTCCCAAATAATAATCCTTAATTCTCATTTTATTCGTATCTTTGTACAAAATCTAATATTATATATGCTGGTAAAAACCTATTGTGCCGCAGTCAACGGGCTCGAAGTCACCACAGTCACCGCCGAAGTCAGCATGACCCGTGGTGTACAGTTTCACCTGACTGGTCTGGCAGACACTGCTGTCAAGGAAAGCTACGACCGCATTCGCGCCGCCTTGCAGAACAACGGATTCAAGATGCCCACCATGGACACCACCGTCAACCTCTCGCCTGCCGACCTCAAGAAAGAAGGTTCCGGCTACGACCTTCCGGTAGCCATCGGCATACTGGCCGCCAACGGCAAGGTGGAGAGTGAGCGACTGGCCGACTACATGATGGTAGGTGAACTGAGCCTCGACGGACACCTACAACCCATACGTGGCGCACTCCCCATCGCCATACGTGCTCGAAAGGAGAAGTTCAAAGGGCTCATCGTACCCCAGCAGAACATCCGCGAAGCTGCCGTCGTCAACCAGTTGGAAGTCTATGGCATGGACTCTCTGATGGATGTCATCAAATTTATAAATGGCAGTACCGACTATGAGCCTACCCACATCGACACCCGCAAGGAGTTCTACGAACAGCAGAACCACTTCGAACTGGACTTCAGCGACGTCCGCGGACAGGAGAGCGTCAAGCGCGCATTAGAGGTTGCTGCCGCTGGCGGACATAACCTCATCATGATAGGGCCGCCGGGTAGTGGTAAGTCGATGCTGGCCAAGCGCCTGCCCAGCATTCTGCCCCCACTGTCGTTGGCAGAAAGCCTTGAGACAACGCAGATTCACAGCGTGGCCGGCAAGCTGAGCCGTGACACCAGCCTCATCAGTCAGCGTCCATTCCGCGCTCCCCACCACACCATCTCTCAGGTAGCCCTTGTAGGTGGTGGTCAAAACCCACAGCCAGGCGAGATCTCGCTGGCGCACAACGGTGTTCTCTTCCTCGACGAAATGCCGGAGCTGTCGCGTAGCGTCCTCGAGGTACTACGCCAACCACTGGAAGACCGCCACATCACCATCAGTCGTGCCAAGTACAACGTGGAGTATCCCTGTTCCTTCATGCTTGTGGCTTCAATGAACCCCTGCCCTTGCGGCTACTATGGCGACCCCACCCACCACTGCGTCTGCACCCCCGGACAGATTCAGCGCTATATGAACAAAATCAGCGGTCCCCTACTCGACCGCATCGACATCCACTGCGAAATCCAGGCCGTCCCCTTCGCCCAGCTCTCGCAAATGAAGCCCGGCGAGCCCTCGGCCGCCATCCGCGAGCGAGTCATCAAGGCCCGCAACATCCAGACCGAGCGCTTCAGCTCCCTCCCTACAGGGGAGGGCGGGGGGAGGGGCCGCATCCACTGCAACGCCCAAATGACCGAGCGCATGCTTCACGAATACGCCGAGCCCGACGCCCAAAGCCTCGATATGCTCCGCATGGCCATGGAGCGTCTCAAGCTCTCCGCCCGTGCCTACAGCCGCATCTTGAAGGTCGCCCGCACCATCGCCGACCTTTCCGGCTCAGAAAAAGTCCAGTCCATGCACATCGCCGAAGCCATCGGCTATCGTAACCTCGACCGTGGCGACTGGGCAGAGCGGGGAATATAATAATTAACTTAATGATAATAATTATGAAGAAAGATGAACAGCCAGATGCTTCTAACCAAGTAAAGAGAGAGAAGATTACTACTTCTATCGCTTTTCTCCTTTTGCTCATAGTCGGTTCTATTGCTATCGTATATATCTATACCAAAGACACAATGGGTGAAAACCTCAATGAAACCATTTCGACAGAACAAAAGGAATCTTCTATTGAGGTAAATGCAGATTGGATTGAAAAAGAAACGATAACAACCGATTTTATAAATTATAATACCATATATAACTTTAGCGGTCATAGAATCTATGTAGGAGATAATAATTACACACCCAAGAAATGGTATCATTACAAGTACAGCGAAACAAGGTTCTCAAAAACAAAAGTTACAATATCTGTTGGTGGGAGTACATATACAAGTAGAATAGTCTCGGCAAGCTTTACAATGAATCGAGCCATGTTTGGAGATAAAAAAGCTATGATTAAAACAAAAGATGGTTTTGTCGAATTTTGGGAAATGAGAGACGGAAGTTTCTCTTTATATGGGAAACATAAAAATCTAACCTTCATATTTAATGACTATTTCAGCCGCAATGAAGATTGAGAATTATGGGACGGATACCTGATATTTTTATAAGTTTTAAGGGGATTATATAACTAAACTATGGACGAGAACAAAGGAAATATTATTATCTATCAGTCGGAGGACGGTGTCGTTCGACTAGATGTGCGATTGGAAGATAAGACTGTTTGGCTGACCATTGACCAAATGTCGGAACTGTTTGGAAAATCGCGCTCAACAATCAATGAGCACATCCTTAATATATATGAGGAAGGAGAGTTGGAAGAAGATGTGACGAAGAGAAAAATCGGAATTTCCGATTTTTCTACCAAGCCAACCAACTTCTATAATTTGGACGTGATTATTTCTGTTGGCTATCGGGTAAAATCAATACAAGGTACTCGCTTCCGTCAATGGGCTACAGAACGGCTGCATGAATATATTGTGAAAGGCTTTGCATTGGACGATGAGCGATTGAAGAACCTCGGCGGTGGCAGTTACTGGAAAGAACTCCTTGACCGTATCCGCGACATTCGTTCCTCAGAGAAAGTGCTGTATCGGCAGGTGCTTGACCTCTATGCCACAGCCGTTGACTACGACCCACGCTCAGACACCTCACGGCTATTCTTCAAGATTGTGCAGAACAAGCTCCACTATGCTGCCCACGGACATACAGCGGCAGAAGTCATCTATGAGCGGGCTGATGCCGACAAGCCTTTTATGGGATTGACCACATTCAAGGGAGAACTACCTTGTCTCAACGATGTGAAGATTGCCAAGAACTACCTGTCGGCTGACGAGTTAAAGATTTTGAATAACCTCGTATCCGGATATTTCGACTTTGCAGAAATCCAGGCATTAAAGCACCGACCTATGTATATGGAAGACTATGTTCGCCAACTTGACAATAATATCGTGTCTATAGGTGAAGAACTACTAACCGATGGCGGTACTATCAGTCACGAAGAGGCAATGGAGAAGGCTGTAGCTGAATACCGCAAGTTTCAAGTTAAGACACTCTCGTCTGTTGAGCAAGCCTATCTGGAGAGCATTAAGGGTATTGAAAAGAAAGTAAAGCGCAAGGGGAAAAACGATGCTAACAAGTAGTACCTGTATAGGATCTTCGGCGTACAAAACCGCCGCACGGATAGACATCCACTGCGAAATCCAGGCCGTGCCCTTCGCCCAGCTCTCGCAAATGAAGCCCGGCGAGCCGTCGGCCGTCATCCGCGAGCGAGTCATCAAGGCCCGCAACATCCAGACCGAGCGCTTCAGCTCCCTCCCTACAGGGGAGGGCGGGGGGAGGGGCCACATCCTCAAAGTAGCCCACACCATCGCCGAGGCCATCGGATATCGCAACCTGGATAGAGGCGACTGGGCTGAGCGAGCATCTTCCGGAATAGCCGTGGGGACAGATACCTGAGTCATAGCAGCCGTCATACCCAAGTACCTCTTACCTTTGCACCAGATTATAGATAATGTTCTAAATGTAAGATGTTAATCATCGTATAAATTTAGTACATACGGCTATGATTTTGTAGCTTTGCTAGAGATTATGGCCGTGGGGAGTGAGGAGGCAAGTGCCTAGGTA
>JAGAXW010000020.1 GCA_017847725.1 Prevotella sp.
ACCCAAAGATGTGCCATTGCAGACCTCATACAAACAGCGAGTAATGGATTTCCTAGCAGAGAATAAAGAACTGCCAGTTATCCAGAAGATAGTGAACATGGAGAAACTGACATCGGCAGACATTAGCGAACTGGAAAAGATATGTTGGAAGGAACTAGGCACTAAAGAGGACTATGAGAAATTCATTGCCAAGAGCAATATGATATGTGGTGACAGTGTAGGTGCGTTTATACGCTCACAGATAGGTGTTGACCGCCATATTGCTATGGAACGATTCTCACAGTTCCTATCAGACACCACACTTAACACTCTGCAAGAGGAATATATCAAGAGTATCATAACATACGTTTGTGACAACGGTGATATTACCCCCAATACGCTTATGGAAGAGGAACCGTTTGCACAATATGAATGGATTGATACGTTTGGTAAGAACTTCATAGCAGTGCGTAACTATGTGAATGAGATACATGACTTAGTGAGGGTTGCTAATGGCGAGAGTATTAGCCAAGGCTCTTCACAACCAACAATGAAAGTCGCTTCACCATCAAGACGAGGCAAGAAAGCTGATGAGGTTCGTTTCATTGCTTCTGGTTCAATGTTAGCCAACATACCTGATGATAATGATGTTCGTAAGCTGATTCACAACATGATGGAACTGGAAGATGGCACAACCATTGAGACCATTTATCTAGAGTGCATACGTGAATTCCAAGAAAAGTATTTTAGCATGAAACCTAATGAGTGGCGGCATCTGGTACGTGATTACGTAAGAGAGGTGACAGAACGCCCAGACTTGGAAGATACAGAGTTGTTCACATATAAGTCTGCAATATAAGCAAGCTTATGGGATTCTTCGACAACAAACCAAAGAAAAAAGATGGGCTATTCGATCATACATCTGGTCACGAAGATCAAGAAGAACATGAAGAATTCACTGATGAACCTCTATGACAAGCTCATGCTAAGGAAACGCTCTGTTATTGAGACAGTGAATGACGAGTTGAAGAATGTATGCCAGATTGAGCATACCAGACACCGCTCCATTGACAACTTTGCCACAAACCTGTTCGCTGGGCTTATTGCCTACAACCTGCTGCCAAAGAAGCCTGAAATGAATTTAGAAATCATCGACAAAAGTAGACTTATTGCGTAAGGCTTACGTCGAACTCACGTATTATTAACGTGAGTTCGATGAAAAAAGTAGTTTCATAAATAGTTGTATGCCATTGGTGTTTAACGAGATACGTGTGAAACTATGTTTTTGGTATGTCACGTCTGTATCATCTCCCATAATAGTCTATTTCATATTGTGCGACGCTTGCATCGTATCGTGCGACGGCTGTCGCACATATCTACCACGGCCGTCGCACGATATGAAGTAAGGCTCTCCGGACGGTGATAAACCAGGAATAGATGATGGTTCAGCCTATTTTGGTAGATATGCACACATGGACTGCATGCCTGTGTCTTCCAAAACTTAGTTTCACACCTAAAGTTCAGTTACACAGACAAATAAGGGTTGTTGTGAATCTTATTTTTTTTCGAGAGTTCGGCGTTTACATCAATATACTTTATGTGGAACTACGCGAATTTGCCGAACTCACGTGAGCCTTATTCTTCAACGATGACGATGTCGTGTTCTTGATGGATGAGGCGACCTTCTGTGCCGCCAACAGGCTGCAAACGGCAGTCAGTATGAGGGATAGGTAAAGTCTTTTCATCGCTTTGTATTGGAAAATTCTCGGCAAAGATACAATTTTTTTTTGCTTTTTTGTCGCATTTTACCGCTGATTGTGTATTTTTGCAGTAGGAAATCTAAAACGAAGTGTTATGATAAAGAGATTACTGAACTTTCTGGATGCCTCGCCAGTGAACTTCCTGGCAGTAAGGAATATCGTGAACGAACTGGAGCAGGCCGGATACCGCCGCATGGACCCGTGTGAGGCCATCGGCCAGGTGAAGGCCGGCGACAAGCTGTATGTCACCAAGAACGACTCGTCGGTATATGCGTTCCACATCGGGCGCAAGAGCCTTGCCGACGCCGGATTCCGCATGATATGCGCCCACTGCGACTCGCCCACGTTCCGCATCAAGCCCAATGCCGAGATGGCGTGCGAGGGTGGCATCGTCAAGCTGAACACCGAGGTGTATGGCGGGCCTATCATGTCGACCTGGTTCGACCGTCCGCTGACGCTTGCCGGCAGGGTGATACTGCGCGGAGACGACGAGATGAGTCCCAAGACGATGCTGCTGCACGTGAAACGCCCGCTGATGCAGATCAGCAACCTGGCCATCCATTTCAACCGGCAGGTGAACGACGGTGTCAAACTGAGCAAGCAGAAGGATGTGCTGCCCATACTCGGCATCGTCACGGACGAACTGGAGAAGGGCAATATGCTGATGAACCTCATCTGCAGTGAGCTCGCTGTCCGTCAGGACGACGTGCTCGACTTCGACCTCTACTTGGCCGATGCGACACCCGCCTGCACCTTCGGCCTGCACGACGAGTTCATCTCGTCAGGCCGGCTGGACGACCTCTCGATGTGTCATGCCGGACTGCAGGCACTCCTCGACACGCCCGATACGGACACGACGAAGGTGCTGGCCATCTTCGACAACGAGGAGACGGGCTCGCAGACCAAGCAGGGTGCCGGCAGCCCCTTCCTGGCTGGCGTGCTGAAGCGTATCGCCCTGGCGCAGGGCGGCACGGAGGAGGCCTTCTATCAGGCCGTGGAGCGGGCTTTCATGATTTCTGCCGACAACGCCCATGCCTGGCATCCCAACTACAGCGAGAAGTACGACCCCACCAACCATCCCGTGCTAGGCGGCGGTCCCGTCGTCAAGTTCAACGCTGCACAGAAGTATGCCAGCGATGCCGTCTCGGCAGCCGTGTTCTCAGAGATTTGCCGCAAGGCAGGCGTGCCCTGCCAGCGCTTTGTCAACCACTCCGATGTGGCTGGCGGCAGCACGCTGGGCAACATCCTGGCCTCGTCGATACCGCTCAGGGGTGTCGACATGGGCAATGCCATCCTGGCCATGCACAGTTGCAGGGAGACGGGCAGCGTGGCCGACCAAGTCTATACGGTAAAGGCTTTCACGCAGTTTTTCGGCTCTTGAGGTGCAGGAAGCACTGTAGCAGCAGGCAGAGGGCTATGGCCTGAATGCCTGCTGCATAGCTCTGGAAGCAACCACCCACGAGGAAGAGCACGGCGAGGACGGCCGTGATGCTCCAATAGCGGGTGGGGCGATGGCGCACGACGGGCCACAGGTAGAGCCAGGGCAGGGGATTGAGCAGCAGGAACTGCAGGTTGACGCTGACGGTGGGATGCTGGGAGAAGAGCATCAGGAAGAGTACGATGCCGAAGGTGCCCGTGACGACCATCAGCGCGACGTCCCAGAACAGAAAGATGCGGCGGGTGCGCCACTGCACCGCAAAGAGGATGACGGCGACACCGGCCAGTATTATACCGCACTGAAGGGGCGAGAGCGGAAACCCGTGCTGCACCGTCTGCACACCAGGCGGAACGACGACGCGGCGCTCCTTGACCAGTGGGCGGTACTGCCCGTCGTGACAGATCCGGGCGTGGTCGAAGTCGTACATCAGGTGGTCGGGCAGAAACTCCTGCTGGCGTCTCGTCGTCTGCATATCGGCCTTGATGCCCAGCAGCAGGTCGTTGCCGAATCGGGCCCACGGATGGCGCTCCGTCATCTTGTGTATGGTGCTCCGGTAACTGTCTGTAACATCCTCGCCGCCAGCATATTCTATCTTTCCGTTGATGCATCTCTCGATGATGTCCCGTGCCTGTGTCGTGCAGTTGTTGTAGAAGTAGTTGTAGCGATACACAGCGTTCTCTGGAAGCAGGTTGACGCAGAGCGAATTGTACACTTGCTGCTTCTCGTCGCTGGTCAAGTTGAGCACCTGTTCGGTGACCATGCTGCCATAGTGCCTGTACTCCTTCTGGAAGATGCTGAAGGGGAAGCCTCCCAGCTCGTAGTCGGTAAGCCCGAAGACGAAGCGCGCCACAAAATGAGGGGCCTTGAAGTTGAAGACGCCCCAGTTGAAGGCGATGTCGGTCTCCTCGTCGTGCAGGTCGTGCCAGCGCAGTGCCGTGTGGCCATAGAGGCTGTATATCTCGTCGTGAGGCTGGCAGGTGAGCAGGCTTACTTCTACGGAGTCAAGATATTCGGCGGTGAACGTCTGGTCGGCCCTGGCGGTACTTGCCAGAAAGGCTGCAGACAGGCTTAAAAGAACTTTAAAAATAATTTTAAAATGTTTCACGATGCAAAATTAACCTATATTTTCCACTTATCGTGCGTTTATTTCGTTTTTTTTCAATAATTTTGCAGGCTGAAATCGAAATGTTTAAACATAATTAGATGAAGAGAGAACTATTTTGTGGTCTGCTGGCCGGCACGATGCTGCTGCCCGCCAAGGCTCAAGTGAGCAGTACGCTTTCGCCCTACAGCCAGTTCGGCTTAGGTGTATTGGCAGACCAGTCGCAGGGCTTCAACCGCGGTATGGGCGGTGTGGGTATCGGCTTGCGCAACGGAAAATACGTGAACATGCAGAACCCCGCATCCTATTCTTCGGTAGACTCGCTGACCATGATATTCGACGCCGGCGTGATGGGGCAGATTACCAACCTGAAGGAGGGTGGTAAGAAGGTCAATGCCAAGACGGGCAACTTCGACTATGTCGTAGCCGGTTTCCGCCTGCTGCCCAAGGTGGGCGTGAGCTTTGGCGTCGTCCCATACTCGAATATCGGCTACAACTACTATAGCGCCGACTATATCGGCAGCAGTGCCAGCTATACCAACGAGCGCCATGAGGGCGACGGCGGCTTCTCGCAGGTGTTCCTCGGTGCCGGCTGGGAGTTTATGAAGGGATTCTCCGCAGGTTTCAACGTGTCGTACTTCTGGGGCAAGTGGGAGAAGACAACGTCCGTCATCAGTTCCGACACCTATGTCAACACCCTGACCAAGGGCTACTCGACGTCCGTGAAGAGCTACAAGCTGGACTTCGGTGTGCAGTGGCAGAAACAGATAAACAAGAACGACGTGCTGACGCTGGGTGCCACGGTGGGACTCGGCCACGGCCTGAACAATACGGCAGAGATGCTGACCGCCAACGTGGACAATCAGACCGGCGTGATAACGTCGGACACCATCCGCCTGGACAAGGCACTGTCGATTCCCTTTTCCTTTGGCGTCGGCGCCAGCGTGGTCCACAAGCGCAGCCTGACGCTGGCCTTAGACTACCGTATGCAGAGGTGGGGCTCGCTGGACTATCCCATGTTCAATCCGCAGAACGACCACTACGAACTGGTGGGCGGACAGATGAAGGACCGCCATCAGGTGGCGCTGGGTGCCGACTGGATTCCCAGCCTGACAAGTCGCCGATTCCTCAGCCGCGTGCACTACAAGGCAGGTATATCCTATGCTACACCTTATTATAAAGTACAGGGGCAGAACGGTCCCAGCGAACTGTGCCTCTCGGCAGGCTTCGGCATCCCCATCATCAATGGCTGGAACAATCGTTCGACGCTGAACATCAGTGCCCAGTGGGTGCATGCATCGGCCAAGAATCTGGTGACGGAGAACACGTTCCGCATCAATATTGGGCTGACGTTCAATGAACGCTGGTTTGCTAAATGGAAGGTCGACTAATACCTATATTCTTGTTGACGGCCTATCTCTGCCTGAGCGCCTGTTCGGAGCAGAAGTCGCATACGGCACCCGCCGTGCACGACCGCGACTCTGCGTCGATGATGGTGAGCTACGGTGTGAACACGCTCATCTCCGACTCGGGCGTCATCAAGTACAGAATCGTGACCGAGCGATGGGACGTCAACACCATCAAGAATCCGCCGCGCTGGACGTTCGAGAAGGGCATCTTCATGGAGCAGTTCGACCCGTCGTTCCATATCGAGGGCTACATACAGGCCGACACGGCGTGGTATTATGACCAGCAGAAACTGTGGGAACTGCGAGGCCGCGTGTATATCCGCAACGTCAACGGACTGGTGTTCCGCAGTGAGGAACTCTACTGGGACGGCATCCGCCACGAATTCTATTCTTATAAGTTCTCCAGGGTGACTACGCCCGAGCGCACCATGGAAGGCACCTTCTTCCGCAGCGACGAGCACATGACGCGCTACGAGGTGACCAACTCGGTGGGCTCGTTCCAGCAGTCGGACATGGAGGGCGAAGAGGAGCAGGCCGAAGCACCGGCGACAGCGACGCCAGCCGACACGGCGGCGGCACCGCCCGTCAGAAAGGCTGCCACACGACGTGCGGCGACTCAGAAATCAACTTACCAGCAATGACAAATCTTATCATAGGACTCATCGTGACAATGGTCTTCTCGGCCTTCTTCTCCGGCATGGAGATTGCCTTCGTGTCGAGCAACCGGCTGCGGGCCGAGATGGAGCGAGAGAAGGGTGGGCTGGCGCAGCGCGCAATAGAGGTGTTCTACCGCCATCCCAACAACTTCGTGTCGACGATGCTTGTGGGCAACAACATCGCACTGGTGGTCTACGGCATCCTCTTTGCCCGTATCTTCGACGCCACGCTCTTCTATCCGCTGGCCGACGGTGCACGAGTGACTGCCGACACGCTGCTGTCTACGGTCATCGTGCTCTTCACAGGCGAATTCCTGCCCAAGACGGTTTTCAAGTCGAACCCGAACACCATGCTGACGGTCTTCGCCGTGCCGGCCTATGTCTGCTACGTGGTGCTTTACCCCATCTCCCGCTTTGCCACCCTGTTGTCGAGGGGACTGCTGCGGCTGGTAGGCGTCAGACTGCCGAAAGAGTCCGAAGACAAGGAGTTTACGAAGGTAGACCTCGACTATCTGGTGCAGTCGAGCATCGACAATGCGCAGAACGAGGACGATATCGAGGAGGAGGTCAAGATATTCCATAATGCGCTCGACTTCTCCGACACCAAGGTGCGCGACTGCATGGTGCCCCGCACGGAGATTGACGCCATCGACATCGACGACTGTACCATCGACGAACTGAAAAACAAGTTTGTGGAGAGTGGCCACTCCAAGATTGTGGTGTATCGGGAGGACATCGACCATATCATCGGCTATGTCCACTCTTCAGAACTGTTCAAGCAGTTTTCCGACATCACCAAGCATATCCAGCAGATGCCCTATGTGCCCGAGACGATGGCCGCCCGCAAAATGATGCACATCTTCCTGCAGCAGAAAAAGTCGCTGGGCGTCGTCGTCGACGAGTTTGGCGGTACCAGTGGACTGGTGTCGCTCGAGGACATCGTCGAGGAGATATTCGGCGACATCGAGGACGAGCACGACAACCAGAAATATGTGGCCAAACAGCTGGAAGACGGCGAGTATCTGCTCTCGGCCCGTCTGGAGATAGAGAAGGTCAACGAACTGTTTGGCCTCGACCTGCCGGAGAGTGACGACTACATGACCGTAGGAGGCCTTATCCTGCACGAGTATCAGTCGTTCCCCAAACTCAACGAAGTGGTGAGAATAGGGCGCTTTGAGTTTAAAATTATCAAGAATACCATGACAAAAATCGAATTAGTGAGACTAAAAGTCGTTGAATAGGGCATTTTTTTGCAAAAAGATGTCGGTATTTCGCACAAATTTTGTAATTTTGTCGGCTGAATTTTGAAATTAAGAATACAAAGAAAATAAATAAAAAGAAAACAATGGCAGCAATTGGAAAAATCAGAAGCTGGGGACCAGTACTCGCTACAGTGATTGGTCTGGCCCTTTTTGCATTTATTGCCGAAGAGATGTTCCGCTCGTGCGAAGCTACGGGCAACGAGCGTCGTCAGCAAGTCGGCGAAGTGTTAGGTAAGAAAATTTCAGTGCAGGACTTCCAGGCACTGGTCGACGAGTATCAGGAGGTCATCAAGATGACCCAGGGTCGCGACAACCTCAGTGAGGACGAGCTCAATCAGGTGAAGGACCAGGTGTGGCAGCAGTTTGTCAACAACGCCATCCTGGAGGAGGAGACCAGCAAGCTGGGTCTGACCGTCACCGACGAGGAGTTGCAGAACGTGCTCAAGGCCGGCACCAACCCCATGCTGATGCAGACTCCTTTTGTCAATCGGCAGACTGGTCGTTTCGAGGTGAGCCAGCTCACGAAATTCCTGAACGACTACAAGAAGCAGCAGTCGCAGGGTGGCAATGCCCAGATGATGGAGCAGTATACCCGCATCTATAACTACTGGAAATTTGTGGAGAAGAACCTCCGTCAGCAGATTCTGGGCGGCAAGTACCAGACGCTGCTCTCACAGTGCCTCTTCAGCAATCCCGTGTCGGCTCAGATGGCTTTCATGGACCAGAACGAAGAGAGCGACATACTGTTGGCCAGCATCCCCTACAGCTCTATTAAGGATGCCGACGTGGAGGTGAACGACGCCGACCTGAAGGCAAAGTATGACGAGCAGAAGGAGATGTACAAGCAGTATGCAGAGAGCCGTGATATCAAATACGTAGACTTCCAAGTGGTGGCATCCAAGGCCGACCGCGATGCCTTGATGAAGACCATGAAGGAGGCCCAGCAGCAGCTGGAGGCTGGCGTGGTGCCTGCCGAGGCCATTCGTAAGGCTCAGTCTCAGATTGCCTATACAGGTATTGCTGCCACCCGCAGCGCCTTCCCTGCCGACATCGCCGCTAAGCTGGATTCGATGCACGTAGGACAGGTGACGGCTCCCTTTGAGACGGCATACGACAATACGCTTAATGTCGTCAAGCTGATTGCCAAGACACAGATGCCCGACTCGGTGGAGTACCGCCAGATTCAGGTGGTCGCCGAGAGTGCTGATGCCGCAGCCAAGCGTGCCGACAGCATCTATACAGCCCTTCAGGGTGGTGCCGACTTCGAGCAGCTGGCCAAGAAATATGGTCAGACGGGCGAGAAGCAGTGGATGACATCAGCTATGTACGAGCGTGCACAGACCATTGATGCTGACACTAAGACCTATCTCAACACGCTGCAGACGCTGGGTGCAGGCGAAACGAAGAACCTCCAGTTCTCACAGGCCAGCATCGTGCTGCAGGTGACTGCCCGCCGCGCCATGGTCGACAAGTACGACGCTGCCGTGGTGAAGCATACCATCGATTTCTCTAAGTCGACCTATTCGACGGCCTATAATAACTTCAGCCAGTATGTCAGTGAGAACAAGGACATCGAGTCGCTCGAGAAGAACGCACAGAAGTTCGGCTTCCGTGTCCAGGAGCGCAGCGACATCTACAACTCCGAGCACAACGTAGCTGGTCTGCGCGCCACCCACGACGCCATGAAGTGGGTGTTTGATGCCAAGGTCGGCGATGTGTCACCGCTCTATGAGTGTGGCAACAACGACCATCTGCTGGTCATCGCTCTGACCAAGGTGCACCCCGTAGGCTTTCGTGATCTGGCTGATGTCAAGGAGGACGTGAAGCAGCAGGTGATTCGTGACAAGAAGTTTGAGAAGGCTGCCGAGAAACTGGCAGGTGTCAAGGATATCGCCGCCGCCAAGCAGAAGGGTGCCACCGTCGACAGCGTGCGTCAGATTACCTTCTCTGCTCCTGTCTTCGTACAGTCGGCAGGTGCCAGCGAGCCCGCACTGAGCGGTGCCGTCAGTGGTGCCAAGAAAGGTGAGTTCCACGCTACTCCTGTCAAGGGCAATGGCGCAGCCTATGTGTTCCAGGTGCTGGATAAGAAGCAGCGTCCGGGCGTGACCTTCGACGTGAAGCAGCAGAGCCAGCAGTTGCAGCAGCAGGCCATGCAGGCTGCCAGCCGCTTCCTGAACGAGCTCTACCTGAAGGCTGATGTCGTAGACAATCGCTATCTCTTCTTCTGATTACAGAAGTACGAAATATAGAATCACGACAGGATAATTTGGTATCCTGTCGTGATTTTTTTTATCATTGTGATTGATTATTGTTTTTTTTTTTGTACCTTTGCAACGCTATATATTTTAAGGTAAAATGGATCATATAAGGAACTTCTGCATCATTGCTCACATCGACCATGGTAAGTCAACACTGGCCGACCGCCTGCTGGAATATACCAAGACCATCCAGGTGACGGAAGGACAAATGCTCGACGATATGGATTTGGAGCGCGAGCGCGGCATCACCATCAAGAGCCACGCCATCCAGATGGAGTATATGTACAAGGACGAGAAGTATATCCTGAACCTGATAGATACGCCAGGGCATGTGGACTTCTCGTACGAGGTAAGCCGCTCCATAGCGGCCTGCGAGGGTGCACTGCTGGTGGTCGATGCCACGCAGGGCGTTCAGGCGCAGACCATCTCGAATCTTTATATGGCCATTGACAATAATCTGGAGATTATTCCTGTCATCAACAAGATCGACATGCCCAGTGCCATGCCCGACGAGGTGGAAGACGAGATTATCGACCTCATCGGCTGCGACCGTGAGGACATCATCCGCGCATCGGGCAAGACGGGAGAGGGCGTAGAGGATATCCTGAATGCCGTCGTAGAACGCATCCCTCATCCCGAGGGCGACGAGCAGGCACCCCTGCAGGCCCTTATCTTCGACTCCGTCTTCAACTCGTTCCGTGGCATCATCGCCTATTTCAAGATTACCAATGGTACGATTCGTCAGGGCGACAAGGTGAAGTTCTTCAACACGGGCATGGAGTATGTGGCCGACGAAGTCGGTGTGCTGAAGATGGATATGATACCCAGAAAGGAACTGCGCACGGGCGAAGTGGGCTACATCATCAGTGGTATCAAGAATGCCAAGGAGGTGAAGGTAGGCGACACGATTACCCATATACAAAACCCCTGCGACAAGGCCATCGAAGGTTTCCAGGAGGTCAAGCCGATGGTCTTCGCCGGTGTCTATCCCATTGACCCGGTGGACTATGAGAACCTGCGGGCCTCGCTGGAGAAGCTGCAGCTGAATGATGCCTCGCTGACCTTCACACCGGAGACATCCATCGCGCTGGGCTTCGGATTCCGCTGCGGATTCCTGGGACTGCTGCATATGGAAATTGTTCAGGAGCGACTGGACCGTGAGTTTGACATGGATGTCATCACGACTGTTCCCAACGTTACCTATATGTGCTATACGAAACAGGGAGAGGTGAAGGAGGTGCACAACCCATCGGGACTGCCCGACCAGACGATGATAGACCATATCGAAGAGCCCTATATCAAGGCCTCGATTATCACGGCGGCCGACTTCATCGGTCCTATTATGACGCTGTGCCTGGACAAGCGCGGCGAACTGATAGACCAGCAGTATGTAAGCGGCAATCGTGTGGAACTGCGATTCATGCTTCCGCTGGGAGAAATCGTCATCGACTTCTACGACAAGCTGAAGTCTATCTCAAAAGGCTATGCGTCGTTCGACTATCATATCGACTCGTTCCGACTCTCCAAGCTGGCCAAACTCGACATCTTGCTGAACGGCGAGCCGGTCGATGCACTCAGCACCCTGACGCATCAAGATAATGCCGTGACCTTCGGGCGCCGCATGTGTGAGAAACTGAAAGAGCTGATACCGCGCCAGCAGTTCGACATAGCCATCCAGGCAGCCATCGGTGCCAAGATTATCGCACGCGAGACGGTCAAGCAGGTGAGAAAGGACGTGACGGCCAAATGCTATGGCGGCGACGTCAGTCGTAAGCGTAAGCTGTTGGAAAAACAGAAGCGCGGCAAGAAGCGTATGAAACAAATCGGAAATGTCGAGGTTCCTCAGAAAGCATTCCTTGCAGTTCTGAAACTGGACTAAAAATACAACGAACCTAAAACCTAATTAACTAAAAAGCAAATGACAACAATTGGACTGACTACAAGAGATGTGGCACGCGAGCTGGCACGACGATATAGCACGATGACGCACGACGAATTGGACGTGTTGGAAAGCATACTGGTGCCTATGAAATTTCAGAAGGGAGAACTGATACTGAAGGAAGGCGAGGTGGCCAGCAATATCTATTGGGTGGTGAAGGGCCTGATACGCCAGTTCTACTACAAGAATGGAAAAGAGCTGACAGAGTATATGGCTACGGAGAATATGATATGTATGAGTATCGAGAGCCTGTTTAAGGAACAGCCCAGCCGTCTGCAGATTCAAGCTATCGAGCCGACGATAGTCTTTGCCATGCCGAAGTCCAGACTGGAGCGTGAGGCTGTGAGAAATGTGAATATACAGATGCTTTACCGTAAGATACTGGAAGAGTCGCTGATACTCTCGCAGATACGTGCCGACATGCTACGTTTTGAGTCGGCGCCGGAGCGTTATGCCAAATTGGTGAAGCGTGCTCCCCAACTGGTGTTGCGTGCTCCGTTGGTGTATATCGCCAGCTACTTGCAGATGACACCGGAAACATTGAGCCGTGTCCGTACGTCGGCACTGCTGGACGACAAGGACTAAAGTCGTCCGACGAATGTAAACATCCCAGGGAATATGTGCTGAATCTCTGTCGGAGATTCCTTGAATAGTCCAAACAGGGCGCTACCAGAGCCGGACATGGCGGCATAGGTGGCGCCTATTTCGTATAACTTGTCTCTGACGGCCTTGATTTCGGGATGCAGGGCGAATACGCTCTCTTCAAAGTCGTTGGTCAGTAGTCCGCGCCAGGTCTCTACGGGCTGTGCCACCACTTCACGGCAGTTTTTTGTAGGATATTTCGGCTGAATCAGTGAGAAGGCTTCTCTCGTCGGAACGGGAATGTCGGGACGTACCACCACAATATGCCAGTTGCTGAGGTCGAGGCTGATGGGTGTGAGGCGTTCCCCGATGCCCTCGGCATAGCAGGGCTCGCTGAGAATGAAGAAGGGACAGTCGGCACCTAAACGGGCAGCATACTGAATCATCTGTTCTGTGGTAAGCTGCAGGTCGAACGACTGGTTGAGCAGTCGTATCATGTAGGCGCAGTCGCTGGAACCACCACCCATTCCGGCTTGTGTGGGGATGTTCTTACAGAGGTGGGCGCGCAGAGGAGGCAGGGTAGGGTAGTCTTCCTTCAGAAGTCGATAGCCCTTGACGACAAGATTCTGCCGTACGTCGCCCTCAATATGAATATTCGTCACTGTTAAATCGCAGTCGTCTGCATCCTCGTCGCCTGCGTCCACAGGGCTTATCTCCAGCAGGTCTCTGATGGGGACAGGATAGAAGACGGTCTGCAGGTTGTGGTATCCGTCGGGACGTTTCTCTACGATGTTGAGTCCAAGGTTAATCTTGGCAATGGGATATGTCTTCATAGCTTTAATGTCTGATAAGTTCGATGGTCTTAGGCAGTTTCTGCCATTTTCCGTTTTGGGGTATTTTGATGGTGCTGCCTTTGCCCTGCCGCAAGATGTACAGGGAGTCATTCTCGCGTGTCAGCGTCGCTTGCAAGTCTTCGCTGCCAAAATCGTTGATGAGCTGTAACTCAGCCTTTTTGTCGCTCAGGACCTTGCAGGAGGTAATCACCCAGCAGAAGGAGTTGTGCCGCTTCCGCAGATATCCGGGCAGTTCGCCATAGAGTTCCTGTCCGGGAATGGTGATGTTCTGTGCATAGAAGTCTATATGCAGATAGATGTCGTATTCTTTATTAATAAGGTACGCACGAAAAGGCGTGTCTGAACGCTGTGCTTGTACGCCTAATACGGAGAGCACGATGACGGCGATGACTATCAATCTTTTCATAAATGTCATATATTTTAGGCAAAGGTAATAAATCTACGTCAAAAAAAGCATTTTTTTCTTGAAAAATAAATGCCTTATCATGTTAGTATTTAAAAAAAATTAAGTAACTTTGTAGCCGTAATACATGTATTAAGAATGGAACGAGATTATTTAAGGCCTGATTACATCTTTGAGTCAAGCTGGGAAGTATGTAATAAAGTAGGAGGAATTTATACTGTACTTTCCACTCGCGCAAAGACACTACAGGAAGCCATGAAGGATCATATCATTTTTATTGGTCCTGATTTCTGGAAGGAAAATGAAAGTCCGTATTTTCGAGAAGAAAAGTCGCTTTTTGCCGATTGGCAGTGGGAGGCCAAGGAACATGGTATCAACGTCAGAATAGGGCGTTGGACTGTTCCGGGCGAACCGGTGGCTATTCTCGTGGACTTCATTCCCTTTTTCGAGAAGAAAAATGAGATATATGGTTGGCTGTGGGAAAAATATGGTGTAGACTCTCTTCATGCCTATGGCGACTACGACGAGGCTTCTATGTTCTCTTATGCCGCTGCTCTGGTTGTAGAGAGTTTTTATCATTATTTCCTGAACGACCAGCAGCGTGTGGTCTATCATGCCAACGAGTGGATGTGCGGACTGGGTGCGCTCTATATCAATTATCGGCTGCCCCAGATAGGTACTGTCTTCACGACTCATGCCACCAGCATAGGCCGTTCGATTGCCGGTAATCAGAAGCCGCTGTACGACTATCTCTTCGCCTACAATGGCGACCAGATGGCTGAGGAACTGAACATGCAGAGCAAGCACTCTATAGAGAAGCAGACTGCCATGTATGTGGACTGCTTCACGACGGTCAGTGACATCACTGCCAATGAGTGTAAGGAGCTGCTCGACAAACCTGTCGACGTCGTTCTTCCCAACGGCTTTGACAATAGTTTCGTACCCAAGGGAGCAGCATTTACACGAAAGCGCCATGCAGCTCGTCGCCGCCTGCTGCAGGTGGCACAGGCTTTGACGGGCGACCGGTTTGACGACGATACGCTGATAGTATCTACCAGTGGACGCTACGAGTTCCGCAACAAAGGCATCGACGTGTTTGTCGAGGCCATGAACCGCTTGCTGCGTGACAAGAACCTGAAGAAAAAAGTTGTGGCATTCATCGAAGTGCCCGGGTGGGTTGGTGAACCTCGCAAGGACTTGCAGGAGCGTCTGCAAAGTGACAAGGTATATGATACGCCGCTTGACATTCCGTTGATTACACACTGGCTGCACAACATGAGTCATGACAACGTGCTGAGCATGCTGAAGTATTACGATATGCACAACCATAAGGACGATAGTGTAAAGGTTATCTTCCTGCCGTGCTATCTGGACGGAAAGGACGGCATTGTCAACATGACCTATTACGATGTGGTATTGGGCAACGACCTTTGCGTATATCCCTCGTACTACGAGCCGTGGGGCTATACGCCTCTGGAGGCCATCGCTTTCAAGGTGCCTTGTATCACAACTGACTTGGCTGGCTTTGGACTCTGGGCCAATAAGGAGTTCGGTCATAACGGCAATATCGTGGATGGCGTGAGTGTAATACATCGCACCGACTATAACTATTCGGAGGTGGCCGATGCCATCAAGGACACGGTGGCAGCGTTCTCTGCCATGAGTGATAAAGAAGTGGAGGCTTGTCGCAAGAAGGCCGAAGCCCTGTCAAAGAAAGCGCTGTGGAGTGAGTTTATCAAATACTATGAAGAGGCTTACGATATAGCATTGAGAAAAGCGGAACAAAGAAAAAAATCAATAGGAATTTTATAGGTTTATATTATGAAGATTAAAGCTGATTATGTAAATGCTCCCCAGTGGAAGGAGTTGACTGTCAAGTCAAGTCTTCCCGAGCAATTGAAGTGTCTGGACGAGATTGCCCATAACATGTGGTGGGTATGGAATTTCGAGGCGCGCGACCTGTTCCGTGACCTTGATTCAGAGATTTACCATGACGTGAAGCACAATCCCGTGATGTTGCTGGAGCGACTGAGCTTTGCCCGCAAGGAGGAAATCCTGAAGGACAAGGCGCTGATGAAGCGCGTCAAGGACGTTTATGCACAGTTCCGTGCCTACATGGACGTGGAGCCTGACAAGACTCGTCCTTCAGTGGCCTACTTCTGCATGGAGTATGGCATCCATTCAGCCCTGAAGATCTACTCGGGCGGTCTGGGTATGCTGGCCGGCGACTACGTGAAGGAGGCTTCCGACTCTAACGTCGACATGTGTGCCGTAGGTTTCCTGTACCGTTTCGGATATTTCACACAGAGCCTCTCGATGGACGGACAGCAGATTGCCAACTACGAGGCCCAGAACTTTGGCTCGCTGCCCATCGAGCGTCAGCTTGACAAGGACGGCAATCCGATGGTTATCGACGTGCCTTACACCAACTACCAGGTGCATGCATATGTGTGGCGTGTCAATGTAGGTCGTGTGAAGCTCTATCTGCTGGACACCGACAACGAGATGAACTCTGACTTCGACAAGCCCATCACCCACAGCCTCTACGGTGGCGACTGGGAGAACCGACTGAAGCAGGAGATTCTGCTGGGCATCGGCGGTATGCTGCTGCTGAAGAAACTGGGCATTAAGAAGGACATCTATCACTGCAACGAGGGTCACGCAGCACTCTGCAACCTACAGCGCCTGTGCGACTATATCGAGAACGACGGTCTGACATTCAACCAGGCGCTCGAACTGGTTCGCGCCTCTGGCCTGTACACCGTCCACACACCTGTTCCTGCCGGTCACGACTACTTCGAGGAGGGCCTGTTCGGCAAGTACATGGGTGGCTATCCCCAGAAGCTGGGCATCACCTGGGACGAGTTCATCGGCATGGGCCGTACCAATCCTGAGGACAAGGGCGAGAAGTTCTGTATGTCAACCTTCGCCTGCAACACCTGTCAGGAGGTTAACGGCGTGTCCAAGCTGCACGGATGGGTTTCCCAGAAGATGTTCGCACCTATCTGGAACGGATACTATCCTGAGGAGAACCACGTGGGCTATGTGACCAACGGCGTGCACTTCCCCACATGGGCTGCCGCCGAGTGGCGCGCCCTCTATGCCAAGTATTTCGACGCGAAGTTCCTGAGCGACCAGTCGAACGAGGAAATCTGGCATGGCATCTACAATTGTCCCGACGAGGAGATATGGGCTACTCGCAAGGCGCTGAAAGCCAAGTTGTTCGATTATATCACCATACAGTTCCAGGAGACCTGGCTGAAGAACCAGGGCGATCCTGCACGCATCGTGAAGCTTGTTGAGCGTTTCAATCCCAACTCACTGGTCATCGGCTTCTGCCGCCGCTTTGCCACCTACAAGCGTGCCCACCTGCTGTTCACCGACCTGGATCGCCTCTCCAGGATTGTCAACAACCCCGAACGTCCCGTCATCTTCCTGTTTGCCGGCAAGGCTCATCCTGCCGACGGTGCTGGCCAGGGCCTTATCAAGAAGATTTTCGAAATCTCACAGCGTGACGAGTTCCAGGGCAAGATTATCTTCCTCGAGGACTACGACTTCCTGCTGGCGCGCCGCCTGGTATCCGGTGTCGACATCTGGATGAATACGCCGACACGTCCGCTCGAGGCATCAGGTACATCTGGTGAGAAAGCCGAGATGAACGGTGTCGTCAACCTGTCCGTCAAGGACGGCTGGTGGCTGGAGGGCTATCGCGAGGGTGCCGGATGGGCACTCACCGAGAAACGCACCTACCAGAACCAGGGCTATCAGGACCAGCTCGACGCTGCTACCATCTATCACCTGCTGGAAGACGAGATTGTGCCGCTCTACTACGACACCGACAAGAAGGGTATCTCCAAGGGTTGGATTAAGGTGCTGAAGAACTCTATCGCACAGATTGCTCCTCACTACACCATGAAGCGCCAGCTGGACGACTACTATTCTAAGTTCTACGAGAAACAGGCCAAGCGCTTCAAGGAACTGTCGAAGAACGACAACCGTATAGCCAAGGAAATTGCACAGTGGAAGGAAACCGTTGCCGAGCGCTGGGATGCTATCAACGTGGTGAGCTGCGAGTGGAACTTCCCTGTAAACGGCTGCGAGGCAGGCAAGGAGTACAACATCAAGTACGTCATCAACGAGCAGGGCCTCGATGATGCCATCGGTCTGGAGAAAGTGAACCTCTGCTCCGACAAGAACGGCGAGGAGCGTGTGTTCTCGGTAGAACCGTTGAAGATGACTGGTCACGAGGGCAACAACTATACCTTCGAGGCTACGCTGGCTCCGCGCCAGTTCGGTCAGTACCACTCGGCCATCCGTATGTATCCCAAGCACAAGAACCTGCCTCACCGTCAGGACTTCTGCTATGTGAAGTGGCTGGAACTACCTAACATTAACATGTAACATAAAAATAATCTCTTGGGAAATCCCAAGAGATTATTTTTTTTATTGTGTAATTTCTTTATTTAAGATATTCAGCAATATATTCCTGAAGGGCCTCACCACGTAATCCGCGACGCAGAATCTTGCCGGTATTGTCTACAACAATGGTGTGAGGGATACCGGTAATGTTGAACTGCTGGGCTGCAGCATTGTCCCATCCTTTAAGGTCGCTCATCTGGGGCCACTTGATACCAAGTCTATCTATAGCCATCATCCAGTCGTCTTTGTCTTGGTCGAGAGAAATGCCCACGATGCCCAGGCCAGAGTCCTTGAATTTGTCATACATTTCAACCATGATAGGCATCTCCTGTCGACAGGGACCACACCATGATGCCCAGAAATCGATGATGGTAATCTTGTTCTTCCTAATCTCCTCCATGATGCTCAACTGACTGCCTTCGGGAGTTGCCTGTGAGAAGTCGTTGATGGTTGAGCCTTCGGATGTCTTGGCACTCGCTTCTATGCTCTTCTTGATGTCCTGGATGCCGGGGCGTTGCTTCATGGCGTCAGGCAGTTTCTCTATGAGACGAGCACGTGTGGCGTTGTTGATAACCTCCTCAGGATAGTAGACCAGTAGGAAATAGCCAAACTCATTGTCGATGTTTTCCTCTGCGGCATTGACAACAATGTCAGAAAAGCGCTTGTTGAGCTTGTCGATTTTCTCCATGCCTTTCTTCTGCTCTTCCTCACTGACGGTATTACCATAGATGTGCTCGGCAATATGGTTGATTTCCTTGCCGATGGCCATTACCGAGTCGTTCAGCTTCTGCCACTCGTTGTTGCATTTCGTACCGCCGACACGTGACATTCCTACCGTCTCAGAGAGTGAGATGGTGATGGTTCCCGGCTCAACAAAAAATGGGGCGTTGATTTCATTGCGTGCAGCATAATACACCATTGCCAGATACACGGAGTCTGTCTCGCTTTCGAATGTAAACTTGCCGTCCTTGACAACCAGTGTGTCTGAGGGTATGCCTGTTTGCATGTCTGAGGTGAGGTAGAGGGTGTCTCCATCCTCCATTCCAGAAACCGACCCCTGTATTTTATAGGTGTTGGACTGACATGCTGTTAGTGCCAAGAAGGCAATGGCACTATACAATATACTGGTCGGAAATACTTTCATTATTGATGACTCTTCTGATGGTTTCTGCAAACATGTCGGCAACACTCAGCTGCTTGACCTTTTTACAATTCATGTTGTAGGGAATGGAGTCGGTGAAGACGATTTCTTCCAGGGCAGACTCCTGAACGCGTTGGCTGGCAGGACCGCTCATGACGCAGTGGGATGCACAGGCACGCACCGTCTTGGCGCCAGCCTCCTTCATGATGTCGGCAGCTTTGGTAATAGTACCGGCAGTGTCTACCATGTCGTCGATTATGACGACGTTCTTGTCTTTGACATCACCGATAATCTGCATGGTTGCTATCACGTTGGCGCGAGCACGTGTCTTATTGCAGAGCACCAGGGGACAACCCAGGTATTTGGCATAGGTGTTGGCACGCTTTGAACCACCTACGTCGGGTGAGGCTATCACCAAGTCTTCCAGCTGCAGACTCTTCAGGTAGGGCAGGATGACGCCAGAGGCATACAGATGGTCGACGGGAACATTGAAAAAGCCCTGAATCTGGTCTGCGTGCAGATCCATCGTGATGACGCGGTCGATACCTGCAGTGCTCAGCAAGTCGGCCACCAGCTTGGCACCGATACTGACGCGTGGCTTGTCTTTCCTGTCTTGGCGGGCCCATCCGAAATAGGGGATGACGGCGTTTATCGAACGCGCCGATGCACGCTTGGCTGCATCAATCATGAGCAGCAGTTCCATCAGATTGTCAGAATTGGGGAATGTGCTCTGAACCAGGAAAATGTCGCGCCCTCGGATGCTCTCTTCGTAAGATACGGCAAACTCTCCATCAGAGAATTTCGTAATTTGTAACTGTCCAAGCGGACATCCCAGACTTTGGCAGATTTTCTCTGCGAGGTACTTTGTGGCCGTACCAGAAAAGACCATGTATGAGTTAGGGTTTTCCATTGTTGTTGATATGTTGTTTATTATCCTATTTATCCTATTGCTTTCCTTAATTTCCCAAAATGGTCTATCAGTGCTTGATAGTCCAGTTCCTGATGGATGTTAAATCGGTTCCATAGGTCTCTGCAGATGACGACGCCTCCAAACCCCAGGTCCTTGGCTATCTTGATGTTCTCGAGGTTCATGCCGCCTAATGCATATACGTGGCGGTCTATCAGGCCGCGGCGGGAGGCCTCCTTCAGTTCATCAAGAGTAAAAGTAGCTTTTCGGTCTGGCTCTGTCTGACTGTCGAAGATATACTTTAGGAAGACATAGTCGGCATTGCGCTTGGCTTCCTTCAGCAGTTCCAGATGGGTACAGGTACGGCTTATGCGCCCCTTGTATCCTTTAGGTACAGGCGCGACCTCGTCATTCAAGTGAATTCCTTTTAACTTGTATTCTTCCTTCAGGTAGAAATTGTCGTGTACGGTAATCTTATTGTAGTATTCTTCGTGAAGCAACGTTAGGAGTCGCTCTGAATACATAGGTGAAGAGTCTGGCTTGAACAGGTGTAGGTCGTCCAGTCCCTCATCGAATAGTGATGTAAGAATCTTGTCTTCTTCCACGAAAAACGTGGGTTGTGTCATTACAACAAGTTTCATACTCTTTTAGTTGGCTGATTCAAACTCTTTTAGGAAACGTACATCGTTTTCAGAGAACATGCGCAGGTCGCTTACCTGATATTTCAGATTGGTAATGCGCTCTACGCCCATGCCAAACGCATAGCCGCTATATATCTTAGAGTCAATGCCGCATTGTTCAAGAACGTTCGGGTCGACCATGCCGCATCCTAAAATCTCCACCCAACCGGTGTGCTTGCAGAATCCGCATCCTTTGCCACCACAGATAAAGCAGGAAATATCCATTTCTGCACTGGGTTCTGTGAATGGGAAGTAGCTGGGGCGCAGACGGATTTTTGTGTCGGCACCGAACATCTCGCGGGCAAACGACAGCAGAACCTGCTTCAAGTCGGTGAAGCTCACATTCTTGTCAATGTAGAGGCCCTCCACCTGATGGAAGAAGCAGTGGGCACGGGCTGTGATGGCTTCGTTGCGATATACTCGTCCAGGGCAGATGACGCGGATGGGCGCAGTCAGCTTTCCGTCTTCAGTGTGCATGTGCTCCATGACCCTTGCCTGAACGCTGGAGGTATGGGAACGCAACAGGATGTTTTTCGTCACATCGTTGGGGTGCTGACTGATAAAGAAGGTGTCTTGCATGTCGCGAGCAGGATGGTCGGCTGCGAAGTTCATCTTTGTGAAGACATGCAGGTCGTCTTCCACTTCAGGGCCGTCGGCCAGCACAAAGCCCATGCGTGAGAATATGTCGATTATCTCGTTGGTGACAATCGTCAGAGGATGGCGTGTACCCAGTTGAATGGGGTAGGGAGTCCGTGTAAGGTCAATACCTGTGTTGTCACTCTCTTGAGTCTCGGTTTGTTCTTTCAGTTGGTTGATACGGTCCTGAGCCATCTGCTTCAGTTCGTTAATCTTGATACCAACCATCTTTTTCTGGTCTGCAGCCACATTTCTGAAATCGTTCATGAGCGCAGTAATCTCACCCTTTTTGCTCAGGTATTTCAACCTTAGCTGTTCTACTTCTTCAGCATTCTGGGCGCTTAATGTCTCAACTTCTTTGAGTAACTCATTTATTTTATCAAGTATCATAATCAGGTAGAATAGATAAATTTTGATGCAAAGGTACAAAATTATTGAGAATAATGAATTATGAATTGTGATTTATTTGTATCTTTGCATCAAAATTTGAGAGAAGACAGTTATAATTCATAGAATTCATGAAGCGATTTTTAGTGGCTTTGCCTTTAGTGGTATTGTTCATGATGTCATGCGATGGCAACAAGACGACTCGTAATAACGACGAAGATGTCCTCGACGACTCTGTACAAATGGTTGATTCCGATTCTCTCGCCAAATCTGTTGACGACATTCCGATGCCCAAGGCAGCTGATGAGTTGTTTGATGATTTCATCTTCAATTTCTCCGCCAATCAGAAGCTGCAGAAAGAGCGCATCGTTTTCCCCTTGACAGTGACAGGCGAAAAGAAGACCAAGCACATTCATAAAAAGGAGTGGAAAATGGAGAACTTCTTTATGCGCCAGGGATATTACACACTGCTGTTCGATAATGAGAAACACATGGAAATCGTTAAGGACACAAGTGTCAGCCATGCTGTCGTAGAGAAGATCTATTTCAAGTCGAAGCAGGTCAAACAGTACGTCTTCGATCGTATTCGTGGCTCATGGATGCTTACGTCCATTCAGACCATCCCCTTTGACAAGGCCTTGAATTCGACCTTCCTTCCTTTTTATTATCAGTTTGCTACCGACAAGGACTTCCAGCAGCACCATCTTAGTGAGACCGTTAGTTTCGTCGGACCGGATCCTGATGATGATTTCAGTCAGATGGAGGGCATTATTACGCCTGACACATGGGAGGCATTTGCCCCCCAGCTGCCCTCAAAGATGATTTACAATGTCATCTATGGCAACCCCAAGTTTGAGGGCGACCATAAGGTGTTTGTCCTGAGAGGCATCGCTAACGGTTTGGAGCTTCAGATGACCTTTAAGCGGAAAGGCGGCGTGTGGAAACTTACAAAGCTTACAACATAGATGAAAGATATTCAGGACTATAGCTTGATAAGGCACAACACATTCGGCATTGACGCCAAGTGTCGTCGTTTCTTGGAATACGAAAATACCCAAGAGGCCGCGTGTGTGGCAAAGATGCTTCGTGAGTCGGATACTCCCTATATAATAATAGGTGGTGGCAGTAATCTGCTCTTGACTCAAGATTTTGAGGGCATTGTCGTCCACTCGGCCGTCAAGGGGTTTTCCGTCGACGGGTGTCGTGCCCGTTGCGGCAGTGGCATGGCGTGGGACCATGTCGTGGAACAGAGCCTGAATGTCAGTCTCTATGGTGCCGAGAATCTTTCTCTTATCCCTGGTGATGTAGGGGCAAGCGCAGTGCAGAATATCGGCGCATACGGAGTCGAGGCCAAGGACCTTATCGAGAGTGTTACTGCCGTTGAAATCACTACCGGGCGCGAGTTGACCATTGGGCGTGACGAATGTCGGTATGGCTATCGTGACAGTCGCTTTAAGCACGAATGGAAGAATCGCTTCTTGATAACGAATGTCACCTATCGTTTCTCCCGCGAATTTATCCCTCATCTCGACTATGGAAACATCCGCTCAGAGCTTGAGCGCCGTGGACTTGTGAATCCTACGGCTATGCAGCTTCGTCAGGTGATCATAGACATACGGCGTGCAAAATTGCCGGATCCGGAGGTGGTCGGCAATGCCGGTAGCTTCTTTATGAATCCTGTCGTCAATAAGGCTAAGTTCGACGAATTGATGGAGAAGTACCCTCAGATGCCCTATTATACAATAGACGAGAACCATGTGAAGATTCCAGCCGGATGGATGATAGACCAGTGTGGATGGAAGGGAAAGTCGTTAGGCCGTGCCGGCGTTCATGACAAGCAGGCGCTGGTCCTGGTCAATCGCGGTGGCGCAGAAGGCCGTGACATCGTATCCCTCTACCAAGCCATACAGTCTGATGTAAAGGAGAAGTTCGGTATAGAGATATTTCCAGAAGTAAATGTAATATGAAACTGACTTTCTTAGGGACAGGAACCAGTTGTGGAGTACCCACCATCGGTTGTCAGTGTTATACATGCACCAGTCCGGACATTCACGACAAGCGGCTGCGTTGCTCGGCGCTCATAGAAACGGGGCAGACGCGCATCCTGATAGACTGCGGTCCGGACTTCCGCCAGCAGATTATGCCCCAGCCGTTCCGGCGGATTGACGGTATCCTCGTCACCCATGCCCACTACGACCATGTGGGTGGTATGGACGACATCCGTCCTTTCTGTCAGTTTGGCGAGGTGAACGTCTACGCCGACCCTCTTGCGTGTCATGGCATGTTGGAGATGTTACCCTATTGTTTTGCAGAACATCGCTATCCGGGAGTTCCTGCCATTAGGTTACATGAGATCCATAAGCACGAGCCGTTTCGTATAGGCGACCTGGACATCATGCCGTTTGAGGTGATGCACCACGACCTGCCAATCATGGGTTACCGGATAGGGCGCTTAGCCTATATAACAGACATGAAAACCATTGCAGAGACAGAGATTCCTTATATTGAAGGCTGCGACACTTTGATAGTCAATGCGCTGCGCCTGTCGCCCCACCACTCGCACCAGACGCTCGACGAGGCTGTCAGATTTGCCGGCCGTATTGCTGCCCGGCAGACGTGGCTGATTCATAGCAGTCACGACATTGGCCGCCATGCCGAGGTGAATTCTGGGTTGCCTGGGAATATTCAGTTGGCTTACGACGGGCAGGTCATAGAGGTGAAAGCATAAGAAAAAGGAACTGATGTCGTTCAGTTCCTTTTACTTTTTCTTGTGTCTGCCGAAGATGGAGCCATAGCTTTTCAAGAGTTTCCTGACCATCAGGAATGCATCAATCGCTGTGATGCTGTTGCCGATAAGGTTGGCAATCTGTTCTCCTTTGGTGTCGGCTTTCTGAGCCATAAACACTTCATGCCACAGAGAATTGATTTTGTTGCTCTTCTGCGTGATTTCAGCCTTCACCTCTTCCTTGTGAAGCCGAATATCCTCAATGCTATGATATTGGACTGCTTTCATAATCTAACCGTGTAAGATTTTTACAAGGAAGCCGACGAGTGGTCGCTCTATCCATCTCTTCCTGTTGATGACAACGAGTAGCAGCAGCAAAAGAAAGAAGGCGGCGACAATAAGAAATGCCTTGGCCATGCCCATTGTCGGGGCTATCACATATACGAAAGCGAAAGAACAGTAGAATAATATTGCTACACCCAAGAGGATGATGACCAGCAGCAGGGTAGAGGCAGTAACAAGGTGTACTACCTTCTCAATGGCGCTGAGCCTCAGGTGTTCTTTCTGAAGTCCGACATAGTCCTTTAGCGCCTCTATGAGTTGAGCAATAGACTCTACGTTCTTGTCGCTTGATAACATAGGCATTTACTGTGCTTCGGGGGCTGCTTCGGCAATGTCGTCGACCAGGTCGTTCACGTCCTTGCGGCTCAGTTTGATGTTATGCTTCTTCATAAAGTCGTCCACGGCGTCCGTGATTTTAACACGGGTGTCCTCTCCTTTTTCAGGAGCCAGCAGGAGTCCAATGACAGCTCCGGCGAGAGCACCGCCGAAGAATGCACCTAAGTAACCTAAACTTTTCATACGTTTTATATTTATTGGTTTAACATGTTGTATTTCCTACGCAAATGTACAAAAAATAATTTAAAGAACAGTTTTCTAAGCCTGTTTTTTTGTTAAAAGCCTTACTTTTTTCCCATTTAACAAACTTTATGTGGGTTTTGTGACTACTTTTGCCTAATATTTTGTAATTTCGCACTGAAAAACAAAATCGCAAAAATTTTAATTAGTAATATTCGAAAAAATTATGAGAAAGTACACAGTTATTTGCACAGTTCTTGGGGCTGCTATGATTTTCACTGGATGTAAGTCGAGCGAGAGTGCATACAAACAGGCCTACCTGAAAGCAAAGCAGCAGGAAGAGATGCAGCAACAGCAGGCTACAGCGCCTCAGGCAATCGACAACAACGTAGTTGTACCGATGGTGGAGAAACCCGTTACCCAGACTCAGGTGGTTGACAATGCAGACAATGTTGCTGTAAGACAGGAGACCGTATCTGTTATCAACGGCTCTGGATTGAAGAATTTCAGTGTTGTTGTCGGCTCTTTCTCTCTGAGAGCTAATGCCGATGGCCTGCAGCAGACCCTGAAGAACGAGGGCTACGATGCACAGGTGGTTGTCAACAATAATGTCAGCCCTGCCATGTATCGTGTCGTTGCCACCACCTTTGATGCTAAGGCTGATGCAGCGGCCAGCCGCAACTCTCTGCAGACAAAGTTCCCTGGTGCTTGGCTGCTTTACGCTAAATAAGCTAAGCGACAGTGGCACGTATACTGTCAATAGACTACGGAAAGAAACGAACAGGAATAGCAGTTACCGACCCGCTGCAAATGATTGCCGGCGGGTTGGCAACTGTTTCTACCTCTGGGCTGTTCGAGTTCTTGCAGGACTATGTGGCGCGTGAGCCGGTAGAGCGCATTGTCGTCGGCGAGCCGCGCCAGCCCAACGGGGAGCCCAGTGAGAATATGCAGCGCGTGCAGCAGTTTGTCAATCGCTGGCGCAACGCGATGCCGCATATTCCAGTAGATTTTTATGATGAGCGTTTCACGTCAGTGTTGGCCCATCAGGCCATGCTTGATGCAGGTCTTCGTAAGAAAGCCCGTCAAGACAAGGCACTCGTCGACGAGATTAGCGCAACCATCATCCTGCAGGACTACATGCGAGCAAAGCATCTTTAAAATACTTTTAAAATTTCGACTATGGTATTACCTATTTATATATATGGACAACCTGTACTCCGCAAGGTTGCTGAAGACATTCCCCAGGACTATGAGGGTCTTGACACTTTAATCCGTGACATGTGGGACACGTTGGCAGAGAGTGAGGGTATTGGTCTGGCAGCACCCCAGATTGGCAAGTCTATTCGTGTCGTGGTCATCGACCTGGATGTGATTAGCGACGACCTGCCCGAGTACAAGGATTTCCGCCATGTATATATCAATCCCCACATCATCGAGTATGATGACAGCGAAGAGTCTTCCTCTGAGGAGGGATGCCTGTCTCTGCCTGCCATCCACGAGAAGGTGGTGCGCCCCACGCGCATACACGTCCAGTGGGTCGACGAGCAGTTCGAGGCACACGACGAGTGGATAGAGGGCTATCTGGCACGTGTCATGCAGCACGAGTTTGACCATCTGGATGGCAAGATGTTTGTCGACCGCGTCTCTCCGCTTCGTAAGCAGCTGATAAAGAACAAGCTGAAAGCTCTTATTCAAGGACGTTTCCGCTGCGGATACAAGACTAAATCCATCCGTAAATAGACGGTTATGCTGAGAAGGGCAGCACTTTTCTTCTTGCTCCTGCCTACAGTTGTGTGGGCGCAGTTTAATACCGAACGCCTTCTGATGATAGGACGTTCGGCATTGTACTATGAAGATTATGTGCTCTCCATCCAGTATTTCAATCAGGCTATCTCTGCCAAGCCCTACCTTTTTGAGCCCTGGTATTACAGGGCTGTTGCCAAATATTACCTCGACGACTACGTCGGAGCAGAGACAGACTGCTCTGAAGCCATACAGCGCAACCCATACGTCGTGGGAATCTACGAATTGCGGGGCCTTTGCCGTATACAGCAGAAAAGATTCGAGGGGGCTATCAGCGACTACGACAAGGCACTGCGATACGACCCCGAGAACCTGAACCTGTGGCATAACCGGGCACTGTGCCGAATCCAGCAGAAAGACTATACCCATGCGCTGGCCGACCTGGACACCATGTCGACCCGATGGAGCCGCAACGCCCGTATCTATGCCATGAAGAGCGAAGCCTATTTGTCGCAGAAGGATACCGCACAGGCCATTTCCGCGTTGGAGAAGAGCCTGGAGCTCGACGCCTACAACGGCAACACGTGGGCCATGCGCTCCATGATCAGTCTGGCACGCGAGGAGTGGCATGCCGGCGAGGAGTATCTGGACAAGGCCATCCATCTGTTGCCCAGACGCGGCGAACTGTATATCAACCGGGCCTTGGCACGATTCAATCAGAACAACCTGCGCGGAGCCATGAGCGACTACGACATGGCACTCGACTATGAGCCTAACAATTTCTTGGGCCACTACAATCGTGGACTGCTGCGCGCACAGGTTGGCGACGACAACCGTGCCATCACGGATTTCGACTTTGTGCTCAAGCTGGAGCCCGACAATCTGATGGCGCTCTACAACCGTGCCCTGCTTTTGGAAAAGACGGGCAACCCGCGTGCTGCCATCCGCGACTATAGTAAGGTGATTAGCGAGTACCCGAATTTCTGGACGGGCCTCCATCAGCGTGCCCAGTGCTATCGCAGTCTGGGCATGACGAGGCAGGCAGAGCAAGACGAGTTCCGCATACTGAAGGCCCAGCTCGACAAGCGCATGGGCAAGCAGCCGCGCCTGTCGAAGAAACAGATGCGCAAGCGCAGCGACGAGGATATCGAGAAATACAACCAGTTGGCCGTGGCCGACGAGCAGGAGGTGGAGCACGAGTATCAGAGCGACTATCGCGGACGCGTGCAGAACCGCCGCGTCGGAATGGACTATATGCCGATGTATGCGCTCTCTACGGAAGTGCAGCACAACAAGGTCAACCACTATGTAGCCTACGACCGCCAGGTAGAGGCACTTAATACCCATCTGCCTGTCGGCAGGCAGATGCACATCGTCTGCAATCGGTCGACGCTCAGCGAGGCTGCCACGCGCCGCTATTTCGGCCGGATTGACAGCCTGTCGGTGCTGATAGACCGCAGCCGCACGACGAAAGAGGCGCTGTCGCTGCTCTTCCAGCGTGCTGTGGCTTACAGTGTCATCCAGAATTACGGGAGTGCCATAGACGACCTCTCTACCTATGTCCAGACCGACTCTACGCAGTCCGTTGCCTTCTGGCAGCGTGCTGTCTGCCAGTCGCGTCTCAACGAGTTCAATGCCTCGCAGGGTACGGATGTGAAGTTGCAGACGGCCAATGCGCTCTCCGACCTGTCGTATGCCATACAGCTGAGTGCGAATGCCTATCTATACTATAATCGCGGCAATGTCTATGTGCAGCGTCGCGACTACACGCATGCCATAGAGGACTATACGCGCGCCATAGCGATAGACGGCAATCTTGCCGAGGCCTATTACAACAGGGGCCTGGCCCGTATTGCTGCCAAGCAGGAGGCTGAGGGCATTAACGACCTCAGCAAGGCTGGCGAGTTGGGCCTGTATTCGGCCTACAGTATCATCAAGCGCTATCGCAAGTAGCACGTTAGCGCTTGTCTACAAACTTGCAGTGCTTGTACTGCTCCTTGGGGAATACGAAGTAATTGTCGGGGATGTTGCCGTGTGTGAAGTCGCTTATCTTGATGGTGGTATGGAAGATACCTATCTTTATGCGGACGTTGATGGGGTGTCTGTCCTTCTTGTCCAGCAGCACGCGGGCCTCCTTGATACCCTTCACTCCTTTCTTTGCCTTCAGGGTGATGTAGTATCCCTTGGGCGAGTCCTTGATGCTATAGTTGTAGTTGTCGGGTTCGAACTTGAACTTTGTGGCATATTTGTCGCGCTCTTCAGAGTGTGCGTCGTAGATGGTGACGGTATTCTTCTTGCGCTCCAGTCTGTAGTAGGTGACGTCGTCGTTCCATGCGATATATTTCTCGTCCATGAAGCGGCTCTTCTTGCCCTTCATCCAGATGGTGCCCTCCGTCTTGAAGATTCCGATGATGTTGACCTTGTAGTGCAGCGACGAGCCTTCGCGCCCGTACACTTTCTGGTAAACCTCGTTGAACATGCGGCGCGCCTGCTGTGCATTGGGTGTCTCGTGCTCCTGTGCCTGTATACTGACGGCTGCCATCATGCAGATGGCGATAGCGAATAGGATTTTTTTCATAACGGGGTGCAAAGGTAGTGCAAAGTGGGCGAAAAACCAAAAAAAAATATGCTTTTCTAAAGGAAAAGGCCCCAAATCATAACGATTTGGAGCCTTTTTGACAGGTAGGATGTACGGTCTGCTTACTTGACTTCCATCTTGTCGATACGCTTCTGGTGGCGTCCGCCCTCAAAGGTCGTCTTGAAGTATTCGTCCATAATCTGGGCGGCCGTGTTGTTGTCGATGAAGCGGCCCGGCATTACCAGCACGTTGGCGTCGTTGTGCTGACGGATCATGTGGGCAATCTCGGCACACCATGCCAGACCGGCACGGATGCCCTGGTGCTTGTTGAGCGTCATGGCCATGCCCTCGCCGCTGCCACAAATGGCGATGCCGGGGTATACCTCGCCACTCTCGATGCCCTTGGCCAGCTCGTGTGCAAAGTCGGGGTAGTCGACAGAAGTGTCGCTCCAGGTGCCATAGTCCTTATATTCGTAACCGTGCTCTTCCAGATACTGGAGAACAAACTTCTTCAAGGGATAACCTGCGTGGTCGCATGCCACGCCAATTGTCTTTACTTCCATAGTCATATTATGCTAAAAGTTTCTTAACTTGTTTGTATACATTCTCACCGGTGTAGCCGAGCTTCTCGTCGAGCACCTTGTAGGGAGCGGAGAATCCAAAGCTCTCCAGACCCCATACACAGCCGTCGGCTCCCACCAGCCCCTCGAGGTTGACGGGCAGTCCGGCGGTCATGCCGAACTTCTTCTTGCCGGCGGGCAGCACGCTCTGCTGATACTCCTTCGGCTGGCTGCGGAACAGGCCTTCTGACGGTACGCTCACGACGCGCACCTTGACGCCGTCCTGGCGGAGCAGGGCAGCGCCGGCTTCCAGCGTAGACACCTCCGAGCCAGAGGCCAGCAGGATGACATCGTAGTCGTCGTCCGACCCAGCCACGACGTAGGCACCCTTGGTGGCCTGGCTGTAGTCGTTGCCGGCGGGCAGCATCTCGATGTTCTGACGCGAGAAGATGAGGGCCGTCGGCGTGCTGGTGTTCTCCATGGCCATGCGCCAGCATACCGTTGTCTCCTCGGCGTCGGCCGGGCGGAGCACCAGCACGCTGTTCTTGCCGTGGTGGTTCTTCAGTTTCTCCATCAGTCGGATCTGGGCCTCCTGCTCTACGGGCTCGTGGGTGGGTCCGTCCTCGCCGACGCGGAATGCGTCGTGCGTCCAGATGAACTTCACGGGCAGTTCCATGAGGGCAGCCATGCGTACAGCCGGCTTCATGTAGTCAGAGAACACGAAGAAGGTGCCGCAGGCGGGAATCACGCCGCCGTGCAGTGCCATGCCGATGCAGCAGCAGGCCATGGTGAGCTCGGCCACGCCAGCCTGGAAGAAGGCACCCGAGAAGTCGCCGCGCACCAGGTCGTGCGTCTTCTTCAGGAATCCGTTGGTATTGTCCGAGTTGGAGAGGTCGGCCGATGCACAGATCATGTTGGGCACCTGCTCAGCCAGTACGCCCAGCACGGCAGCCGATGCGCTGCGAGTGGCCGAGCCGGCTTTCTGCTCCACCTTCGACCAGTCGATGACGGGTGCTTTGCCGCTGAACCACTCCTCCAGCTGCTTGGCCTGCTCGGGATGTTCCTTGGCCCACTCAGCCTTCTGGGCGTAGCGCTCTGCCACAATCTTCTTCAGCTCTTCGCGACGCTTGGCGTAGAGTTCCTTGACCTCGGGGAATATCTGGAAGGGGTTCTCCGGGTCGGCCCCCAGGTTCTTCATGGTCTGGATATAGTTGTCGCCTCCGAGGGGTGCACCGTGGGTGGCGCAGTTGCTCTCATACGACGAGCCGTCGGCCTTGCGTGCGCCCTTGCCCATGACGCAGTGTCCGATGATGAGCGACGGGCGGTTCTTCTCGGCCTGTGCGTTCTTGAGGGCCTCGCGAATCTGGTCGACGTCGTTGCCGTCAATCTTCTGGATGTACCATCCCCACGACTCGTATTTCTTGGCCGTGTCTTCGCTGGTCACCACCTCAGTCTTGGTGGAGAGCTGGATGTCGTTGGCATCGTAGAACATGATGAGGTTGTCCAGTCCCAGATTGCCGGCGATACGGCCTGCGCCCTGCGAGATCTCCTCCTGTACGCCACCGTCGGAGATGTAGGCGTAGATGGTCTGGTTCATCACGTCGCCCAGGCGTGCCTTCAGGAACTTGGCGGCGATGGCGGCGCCCACGGCAAAGGTGTGGCCCTGTCCCAGCGGTCCGGAGGTGTTCTCGATGCCGCGTGCTATCTCACGCTCGGGGTGGCCGGGGGTCACCGAACCCCACTGGCGCAGCTGCTGCAGGTCTTCCAGTTCGTATTTGCCAATCAGGCACAGCTGGGAGTACAGCATGGGAGCCATGTGGCCGGGGTCCAGGAAGAAGCGGTCGCGCCCCTCCCAAGAAGGATTCTCGGGGTCGTAGACCAGAAACTCGGAATAGAGCGTGTTGATGAAGTCTGCACCGCCCATGGCACCGCCGGGGTGTCCAGACTTGGCTTTTTCTACCATCGAGGCAGCCAGGATTCTGATGTTGTCGGCTGCCCGATTCATAACTTTGTTATCGTTCATAGTTTTTATTATTGAATATGTTAGTTTTTAACAGTTGCTTTATAGTTAGCAAGTGCAAATATACGAAAAAAAAATCATAAGGAAGTCAAATGTGCGAATTATTTTAATTTAATAACACTTGCTCAGAGGCGTCATAGAGCCTGTTCTTCTCGTCCCTGCAGGTCGTAGTACGTCACGCTGTCCACCTTGCCATTCTTGATGCTGATGATGGCGTTAGTATCGTCGTCATACTCCATTCTATCCCGCTATACAACATCTTAGCCCTTAATACTTCACGTGAGTTCGATGAAAAAAACAGTTTCACTCGTATGTGTATATTGTTAATAATTAACGAGATACGTGTGAAACTAAGTTTTGGAGAACACAGGTATGCAGTCCGGGGGCGCGCTATCTATCAAGTTAGGCTGAATCATCATCTACGCCAGCTTTATCACCGTCTGGAGAGCCTTATTTCATATCGTGCGACGGCCGTGGTAGATATGTGCGACGGCCGTCGCACGATACAATGCAACCGTTACAAAATATGAAATAGGCTATAATGGGAGATGATACAGACGTGATGGGACAAAAATATAGTTTCACACGTATCTCGTTAAAAATCAACGGTATATAACTACGTATGAAACTACATTTTTTTCATCAAACTTACGTTAAAAGCAAAGAAACACTCCACCTAACGACTAACATGAAGAGGATGTGCCAATTCTTTGGCACATCCTCAACTTTATAATATAACTTGTAAGTGCTTACTACTTGATAAGGTCTACCGAGCGCTTCAGGAACTTGTCGAGTGCCTCGCCCTTCAGCATGCCGTTCTGCAGCAGTGCCAGGTCGATGAGCTGGTGGACGATGTCGTTCTGCTTGGCATAGTCGCTGATTACTTGCTCCTTCTTCTGCTTCTGCTCCTCGACGGCCTTCTCCGTCTGGGCCTTCATGTCCTTGTCGTCCTGCGTGAGCTCCTCGGCCTTCTTCTTCTCCTGCTGCTGGCGGATGGCGGCCAGGCGGGCTTCCTGTCCCTTCAGCTCGGCCATGATGGGCTTGAGGGCCTCCTCGGTGTTGGCCTTGCAGTCGTCGAGTACGCGCTTCACCAGGGGATGGTCGGCATTGAGCACGAGATTGAGCGAGTCGGGCATCTGGGCGTAGAAGTTCATGCCCTGCTGGAACCGGCTCATCTCCTTCATGCGGCGCATCCACTCGTTCTGCGTGATGACCACGGGGCGCTGGCTCTCGCCCAGCGACTGAACCTCGACCATGAACTCGGTCTTCTCCATCTTCGGCATCTGCGACTTGAACACCTGTGACAAATTGGCAGACTCCTCTTCTGTCAGGTTCGACTTGGGCTGGTCGTCCTTGACGATGAGACGGTCGATGATGTCAGCGTCTACGCGGGTGAAGCGAGCCTTCTCGAACTTCTGCTCCAGCATCTGGATGGCAGGCACGTCGAGCTGTCCGTCGAGCAGCAGCACGCTGTAGCCCTTGTCCTTGGCCGACTGGATGTATGAATACTGCTCTTCCTTGTCTGTGGCGTAGAGGTAGATGAGGTTGCCGTCCTTGTCCTTCTGGGCGCCCTCAATGAGGGTCTTGTACTCGTCGAAGGTGAAGAACTTGCCTTCTGTGTCCTTCAGCAGGGCAAAGTCCTTGGCCTTGTCGTAGAACGACTCCTCGGAGAGCATGCCGTAGTTGATAAACAGCTTCAGGTCGTCCCACTTCTCCTCGTATCCCTTGCGGTCTTCCTTGAAGATGCTCTGCAGGCGGTCGGCCACCTTCTTGGTGATGTAGGTCGATATCTTCTTCACCTCGCGGTCGCTTTGCAGGTAGCTGCGGCTGACGTTGAGGGGGATGTCGGGCGAGTCGATGACACCGTGCAGCAGCGTCAGGAACTCAGGCACGATGCCCTCCACCTGGTCAGTGACGAACACCTGGTTGCAGTAGAGCTGAATCTTGTTGCGCTGCAGGTCGATGTTTGACTTGATGCGGGGGAAGTAGAGGATACCCGTGAGGTTGAAGGGGTAGTCGACGTTGAGGTGAATCCAGAACATCGGCTCGTCGTGCATGGGGTAGAGGGTGCGGTAGAACGACTTGTAGTCCTCGTCCTTCAGCGTCGACGGTGCCTTGGTCCACAGAGGCTCCACGTTGTTGATGATGTTGTCCTCCTCGGTGTCCACCATCTCCTTCTTCTCGCTCGACCACTCCTGCTTCTTGCCGAAGGCCACGGGCACGGCCATGAACTTGCAGTATTTCTGGAGCAGCTGCTGTATCTTCTCCTTCTCCAGGAACTCCTTGCAGTCGTCGTCGACATAGAGGATGATGTCAGAGCCGCGGTCGTCCTTCTCGGCCTCGTCGATTTCGTAGGCAGGGCTGCCGTCGCAGCTCCACTTCACGGCCTTGGCGCCTTCCTTGTACGACTTGGTGATGATCTCCACCTTCTTCGACACCATGAAGCTGGAGTAGAAACCCAGTCCGAAGTGGCCGATGATGTTGTTGGCGTTGTCCTTGTACTTCTCCAGAAAGTCGTTGACGCCCGAGAAGGCTATCTGATTGATGTATTTGTCGATTTCCTCCTCCGTCATGCCGATGCCTCGGTCGGAGATGGTGATGGTTCCCTTGTCGGTGTCGAGACTCACGTGGACGGTCAGGTCGCCCTGTTCGCCCTTGAACTCGCCCTGCTGGGCCAGCGTCTTCAGCTTCTGTGTGGCGTCGACGGCGTTGCTGACCATCTCGCGCAGGAAAATCTCATGGTCGCTATAGAGAAACTTTTTAATGACGGGGAAGATGTTCTCTGTCGTAACCCCGATGTTACCTTTTTGCATAGTTGTATTCAGATTTTACTATTTATCTGCTCATGCCCTTTGCAAATATCGTGCCAACTTTTGCGCCGGGACTTTCGAAAAAGTCGGAATAATTTTGGCATTTTACGCACTAATTCGTATCTTTGCACCCAAATTCGGAAAAAGCTATGATGAAAAGAAGATGGCGCTGCAAAGCCGGCGAGCAGCCGACAGAGTTTGACAAGCGCATCATGTACATGGAAAACAAAGGCGCTCTGGTGCCGACACGCGAACTGATAAAGACGCCGGAGCAGATAGAGGGCATCCGCCGCTCGGGCGTTGTCAACACGGGGGTGCTGGATGCCGTGGGCGAGGCCATCCATGCCGGCATGTCGACCCTGGAGATTGACCAGATATGCCGCGACTACTGCGACCGCCACGGAGCCATACCTGCATGCCTGAACTATGGAGGCGACGAGGAGACACCGCCTTTCCCCATGTCGGTGTGTACGAGCATCAACGAGGTGGTGTGTCATGGTATTCCCAAGGCCGACGACATCTTGCAGGAGGGCGACATCATCAATGTCGACTTCACCACCATCCTGGACGGCTATTATGCCGACGCCTCGCGTATGTATATAATAGGTAAGACGACACCCGAGAAGGAACAGCTGGTGCGCGTCACCAAGGAATGTCTCGAGATAGGCATGGAGGCTGCCAAGCCCTGGCACGGCGTCAACGAGATAGGGCGCGCCATCCAGAAGCATGCCCACAAATACCACTACGGCGTGGTGCGCGACCTGTGCGGCCATGGGGTAGGGCTCCACTTCCACGAGGAGCCCGAGGTGTGCCACTTCAGCCAGCGCGGCGACGGCATGATACTGGTGCCGGGCATGGTGTTCACCATCGAGCCGATGATCAACATGGGCACATGGAAGGTGTTCATCGATGCCGACGACCCATACGGCTGGGAGGTGATATCAGAAGACGAGCAGCCGTCGGCCCAGTGGGAGCATACGCTGCTGATGACAGAACATGGCGTGGAAATCCTTACCCATTAGTACGAAAATAGGACTATGAGTCTCGAAGATATGACAAAACCGATATACATCCTTGGCCTGGAGTCGAGCTGCGACGACACGTCTGCCGCCGTGCTGAAGGACGGCGTCCTGCTGTCGAACGTGACGGCCTCGCAGGCCGTACACGAGTCATACGGAGGCGTGGTGCCTGAACTGGCGTCGCGCGCACACCAGCAGAATGTGGTGCCCGTGGTTCACGAGGCCATCAAGCGGGCCGACATCACGAAGGAACAGTTGTCGGCCGTGGCCTTTACGCGCGGACCGGGCCTGATGGGGTCGCTCCTCGTGGGCGTCAACTTTGCCAAGGGTTTTGCGCGCTCGCTGGGCATACCGCTGATAGATGTCAACCATCTGCAGGGGCATGTGATGGCCCACTTCATCAAGGAGTCGGACGACGACCAGCATCAGCCGCCCCTGCCGTTCATCTGCCTGCTGGTCAGCGGCGGCAACTCGCAGATAGTGCTCGTCCGCGCCTACAACGATATGGAGGTGCTGGGACAGACCATCGACGACGCTGCCGGCGAGGCCATCGACAAATGCTCGAAGGTGATGGGGCTGGGCTACCCTGGTGGCCCTATTATCGACCGGCTGGCGCGTCAGGGCAACCCCAAGGCATACCAGTTTGCCGAGCCGCACATCCCCGGTCTGGACTATAGCTTCTCGGGCCTGAAGACGTCGTTTCTCTACAACCTGCGCAAGTGGGTCGAGCAGGAACCGGAGTTCATCGAGCGCCATAAGGAAGATATCGCTGCCTCGCTGGAGTGGACAATTGTCGACATCCTGATGAAAAAGCTGAAACTGGCTGTCAAGCAGACCGGCATCAAGCACGTTGCCGTAGCAGGCGGCGTCAGCGCCAACAACGGCTTGCGGAATGCCTTCCACGACTACGCAAAGCGCTATGGCTGGACGGTCTATATCCCCAAGTTCAGCTACACGACTGACAATGCGGCCATGATAGGCATCGTGGGCTACTACAAGTTCCTGGACGGAGAGACCTGTTCCATAGACGCTCCCGCCTTTTCGAAAGTAACATTTAAATAAAATTGATAAGATGGATTTTGAAAGTAAGATTATCAGTAGGGAGGTCAGCCAGCTGCTGTGGGAGATGGGAAAGACCGTGTCGACGGCAGAGAGCTGTACGGGCGGCCGAATAGCAGAGGCCATCATCTCCATTCCCGGAGCCTCCAAATATTTCAAGGGCGGCATCATCTCCTATGTCGACGAGGTGAAAATGTCACTGCTGGGCGTGAGCGTTGAGCTGCTCGAAGAGAAGACGGCCGTCTGCGAAGAGGTGGCCCGGCAGATGGTGGCAGGAGCCTGCAAGGCACTCAATACCAACTACGCCATCGCCGCAACAGGTCTGGCCGGCCCTACGGGAGGTACGAAGGAGATACCGGTGGGCACGATATGGCTCGCCTGCGGAACACCTGATAAGCAGGTCGTCATGAAAGTCGAGGAAGACCACGGTCGCGACATCAATCTGGCCATCGCCACCAATGTCGCCATGCAGATGTTCCTGGATTTTCTGAAGACAGAACCGCAGCCAGCCGAGTTAGAAGGTTAAAAAATATTAAGAGTTGGATAATTGTCATTTATCCATTTCCAATTATCAACAAAAATATGTACCTTTGCACCCTGTTTGGAATAAGTTACATTTAAGGAACAAATAAAAAGTAGATAGAAATGTCGAAAATTTGTCAAATCACGGGAAAAACGGCACAGATTGGAAACAACGTGTCTCACTCAAAGCACCGCACAAAGCGCAGCTTTGACGTAAACCTGTTCAGCAAGAAATTCTACTATGTTGAAGAGGGTTGCTGGATTCAGCTGAAGATCAGCGCCGCTGGTCTGCGTATGATTAATAAAGTAGGTCTTGACGCTGCCCTGAAGCAGGCTGTTGCTAAAGGTTATGTAGACTGGAAAGACATTAAAGTAATAGGAGACTAACGATTATGGCAGGCAAGAAAGCTAAGGGTAATCGCGTTCAGGTGATTCTGGAGTGCACCGAGATGAAGGAAAGTGGACTCCCCGGTACAAGCCGTTACATCACGACCAAGAACCGCAAGAATACCCCGGAGAGAATGGAACTCAAGAAGTATAACCCCATCCTGAAGCGCATGACAGTGCACAAGGAGATTAAATAATCTAATTAAAGCATGGCAAAGAAAACCGTTGCTACCCTCCACGAAGGTTCAAAGGATGGTCGCGCTTACACAAAGGTTATCAAGATGGTGAAGAGCCCCAAGACGGGTGCCTACATCTTCGACGAGCAGATGGTTCCCAACGAAGCCGTTAAGGACTTCTTCAAGAATTAATTAGAACATACGTAATTATCTCTATACAAAAGGTGGGAAAGCAATTTTCCCACCTTTTTTTGTGGTTTCTTTGGCTTATTCGCTTCCGTTCGCCGTCCCCTTGACCCTTGGTCTCTTGTCCCCTTGTGAGCAATCAGATTATCGTTTTTTCCCTTTCTCGAAGATGTCGGCATGTGTGCCCGTCCGGTAAAGAGAAATGATTCGGATTTCGGTATCCTTCTCATAGAGCAGCAGCCAGTTGGGATTGATGTGGCACTCCCAGTAACCATTATAGTCGCCCGTGAGCAGGTGGTTGTGGTACTTGAGCGGCAGAGGCTCGTCTTTGCCATAGCCTCAGAGTGATTCGCACCAAGCCTTGAAATCATCCATCGACTTCATCTCGTACACCGGCTCTTTGCCACTGCGCACGTCCTCGATAGCTTTCATTGTCTTGTCGTTCAGATACTCGCCGGTCTCCGGGTCGTAGAGGCGAGCCTTGACCTTTGAATGAGTATCCTCCCTCACCTCATAATTCCAGCCCATCTCTGCTATCAATTTCTTGAAGAAACTGACTTTGCTGTCGGGGATGTTGATAGTAATTGCCGTCATGATGCTGTTTTTTTATGGGTTATGGCTGCAAAGTTAATGTTTTTCGCGCAATTGGCAAAGCAAAAGAAAAACTCTTTTTCCGCTCAGTCGAACTTACAGAAGGGGGACAGATACTGTGAGCAAGGACTTTCTTTCTTACAGCATCCCGTTTACCCTTAGTCACTGTTTACCCTTTGGGGTCAGGCAGTAGAGCAGAAAGATGATGCATGGCACGCCAATCATTACGAACCCAATATAAGCTCCCATAGTCAGTTTCTTTTCAGCTCACACGAGCTAGCTCACACGGGGACAAGCTCACACGGGAACAGACCCCTCTGAGGTTTGTCAATGAAACCCGTAGTTCAAAAACCTTACACCTTAATTATATATAAGCATATATTACTGTAATAAAAGGGTATTCTATCAAAAAAGAAAAAGAGTGCAGATGTCAGATGTGACAGATGGACTATAAATCGCAAGAACAACCTCTGTACTCCGTGGGGGTCATGCCTGTGGCGTTCTTGAAATAGCGGGTGAAGGAGGCCTGTTCGCTGAAGCCTAACTGATGGGCTATCTGCTGGATGGTGAGGTCCTTGCGACCCTTGAGCATCGACTTGGCCTGGATGATGACGTACATGGTGACCCATTCCATCGGGGTGGAGCCTGTCTCCTGGCGGATGACTGCCGAGAAGTGCTTGGGCGACAGGCAGCACTTGCGGGCATAGAAGGCCACGTCGCGGTTTTCGCGGTGGTACTCTATCAGATAGTCGTAGAAGCGGCTGAACAGGCTTTCGCTTCCGGCAGCCTCGTCGGGGTAGTTGTCGATGTGGTAGCCGTAGAGCATGCAGAGCAGGATGTTCAGCAATTGTCCTAACTGCTCCAGACGGTGAGGACTGTCGGCATTGGAAATGGTGCGAATCAGGTTGACGGCATCCAGCACGCGGGTAAACTGCTCTTCCGTCAGCAGGCATGGCGGACGACGGCGGAAAACGGCCGCCTTCTGTGTGTAGGGGTAGCGCTGGATGAGCTGTTCGTAGAAGGCTCTCGACACTGCAATGTTGGTACAGCGCAAATCCTTTGTCACCGCCATAGGCAGCATAATCTGTTCGGGCATGAGCACGGAAACGTCGTGTGTGCGCAGCTGGTATTTGGGCACTTCGTCGTTGAGGATGGCCCCGCTATGGCAGACAATAATCAGCAGGTCGTTGGCAATATAGGCCTCGCCCAACAGCGGAGGGGCGGGGATATTGTCGATGACGATCACCCCCCGTTGGGCAATCCTGTCCAACAGTTGTATGTAGGGGTGCGTTTGATTGGTCTTTGCTGACATTGTTGTTACTTTTTGCGTGCAAAGATAAACATAATGTCGGAAAAAACACACGCTGTCCGTCAAATCGTTAAACATTTGCGTCAAATCGTTAAGGCTTTTATGCAGCGATAAGACTATCTTTGCAGCCGATTTATTAACTCAAAACAAGTAAGGATATGAAGAAAGCACTACTCACAATGATTGTGATGGCATCAGCCATCGGAATGAACGCCCAGCCTCCTGCTGACTCGACACCCACCTATCCGCAGGGAGCCACCTACACCCACAGCAGCGGGACGGCTACCATCACCAGCAACTACTCGTCGTCTACTCAGTATTATAATGTCATCCAGTGCACGGGTGGTACGCTGACCATGAACGGCTGCACCATCACCAAGACGGGCGACGGCAGCGGCGGCGACAACTCCAGTTTCTACGGCAACAACTCGAGCATCTACGCCGGAGCCGCCAGTAGCAGCAATTATCAGAGCACGACAGCAGCCAGCGGTGCCAAGATCGTCGCCAAGAACGTAACCGTCAACGGCAGTGCCCAGGGGGCCAACGCCGTGATAGCCACCAACGGTGCTTCGGTAGAGATTGACGGCATCACCATTGTTAACGACAAGAGCGTCTCACGCGGTCTGCACGCCACCTACGGCGGTATCATCACAGCCTCGAATGTCAATATAACCACCAACGAGGCAACATCTTCTACCATCGCCACCGACCGTGGCGGCGGCACCGTGACCGTCACAGGCGGAACCGCTACTGCCAAAGGATCGAAGTCGGCAGTCATCTACTCTACTGGCACGATGTCAGCCACCAGTCTCGTTGGTACGTCAGCCAAAGGCGAGATTGCCGTTATTGAGGGTGATAACAGCATATCGATGACTAACTGCACGATGACCAGCGGCTCCTCTGAGCGCGGTCTGCTGATGATGCAGTCAGGCTCAGGCGATGCCAGCGGTGTGAATCCCGTGATGACTATCACCGGCACATCGCTCACCATGACCGACTTAAGTGCCCCACTGCTGGAAGTAGCCACTTGTGTCACCGCTACCTGCACACTTGACAACTGCACCGTCACCGTTCCCTCTGGCATTCTGATGTATGTGATGGCCGACTCGCAGTGGTCAACCAGTGGAGCCGTCGGCAACCTCATCCTCTCCAACGGCACCTACAGCGGCATCGTGAAGTACGACACGGGCTATACCGCCAATGTCACTGTCAACGAGGGAGCCGTGTGGAACCTGACAGGCAATGCCACCGTATCTAAACTTGTCAACAATGGCACCATCAACAAGAATGGCTACACACTGACCTACAGCTCGCTCAGCGGCAGCGGTACCATCAACGAGACCACGGGAATCGAGGAAGTAAGAAGTCGGAAGTCTGACGGAAGAGGCGAGATGTACACCCTCGACGGTCGCCAAGCCAACGCATCGGTAAAAGGCATCGTCATTCAAGATGGCAAGAAGGTTGTCAAGAAATAAAACCTTTAGCTGATAAAAATGTGCCGTTGGTTGAATAAACTTCCAGCGACACTTTGTTTTTTATAATTTTGCAGTAAAACCCAGGAAAGACAGGCGACACGAAGCAGACAGTGCGGATGCCTGACTCATAGACCTGCTTCATTGCAGTCAGTCGCGGCTCGATGTTGGGGTGTCGTCCATCGCGCCCTTAAACTGCTCGTCGAGGGTGTTCACGGGTAACGATACCGTAACGCGTGTCAGACTAAATCGTTCAAAAAGGATGGAATTTGATACATTCGTTTGAAAAAATGCGTTAAAATATATAATATTCGTTTGAAAAAGTGCACTAAAATGAATGTTATTCATTGAGAAAAGTGTATCTTTGAAGCACAAAATCGTTTTAGAATATGCTGAAAAGGAAAATAGAAGACTCTCTTACCCTGTGGAAAGACTCTGCTGGACACAAGCCTTTGGTGATAATGGGCATTCGTCAGTGTGGTAAGACATTCATAGCACAGCACTTTGCAGAAACAAACTACAAGACTGTTGTCTATATCAATTTCATAAAGCAGCCTGAGCGTATCACAGCGTTTCTTGGTGCGAAAGATGTGAACACTATTTTATTGAACTTGTCCGCACAGATTTCTGGAGTGACTTTCACTCCTGGAGAGACGTGTTTTATCTTTGATGAAATACAAGAATGCCCTGAAGCACGCACTTCACTGAAGTTCTTCAGGGAGGACGGGCGCTTCGATGTGATTGCAACAGGTTCACTACTTGGAGTGCAGGGGTATGGTGATGAACTAAAGAAACAACACCGCAGGTTGTCAAAAACGAAAGATCCTGGCATCAATTCTGTGCCAGTCGGCTCTGAAGACATCATTGAAATGTATCCGCTGGACTTTGAAGAGTTCCTTTGGGCCAACGGCGTGAGCACAGGAGTAATAGACGCTCTCTCAAAGTGCTACGCGCAAGAATCTCCCGTTCCTGCCGGCATACATGCTGCCTTGAAGAATATGCTGAACCTTTATGTCGCTGTCGGAGGACTGCCTGATGCTGTCAATGCTTTCCTCAGGACCAATAACATGAACGAGGTCAGAAAGGTCTATCAGTCCATCTTGAAGGAGTATCGCGATGATATGGTAAAGTATGCTCCTGACAAAGACAAGCCACATATCCGTGAGTGTTTCAACTCCGTTCCAAAACAGTTGGCAAAGGAAAACAAAAAATTCCAGTATAGTAAGGTGAAACCAGGAGGGCGCGGAGAGACTTATGCCGGGGCGCTGCAATGGTTGGAAGATGCAGGTATTATCTGCCGCTGCTACAATACTGACATCACTGGGCTTCCGATGGAAGGCAATGCCAAGGACAATGTTTTCAAAGTCTATATGTCCGATATTGGCTTGCTCGTAGAGATGCTTGGAGAGGGAACACGCGCTGACATTCTTCAAGGCAATCTTGGCGGTTTCAAAGGTGCTATATACGAGAATCTGATGGCCGACACACTTCACAAGAAATCGCAAAACCTTTACTATTTCCAAAAGGATTCAGGATTGGAATTAGATTTTCTTGTGCGAATGAACGGAGAGTGTGTTCCGCTGGAAGTCAAGGCGAAGTCAAGCAAGTCTAAAAGCGCAAGAACTGTTTTGAACCACCCGGAGAAGTATCATGTCAAACAGATTATAAAGTTCGGTGATTACAATATCGGCAGGGAAGGGCAGTTATTGACCCTCCCCAGCTATATGCAGTTCCTGCTGAACTTGCAACCAGAAGAAATCGTGCTTGAACCGGTGGACATTGATGAAATTAACCGTATGGCATCAGAGTTCCTGGGACAATAGTTTTTCGAGATTCATCAAGGAAACTCACGGATTTGCAAATAATCTGCAAATTTGTGAGTTTTCTTTTTGATTTGCGGAATAATAGCTTCAAATAGGATATAGCTTCAGTCTTACTCAAACAGGCCCGTCAAATCATCTCCAGTAAAAAGAAAAGAATTGTTCTAAGAGCTCACCAAGATGTCAAAGCAGGCAAATTTAAAGTTTACGTTTACCCATGTATATATACATGAAGGAGAAATAGAGGGGTATATCAAGCCTCCATCGGGAGGGATAGTTAAATTACCACCAAACAGACCGGAAAAATAAAAAACAGATGGAGCTTTTGATAAGAACCTCACGGGGGGCAAGTCCTCCTGTGAGCCAATAGCGATAAAATTTTGCAGAATTTAACGTAAATATTTTATCACTTGCCACCATCACATTTTTTTTGCCTACAACCATAAAAATAAGGCTGCAATGTTTGGTTGCAGCCTTATTTTTTCGTACTTTTGCAGTCGTAATATATTGCGTTATGGGTATTTTCGGATTTTTTAATAAGGAAAAGAAGGAGACACTGGACAAGGGATTGGAAAAGACCAAGACCAGTGTCTTCGACAAGATAGCCCGTGCCGTGGCCGGGAAGTCGAAAGTGGACGACGATGTGCTTGACAATCTGGAGGAAGTGCTCGTCACGTCGGACGTCGGCGTGGAGACGACGCTCAAGGTCATCGAGCGCATCGAGGAGCGAGTGGCGCGCGACAAGTATGTCTCTACCAGCGAGCTGAACGAGATATTGCGCGACGAGATAGCCTCGCTGCTGGCCGAGAACAATTCGGACGACAACGACAACTGGGACCTGCCCGGCGACCATAAGCCCTATGTCATCCTGGTGGTAGGCGTAAACGGCGTGGGCAAGACGACGACCATCGGCAAACTGGCGTGGCAGTTTAAAAACGCCGGTAAGAAGGTATACCTGGGTGCTGCCGACACCTTCCGTGCCGCTGCCGTGGAGCAGTTGTGCATCTGGGGCGAGCGCGTAGGCGTGCCTGTCGTCAAGCAGCAGATGGGGTCCGACCCCGCCTCGGTGGCATTCGACACGCTGCAGAGCGCCAAGGCCAACGGAGCCGACGTGGTGCTGATAGACACCGCCGGCCGCCTGCACAACAAGGTGGGACTGATGAACGAGCTGAAGAAGGTGAAGGAGGTCATGAAGAAGGTGTTGCCCGACGCTCCCGACGAGGTGATGCTCGTGCTCGACGGTTCTACCGGGCAAAATGCCTTCGAGCAGGCAAAGCAGTTCTCGGCCGTCACTCAGATTACGTCGCTGGCCATCACGAAGCTCGACGGCACAGCCAAGGGCGGCGTAGTCATCGGCATCTCCGACCAGCTCAAGGTGCCCGTGAAGTATATCGGACTGGGCGAGGGCATGCAGGACCTGCAGCTATTCAATAAACGTCAGTTTGTGGACTCTCTCTTCAAGCATGACTAAACAGACGATAGACATCATCACCTTAGGCTGCTCGAAAAACCTGGTCGACAGTGAGCAGCTGATGGGGCTCTTTGAGGCCAACGGCTATCATGTCACGCACGATGCCGAACAGCCTCAGGGTGAGATAGCCGTGGTCAACACGTGCGGATTCATCGAAGACGCCAAGCAGGAGAGTATCGACACCATCCTCGAACTGGTGCAGGCAAAGGAGGAGGGACGACTGAAGAAACTCTATGTGATGGGATGCCTCTCGGAACGCTATCTGGCCGACCTGGAAGCCGAGATTCCGGAAGTGGACGGCTGGTACGGCAAGTTCAACTACAAACAGCTGCTGACAGACTTGCAAGAGACAAACACCTGTGAGGGTAGGCGCCATGTCACTACGCCCAGTCACTATGCCTACGTGAAAATCTCGGAGGGCTGCGACCGCCATTGTGCCTATTGCGCCATCCCCATCATCACCGGCCGCCACAAGAGCAGGCCCATGCAGGAAATACTGGACGAGGTGCGCTGGCTGGTGGGGCAGGGTGTCAAGGAGTTTCAGGTCATCGCCCAAGAACTGACCTATTATGGAGTGGATATCGACGGCCGTCAGCATATCGCCGAACTGATAGAGCGCATGGCAGAGATAGAAGGGGTGGAGTGGATTCGGCTACACTATGCCTACCCGGCTCACTTCCCATGGGACCTGCTGCGCGTGATACGCGAAAAGCCGAACGTATGCAACTATCTCGACATCGCCCTACAGCACATCTCCGACCACATGCTGAGCCGCATGCAACGCCATTTCTCCAAGCAAGAGACCTACGAACTGATAGAGAGAATACGCCGCGAGGTGCCCGGCATCCATATCCGCACGACGCTGATGGTGGGATTCCCGGGCGAGACGGACGACGACTTCAGCGAACTGATAGCGTTTACCAAATGGGCGCGCTTTGAGCGAATGGGTGCCTTTGCCTATTCGGAAGAAGACGGGACATACAGCGCCCTGCACTACGCAGACGACGTGCCGGCTGAGGTGAAGCAGGCCCGACTGGATAAGCTGATGCGCATACAGCAGAACATCAGCGCCGAGATAGAGGCCGACAAGGTGGGGCGCCGGATGCGCATCATCGTAGACCGGCTGGAGGGCGACTATTTCGTAGGCCGCACGGAGTTCTGTTCGCCCGAGGTAGACCCAGAGGTGTTGGTGCCTGCTGCTGAAAATCTGCGGATTGGCGAGTTCTATGATGTACGCATTACGGATGCGGAGGAGTTTGATTTATACGCTACGACATTATGAATAACAAGGAGTTTATAGCAATGTTGGCCGAACGAACCGGCTATACTGCAAAGGATACCCAAAAGCTGGTGAACAACATGGTCGACGCTATGGGGGACGCTTTCCAAGACGGCAACTCCGTTATGGTACCTAATTTCGGTGTCTTTGAAACGAAGAAGAAGATGGAGCGTATCATGGTGAATCCGTCGACTGGTCAGCGTATGTTGGTGCCGCCCAAACTGGTGCTTGGCTTTAAGCCAAACCAGGCCTGGAAGGCACAGCTGAAAGGAGGACAGGTATGATGGAGAAGTATACCATACAGGAGATAGCCAAGATACTTGTCGAGAAAAACGGGCTGTCGCAGCGCGACGCCAACAGATTCGCCACCGAGATGTTTGCCATCATCCTGGAGCAGCTGCAACAGGGCGACTTCGTGAAGGTGAAAGGTCTTGGCACCTTTAAGATTATCAATGTCGAGGCCCGTGCCAGTGTCAGTGTGCGCACGGGGGAGCGTGTCTTGATCGACAGTCATTCAAAGGTGAGCTTCACGCCGGATTCTACCATGAAGGAACTGGTCAATAAGCCTTTCTCGCAGTTTGAAACGGTAACACTCAATGAAGGCGTAGAATTTGACGATCTGGAAGACGATACTGACGAAGATACCTCTGTGGTCAAGGCTGTTTCCGACGATGCTCCTGTCGTGGAACCTGTTCCTGAGTTCGTTCCGGAATACGTGCCGGAGCCTGTCGTAGAACCTGTTGTGGAACCCATTCCTGAATTTATTCCGGAACCAGTTCCAGAGCCCGTTGTAGAGTCTGTCGTAGAGCCTGTTGTAGAACCCACTCCAGAGTCTGTTGTGGAACCCGTCGTAGAATCTGTTGTAGAACCCACTCCAGAGCCTGTTGTGGAACCCGTCGTAGAACCTGTTGTGGAACCCACTCCAGAGCCTGTTGTGGAACCCAGCCCCATCGTAGAACCCATTCCCGAACCAGCTCCCGAACCGGAACCTGCTCCAGAGCCCGTCTCAGATAATAAACAGCCTCTGCTTGCAATTGACGACAATCCTCAAATATCCCGGTGGCTTTTAGTTGTAATGGGATTTGTTGGCGTTGCGGTTGCAATGCTGTCTGCTTATGGAGGCTACCAGTATGGTATTGCCTCACAGCCATATGTGGCCGATACCGTCATGGTGAGGGATACGGTGTTCGTTCCCCTGCCGGAGGAGGAAGAGGACTCTGTAGAACAGTTTGACGTGACTGACGAGCAGCATGAGATGGCAGAAGAAGAGAAACCGCAGCCACAGCCCGAAGCCAAGACGGACGAGGCATCGGAGATAGCTGACAAATACGCCAAGAAAGACGAGCGCGTACGACTGGGAGCATACCGCATCGTGGGCACGGCCCAAGTAGTGACGGTGAAGCCTGGTCAGACTTTCTATAGCCTGTGTAGGGCATATCTGGGTCCGGATATGGAGTGCTACGTGGAAGTGTACAACGACCTGCCCCCAGAGCCCCGCCTGAATGCCGGTCAGACATTGAAGATACCGAAGTTGGAGCGCAAGAAGGCTCAAAAGAACAACTAATATTTGAAAGTTTCTTAAAATGTAAGTTTTGAGAAACTTTTTTAATATAATTTATGTGTGCAGGTGCACGTAATGAGAATGGAATTGACTACTTTTGCATTTCGAAAAAACAAGTAAATTATAAACAATATGGCAGAAGCTATTGATATCCGTGAATTAAATATTCGGATAGAACAACAAAGTGGATTCGTTACAAATCTGGTGACGGGCATGGATCGTGTAATTGTCGGACAGAAACACCTTGTCGACAGTCTGTTGATTGGACTGCTGAGCGATGGCAATATTCTGCTTGAGGGTGTTCCCGGACTGGCTAAGACGCTGGCCATCAAGACGCTGGCCCAGTTGATCGATGCTACCTATAGTCGTATACAGTTTACACCGGATTTGTTGCCTGCCGACGTGACAGGTACCATGATATATTCTCAGAAAGACGAGAAATTCCAAGTAAAGAAAGGTCCGGTGTTTGCGAATTTTGTACTGGCCGATGAAATCAACCGTGCTCCGGCAAAGGTGCAGAGTGCACTGCTGGAGGCTATGCAGGAGAAGCAGGTGACGATAGGCAGTGATACCTTCGAGTTGCCCAATCCGTTCCTTGTGATGGCCACCCAGAACCCGATAGAGCAGGAGGGCACCTATCCGTTGCCTGAAGCGCAGATGGACCGCTTTATGCTGAAGGTGGTGATAGGATACCCGACCATAGACGAAGAAAAGAAGATTATCCGCGAGAATATCGCTGGAGCACTGCCAAAGGTGCTGCCTGTCACGACGGCTGAGGAGATTCTTCAGGCACGTTCCGTAGTACGTGAGGTGTATATTGATGAGAAGATTGAACAGTATATAGCCGACATCGTGTTTGCAACCCGCTATCCTGACCGTTATGGACTCAAGGACATGAAAGACATGATTTCGTTTGGCGGTTCTCCTCGTGCCAGTATCAATCTTGCCAAGGCTGCCCGTGCCTATGCGTTCATCAAGCGCCGCGGATATGTGGTGCCAGAGGATGTCCGTGCCGTTGCTCACGATGTGTTACGTCATCGCATAGGACTTACCTACGAGGCCGAGGCATCAAATATTACCAGTGAGGAAATCGTCTCGAAGATTGTTAATAAGGTGGAAGTTCCTTGATGGAGACAAGTGAAATCCTCAAGAAAGTACGGAAGATAGAGATTAAGGCCCGTGGCCTCAGCTCGAACGTCTTTGCCGGGCAATATCATTCTGCATTCAAAGGCAGAGGTATGGCCTTCAGTGAGGTGCGCGAGTATCAATATGGTGACGACATTCGTGACATTGACTGGAATGTCACGGCTCGTTTTCACCATCCCTATGTGAAGGTCTTCGACGAGGAGCGTGAGCTGACTGTTATGTTGCTCATAGATGTCAGTGGCTCGCTTGATTTTGGGACACAGCGCCAGTTGAAGCGTGATATGGTGACGGAAATCGCTGCCACGATTGCTTTCTCTGCCATCCAGAACAATGACAAGATAGGGGTGATCTTCTTCTCTGACCACATAGAGAAATACATCCCTCCCAAGAAGGGACGTCACCACATCCTATATATCATCCGCGAAATGCTGAATTTCAAGCCTGAGTCTCGTCGTACGGATGTGAAGCAGGCTTTAGAGTTCCTGACCAGTGTGTCTAAGCGCCATTGTACAGCCTTTGTGCTGAGTGACTTTTACGACGATCAGGATTTCCTGCAGGCTCTTCAGATAGCTAATCGTAAGCATGACCTGGTGGCGCTTCAGGTGTATGATGTGCGTGCCAAGGAGTTGCCGGATGTCGGCCTGATGCGTGTGGTCGATGCCGAGACTGGCCACGAACAATATATTGACACGAGTAGCCGAAGTCTCCGTCAGGCGCATCAGCGCTATTGGGAAAGGCAGCAGCAGCGATTGTATGAATACATGAATAAGAGTAATGTCGACTTGGTGAGCATTGCCACTAATGAAGACTATGTAAAGGCGTTACTTATGCTTTTTAAACAGAGAAGCTAATGAGAAGATTGTCCGTATTGATATTGTTGGTCTTCAATGTTTTGACAGCGTTGTCGCAAGTAAACGTTGAAGCAAGGATTGATCCGATAGAAATACTGATTGGGCAGCAGGCGCAGGTAGTTCTGACGGTTCATGCCGACGAGAATGCCAACATAGAATGGCCTATGCTGAAGCCTCGCCAGTTGTTGAATGAGGGGGTTGAGGTCGTTCATGTGCAGCATCCTACCCAACATGAAATGGTGCTGACGGTGACAAGTTTTGACGGACGGCTCTATCACCTGGATCCTTTCTCGGTAAAGGTGAACGGGCGTGAGTACAAGACGGCTGATTTGGCACTGAAGGTGGTGGAAGTAGAGGTCGACACTACGAAACTGGACAAGTTTTATGGTCCGAGAGACGTGCAGGACAATCCTTTTCTCTGGAGCGAGTGGGCCTCTGTGTTTTGGCTCAGCCTGTTAGTCATATTGCTGTCGGTTGTCGGCTACTACCTGTTTTTGCGACTGCGTGACAACAAGCCTATTGTCGTCCGTATCAAGATGGTCAAACGGCTGCTGCCGCACCAGAAGGCAATGAAGGAGATAGAGCAAATCAAGACAGACCGACTGGTGACCTCTGAAAATCAGAAGGCTTACTATACCAAGCTGACGGATACGCTGCGCCGCTATATTGAGGAGCGATACGGATTCTCGGCAATGGAGATGACGAGCAGTGAAATCATCGAGCGCCTGATGGCATCCGCTGACGAACAGTCTCTGTCAGAACTGAGCCAGTTGTTCCTGACTGCCGACCTGGTTAAGTTTGCCAAGTATTCGACCCTCATCAATGAGAACGACGCCAATCTTGTAAGTGCTGTTGACTTTATCAATCAGACCAAACTTGAGAATCAGCCTACGCAAGAGATTGTGAAACCCGAACTCTCTGCCGCCGACCAACGCACACAAAAGACCCGTCGGCTACTGAAGGCTGTCATCTGGTTGCTGGCCATCGCTACAGTGGGGCTTTTTGCCTATATCGTTTACAGCATGTATCAACTGTTAGTATAGAAAAAGAAAAATGGAATTTGAAAATAAAGAATATCTGTTTTTACTGCTGCCGCTGATACCTTATGTAATCTGGTATCTGATGTATCGCAAGAAAAGCGAGCCAACGATACGCATGAGCAATACTCGTGTCTATCAATATGCGCCTCGCTCTTGGAAAGTCAGGCTTATGCCCATTCAGATGCTGTTGCGTATCGCTGCCATTGTACTGCTGGTTATCGTCCTGGCGCGTCCTCAGACAAAAAATTCCTGGAAGAACAAGACGATGGAAGGTATCGACATCATGCTGGCCATGGATGTGTCGACCTCAATGCTGGCTGAAGACCTCAAGCCTAACCGACTTGAAGCTGCCAAGCAGGAAGCCGCAGAATTCGTTGTTGCACGCCCTAACGATAATATTGGCTTGACTATCTTCGCAGGTGAGGCTTTCACGCAATGTCCTATGACGACAGACCATGCTTCCTTGCTCAACCTGCTCCATAACGTGCGAACCGATATCGCACAGCGCGGTTTGATAGAAGACGGAACGGCTATCGGTATGGGCCTGGCCAACGCAATCAGTCGCCTGAAAGACTCCAAGGCTAAAAGCAAGGTCGTTATCTTGCTGACAGACGGTTCAAATAATCGTGGCGACTTGTCGCCTATGACAGCTGCCGAGATAGCGAAAAGTCTTGGTATTCGTGTGTATACAATTGGTGTCGGCACCAACAAGGTGGCACCTTATCCTATGATAGTTGCCGGTGGTGTTCAGTATGTTAATGTACCCGTAGAAATTGACACCAAGACCCTGAGTGATATTGCTCATGCAACAGATGGCGATTTCTATCGTGCGACGAATAACCGTGAACTACAGAAAATCTATCAGGAAATAGATAAACTGGAGAAATCAAAGCTTAATATAAAGAAATTCAGTAAGCGCTACGAAGCCTATCAGCCCTATGCAATAGCTGCAGTGCTGATACTCTTGTTAGAGATGCTGTTGCGCATTACCGTGTTCCGTAAGTTACCATAAAAATAACGCAAATAATAGAAAGACCGTGTTTCGATTTGAAGATCCCATATATCTCTATTCCTTGGTACTGATCCCATTGTTGGCACTTGTTCGTTTCGCGTTGTTGCGGCAACAGAAGAAACGCTTGCGCCGTTTTGGTGACATAGAACTCTTGCGCCAACTCATGCCGGATGTTTCTCGGGTACGCCCTTCTGTGAAATTCTGGATGTTGCAGCTGGCATTGGCATTACTCATTGTCGTGATTGCCCGTCCACAGTTTGGAACAAAAATCAGCAATGAGAAGAGAACTGGTATTGAGACGATTATTGCGATGGATGTCAGTAACTCGATGCTGGCAGAAGATGTTACACCCAGTCGACTGGACCGTGCAAAAATGATGGTAGAGAATCTGGTGGATCATTTTACGGACGACAAGATTGGTCTTATCGTTTTTGCTGGCGACGCCTTCATACAGTTGCCCATAACAAGTGACTATGTGTCGGCAAAAATGTTTCTTTCAAGCATTTCCCCCTCCATGATAGCTACACAGGGAACGGATGTCGCAGCTGCTATCAGACTGGCAACTCATAGCTTTACAAAGCAGGAGGGCGTCGGGCGTGCCATCATTGTTATCACGGATGGAGAGGACCATGAGGGAGGTGCGTTAGAAGCTGCTGAGGAAGCGAAGAGTCAAGGGATGCTCGTCTATGTCTTAGGTGTCGGATCGACAAAGGGTGCACCTATTCCTATCGGCGACGGCGACTATCTGAAGGACAATACTGGGCAGACCGTGATGACGGGGCTTAACGAGGAAATGTGCCGACAGATAGCCCAGGCTGGCGGTGGCGCATATATACATGTGGAGAATAACAGCCGTGCCCAGGATTTGCTTGATGCAGAACTTGGCAAGTTGACAAAAAAAGAAATTAGCAGTACCATCTATAGCGAGTATGATGAGCAATTCCAGTATGTCGGTTTATTGGCTTACCTGCTCTTATTGCTTGAGTTGTGCATACTGGAGATTAAGAATCCGCTGCTGAGGAATGTATCCCTCTTCAAGAGAAAAGGTACTGCGGTGCTGCTATTGCTGATAATAGGATGCTGTTTTATGCCTTCTGATTTGTCAGCACAGAATGCCCGCCAGTTGGTGCGACAGGGAAATAAACATTTTCGTGCAGGAAACTATGCAGATGCTGAGGTCGCGTATCGTAAGTCTGTAGAGAAAGATGCACGTAACGCCCAAGCTGCCTATAATCTTGGAAATGCCTTGCTTGCACAGCGTAAGGATTCTGCGGCAGTCGTCCAGTTTGAGGCTGCTGCAAAACTGGAAGAAAATCCTATCCGCAAGGCCATGGCTTATCACAATATTGGCGTTATATGTCAGGGCAAACAGATGTACTCTGAAGCCATAGAGGCTTACAAGGAGTCTTTGCGCAATAATCCTGATTCTGATGAGACCCGTTATAATCTTGAACTGTGTAAACGTCAACAGAAACAACAGCAGAATCAGCAACAGCAGGATAAGTCTAAACAAGACAAGAATCAAAAGAATCAGCAACAGCAACAAGATAAACAGAACGATCAGAGCCAGCAAAAAAATCAAGATAAGCAGAACAAGGAAGCGCAGCAACAGCCACGACAGATGAGTCGTGAGAATGCTGAGCAACTGCTTAATGCCGCCATTCAGGAGGAGAAATCTACCCAGGAACGTATGAAGAAGGCACAGCAGCAGGCAGGACGTCGCCGGCTCCAGAAGAATTGGTAAGAAAGTTATATGAAATATAGAATCCACGATAGAAAAAAAAGACAGGTAAAAAGTTTCTTTATTTTTTACCTCTTATTCTTGTTACCATTGGCTACTGCCGCTCAAAAGTTAACGGGCCGCGCACCCTCACAGGTGGCTGTCGGTGAGCAGTTCCGCCTAACCTATACTATCAATACGCAGGACGTAAAAGGTTTCCGTGCTGGTAATGTTCCAGAGGAGTTTGAAGTCTTGATGGGGCCAAGTACATCCACCCAGTCGAGTTTCCAGATGGTCAATGGGCATACATCCAGCACGTCGTCTGTCACCTATACATACATTCTTGTTGCTAACAAGCAGGGTACCTTTACCATTCCAGCTGCTCATGCCACTGTCGACGGCAAGACAGTGCAGTCTAACGAACTGCGCATCAAGGTTGCAGGTCAGGTGCAGAGTGGAGCTCGTGGGCGGCATCAGCAGGGCGGTTCTCAAGAGTTGCGCCCTGCAGGTTCGGCGATTTCCGGCAGCGACCTCTTTATCAAGGTTAGTGCCTCAAAACAGCACGTTCGTGAGCAGGAACCTATACTTTTAACCTATAAGGTATATACCCTTGTGGGGTTGACCCAGCTGAGTGGCAAGATGGCCGATTTGAAGAGCTTCTACTCTCGCGAGGTTCCTCTGCCTCAGGAAAAAAGTTTTAGAGTAGAAACTTTAAACGGACGCCAGTACCGTACCGTTACGTGGCAGCAGTATGTCGTGTTTCCACAGACTACTGGAAAGTTGGAGATTCCAAGTATCACCTACGAAGGCATTGTTGTTCAGCAGAATCGCAATGTCGATCCGTTTGAAGCTTTCTTCAATGGCGGGTCTGGCTATGTGGAAGTTAAGAAACAGATAAAAGCTCCTGGCATTACTATTCAGGTGGATCCATTGCCTCAGCGTCCTGCTGATTTCTCTGGTGGAGTGGGGCGCTATACGATCTCTGCTCAACTGGAGCGCAACGAGGTAAAGGCTAATGATCCTATCAAGTTACGTGTTGTCGTAAGTGGTTCTGGTAATATGAAGTTGCTGAAGCAGCCTGTGGTAAAATTCCCAAAAGACTTTGATAGTTATGATGCAAAGGTGACCGACAAGACCAAATTGACAGTCAACGGAATTGAGGGATCTATTGTGTATGACTTCTTAGCCGTTCCTCGTCATCAGGGAAAGTACGAAATTCCTGCTATCGAGTACGTTTATTTTGACACCCAGAAAGGCACATACAACACAGTAAAGACAGAATCCTTTACACTCAATGTTGCCAAGGGAGACGGAAACAGTTCCTCTACCGTCTACACAGCACAGGAGGACATTAAGCAATTGGCTCATGATATTCGTTATATTCATACAGGGAATACTGAACAGCGTGCCGTTGATGATTTCTTCTTTGGATCATCTGCCTATTGGACAACGATAGCGTTGCTGCTTGTCACATTTGTCTCGCTGTTTGTTATTTTCCGGCACAGGGCTATCGAACATGCCAATATCATGAAACAACGTGCCGGAAAGGCTAACAAGGTGGCCGTCAAACGACTGAAGAAAGCTGACAAACTGATGCATGCCGGTCGCGAAGGAGACTTCTATGATGAGGTGTTGCGCGCATTATGGGGGTATGTCGGCGACCGATTGAGCATGCCTGTCGAGCAGCTCTCACGTGACAATGTCAGCCAGCAGTTGGAAAATCACGGAGTCAGTGAAGAGGTCATCCGGCAGTTTATTGGTGCCCTTGAGGAATGTGAATATGCGCGCTTTGCTCCAGGTGATGCAAAAGGAAATATGAAGAAAGTTTATGATGCTGCTTTAAGTGCCATCACTCAAATAGCCTCAACGATGAAGAAAAAGAGTCATTCGTCCCGTCCTGTGACACTGTTGCTTCTCATGCTGTTACCTATTGCAGCTTCTGCTGTAACTAAATCACAGGCAGACAGTCTCTATGCTGCCGAGCATTATCAGCAGGCTGCACAAATGTATGAGAAACTACTGAAAAAGGGAACTTCTGCAGATCTTTATTACAATCTGGGGAATGCCTACTATCGTATGGACAATATTACACAGGCAGTTATTGCTTACGAACGTGCATTGCTGTTGGCACCAGGAGACAATGATATTCGCCAAAACCTTCAGCTGGCACGCTCAAAAACAATAGATAAGATGGTGCCAGAGTCTGAGATTTTCTTCCTCACATGGTATCGTTCGATAGTCTCGTTACTTGATACCGACAGTTGGGCATATATAGCCGTTTTTGCACTATTGTTAGTAATACTTTTGGCATTGGCATATCTCTTCGCAGAACCTGTGTGGTTGCGTAAGGTAGGCTTCTTCGGTGGAATCTCCTTCTTGTTTGCCTTCCTGCTGTGCAATCTTTTTGCATGGCAGCAGAAACAGATGATAGACAAGCGTACGGGCGCTGTGGTTATTCAGTCGGCTATCAATGTAAAAAGTACCCCGGCAAAAAATGGTACTGACCTTTTCATCCTGCATGAGGGCACAAAAGTGACGGTCGTTGATGCCTCCATGAAAGAGTGGTGCGAGATACGCGTTGCTGACGGCAAACAAGGATGGGTGGAGAGTAAACAAATAGAGATAATTTGATACAAGTTTTTTATGGAAGAATTGATACATTTTGATAAACAACTGCTATTATGGTGCAACGGCAGTGATTCGTTGTTCATCGACTATATGGTGACGACGCTGACAAATGCTAAGACCTGGATACCGCTTTATATAGCATTGTTATATGTCGTTGTGAAGAATAACAAGAGTGCTAAGGAGGTCTTTTATATCGTAGCAGCAGCCGGGCTCTGTGTTTTCTTGGCTGGAGGACTCGACGACATGATCGTGAAACCTCTCGTCGCCCGTTGGCGTCCCACGCACGATCCGGAGATTGGCATGCTTGTTGATGTCGTTGACGGGTATCGGGGTGGAAATTATGGCTTCTTTTCAGCCCATGCATGCAATACTTTTAGTATAGCGGTGTTTTTCTCGTTGCTCATGCGCTTCCGTCCCCTTGTCGCAGCGATGATTCTTTGGTCGTTGACCAACTGTTGGACGCGTCTTTATCTGGGCGTCCATTATCCTGGTGATATTACTGTCGGACTTATTTGGGGCGGAATAGTTGGCTATGTAGTCTACCGTCTTTATTGCCGTGTGACAACACCGGCAGTATATCCTGCAAAACTTTGTTACATTCCTATCATCGTACTTGCGTTACTCTTCCTCTATGCTATCGTTCGTGGGATGGTAACTGCTTATGTTCTGTAACCTTTTAGAAATAATGCCATGAATGTAAAAGAAATATCGATAAAGGATTATCAATATGACTTGCCTGATGAGCGTATTGCAAAATACCCAAAGGCTGAGCGAGATCACTCCAAACTACTTGTGTATAAAAATGGTGAGGTAGCGGAGGATATCTTTTATAATCTGCCTAAGTATTTACCGGCGAAGGCCCTGATGGTGTTTAACAATACCAAGGTCATTCAGGCACGTTTGCATTTTCGTAAAGAGACGGGTGCACTGATTGAAATTTTTCTACTTGAGCCATCACAGCCTGCTGACTATGAGCAGATGTTTCAGACAACAAACCATTGTTCCTGGTTGTGTCTGGTGGGTAATCAAAAGAAATGGAAGGGTGGTCCGCTCGTCCATCATGATGACTCGTTCATGATTCAGGCTGTGCGGAAAGGCGAGGTAGGTACCAGCCAGCTCATAGAATTCCAATGGCAGGCCGCCGAGGGTCACCCTCCTCTCTCGTTTGCTGAGGTTATCGACAAGATGGGCGAGTTACCCATACCTCCATATCTTAATCGTGAAACGCAGGAGAGTGACAAAACTACCTATCAGACGGTCTATTCAAAGATTAAAGGTAGTGTGGCTGCTCCTACTGCAGGTCTTCATTTCACGAATCGAGTGCTGCAGGCTATAGATGAACATGGGATTGAACGCGAGGAACTGACGCTCCATGTCGGAGCGGGTACTTTCCGTCCAGTCAAAAGCGACACCATTGGTCAGCACCCTATGCATACGGAATATGTGGCAGTTCATCGGCATACTATTGAGCGACTCATTGCCTATGGCGGATCTGCTATTGCCGTTGGCACCACCAGTGTGCGTACGCTCGAGAGTCTCTACTATATGGGACTAAAACTGATGAAAAACCCGGATCTTTCGGAAGAACAGTTACATATCAATCAATGGGAACCTTATGAGAATAATGGCGAAACCCCTCAATCGGTTGTGGTCTTACAGGCACTGTTAGACTGGATGTCCCGTCATGAACTCAATGTGCTCCATTCCTCGACGCAAATTATTATCGCGCCCAGCTATGAATATAAGATTGTCAAGATGCTTGTTACGAACTTCCACCAACCGCAGTCAACACTACTGCTTTTGGTCAGTGCTTTCGTGAAAGGTGACTGGCGTAAAATCTACGACTATGCGCTGGCACACGATTTCCGCTTCCTCAGTTATGGTGATTCTTCACTGCTGATGCCATAGTTATAATAGTAGGATAAATAAATGAAATAAATATGAAGTACGGATTTATCAAGGTGGCTGCTGCCGTTCCGGCTGTCAAAGTGGCTGATGTCGATTACAATGTACAGGAGATGGAACGGCTTATAGCTGTGGCAGATGGAGCTGGTGTGGAAGTCATCTGCTTTCCTGAACTTTCGCTGACTGCCTATACGTGTCAGGATCTTTTTAAGGAACAGCTTCTGCTGACAAGGGCAGAAGAGGGCCTTATCCGCCTGTTGGAGTTTACGCGCAAACTCGATATTGTCTGTGTCGTCGGGCTGCCTATTCAGGTGGGTGGCCTGTTGCTCAATTGTGCGGCAGTCATCCAGAGCGGAACGCTGCTGGGTGTAATCCCCAAGACCTACTTGCCCAACTATAGCGAGTTCTACGAGAAACGCTGGTTTGCATCCAGTCAGGACCTTAATCCCACAGAAATCTATCTGGCCGGTACACCCGTGCTTCTGTCTTCCGAACCCAAACTGTTTCAGACTGTTGACGGTGCTAAGATAGGTGTGGAGATTTGTGAAGACGTTTGGGCACCGATTCCTCCCAGCAACCAGTTGACGATGGCAGGAGCCGATATCATACTTAATTTGTCTGCCAGTGACGAACTTATCGGCAAGCACAACTATCTCCGTTCGCTGTTAGCCCAGCAGAGTGCTCGCACGATGAGCGGCTATGTCTATGCCTCAAGTGGCTTCGGCGAGTCGACACAGGATGTGGTGTATGGTGGTAATGCCATGATTTTCGAAAATGGAACCATGCTGGCAGAGGGTGAACGCTTCTCATTCCAACCTCAGATGCAGATTGCTCAGATAGATGTGGAGCGTTTGCGTACAGAGCGATACAGCAACTCCACCTTCATCAATGCTCAGCGCAATGCTTCTGCAAAAATAATCAATCTAAAAGGATCGGGGAAGCAAGATTTTAAACTCTCCCGTTATATTGACCCGCATCCTTTTATTCCGACAGATGATGACATGACGGCTACTTGTGAGGACATTCTTAACATCCAGACGGCAGGCCTCGCCAAACGACTGCTGCATACTAAGTGTCAGCATGTCGTGGTGGGAATCAGCGGCGGGCTCGATTCTACGCTGGCTTTGTTGGTATGTGTCCGAACCTTCGATAAACTCGGCTATGACCGTCATGGAATAGTTGGCGTAACCATGCCAGGATTTGGAACGACAGACCGTACGCATGATAATGCCACGTCTCTTATGCAGTCGTTGGGTATTTCACAGATGGAGATTCCCATAGCCAAGTCTGTTACACAACATTTCGAAGATATCGGCCACGACGCGTCTGTCCACGATGCAACTTATGAAAACTCACAGGCACGTGAGCGCACTCAGATACTGATGGATTTGGCCAACAAACTGAATGCCCTTGTCGTCGGCACAGGTGATTTGTCAGAACTGGCTCTTGGCTGGGCTACCTATAATGGTGATCACATGTCTATGTATGGTGTCAATGCAGGTATCCCTAAGACACTTATCCAGTACCTTGTGCGTTACGTTGCCCAACTGCAACAGTTTGCCGCTGAGCGTGACACCCTCATCGATATTGTCGACACCCCGATATCTCCTGAGCTGACCCCTGCTGATGAAGAAGGTAATATACAGCAGAAGACCGAAGATTTGGTTGGTCCTTATGAACTTCACGACTTCTTCCTCTATTATTTCCTTCGCTTTGGCTTCCGTCCTGTAAAGATTTTTGTGATGGCGCAACATGCTTTTGCCAAGACTTACGATTCGGAGACCATCAAGAAATGGCTTACCATCTTCTTCCGTCGTTTCTTCTCCCAGCAGTTCAAGCGTTCTTGTCTGCCTGATGGTCCCAAAGTTGGTAGTGTGTCACTCTCTCCACGAGGAGATTGGCGTATGCCGAGCGATGCCTCTAGTGCACTGTGGCTCAAAGAATGTGAATCGATATGAATGAAATCGTCAGTAGCCTTCAGAATCCAAAGGTAAAACGGCTGATGCTGCTTCAACAAAAGTCGCAGGAACGTCGTTCTCGCGGTCTGTTCGTCGTGGAGGGACGCCGTGAACTGGAGCGTTGTTTGGCCTGTGGCTATCATCTTGATACGGTATTCTACTGTCCGGAAATATATGGCTCTCACTGGAAAGGAGAGGGGAGAGTCGTTCAGTTGACGCCCGATGTCTATAACAAGGTCGCCTATCGTGGTGGGACTGAGGGCGTTATTGCCGAGGTCGAAGTACGCACACGTACACTTGATAGCCTGTCACTGTCAGACAGGCCGCTTGTTGTCGTCTTGGAAAGTGTTGAAAAGCCTGGTAATCTTGGCGCTGTACTTCGCTCTGCCGATGCTGCTCAAGTTGATGCCGTTATCGTCTGTGATCCACTTACCGACATCTATAACCCTAATCTCATCCGTTCGTCTACAGGGGCTTTTTTCAGTGTACCTTGTGTGACTTGTACGTCAGCAGAATGTATCACCTATCTAAAGCAGCATGCTATTCAGATACTCACAGCCCAGCTGCAGGACTCCAATCCTTATTATGCCACCGATATGAGAATTGGCACTGCAATCGTCATGGGAACCGAGTCGACAGGACTCACAGAACAGTGGCGTCAGGCTGCTGATGCACATATCCGTATCCCTATGCTTGGCATTGTTGACTCGCTCAATGTAAGTGTGTCTGCTGCTATCCTTATGTTTGAAGCTGTGCGTCAGCGACAGTGCAGAGATGAAGATTAGCTTATCCCTTCACCTTGTCTTTGTTCTTTAATACAAAGTCTTTCCAGCCCTTGTAGTGCACCTGCGACTCAGGACGGTTCATCTGCATGTAGTGGCAGTAGGCTGCCCCCAGTGCGTCGGTGGCATCCATAAATTTAGAGAGCGATTCTTTATCGAATTTCAGGATGCGCTGCAACATACCCGCCACCTGCTCTTTCGATGCTGCACCATTGCCCGTGATGGCCATTTTGATTTTCATAGGGGCATATTCGTGGATAGGTACGCCATGGTGGATTGCTGCCGCAATAGCTGTTCCTTGTGCGCGCCCTAGTTTGAGCATGGTCTGTACGTTCTTTCCGAAGAAAGGTGCTTCGATAGCCATCTCGTCGGGAAGGTAGGCATTGATGATGCCGGTGACTCGTTCAAAGATATGTCCCAACTTTAAGTAGCCGTCACTAAACTTACGTAAGTCGATGACGCCCATGGTAATCAGTTCTGCCTTATTGTCTTTTACACGGATGATTCCGTATCCCATGATGTTGGTTCCGGGGTCGATGCCCAATATTATTTTTTCCATATTACCTTTTCACGATGAAATATCCCAATCGGTGCTGAATACCTTTCTTATGTCTGGAGCGTAATTGGTAGATTCCGTCTTTCAGTGACGATATGTTGATTTTCGGATGGTTGATGATGGTCCGTATCTCGCGTCCTTGAATATCGGAAATGACGAGCAGACCAGCATCAAAGGCTGCTTGTGGAACAGCGAGAGTCTCACCGTCATTCGGTATAAATGCGGGCGTTTTTTTGTTGGCTTCATTCTTCGGCAGGATGGCAGAACGCACAGGATTGCTTTCGTTGCCATAGCGGTCAATCGCTGTTATGGCATATTGCAGAGTTTGCCCATTGGCAGCTGAATGTCGAACAAAAAGTTGTGTATCCGTTTGGCGTGATGCTATCAGGTTGACGGGATTCTCGATGTCTACGGTCTCATCGTTTGCAGCATATACATTATATAAAAGGTTAGGGGCGTCGCTGCGGTTTTGTGCGCCATACCATATCAGACGGTCACCTTGCGGAGTACGTTCGACATATAAGGCCGTTGGTGCCGACGGTGGAATGCTATGCGCCCATGTCATGGGTGGAATGAGAGAAGGATATTTGTCGAAATCCTCAACAAGTCGGAAGACGCCTTTTATGTTGTCCAGCAGGAATTTGGCGCGGAAATAGCAGTGACCCAAACCCAGCTGTCGCGTCACATTCAGCTGTCGTTCTATTTCTGTTATCGGCCAGTTGCGCTCTTTGGGGTGCAACATGTAGATACCCAGTCCGGACACAATGGTACGCCCGTAGCTCTGTTCCTTCCAGTCGATGGCGAAGGGGTAGAAATTGTTTCCTTGAAAATACATCATGGGGTACAACTGATCCATCAGTCCCTGTCGCAGCCAACCTTGGGCATCTTGTGCCACTGTTCCGTTAGCACTCCATCCTCGGGCGCTATATCTGCTCAGATTGTCATATTTCCCGATAGGCGAACAACTTATCTTGACCCATGGCTTGTAAGATTTCACGGTGTCGTGAATCTTTCTGACAATCTGGGTGATGTAGCCGGCTTGCTTGAAGCCTCTCCATGTCTCAGGATATCGGATGTAGTCGAGGTGGATACCGTCAATGTCATACCTATATGTAATTTCCCTGCAGATGTCCGACAAGTAGTCGGCTGTCTGGCTGGCTTCAGGGGTCAGGTAACCTTCTCCACCGATGTGCTTGACCATAGCAGGGTAGCGCCTGCGTAGCATCTGGCAGCCATAACTTTTCCAATTGCCGATGGGTAGTGTGACCACCCATGCATGCAGCTCCATTCCACGCTTGTGGCATTCGTCGATAGCAAATTGCAGTGCATCATACCCAGGTGAAACGCCAGGTTTTCCCGAGAGACACCCATCCCAGGGCTCTATATCAGAAGGATAGATGGTTGTTGCACGTATTCTGGTTTGCAAGAGCACTGTATTCACATGGATGGATTTTAGTTGGTCTAAAATCTGCCGAAGTTGCTGTTGCTGTGCTTCAATGCCCATTCGGTCGTGAGCGTATGATGCTGGCCAGTCGATGCCACCGATAGTTGTAATCCAAACCGCTCTAACCTCATATTTTGAGCCTGCACGAGCTACCAGCGGTAATATAAAAATTAAAAAAAATATAATTCGCTTCATTTTGGCTGCAAAGGTACAAAAATCTCTTAACTTTTCACTTGTAAATCTTAACTTTTTCGTACCTTTGCACGTAGAATTATTAACATAAGAAAAAATGATATCATTTCTTTTGAGCCTGTTGGCTCTTGTTTTAGGTTATTTTTTTTACGGTAAATTTGTAGAGAGGGTTTTCGGGCCAGATGATCGTGCTACGCCAGCAGTGACAAAGGCCGATGGCGTTGACTTTATGGTACTTCCTTCGTGGAAGATTTTCATGATTCAGTTCTTGAACATTGCGGGTACAGGTCCTATTTTTGGTGCTATTATGGGTGCCCAGTTTGGCCCTGCCGCCTATCTGTGGATTGTTTTTGGCTGTATTTTTGCCGGAGCTACGCATGACTATCTGTCTGGCATGCTCTCCATCAGGCATGGAGGTGCCAATCTGCCGGAAATAATCGGCCAATATCTTGGTAATGTCACCAAGCAGGTGATGCTGGTGTTCTCCGTTTTCCTATTGATAATGGTTGGCGTAGTCTTTGTCTTCAGTCCAGCCAAAATACTGGGCGGTATCTGGGAACCCGCATTTTTCACGGAACATTTTGGTCAGTATGTCTTCTGGATAGCTATCGTGTTTATCTATTACCTTATTGCCACGATGTTGCCTATAGACAAGGTTATTGGCAAGATATATCCTATCTTCGCTTTTTCACTGCTTTTTATGGCCGCCGCCCTTTTTGGCGTATTGATGGTCAAACAACCCAACATTCCGGAACTGTGGACAGGTGTGAGTGGTGATCTGCTTACTTCCGACAAGTTGTTCCCCTGTTTGTTTATCACCATTGCCTGTGGGGCTATCAGCGGATTCCATGCAACTCAGACTCCCTTGATGGCCCGTTGTGTTAAGAGTGAGCGTATGGCCCGCCCCATGTTTTATGGCGCCATGATTACTGAAGGTGTTGTAGCCCTTATATGGGCCACGGTGGCCATGTATTTTTTCTACGATAGTCCTGAGCCCGGATATGCTACCATCGCCGGCGGTGCTGGTATTGTCAACGATGCTCCCTCGATTGTTCACACAATTTGTAACGATTGGCTCGGAATCTTTGGTGGCATCCTGGCCATGCTGGGTGTTGTTGCTGCTCCCATTACAAGTGGTGATACAGCCTTGCGCTCTGCCCGTCTTATCATAGCCGACTTTCTGAAAATAGAACAACGTACCATCCGTCATCGTCTCTATGTATGCGTACCGTTGTTTGCTGCATCGATGGCATTGCTTGTCTGGCAGATGGCTGACCCGGATGGTTTCAAAATCATATGGAGCTGGTTTGGCTGGAGCAATCAGACGCTTTCAGTGTTTACACTCTGGGCAATTACCGTTTATCTGGTACGTCAGCACAAGAATTATTTCATTACCTTGATTCCTGCTCTATTCATGACGGTAGTCTGCACCACCTTCTTATTTACAGAAAAGGTATTCAAGCTTGATGCCCAGTGGACCTGGATAGTTGCTGCATTGGCCTTCCTGTCTGCTGTAGTGTGGTTCTGCTTGTGGTACACAAAAGAAAAACGAAAATAATTATTAACTTATTAATATTCAAAACTATGAAGAAAATTGTTTTATTCGTGATGGCTTTGATGGTTTCTGTTGTAGCCAATGCACAGTTTGAAAAGGGTAAGGGGTACTTAGGTGCTTCACTCTCCGGCTTTGACATCAGTAGACAGGCCAAGAAGTTCCATGTTGGACTTGACGCGAAGGTCGGCTACCTGTTTGCTGACAATCTGATGGGTACGGCACAAGTCGGCTACAGCCACAAAGAGGACGAAAAAGACACCTTTGTCTTTGGCGTCGGTGGGCGTTACTATATCGTTCAGAACGGTCTCTATCTGGGAGCCAGTATGAAGTACAAACATGCAGCGAACTATAACGATTTTCTGCCGGGCGTACAGGTTGGCTATGCATTCTTTGTAAGTCGTACCGTAACGATCGAGCCGGAATTGTACTTCGATATATCTACCAAGAAGTTCGACTATTCGAGCTATGGCTTGGGTATCGGCGTAGGAGTATATCTTTTTAAGGATCAACGAAAGAACTAAGAGCGTATGTTGAGTGTCAACGAGTTAGTAGACCGATTGATAGATCTCTCCTTTGCGGAGGACATTGGTGACGGCGATCATACCACCCTGTGCTGTATCCCAGAGGATGCCATGGGAAAGTCGCATCTGTTAATCAAAGAAGACGGCATCCTCGCAGGTGTGGAGGTTGCTAAGGAGGTGTTCCGTCGCTTCGATCCTGATATGCAGGTAGAGGTGCTGATGCAGGACGGTACCCGTGTAAAGAAAGGCGATATCGCTATGATTGTCACAGGCCGGGTTCGCTCTTTGCTACAGACAGAGCGCCTGATGCTCAACATCATGCAGCGCATGAGTGGTATCGCAACGATGACCGACAAGTATGTCCAGCATCTGAAAGGTACCAAGACCCGTGTGCTGGATACCCGTAAGACGACACCAGGCATGCGAATGTTGGAAAAACAGGCTGTCAAGATAGGAGGTGGCTGCAACCACCGCATAGGTCTGTTCGATATGATTCTGCTGAAGGACAACCATGTCGACTTTGCCGGCGGCATCGTCAATGCTATTGACCGCTGTCATCAGTATTTGCAGGAGAAGAATCTTCATTTGAAAATCGAAATAGAGGTTCGCTCTTTCGATGAGTTGCAGCAGGTTCTCGATCATGGCGGTGTCGACCGCATCATGTTAGACAATTTCAGTGTGCCCGATACCAAAAAGGCTGTTGATATTATTGCCGGCCGTTACGAGACAGAGTCCAGCGGTGGTATCACCTTTGACACCATTCGTGACTATGCTGAACAAGGAGTTGACTATATATCAGTAGGAGCATTGACTCACTCTGTAAAGGGGCTCGACATGAGTTTTAAGGCATGTTGAGAACTTTTGGCCTTTTGGCTGTCAGTTGTTGGCTTTTGGCTGGTTGCAGCGATGAGTCGGCAACTGACAGCCAATTTTCATCCGTAGAATACCAGAGTCCTGTAGACTATGAAATCGTGCTTGCCGGAAACTTCGGCGAACCCCGCCCTTGGCATTTCCATGGAGGTATTGACGTCAAGACTGGCAATGTAGAAGGCAAGCAGATTTTCTCTATTGCCGACGGTTATGTGTCGCGCCTGACGGTCAATATGTATGGTTTCGGAAATGCCATCTATGTCAGCCATCCCGATGGCAACACCAGTGTCTATTGCCATCTGAAGCGTTTTGCAGACCGCTATGAACAACAGCTACAGCGCACGGGGCGCGATACGTTATCCGTCCGTTTCGCTCCAGACCAATTTCCCGTAAAGGCCGGCGACCTTATCGCCATTAGTGGAAATACGGGCCATAGCACAGGGCCGCATTTGCATCTTGAGATACACGATACAAAGACGTGGGTCATGCGTGACCCTCTTGAATTCCTTGGTCACGTCGTTGCCGACAGCGTGGCACCCCAGGCTCATTCCTTTATGGCGCTGCCCGTTGAGGGAGAAGGTGTTTTCAATGGCAGCGCTACCAAACAGACCTTTGGTTTCGGACAGCCCGACACCAAGCGCCAGCATACCATATGGACCATCAGCCGTGGTTTTACGGCTTGGGGCAGGGTAGGCTTTGCCCTGTGGGCCGACGATTATTCGGAACTTACGTATAATCACTATGGCATTCGCCACACCCGCTTGCTGGTAGATGGACGCGAGGTGTTCTCGTCAGACGTCGATAGCATCCCTGTCAGTTGCCAGCCTGAGGTCAACCGCTGGGGCGACTATCGCCACTGGCGGCGTACCCATGTGTGGTATATGAAGTCATATCGCGAGGACGGCATGCGACTGCCCATCCTGCATACCGATATCCATAAGGGGTATGTCATGTTCGACGAGGAGCGACCCTACCACATTACTTATATATTACGCGATTTCCAGGGAAATACATCCCGCTATAACTTTACCGTTGAGGGTGTCAGGGACAGCCGTGTGCGTCCCCATCGTTTTTTTTCCTATTACATTCTCGACGACTACCGCTTATGGCGTCAGTGTCTGTGGCCACTCCATACGCTTCACCACTAAACTTTTGCTTGTTTTCTTCGTTTTTTTGCATACTTATTTGTACCTTTGAAGCCAAAATATAATTATAAACAAATAATATATAGAAGATGAATAGAAAAATATCTGTATTGTTCATGATGCTGGCAGCAACATACTCGTTGGCCTGCACGAATTTTATCGTAGGCAAGAAAGCCTCTGTTGACGGTTCTGTCATTTGTACATACAATGCTGACTCTTACGGCTCTTTTAAGGGGCTGGACCACTATCCGGCAGCCAAGCACCAGAAGGGAGATATGCGTGCCATCTATGAATGGGAAACCAATAAATATCTGGGCTCCATCCCCGAAGTCCCTGAGACCTACAACGTGATTGGCAACATAAACGAGTGGCAGTTGACCATCGGTGAGACGACCTACGGTGGACGCAATGAGATGATTGACTCTACAGGCGTAATCGACTACGGATCACTTATCTATATTACGCTGCAGCGTTCTAAATCTGCACGTGAGGCTATTCGTGTAATGACTTCGTTGGTAGAAACTTACGGATACTATTCCAGTGGTGAGACGTTCTCTATTTGTGATCCTAACGAGGCCTGGATACTTGAGATGCAGGGCTGTGGCCCTGACCGTAAGCAGTCGAAGGAGCGTGTCGTATGGGTTGCTTGCCGCATCCCCGACAATGCCATCTGCGGACATGCCAACCAGAGCCGAATCGGCAAGTTCTCGATGAAGGATAAGGACAATGTACTCTATTCCAAAAACGTCATCAAATATGCACGCCAGAAAGGTTGGTTCAGCGGCAAGGATGAAGACTTCTCATGGAAGATGGCCTATGCTGCCCCCGACTTCAGCGGACGCCGCATCTGTGATGCCCGTGTGTGGAGCTTTTTCAACCACCACATAAAAGGAATGGATCGCTACCTGCCCTGGGCTTTGGGAAAGGATAAGAATGCGGAGGACATGCCCCTTTGGGTGATTCCCGACAAGAAGTTGAGCGTGGCTGATGTGATGGCCGACATGCGAGACCATTTCGAAGGTACTCCCATGGCTATCGACTCTTCTGATGTAGGTGCCGGAATATGGGAGATGCCCTATCGTCCCACACCTCTGTTCTACACCGTTGACGGTAAGAAATACTTCAATGAGCGTCCTACCTCTACCCAACAGACATCGTGGAGTTTTGTAGCGCAGATGCGCTCGTGGTTGCCGCGTGAGGTAGGAGGATGTTTCTGGTTTGGCAACGATGATGGTAACATGGTTGCCTATACTCCGGTTTATTGTTCGATGACTCGTCTGCCCGAGTGCTATAATACGCCGGGAGCCGATGAACTTACCTATAGCGATAAGAATGCCTTCTGGGTAGAGAACTGGGTTAGTAATATGGTTTATCCCCGTTACTCCATGCTGTTCCCCGCACTCCGTGAAGTGCGCGACTCCCTTGAGCGCGCCTATTTCGCCAAGCAGCCAGCCGTCGAGGCCAAGGCATGCCAGATGAGCCCTGCCGAACGCCAGCAGTTCCTCAACGACTATAGTGTCCAGCAGGCCCAGCAGATGCTGGCACGTTGGAAAGAACTGGCCTGCTACCTCATTGTTAGGTATAATGATATGACTATCAGACCCGAGAAGAACGGTCGCCTGGAGCGTGACCAGTACGGACTGGGAGCCCCAGTGAAGCGTCCTGGCTACTCCAACGCTTTCGCCCGCAGAATAATCAAGGAGACAGGCGACCGCTACGCTTTCCCTGAGTAACTACATTATTACTATATAAGTAAATTGAATTAAGAAGATGACCCTGATTATCGTAACAATGCTCATCCTGTCGTATCTGCTGATAGCGACAGGTCACCTCACGGGTGTTAACAAGGCCGCCATCGCCATGTTCCTTGGTACCATAGGGTGGGTGGTTTACGTCAGTTGGGGTACCGACTTTGTGATGGCGCAGCATCCGGAAGACTATCTTGAATGGCTTTCCGGAGCTGCGCCCACCAGCGACACGGTGAAGTATTACATTTATGACAATGTATTCCTGAAGTATGTCGGCAAGGCCGCGGCTATCGTGATGTTTTTGCTGGCCACGATGTCGATTGTAGAACTGCTTAACAACAATGGCTGCTTCGACTTCATCACCGAGTGGATACGAACGCGTAATTCCAAGCGTCTGCTGTGGACCATCACATTCGCCACTTTTGTCTTGTCAGCCAATCTTGACAATCTCACCACTGCTATCACGATGCTGGTCATTATGCGCAATATATTGCAGAACTCCCGTCAGCGTATGTATGTCGGCTCGGCTATAGTGTTGGCCGCCAACTGCGGTGGCTGTTTTACGGTGATAGGCGACCCGATAGGTCTTATACTTTGGGGCGACGGTGCCATTACGGCCAGTCACTTCTCTGCTTATCTGGCCGTGCCGGCACTGGCCGCCTGGATTATTCCTACCATCATGATCAACAGAGAACTGCCAGACCGTCTGGACACAGCCTGGAGTCCTTCGCCCTATCGCGGTGACGACACCCGTCTGAACCGCTGGCAGCGCATTGTAATGCTGATAGTAGGCATAGGTGGCCTGTGGTTTATCCCAACGTTTCACAACATCACCAAACTGGCCCCCTTCCTGGGTGCCCTGTGTGTGCTCAGTGTGCTATGGGTGGTCAACGAAGCCTTCAACCGTAAAATTATAGCTACGGGACAGATGACGGAGCGGCGCATCCCAGTATCGTTGCAGTACGGTGCCCTTCAGCAAATGCTATTCGTAATGGGTATTATGCTGGGAATGGGTGTCATTGCCGAGACGGGCGTCTGGCATGACGTCGCAACATGGTTCGACACCTATATCCACGACATCTGGCTGATGGGTATTGTGGCTGGTCTGCTTAGCAGCATAGTCGACTCCTTCACGATTGCCATTAGCAACATCTCGCTCTATCACGTGGGTGGGGGAGATGTTGCCGTCAACGGCAACTATTGGAGCGTCATAGCCTTTGCCACGGCTGTAGGCGGCTGCTTGTTGTCTGTTGGCAGTATCAGCGGTATGGCCCTGATGAAAATGGAACAGGTCCGCCTGGGATGGTACATCAAGCACCTGACACCCAAAGTTATTTTAGGGTGGATTGTGGGGTATGTCGTCTTGTGGATTGAGCTCCACTTCCTGACCACTATCTGATTCTTTATTCCCGTGTAAACGACATTATTTACAAAAAAAACGGAATTGTTTTCTTTTTTTTGAAATATTTTGTTAACTTTGCACACATATTGACTAAAACAAATATAACTTAAATATTTTACTGCTTATGTCACAGATTATTGGACACATTTCGCAGATTATCGGTCCTGTTATTGACGTTTATTTTGACACCAAGGGACTTGATGCTGAGAAAGTGCTGCCGAAAATCCACGAAGCCCTGAAGATTGACCGTCCCAATGGCACCCAGCTCATTGTCGAAGTGCAGCAGCACATCGGCGAGGACACTGTGCGTTGCGTGGCTATGGACAATACCGACGGTTTACAGCGTGGATTGGATGCTACGCCGATGGGCTCACCTATACTGATGCCCGCAGGCGAACAAATCAAGGGTCGTATGCTGAACGTTATCGGTCAGCCTATTGACGGTATGAAACAACTTGCAATGGACGGTGCCTATCCCATTCACCGTGAGGCCCCAAAGTTTGAGGAGTTGTCTACCACGAAGGAGATTCTTGCTACAGGTATTAAGGTCATTGACCTGCTGGAGCCCTATCTGAAAGGTGGTAAGATTGGCCTCTTCGGTGGCGCTGGTGTGGGTAAGACGGTGCTTATCATGGAGCTCATCAACAACATTGCCAAGGGGCACAATGGTTTTTCCGTGTTCGCTGGCGTGGGTGAGCGTACCCGTGAGGGCAACGACCTGATTCGTGAGATGATTGAGTCGGGTGTTATCCGTTATGGCGACAAGTTCAAGGAAGCTATGGCTCAAGGCAAGTGGGACCTGTCGTTGGTTGATCCAGAAGAACTGAAGAAGTCGCAGGCTACCCTGGTGTACGGACAGATGAACGAGCCCCCCGGTGCCCGTGCTTCCGTTGCCCTGTCGGGTCTGACGGTTGCCGAGGGCTTCCGCGATGGTGGCGGCAAGGACGGCGGTGCTGCCGATATTCTGTTCTTCATCGACAACATCTTCCGTTTCACACAGGCCGGTTCTGAGGTGTCAGCCCTGTTGGGCCGTATGCCGTCGGCCGTGGGTTATCAGCCTACGCTGGCATCAGAGATGGGTGCCATGCAGGAGCGTATCACGTCTACCAAGTCTGGTTCTATCACTTCCGTACAGGCCGTCTATGTGCCAGCCGACGACTTGACCGACCCTGCTCCAGCTACTACGTTCACTCACCTGGATGCCACCACCGTGCTCGACCGTAAGATTGCCGAGTTAGGTATCTATCCTGCTGTAGACCCGCTGGGTTCTACCTCTCGTATTCTCGATCCCCTCGTGGTTGGCAAGGCTCACTACGACTGCGCCCAACGTGTGAAAGAGATACTGCAGCGCTACAAGGAGCTACAGGACATCATTGCCATTTTGGGTATGGACGAACTGTCTGACGAGGACAAACTGACGGTGAACCGCGCACGTCGCGTGCAGCGCTTCCTCTCTCAGCCGTTCTCCGTGGCCGAGCAGTTTACGGGTCTGCCTGGTGTGATGGTACCCATCGAGGAGACCATCAAGGGCTTCAATGCCATTCTCGACGGCGAGGTCGACGACCTGCCCGAGCAGGCATTCCTCAACGTGGGAACCATTGAAGATGCCAAGGCAAAGGCCAAGAAACTGTTAGAGGCTGCAAAGGGCTAATTGACGATTGACAAATTGAAAATTGACCATTATGTTAAAGCTGAAGATCGTTTCGCCAGAGAAGGTAGAGTTCGACGGAGAAGTCAAACAGGTGATTGTCCCTGGAACGAGCGGACAATTCGAGATTCTCAACAATCACGCCCCCATCATCTCGACCCTGCAGAAGGGCAAGGTGGTCTACGACGGTCGTGAGTTGGAGATTCTGGGGGGATTCGTAGAGGTACAGAAGAACACGGTATCGCTCTGTGTCGAGAAGTCCGAATGATACTCGAGGTCTTTCTCTCTGTCCTCTTCTTCACCCTCTTGGGCGTGGCCTATGTCAAGGGCTATGATGCCGTCAAAAGCCGTTCGCCCGAACATCTGCCGCAGTTCTATCTGATATTGGCAACCATACGTATGCTGCTCGTCGCTACTGTTGTCGGGCTCTACGTATTCTTCACTGAGAGTAGAGAAGACGCCATCCGCTTTGCTGTCATGATATTAATTATGTACGCGATAATGATGGTCGTAACACTAAAATTAAGACATTAAGAAATAAGTAAAGTAAATGAATCACATCAAACGACTGCTCTGCATTGCACTCGTGGCATTTGCTTTTATGCCTGCGCTGAGGGCTGAGGATTTCTCTGCCAAGGAGGTGGTACTTGAGCATATCAAGGACTCCCACGACTGGCACGTCACCGACTATGGTGAAGGGAAGTCGCTTGTCATACCCCTGCCCATCATCGTGAAAAGTTCCACAGGGTGGCACGTGTTCAGCTCGTCCGAGTTTGAACACCATGCCGATGCTGCGGGCTTGCGCCAGGGCCCTTACGGGCTGGCCATCGCCACAGAGGGCCAGCATGCAGGCAAGATAGTAGAGAACGGTGAGCCCGTTGTCGACCTCTCTATCACCAAGACGGTAGCCGTGATGTTCATCAATGTCGTGCTGTTGCTCTGTTGCCTTCTGTTCAGCGCCCGCTGGTACAGGAACCGCAAGCCGGGCGACGCTGCACCTGGTGGCTTTGTCGGCTTTGTCGAGATGATGGTGATGTATGTTGTAGATGAGATTATCAAGCCGGGTGTTGGCAAGGGCTACGAGAAGTATACGCCCTACCTGCTCACGTGCTTCTTCTTCATCTTCACGTGCAACGTGATGGGTCTCATTCCGTTCCCCCCTGGTTCAGGTAATGTGACGGGCAATATCGCCGTCACCTTTTTCCTGGCTCTGTGCACCTTTGTCATTGTGCAGTTCTCGGGCAATAAGCATTATTGGAAGGACATCTTCTGGCCCGACGTACCCACGTGGCTAAAGGCTCCAATACCCATCATCCCCGTTATCGAGTTTGTGGGTATCTTCACGAAGCCCTTTGCTCTGATGATCCGACTTTTTGCCAACATGATGGCTGGTCACGCCATTGCTGTTGCCATCACCTGCATTATTTTCCTGGTGGCAGCACAGTCGATGGCCGTTCAACTCTCCATGTCGGCCCTGTCGGTTGTGATGAGTGTCTTCATGATGTGTCTCGAGTGTCTGGTCTGCTTCATTCAGGCCATGGTGTTCACCATGCTGTCGGCCGTGTTTATCGGCTTGGCGCGTGTGGAGCCCGAGCACAAATAAAATGAGAATAACTAAAAAGAACAAAACATTAATAACTTAAAAATTTAAACAATTATGATTACAGCATTATTAGCAGCAGAAGGTGTTGCAAAGTTGGGCGCCGCAGTAGGCGCAGGTCTCGCAGCTATCGGCGCAGGTCTTGGTATTGGTAGAATCGGTGGTCAGGCTATGGATGCCATGGCTCGCCAGCCGGAGGTTATGAACAAACTGTTCACCAACATGATTGTGGCAGCTGCTCTGATTGAGGGTGTTGCCCTGTTTGCTGCCGTTATCGCATTCCTCTGCATCTAATCGGAGTTACTGCGTAAAGACGAAAAAGTAAGTAAATTAAATCACAGCGTATGGATTTATTGCTTCCGAGTTCTGGTTTGTTGTTCTGGATGTCTCTGACGTTCTTCATAGTGTTCTTCCTGCTATGGAGGTTTGCGTTCGGTCCCATCACCACGATGGTGTCTGACCGCAAGGCTTTCATCGACGAGTCACTGCGTAAGGCACACGAGGCCAATGAGCGACTGGCCAACATACAGAAAGAAGGCGAATCCATCTTGCAGGAGGCACGCGAGAAGCAGGCCCAGATGCTGAAAGAGGCTGCCGAGACGCGCGACGCCATTGTGGAGCAGGCTCAGGAGAAGGCCCGTGCCGAGGGTGCCCGCCTCATGGAAGAGGCCAAGGCTGCCATCGAGCAGGAGAAGAAGGCCGCCATTGCCGACATCCGTCAGCAGGTAGCCACCTTGAGTGTCGAGATTGCCGAGAAGGTGATTCGTCAGAATCTCCATGACGACAAGTCGCAGATGGATTTGATTGACCGTATGCTGGATGGCGTTGCTGCCAGTTAATAGAGATAGTAAGGTACGCGTATGGATATAGGAGTAATATCGGTCAGATATGCGAGGGCGCTGCTCAAGAGTGCCATCGACGCCAAGCTCGAAGACCAGGTCTATCAGGACATGATGACGCTGGCCAAGAGCTACGTCGAGGTTCCCCAGCTACGCCACACCATCGACAATCCCATGCTCCCCAAGGAGAAGAAGGAGTCGTTGCTGAAGGTTGCCTGTGGCACCGAGCCGACGGCTCTGACGCTCACTTTCGTAGGCCTCGTGCTGAAGGAAGACCGCGAGCAGATGATTCAGTTTATGGCCAACTCGTACGTCACGCTTTACCGTAAGCAGAAGAACGTCATCCGTGGAAAGTTGACTACCGCTGCCCGTGTCTCTGCCCAGACAGAGCAGAAGATGCGCCAGATGGTAGAAAGCCAGACTAATGGTACTGTAGAGTTTGAGACGGAGGTGAACCCCGACATCATCGGCGGTTTCATCCTCGAGTACGACACGTTCCGCATGGACGCCAGCGTCAAGTCGAAACTCAACAACATTCTTAATACACTAAAAAAGTAAACAACAATGTCAGATAAAATTAAACCAAGCGAAGTGTCCCAGGTGCTGCTCGACCAGCTGAAAGGCATCCAGAATGCCGAGCAGTTCGACGAGGTAGGTACCGTACTGACCGTCAGCGACGGTGTGGCACGTATCTACGGACTCCGCAATGCCGAGGCTAACGAGCTGCTCGAGTTTGAGAACGGCACGATGGCCATCGTGATGAACCTCGAGGAGGACAACGTCGGTTGCGTGCTCCTTGGCACCACGTCGGGCATTAAGGAGGGCATGGTCGTGAAGCGCACCAAGCGCATTGCCTCCATCCGCGTCAACGACAACATGCTGGGTCGCGTCATCAACCCCCTCGGCCAGGCTGTCGACGGCAAGGGAGACATCGACCTGAAGGATGCTTTCGAGATGCCGCTCGACCGCAAGGCCCCCGGCGTCATCTATCGTCAGCCCGTGAAGGAGCCGCTCCAGACAGGTCTGAAGGCTATCGACTCGATGATACCTATCGGCCGTGGCCAGCGTGAGCTTATCATCGGCGACCGCCAGACCGGTAAGACGGCTATTGCTGTCGATACCATCATCAATCAGAAGAGTTTCTATGAGGCAGGCAAGCCCGTCTACTGTATCTATGTAGCCATCGGCCAGAAGGCATCTACCGTTGCCACGCTGGTGCAGACGCTCAAGGAGCATGGTGCCATGCCTTACACCATTATCGTGGCTGCCACTGCTGCCGATCCTGCCGCCATGCAGTATTACGCACCGTTTGCAGGTGCTGCCATCGGCGAGTATTTCCGTGACCGTGGCCTGCCCGCACTGGTTGTCTACGACGATTTGTCGAAGCAGGCTGTTGCCTACCGTGAGGTGTCGCTGATTCTGCGCCGTCCCTCGGGTCGCGAAGCCTATCCTGGCGATGTCTTCTACCTGCACTCCCGTCTTCTCGAGCGTGCTGCCAAGATGAACGAGCAGCAGGAGGTGGCCGAGCAGATGAACGACCTGCCCGAGTGCATGAAGGGCCATGTCAAGGGTGGTGGCTCGCTCACCGCACTGCCCATCATCGAGACACAGGCTGGCGACGTGTCGGCCTACATTCCTACCAACGTAATCTCCATCACCGACGGTCAGATATTCCTCGAGAGCGACCTCTTCAACCGTGGTTTCCGTCCCGCCATCAATGTCGGTATCTCCGTATCGCGTGTGGGTGGCTCGGCCCAGATCAAGTCGATGAAGAAGGTGGCTGGTACGCTGAAGATCGACCAGGCCCAGTATCGCGAGTTGGAGGCATTCTCCAAGTTCTCCAGCGATATGGATGCCGTGACGGCGATGACGCTCGACCGTGGCCGTAAGAACAACCAGTTGCTCATCCAGCCGCAATACAGTCCTATGCCCGTAGGCGAGCAGATTGCCATCCTCTACTGCGGTGTCCACGGACTGATGCGCGACGTGCCCATCAACAAGGTGCGTGAGTGTCAGAACCAGTTCCTCGACAAGTTGCGCTCTGCAGCCCCCGAGGTCATCGAGACGCTGGCCTCCGGTAAGATTGACGACGCCACGACGCAGAAGATTGAGGCTACGATGGCCGATATTGCAGGAACGTATAAAAAGTAAGAGCCTATGCCAAGCCTGAAAGAGATTAAAGGCCGCATAGCCTCGGTCAACAGCACGCGCAAGATTACCTCTGCCATGAAGATGGTGGCTTCGTCGAAGCTCCACCATGCGCAGGTGGCCATCCAGAACATGCTGCCCTACGAAACCATGCTCGAGCATATCCTCAAGTCGTTCCTCGCAGCAGAGGCAGAGCCGCAGACCATCTTCGACGTTGAGCGTCCCGTCAAGCGGGTAGCACTGGTGGTGTTCTCCTCCAACTCGTCACTGTGTGGTGGTTTCAACGCCAATGTTATCAAGATGATGACGCGTCGCGTCGACGAGTACCGTCAGCAGTTGGGCGAGGGGAGTGTCGAAATCTATCCCGTCGGCCGCAAGGTCGCCGAGAAGGCCCGCAAGCTGGGCTACGATGTCAAGGGCAACTATGCCGACATCGTTGACCACCCCAACGTGCAGAAATGTATCGACATCGCGATGGAGCTGGGCACCAAGTTTGCCGATGGGGAGATTGACCGTGTGGAACTGCTCTACCACCACTTCAAGTCGGCTGGTTCGCAGATTCTCACCAACAAGCAGTTTCTGCCCATCGACCTCCGGGCCGAACTGGGTCGCGATCATGAGCGCGACCTGACCTCCAATGTTGCCACGCTGAAAGCACAGGAGTATCTGCGCAAGAATCGTCGCAAGCGTGAGGTCAAGGAAGGCGAGACGGCACCGATTAACGACAACTTCATCGTCGAGCCCGACATGAACACGGTGCTTACCCAGCTGATTCCCAAGTTGGCCCACCTGATGCTCTATACAGCATTGCTCGACAGTGTGGCTTCTGAGCATGCCGCCCGTATGGTGGCCATGCAGACGGCAACCGACAATGCCGACGAGTTGCTGCGTGAGCTCAACCTGCAGTATAACAAGGGCCGTCAGCAGGCCATTACTTCTGAGTTGCTCGACATCGTTGGCGGCAGCGTAAATAACTGATGCGGTATTTTATCTGGTTCAGTTACGACGGTACCCGCTATCACGGATGGCAGAACCAACCTAATGGAGTGACAGTGCAGAGCGAATTAGAGCGCTGCCTGTCACTCTTGCTGCGTACTGCCGTCAGCGTGACTGGTGCCGGCCGCACCGATGCCGGTGTCCATGCGCGTGTCATGGCAGCCCACTTCGACGCCGACGTTCCTGTCGACCCTGCTGTGCTGTCCATGAAGCTCAACGGCCTGTTGCCTGTCGACATCAGTGTCGACCGCATCGAGCCTGTCGCTGCCGACCTGCATGCCCGCTTCTCGGCTGTCGAGCGCACCTACCGCTACTATGTCCACACCCGTAAGGATCCCTTTTGTCGCCAATACTCCTGCGAACTGCACTACCGGCTTGACTTCGACAAGATGAACGAGGCCGGTGCCGTCCTGACCGAGTATAGCGACTTTGGTGCCTTCTGCAAGGCTGGTTCCGATGTCAAGACCACCCTCTGTCGCGTCACCCATGCCCAGTGGCACCGCCAGTCGGACTCCTCCTGGTATTTTGAGATAACGGCCAACCGCTTTCTGCGTAACATGGTGCGTGCCGTCGTTGGCACCCTTATCGAGGTCGGACGCGGTCGTATGTCGCTGGCCGACTTCCGTCGGGTGATAGAAGACGGCCGTCGCACGCAGGCTGGTGAGTCGATGCCCGCCAAAGCCCTGTTTTTAGAGAATGTAAAATACTGATTTCCTCAGAACAATTCCCAATATCCCCCATGGCCTGGTTACTATTAGCATTCATGTCTGCTGCCCTCTTAGGCTGCTACGACTCGTTGAAGAAGGAGGCGCTCAAGTCGAACGCCGTCATCCCAGTGCTGTTTCTGAACACCCTCTTCTCGTCGTTCATCTTCCTGCCCTTCATCGTACTCAGCGACACCACGCAGCTGCTCGACGGCAGCATCTTCCACGTCGCCAGTGGCGGCTGGGAGGTCCATCGCTACATTGTGCTCAAGGCCCTCATCGTGCTCTCCAGTTGGATACTCGGCTATTTCGGCATGAAGCATCTGCCCCTCACCATCGTAGGCCCCATCAATGCCACACGCCCCGTCATGGTGCTTGTGGGCGCCCTGCTCGTATTCGGCGAGCGACTCAACGGTTGGCAGTGGATGGGTGTGATGCTCGCCGTAGCCTCCTTCCTGTTGCTCAGCCGCAGCGGCAAGAAGGAAGGCATCGACTTCAAGCACGACCACTGGATATGGATGGTAGTAGGCTCTGCTGCTCTCGGTGCCGTCAGCGGTCTTTACGACAAGTACCTCATGGCGCCGGTGGCGGGTGGGGGAGTGGGCCTCGACCGCATGCTCGTGCAGTCATGGTACAACATCTACCAGTGCTTCATGATGCTTGCCATGCTCGTGCTGTTGTGGTGGCCCACTCACCATCGCACCACGCCCTTTCACTGGCACTGGTCCATCATCGGCGTCAGTATCTTCCTCTCCACCGCCGACTTCCTCTATTTCTACTCCCTGTCGCTACCCGATGCCATGATTAGCATCGTCTCTATGGTGCGTCGCGGCAGTGTGGTGGTCAGTTTCCTCTTCGGTGCTGCCTTCTTCCACGAGCAGAACCTCAAGGCCAAGGCTTTCGACCTGGCGCTCGTCCTGCTGGGTATGATTTTCCTCTATATCGGTTCGGAGTGAATAAAAGTGTGCAAAATCTTTTGCCATTCAGCGAATTCTTCGTACCTTTGCAGCCGAAAATAAAGAATTACTGAAAAAACAATGATGTTTTTTTCCTACCCATCCTGAATGATGGAAGCTTTTTAAAGTATGGTTTATTGTATATCAAAACAAATGGAAGTGGCAGGTAGCCATCAGCTCAGCCTGTCGTACGAGAGTAAGTGCAGTCGCCTGCACGGTCACAATTGGACAATCACCGTTTTTCTCGCCACTATGGAGCTCAATGCCGACGGCATGGTGGTGGATTTCACGCATATCAAAGAGGCTGTTCACGGTTATCTCGACCATGGCAACTTCAATGACTTGCTGCCCTTCAATCCCACAGCCGAGAACATTGCCGCATGGGTTGTCAAGAAGTTTCCCGAGTGCTATAAAGCCATTGTCAAAGAGTCTGACGGCAATGTCGCCCAGGCCTATGACGACCATTTCCCCATCGAACCCGAATACCTGATGTAGCCCTATGAAGACCTACCGCATCAACGAGATATTCTATTCGTTGCAGGGCGAGGGGCGCCATACTGGTCGTGCGGCCGTCTTCGTGCGCTTCAGCGGCTGTAACCTGCGTTGTCCCTTCTGCGACACCGACTTCAAGAGCTATCGCGAGCTGACGGCTGCCCAGATAGTTGCCGCCGTCAGCCAGTGGCGTGACTGCGGCTTTATAGTTCTCACGGGTGGCGAGCCGTCGCTGCAGGTCGACGAGGCACTTGTCGACGCGCTCCATCGCGAGGGCTTTTACATCGCCATCGAGACCAACGGCACCTGTGCGCTGCCTGCTGCCATCGACTGGGTGACGCTCTCGCCCAAGAGTTGCTTTGTCGACCATGCTCCTGCACTCGCAGCCCAGAAGGTCGACGAGGTGAAGGTCGTCTTCGATGGTATCCACGACCCGTCGTCGTGGGCCACGTCACAGGCCCATTACCTCAACCTGCAGCCATGCGACACCGGCAATGCCGAGCGCAATCGCGAAGTAACGCGCCAATGTGTGGAGTACATCAAGCAGCACCCCCAGTGGCATCTCTCCCTGCAGACCCATAAGTTCATACACATCCAATAGTACAAGCACAAAATGATGAGATTATAACAAATTATTCTCCAATTTTTTGGTGGTTATTATTCTTTTATGTAATTTTGCCGCCAGAATCACTAATTCTATCACATACACATTATTTAAAAGTCACAAGAATGAATAAAAAGACAATGGAAACAATCTACTGCCGAGCGGTTCTAAGATGAAGTATTGCTTTGTCTGGTAACCGGGTGGATGGATTGCGCCTTGTCTTAACGTCATTAATGGCTATGTCCTTATAGACGGAGGTTCGTTCTTTGACTTGTTGCTACAAAAAAGTCGGGTGATGTGATAGAGTGTCTTCACAAAAAGAAACTCTATAGATACCACAGGCAGGTGTTGCGGCACTGTGCCTGTTACTCTCGTGCCCCTTGGAACAAAAGGGGGACATGATACCTTAATTATTTTTTAGCGTGTGTAATATAAATGTGTAGAATTATGTTTAAATCAAATAGACTTATTAACGACTTCAGAAAACAGGAAAAGTATTCCATCTGGAAACATATTGAGGCGATGGCGGTAAACTATGCCGTCTATTCGGTTTCTTTGTTGGGCGTCGAACCATACCTGACGGGAAAGAATGTCTACGTGTATGCCAATGAAGAGAACTTGGTGGTGGTGTGCGTGGACAGCTATTTAGAAAAAGTGAAACCAACCTACGAGGAAGGTGATAGCATCGAGCCCATCATCCTGCAGCATGGACAAGTACCTCGCGATAGCGTGGTGTGGAAGTTGAAGGAAACGATGCGCCTCATGCAACGCCGACTGATCCTGTGCCGTTTCGACCTGAATGTCTATGGCGTACTGCTGACCGAGGCAAATATCACTAATGCCGACGATCTGGACGATATGTGGAAGGCTAACCACATCAAGGTGTTTGAGGGGTTCAAGGACTTGAGACACCGCAGGGCCTCGGTGAATAAGGACAACGGGCTGCAGGGCAGTATCTATTGTACGGCAGCCCTGGACCGTGGACTGGATGGCGAGCTGGATGCCGCCAAAGTGCCGATGGACCCGAAGTCGTCGCTGGACGACGAGGATGATTTCGAGCGAAGACTGCAGGAGTTCATCTACGGTCAGCCTGAATTGACACCAGAGGAGGAGAAAAGTAAGACAGACGATGATACCGACGACGAAACAGAGGACACGGAAGAAAAAACAGATGTTGACACAGACGACAATGTGGACGACACCCTGATTCCTGACGGGGAGATAGAGCAGAACCAGACGCTGAGCGTGAAAGTGAAGATTCTGCGTCCTCTTGCTAATCCGCGTGAGGAACTGGACATGCTGGTGGGGTGTGACGACATCAAACGCCGTATGGACGAACTGGTGGCGCTGACCAGCTACAACAGACTGATTCATGAACAGTTTCCCGACAGCAAGCAGCATGAGGTGTCGCTGCACAGCGTGTTTCTGGGGCGGCCTGGAACGGGGAAGACGACGGTCTGTAAGATTTTCGGTTCGCTGCTGCGCCAGGCCGGTGTCTTGTCGAAGGGGCATGTGGTGGTATGCGACAGAGGCACATTCATCGGTACGTTGTGGGGCGACGAAGAGCGCGCAGTGCGGCAGGTCGTTGAGAAAGCCCAAGGCGGCGTGCTGATGATAGACGAAGCTTACCTGCTGAATGGCAAGAATGAGAACGACCCGGGAAGAATGGTCGTGCAGCTGCTGATGAATGTCCTTGCCGACGAAAGCCAGCGTGATATAGCAGTAGTGCTATGTGGTTATAAAGAACAGATGCGTAAGATGCTGGACACCAACCCTGGCCTGCAATCGCGATTTCCCAACAAGTTTGAGTTTACAGACTTTACAGTCGATGAACTGTTGGAGATTACACGCCGTCGCATCAAAGACTACCACTATCTGTTCACCGCTCAGGCATGGGAGAAATACTGTGACATGCTTGCGCATGCCTATCAGGTACGCGACCCGGAGACCTGGGGCAATGCCCGCTTCGTCTCCAACCAACTGGAGCGCATCTATATCCGCCATGCGGCCCGCTGTGTGAAGCAATGTCCCAAGGATAAGCATGATCTGCTCCTTCTCACTCCTGACGACATCGTTCCCATCGAAATTCCCCGTCGCAAAAACAAAATAGGATTCTAACCGCCGCGCGACGAGAGAATTTCCTATGTCAGTATGGTAACTACTCATGCCGTTGGGTGCTGAGTAGTTACCACGGATGGGTAGAAACTCGGAGCAGGAAAAGGGCTAAAACACCAATGTACAGGGCGATTTGCCTCGCGTGCGCATAGAAGAATACTCTTTAATGCAAGTGTAGAAGAGAAGGTACAAGAACTCTTCTTTCCCCTTTCTTACGTGTGTTCGACGAAAAAATGTAGTTTCATTCATAGATATATATCGTTGATTTTTAACGAGATACGTGTGAAACTATATTTTCGTCTCGTCACGTCTGTATCATCTCCCAAAATAGTCTATTTCATTTTGTGTGACGGTGGTATCATATTGTGCGACGGCCGTCGCACATATCTACCACGGCCGTCGCACGATATGAACTAAGGCTCTCCAGGCGGTGATAAACCTGC
>JAGAXW010000004.1 GCA_017847725.1 Prevotella sp.
CATCTCTATTCAGAATGTGCCATTCGTCAAGCGTAAAGACAATGATGACTGGTATGATCTTCAAGGTCGTAAGTTCGCCCCCAAACCCACCGCCCGAGGCATATACATACACCAAGGCAAAAAGGAATTAATCAAATAGCGGGACAACATGGGGCAAGGTTTATCGTTGCCAGCTTGTAACCCAGATTTTACTCAATCCTCGGAACTTCCTTTGTTTACAAAAGGGTTACGATTTTATCCAAAGTTACGAAAAATCTTTAAAAAGTCGTATTTGTTGAAGAATTATTTGTATCTTTGCACACAAAAGCACATAGAGATGATCCTTATAGCAGACAGCGGTAGTACCAAAACCGACTGGAGTCTAATCCATGCCTCTGGTCCCCATCATCGTCACAGCGTAGTTGCAACATTTCGCACACAGGGCATCACCCCCATCCACCAGACGTCGGCCGAGATACGCTCGATACTGGAGAAAGAGATGCTACACAACCTCTCCACATTCCCCAGAGCCATCTTGTTCGAGGAGGGCGGCCTAGGCGCCTCGCCCTTTGAGAACCTGACCGTCTACTTCTATGGCAGTGGCTGCACGCCGGCCCACGTGCCCATGATGGTGCGGCTGCTGACGGAGGTCTTTGCCGCCAGAACCGTCGAGGTGCACAGCGACCTGATGGCTGCTGCCCGTGCGCTCTGCGGCCACGAGGCCGGCATAGCCTGCATCCTGGGCACCGGTGGCAACAGCTGCCTCTACGACGGTGAGCAGATTGTGCAGAACACGCCCGCCCTGGGCTATATCCTGGGCGACGAGGGTAGCGGTGCCGTGCTGGGCCGCATCTTCCTCAACGCCGTCTTCAAGAATCCCGAGCTGCACGACGTGCGCGACGAACTGCTCGACACGATGAAACTCACCCTGCCCGACATCATCCGCCGCGTCTACAGAGAGCCTATGGCCAACCGCTATCTGGCTTCGTTCTCGCCCTTCATACACGACCATCTCAGCCATCCGCTCATCCGCGGGATGGTAGTGGGCAACTTCCGCCGCTTCTTCGCCCGCAACATCGCCCCCTACGGCCGTCACGACCTGCCGGTAAGTTTCGTGGGCTCCATGGCCCACCACTATCCCGACGAGCTGGCCGAGGCTGCCCGCCTGGAGGACTACACCATCGGCAGTGTGCTGCAGAGCCCCATGGAGGGACTGGTCGAGTACCACCGCTAAGCGTGCGCACATTTTACCCAATTATTATATATAAGCATCATGAAAAAACTATTTGTTGTCACTATTCTCTCGTTAGTAACCCTCGTAGCGATGGCGGGCCACGACCGCCCTGACTTCGGTCAACGACCCAAGTTGGTGGTAGGCATCGTCGTCGACCAGATGCGATGGGACTACCTCTCCCGCTATTACGACAAGTTCTCGGCCGACGGCTTCCGCCGCCTGATAGACCGGGGCTACAGCTTCGACAATTGTCTGATAGACTATGTGCCCACCGTGACGGCCATCGGCCACACCAGCGTCTACACCGGCACTACGCCCGCCTTCCACGGCATCTGCGGCAACACCTTCTTCATCGACGGCCGCAAGGTGTACTGCTGTTCCGACAGCACCGTCAGCCCCGTAGGCACCGACAACCGCAGCGACGGTTGTATGTCGCCCGTCAACCTGCTGGCCACCACCATCGGCGACCAGTTGCGCCTGCACACCGACTTCCGCTCCAAGGTGATAGGCGTCAGCTATAAAGACCGTGCCGCCATCCTGCCCGCAGGTCACTCGGCCAACGCCGCCTACTGGCTCGACAGGAAGAACCGGCAGTTTATCAGTTCCACCTATTATATGAAAGAGCTGCCCCAGTGGGCTAAGGACTACAACCGGCAGCTACTCAAGAACCCCGTGTTCAAGCAGCTGGGCAAGGATATCGGCCTCTCTTCCGAGACGGGCCACATCACTACCGACATGGCCATTGCCGCCATCGAGGGTGAGCAGCTCGGACAGGGCAGCGAGACCGACATGCTCTGCGTCAGCTACTCGCAGACAGACGTCATCGGCCACAAGTGGGGCACGCGCGGCGAGCATACCGACGACGCCTACCTGCAGCTCGACAAAGACCTGGAGCGTCTGTTCGGCACCCTCGACAGCAAGGTGGGGCAGGGCAACTATGTCGTCTTCCTGACGGCTGACCACGGTGCCGCCCACAACAGCGAGTTCATGAAGGCCCACCGGCTGCATGCCGGCCGCTGGCAATCGGCCGACCTGCTGAAGGACCTGGAGCGCCACGTTGCCTCCAAGCTGGGCAATCAGAAACGCGTCGTGCTGGGCATCTACGACTACCGCTTCTACCTCGACCACACCGCCATTGCCGCCCAGGGACTCACCTTGAAGCAGGTCAAGGACGTCGTCATCGACTATCTGCGGCAGGCCCCCCACATCTCGTTTGTCGTCGACTACGAGCAGGCTGCCACGGCACCCATCCCCCCCGTCGTGCGCGACCGCATCCTGATGGGTTACCACTTCCACCGCTCGGGCGACATCATCGTCTGCGTGGAGCCCGGCTACTACGAATTCGGCAGCTGGTCGTCGCCCGTCGGCACCACCCATGGCGAGTGGAATCCCTATGACGCCCACATCCCCCTGCTGTTCTACGGTTGGCAGATACCCCACGGCGCTGCCTCGTGCGAGGTGCACATCACCGACATTGCGCCCACCATCTGTTCGTTGCTGCATATTCAACAACCTAACGGATGTGTCGGGAAAAGCTTGCAGTTCAAGTGATTTCGTGAAAAGATTTCTACAATAAAGTTCTGATATATTAAGATTTATCTATACCTTTGCAGCGTGTTAGTGAATCACAGTAAAAACTAAATACGGCTGAAGGTATGAACGTAGGTAAGCACATAGAAGAAATCTTGAGGAAACAGGGAAAATCGGCATCGTGGCTGGCAACCCAGATTCCATGTGAGCGCACGAATGTCTATAACATTTTCAAGCGCAAGAGTTTGGATGTACGGCTGCTGATGCGTATAAGCGTCATTTTGCAGTACGACTTCTTTAAAGAACTGTCTGCGGAAGCATTTCCGAAAGAGAAATAAAAGACATAAGGAAGAGGATGCATCTTGAGGGTGCATCCTTTTTCTTTGTCTCGGCTTCTGGCTGGGACAGACCCTACTGCACGAAAACAAAAAACACCCTTCACCTTTCTTAGAAGTGTTCACGCGCGAGGCGCCCGTCGGCACGCGCCCGCAAACAAAATAAGGTGGCGACGGCCGAAAAACGCTTACTGTTTTCAGCCATTCCCGACGGGAATCTGGGCGATTTCTACTGAAAAAAGCACGTGTTTGGCGGCCGAAACATAATAAAAGTCGCCTCGGGTCGTTACTTATTTTGTATTAATACAAAAAATAGTTAGAGGTATGATTGACTACATCAAGGGAGAGCTGACCGAACTTTCCCCTGCACTGGCTACGGTAGAGGCCGCAGGGGTGGGCTACGGGCTCAATATTTCGCTGACCACCTACAGCGCCATCCAAGGCAAGAAGGAGGTGAAGCTGTACGTCTACGAAGCCATCCGCGAGGATGCCTACGTGCTCTATGGCTTTGTGTCGAAGAAGGAGCGCGAGATGTTCGAGTTGCTCATCAGCGTGAGCGGCGTGGGCCCCAATACGGCGCGCATGATGCTGTCGTCGATGAGCGTCGGCGAGCTGTGCAACGCCATCTCGACGGGCAACGAGCGACTGGTGAAGGGCATCAAGGGCATCGGCAAGATGACGGCGCAGCGCATCATCGTGGACCTGCGCGACAAGATTGTGGCGCTGGGCATCGCCGATGAGATACCCGCCGGCGGCAGCATGGCGGCTCCCGTGAACAATGCCGTGAAGGACGAGGCCGTGTCGGCGCTGACCATGCTGGGCTTCTCGCCGGCTCCCACGCAGAAGGTGGTGGTGGCCATCCTCCAGGAGCAACCCGACCTGCCTGTGGAGCAGGTGGTGAAACTGGCACTGAAACAGATAAAATAAGCGTGAGGATAAAGGGGATAGCCTATATCGGACTGATACTGCTGAGCGCTGGCGCACTGGCCATGCCGCCGCAGGACGACAAGACGCAGAAGAGCAAGACTCCTGCGCCGACGGGACAGCCCGTGCTGAAAGCCGACGAGGAGACCATCCCCGACTCGCTGCTGCACCCGCGCTGGCGTATCCAGAAGACGGCGCCCGTCCTGGTGGCCGACCTCGACTCGTCGGCCCTCGACCTGCGCTTTCCGGAGAACATCCGTCAGCAGGTGGAATACGACGACTCGCTCAACGTCTACAAGATAGGGTCGAAGGTGGGCGACTCCTACCTGAACGCCCCCGTGCTGATGACCCCCGAGGAGTATCAGCGCTGGAGCGAGAAGCGCGAACTGCACCAGTTCTTCCGTCAGAAGGATGCGGAGAACGTGGCCAACAAGGGCAAGGAGAAGTTCAACTTTGCCGACATGCACTTCGACCTGGGACCGGCCGAGAAAATATTCGGACCGGGCGGCGTGCGCATCACCACCAAGGGTACTGCCGAGCTGAAGCTGGGCGCCACGCTGAAGAACGTGGAGAACCCGTCGCTGCCCGAGCGCAATCGCAAGACCAAGGCCATCGACTTCGACGAGAAAATCAACCTGAACGTGACGGGTAAGGTGGGCGACAAGGTGAACATGAGCCTCAACTACAACACCGACGCCACCTTCGACTTCGACACCAAGAACCTGAAGCTGCGCTACGAGGGCAAGGAGGACGAAATCATCAAACTCGTAGAGGCCGGCAACATCACCTTCCCCACTAACAACTCGCTCATCAAGGGTGCCAGCAGCCTTTTCGGCGTGCGCACGGACATGCAGTTCGGCAAGCTGAAGCTGCAGGCGGTGCTGTCGCAGAAGAATTCCACCACGAAGAGCGTCTCGTCGAAAGGCGGTACGCAGCTCACCCCCTTCGACCTGAACGTGGCCAACTACGAGGAGAACCGCCACTTCTTCCTGTCACGCTATTTCCGCGAGCGCTACGACGCTGCCATGCAGCAGCTGCCCAACCTGACGACGGGTGTCAACATCACGCGCATAGAGGTATGGGTGACCAACAAGACGGGGTCGACCTCCAACTCGCGCAACATCGTGGCCTTTGCCGACCTGGGCGAGAGCACCGCCGCCAAGTGGGGAGGAGGCGGCAGCCAGTCGGCCGTGCCGCAGAACAGTGCCAACACCGAGTATCAGCAGCTGACTACCACCTACGTCGGGGCCCGCAACATCGACCAGACGTCGACCGTGCTGACGGGAGACTTCGAGGGAGGCACCGACTATGAGAAACTGGCGGCAGCACGCCTGCTCAACGCCTCGGAATACACCGTGAACAAGGCACTGGGATATATCTCGCTGAAGACCACCCTGCAGACCGACCAGGTGCTGGCCGTGGCCTACGAGTACACGCAGGGCGGCGTCACCTACAGGGTAGGCGAGTTCGCCACCGACCATACCAACGCCAGCGAGGCCATCTTCGTCAAGGCGCTGAAGAACACAAGCAACAACCCACAGCAGCCCAACTGGGCACTGATGATGAAGAACGTGTACTACCTGGCGGCCAACGTGGAGAAGCAGCGGTTCCGCCTCGACATCAAGTACCAGAGCGACACGACGGGCGTGTATGTCAGCTACATCCCCGAGCCGCAGACCAAGGACATCATCCTGCTCAGGGCCCTGGGGTGCGACCGACTGGACAATAACAACAAGCCCCATCCCAACGGCTACTTCGACGTGGTGGAGGGCTACACCATCAGCAACGGCCGCGTCTTCTTCCCGACGGTAGAGCCCTTCGGCAGCACGCTGAAGAACTTCCTCATCAGGAGGGGCGTACCTGGGGCCGTAGCCCAGAAGTATGCCTTCCAGGAGCTCTACGAGACCACGCGCACCTCGGCCCGCCAGATGACCGACAAGAACAAGTTCCAACTCGTGGGCCAGTACAAGGGCACCTCGGCCAACGTGATATCGCTGGGCGCCTACAACGTGCCGCAGGGCTCGGTGGTGGTGACGGCAGGCGGCGTCCCCCTGAGCGAGGGCAGCGACTACACCGTAGACTACTCGGCAGGCGAGGTGACCATCCTGAACCAGAGCATCATTGACGCCGGCACCAGCGTCAACGTGTCGCTCGAGTCGAACACGGAGTACGGCATGCAGCGCAAGCGCATGTTCGGATTCAACTGGGAGTACGACTTCTCCAAGAACTTCCAGATAGGCGGTACGCTGCAGCACCTGTCAGAGCAGGCCCTCACCTCCAAGGTGACGCTGGGCTCCGAACCGCTGAAGAACACCCTGTGGGGACTGAACGTCAACTGGAAGGCGGAGAGCCAGTGGCTGACGCGCATGCTCGACAAACTGCCCCTGCTGCACTGCACGCAGCCCTCGCAGATCAGCTTCACGGGCGAGTTTGCCCACCTCATAGCAGGCACCGCCGGCGGTACGCAGGACGATGCCTCCTACATCGACGACTTCGAGAACGCCAAGAACGGCATCAGCGTCAACGAACCCAAGTCGTGGGTCATCTCCAGCGTGCCCTCCATGTTTGCGGAGCACGACGACAAGGAGGGAGTGAGCAGCGGCTACAACCGCGCACTGCTGGCCTGGTATAACATCGACCCCCTGTTCACCACGCGCTCGTCGAGCCTCACGCCCTCGCACATCAAGAGCGACCTCGACCAGCTCAGCAACCACTACATGCGCAGCGTATATGTCAACGAGCTGTACCCCAACCGCAACCAGTCGACCTACAATGGTGCCACCAACACGCTGCCCATCCTCGACCTGGCCTACTATCCGCAGGAACGCGGCCCCTATAACCTGACAACCGACGTCACCACCAACGGACTGCTCAACAACCCGCTGCAGCGCTGGGGCGGCATGATGCGCAAACTGGATACCAACGACTTCGAGGCGGCCAACGTGGAGTATATCGAGTTCTGGCTGCTCGACCCCTTCATCTACACCAACAACCGCGCCGACGCCGGTGACTACGGCGGCGACCTCTACATCAACCTGGGCGAAATCAGCGAGGACATCCTGCGCGACGGCAAGAAATTCTACGAGAGCGGCATGCCCGTAGACGGCACGGGCAGTTTTACCGAGACCCAGTGGGGACGCATACCCGTGCAGGCCACGCAGACCTATGCCTTCGCCACCACCAGCGGCTCGCGAGCCAAACAGGACGTCGGACTGAACGGACTGACCAACGACGAGGAGCGCGCCACCAAGGTGTATGCCGACTTCCTCAACGGGGTCAACGTGAACGACAGCGTGCGACAGGCTTGGACGGCCGACCCCGCCAACGACGACTACCGCTACTTCCGCGGGAGCCAGCTCGACGAGCGCCAAGCCACCATCCTGGAGCGCTACAAGCGCATCAACATGCCGCAGGGCAACTCGCCCGACAACGACCAGCAGACCGAGGGCTTCGACTCGTCGTACAAGACCTACCCCGACGTGGAGGACATCAACCAGGACTACACGCTCAACGAGTATGAGCGCTACTACCAGTACAAGGTGAGCATCCGCCCGCAGGACATGCGACTGGGATACAACAACATCACCGACATCCGCGAGGCGTCGGTCACGCTGCGCAACGGAGCGCGCGAGACGGTCAAGTGGTATCAGTTCCGCATCCCCCTGTCGCAGTATACCGACCGCGTGGGCTCCATCTCCGACTTCACCAGCATCCGCTTCATGCGCATGTTCCTTACCCAGTTCCAAAAGCCCATCGTGCTGCGTTTCGGCTCGCTCGACCTGGTGCGCGGCGAGTGGCGACTCTACGACCAGCCGCTCTCTACGGGCAGCAACACGGGTACGATGGCCGTGAGCGCCGTCAACATCGAGGAGAACAACAACAAGCGCCCCGTCAACTACGTGTTGCCGCCGGGCATCTCGCGCGTCACCGACCCCTCGCAGCCGCAGCTCACCGAGGCCAACGAGCAGTCTATGAGCATGGTGGTCAGCAACCTCGCGCCCGGAGAATCGAAGGCCGTCTACCGCAACACTACGCTCGACCTGCGCTACTACAAGCACATGCAGATGTTCGTACACGCCAACCACCTCGTCGACGACGTCACGGCACTGGGCGACGACCAGCTGGCCGTCTTCATCCGTATGGGTAGCGACTACAAGAACAACTACTATGAGTATGTCATCCCCCTCAAGCTGACACCCGACCGCAGCGACTACAACAAGTACAACGTCAACGACTGTCGCGCCGTGTGGCCCGAGGACAACATGCTCGATGTAGACCTCGACGTCTTCACCAAGGTGAAGAAGGCGCGCAACAAGGCGCGCGCACTGGGCACCGCCAGCTACACTATGCTTTATACCGACTACGACCCGCAGCACCTGAACAACCAGGTGAGCATCATGGGTAACCCCACACTGGGCGAGGTGAAGACGATGATGATTGGTGTGCGCAACCTCTCGGGCAGCACCAAGTCGGGTGAGGTGTGGGTCAACGAGCTGCGACTCATGGACGTCGTCAACAAAGGCGGATGGGCCGCATCGGGTGCGCTGAACGTGCAGCTCTCCGACGTGGGCACCGTCAACCTGACGGGTAAGATAATGACCGCGGGATTCGGCGGACTGGAGGAGGGCGTCATGCAGCGCTCTACCGACAACTACCGTACCTACTCCATCACCACCAACGTCGAACTGGGCAAGTTTTTCCCCGACAAGATGAAGGTGACGGCACCCCTCTACTACTCGGTGACCAAGGAGATAACACGCCCCAAATACAACCCCATGGACTCGGACATGGAACTCGACGACGCCCTGGAGACGGCCGTCGACCAGCACGAACGGGACTCGATAGAGAGCATCGCTGTCACCAAGACCACCAGCACCAACTTCTCGCTCAGCAACGTGCGCTTCGGCATCAAGACCAAGCGGCACCCCATGCCTTACGACCCCGCCAACTTCTCGTTCTCCTACAGCCACTCGCACCGCCACACGTCGGGTAAGACCACCGTCTACGAGACCGAAGACCAGTGGCGCGGCGCACTCAGCTACAGCTACACGCCCGTGTACAAGCCGTGGGAACCCTTCAAGAAGTCGAAGAGCAAGTCGAAGTGGATGGCGCTGCCCAAGGACTTCGGACTGAACTGGCTGCCGCAGAACATCGCCTTCAACTCCGAGCTCATCCGCCACTACAACGAGTTGCAGGAGCGCGACATGGACAATATCAACGGGGCCAAGCTGCCTGTCACCTTCAACTCGCAGTTCCTGTGGAACCGCGACTTCTCACTGCGCTGGGACCTCACCAAGAACCTGCACATGAACTTCCAGTCGGGCACGCAGGCCGAGATAGAGGAGCCCTATAGCGACAAGCCCATCAACAAAGACCTCTACCCCGACCGCTACAGCGCATGGAAGGATTCGGTGTGGACCAGCATCAAGCACTTCGGACGCCCGCTCGACTACCGGCAAAACTTCCAGGCCAGCTACAAGCTGCCGCTCAACAAGCTGCCCATCCTCGACTGGCTCAATGCCGACGCCACCTACAACGCCACCTACAACTGGACGCGAGGCACGGAACTGACCGACGGTACGTCGCTGGGCAACACCATCTCCAACAATCGGCAGGTGACCATCAACGGCAACATTAACATGGAGACGCTCTACAACCACTGGCCCTTCCTGAAGAAGGTGAACGAGCGCTTCAATAAGAGCATCAGGAAGCCAGTGAGGAAGCCTGCCGCCAAGAAACCTGCCACGCCGGCCGACGCCAAGGCCGCCAAGGCGGAACAGGCGCTGCCCAAGAACCGCAACGCCTACCAGAAGGAGGTGTCGCTGCTCCCTGACTCTACCATCACCATCAGCCACGGACGCAAGTCGAAGCGACTGGTGGTCAGCGCCAAGACCAAGGACGGCAAGGCCTATCCTATTAAATATAAGGTGGTGGACCTCAACAAAATCAGCATCAAGGGTACCGACAGCGTAGACCTGAAGGTGAGCATCAGCGCCCGCCCGCCCGTGGAGAACGAGTGGTGGTACAAGCCCGTACAGAGCGCCGCGCGACTGCTCATGATGGTGCGCTCCATCGGCATCATCTATCGCAACAACTACTCGATGAATATCTCCGGCTTCACACCCAACGTGGGCGACATGTTCGGACAGCGGACGGGCGGTGTGATGGCGCCGGGACTCGGCTTCGCCTTCGGACTGACGGGCGACTCGTTCCTGCAGAAGGCTGCCGACAACAACTGGCTGCTCATGGCTGACAGCATCGCCACACCGGCTACCACCAGCCAGGTGCACGACCTGCAGCTGCGCGCCACGCTCGAGCCCATACGCGACCTGAAAATCGACCTCAACGCATCGCACCTCGAAAGCCGCACGCGCAGCATCCAGTATATGTATGCGGGCATGCCGTCGACGCAGAGCGGTTCGCTCACTATGACCACCATCAGTATCTCGTCGTCGCTCGAGTCGATGGGCGACGCCAACAGCGGATATCCCTCGCGTGCCTTCGACCGCTTCTGCGACGCCCTGCCACGCTTCCAGCAGATGGCTTCGGCCCACTATGGCAGGGAGGTGGATACCTACAGCGCCGCAGTCATGATACCGGCCTTCCTCGACAGCTATACGAGTAGTGGACGTGGCTCGCTCGACCTTGTCCCGACGCTCTCCAAGATGCTGCCTAACTGGACTGTGCGCTACACGGGACTCTCCAAGTTGCACTGGTTTAGCGAGCGCTTCAAGTCGGTCACGCTCAACCACGCGTACAAGAGCATCTTCAACGTGGGCAACTACACCAGCAGTAGCGAGACGGCGTCGCTGCTGGGATGGCACGTGCCTACGGTGACCATCAACGAGAATTTCTCACCCCTCTTCGGCGTGGATGTCACCTTCCACAATAACCTCAGTGTGAAGGCGGAATACAGGCGCTCACGCGTACTGAGCCTCTCGATGACCAGTGTGCAGATCAACGAGAGCCGCTCTAACGACATCGTGCTCGGACTGGGGTATAAGATTAACGACTTCCGGCTCTTCTCCAGTGGTATGACGCGCAAAATCAAGAAAGCGCAGAGCGGCAAGTCAAGATCGAGAAACCAAGATCAGAAAACAGACAGCAACAACAATAATAATAAGAGGAGCGGCGTGAACCACGACCTGAACCTGCGACTCGACATCTCGCTGCGCGACCAGGCGGCCATCACGCGCGACATCGCTACGCGCACCTCGGCAGCCAGCAGCGGCAACACGGCATTCAAGATTTCGTTCATGGCCGACTACACACTGTCCCGCCTGCTGACGCTCTCGGCCTACTACGACAGACAGATGAACAAACCCTTGCTCTCGAGCAGCAGTTATCCTACCACTACCCACGACTTCGGTCTGTCGATGAAGTTCTCGCTGACGCGATAAAGATAAATGAGAAAGGGGGAGGGGAGCGGCTTACTCCCCGTAGATTTCCTGTAGTTTCTGGCCCAGAGCCTTGCCGCGCAGGTCGAGCGCTATAATCTTGCCCTGCGGGTCGACGAGCACGCTGGCAGGAATGCTCTGTATGCCGTAGAGACCGGCGGCAGCACACTTCCAACCCTTCAGGTCGCTAATCTGCGGCCAGCGCATGCCCATCTGCTGCACGGCGTTGACCCACACTTCCTCCTTCTGGTCGAAAGAGACGCCTACAATCTCGAAGCCCTTGGCATGGTATTTCTCGTAGTTGGCAATCACGTTGGGCATCTCCTGGCGGCACGGACCGCACCACGAAGCCCAGAAGTCTACCAGCACATACTTGCCTTTGCCCACCCACTGGCTCAGTTTCACCTCGTTGCCAGCCATGTCGTTCATCGACAGCTCGTGGAAGGTAGTGCCCGGCTTGCGCTTCTCGTAGGTGGCCAGCAGGGCCTTCGCCTTGTCCAGTGCGGGATTGTTATAGTAGGCAGCCTTGGGGTTCAGAGCCTCTGATAGTCCCTCGTAGCCCAGGGCATACATGGCTTCGCTGATATATCTGACGGGTATCTCGTTGTCCTGGTTCTCGCGGACGATGCGGCGTACCAACTTGACCTGCTCCAGACTCAGCGAGTCCAGCATGTTGAAGAGCTTGACGGTCTTCGCCTTCGTCTCTGGCTGCACGCCATTGGGGTCTTGCTTCATCAGTTCGCGATACTGCTGAATGATATACTCGCCCTGTCCGTCGATGACGTCCATCTCTGCCTTATACACGTCTTCTTGTGTCTGTGCCTGTGCCCCGAGGCTGCAGGCCGTCAATAGTAAAATGGTCCAAATCTGTTTCATCATATTGTTTTTTCTGTTATCTGGCGACAAAGTTACGGAAAATCGAGAGTAAAACAAAGAAACTCATTTCTTTTTTTTGCCGAGATGGAGTAAGTTCGCCATCTTTGATGGCAGAGTTACGGAAAAACGAGAGAAATGCAAAAGGAAAGTTTACTTTTCTTCATTTCCGAGTGCCTGTAACTTTGTCGCTAAAACGATACGCTTATGAGTACCATTTTTACCTCCAATCATAAAAATAAGGCTGCAATGTTTGGTTGCAGCCTTATTTTTTCGTACTTTTGCTGGTCTGAAAGTTAATATATTCTGAAGTTATGGATAGAGAACACGAGGGCCTGCAACAGCTAGGCAGGAAGACAGAGTACAGGATGGACTATGCACCAGAGGTGCTGGAGACGTTTGAGAACAAGCACAAGGACAACGACTATTGGGTGCAGTTCAACTGTCCGGAGTTTACGTCGCTGTGCCCCATTACGGGGCAGCCTGACTTTGCGGAGATTAAGATTTTGTACATCCCGGGCGAGCGCATGGTGGAGTCGAAGAGCCTGAAGCTCTACCTCTTCTCGTTTCGGAATCATGGCGACTTCCACGAGGACTGTGTGAATGTCATCATGAAAGACTTGGTGAAGCTGATGGCTCCTAAATATATAGAGGTGGTGGGGCTGTTCACGCCTCGTGGCGGCATCTCTATCTATCCCTATGCCAACTACGGCCAGCCAGGCACGAAATATGAAAAAATGGCGGAGGAGCGCCTGCTCCACCGCCAGATGATCTGATATTTCTTAGACTTTATTCTACGGGTTGGTGCTCTCTCGCTTGCGGTAGTACGACTGGGTGTAGTCGGCAAAGCGCAGCACGAGTGAGTCCTTCGTCAGAAAGGCGATGTCGACGGTATCGCTGACGGGCATGGCACCGTCCTTGCTGAATCCGCTGATGGTGTCGGCCTTCAGGATGAGCCGCCCGTTGTAGAGGTGCCATTCCGTATAGAATCTGACTTTGGGATACTCTACGGGCGTAAGCTCGTCGGAGGTGGTATGCCTGTGCATGCCGCCATAGTGCATGGCCGTGTTGTTACGCTTCAGCTGCAGCGTGTATTCACGAGGGGTTAGCAGCATCTGTCGCATGCTGTCGGGTATGTGCTCCACCATGCGGCGGCGCATGCGGCTCGTCATCTGGTCGGTGCCTATCAGGCGGGGCATCACCTGGTAGCACCACGTGCCCTTTAGGTCTTCGAGGTTGATCACCATCAGTGCCTCCTCGCGGTCGTCGGGGTTGACGATGACGGCCAGTTCGTCGCCGATGTGGGGGCGTCCGTAGATGTGCTGTTGTTGGCGGGCGCGTATGATGTCGAACGTGTCGAGACGGTCGCAGGAGAAGGGGAGAAACACGAGGATAGAGTCGGTGGAGCCGTCGCAGGCCAGTCCGTAGTGTGCGGAGTCACCAGGCAGTATGGCCGACTTGACGATGACTTCATGTTTCTGGCTTTTGTGCTGCGTACACCCTGTTGCCAGCACGACGGCTGACAGGAAATAAAATAGTACCTTTCTCATAGAGATAGTGAAAATAAAATTGGTGCAAAGGTACAAAAAAATGTCTATTATCTGTTGTCGATTGTCGATAATTTTGTATCTTTGCAAAAATATTGCGACAAAACCTTTATTATTACTTATGAAAAAGAAAATCAAGTTTAGCCTTGTCTATCGCGACATGTGGCAGTCTTCAGGAAAGTTTCAGCCCCGTAAGGACCAGTTGGAGCGCATTGCGCCCGTCATTATCGACATGGGGTGCTTTGCCCGTGTAGAGACCAACGGTGGCGCCTTTGAGCAGGTCAACCTGATGGCCGGTGAGAACCCCAACGACGCCGTCCGCGCCTTCTGTAAGCCGTTCAACGAGGCAGGCATCCAGACGCACATGCTCGACCGCGGCCTGAACGCGCTGCGCATGTATCCCGTACCCGACGACGTCCGTCAGCTGATGTACAAAGTGAAGAAAGCGCAGGGTGTCGACATTCCCCGTATCTTCTGCGGCCTGAACGACACGCGCAACATCATACCTTCCATCAAGTGGGCCAAGGAGGCTGGCATGATACCGCAGGCCACGCTCTGCATCACCACCTCGCCCGTGCACACCGTGGAATACTACTCGGCCATCGCCGACGAGGTCATCGCCGCCGGCGCCGAAGAGATATGCCTGAAGGATATGGCCGGTATCGGACAGCCTGCCTTGCTGGGAGCGCTGACCAAGGCCATCAAGACCAAGCACCCCGACATCATTATCCAGTATCACGGCCACTCGGGCCCTGGTCTCTCGATGGCTTCCATCCTCGAGGTCTGCAACAACGGTGCCGACATCATTGATACCGCCATCGAGCCCCTCAGCTGGGGCAAGGTGCACCCCGACATCATCTCTGTACAGTCGATGCTCAAGAACGAGGGCTTCGAGGTGGCCGACATCAATATGAATGCCTATATGCAGGCCCGCTCGCTGACACAGGAGTTCATCGACGAGTGGCTGGGCTACTTCATCAATCCTGCTAACAAGCACATGTCCAGCCTCCTGCTGGGATGCGGACTGCCTGGCGGTATGATGGGCTCGATGATGGCCGACCTCGGCGGCATCCACAGCTCTATCAATAAGCTGCGTGCCAAGAAGGGTGAGCCCGAACTGTCTATCGACGACATGCTGGTGAAGCTGTTCAACGAGGTGGAGTATGTATGGCCCAAGGTGGGATATCCCCCACTGGTGACCCCCTTCTCGCAGTATACGAAGAACATTGCCCTGATGAATCTGCTCACCATCGAGCAGGGCAAGGGCCGCTACGTCATGATGGACGACGCCATGTGGGGTATGATACTCGGCAAGAGCGGCAAGATACCCGGCGAGATTGCTCCCGAACTGAAGGAACTGGCCCAGAAGCAGGGCCGCGAGTTCACCGATGTCGACCCGCACACCCTGCTGAAGAATGCGCTGCCCGACTTCCGCAAGGAGATGGCCGACAACGGCTGGGACTGTGGCAAGGACGACGAAGAGCTCTTCGAACTGGCCATGCACCCCGAGCAGTATCGCGTCTTCAAGACGGGCATGGCCAAGAAGAACTTCCTGGCCGACCTGCAGAAGCAGAAAGATGCCAAGCTGGGCTCGAAACTCAGCGTGGAGGAGCTGGCAGCCTTCAAGCATGCCAAGGCCGATGCCCTGACAGCCCCCATCGCCGGACAGGTGTATTACGAGTTTTCGGGCGAGGGTGCCTGCGAGCCCTGTCTCGAACCGTTCGTCGGACAGCAGTACAAGGAGGGCGACACCTTCTGCTACATCCAGGCTTCGTGGGGCGAAATCGTTCCCATCCCGGCTGCGCTTGGCGGCAAACTGGTGGAGGTGGCTGCCAAGCAGGGCGCCAAGGTGCGCCGTGGCGACAACCTCGGCTGGATAGAGCGGGCTGAAAAATAAAAAGAAAAGTTCCTAAATGTCGAGAAGAGTCCCGAGGGCTCCAGCTCGTATGATTCTATGGATTATCAACAGATAATAGACAAATATTACCCTGCGGACAATGAGCTCCGCAGGGTCTTGTTAAAGCACTCCCGCCAGGTGGCCGACCGCTGTCTGGAGATAGCCAGGCGCCACAGGGAACTGCCCGTCGACGTGGGCTTCCTCGAAGAGGCCGCCATGCTCCACGATATCGGCATCTTCCGTTGCCACGCCCCCTCCATCTTCTGCGAGGGCAGCGAGCCCTACATCAAGCATGGCCCCATCGGCGCCGACCTGCTGCGCGCTGAGGGCTATCCCCGCCATGCCCGGGTGGCCGAGCGCCATACGGGCACGGGACTTCCGGGCTACGAACCGGAAACGCTGGAGGAACAGATTGTGTGCTATGCCGACAAGTTCTATTCCAAGTCGGCGCCAGACCACGTGCGCAGCGTCCTGGAGACCGCCCAAAGCCTGGAGAAGTTCGGTCATGCCGGTGTGGAGAAATTCCTGCTATGGGCAAAAATGTTTGAATAATCTGTAAAATTGTCAATTATCAATTGCCAATTATTCATTTTTTTGTACCTTTGCAGCCGTGAGAAGAAAAACGCTCATATTTGTGCTCCTTTTTGTCATGGTGTTCATCATGGCAGAAGTGCCTCGTGTGCGTTGGGCTGCCCATGCCGATGCGACAGATTCGCTGCGCGTCGACTCGCCGGCTGCTGCCTCGCTGAAACCGGCCGCCGCCTCGCTGAAGCGCGATAGCGCCATTGCCGACTCGATACTGGCCGACACGGTGGGCATGGACTCCATGCAGCTGGCCATTTGGCTCCACAACAAGGCCATCGACGACTCGCTGAGCGCCGACTCGGCCAACAGACAGCGGAAGAACGGCATCGATGCTCCCGTCACCTACACGGCTGCCGACTCGATGACCTACGACGCCACCACGGGCTACGCCCATCTCTATGGCAACTCGCATGTGACCTACGAGAACATGGACCTGCAGAGCGACCAAATATACATGTCGCTCGACTCCAGCCTCGTGCATGCCACCGGTTCGCTCGACTCGACAGACCAGAAGTTCGGCACGCCCATCTTCAAGATGGGGTCGGACACCTACGAGAACGATACCATCGCCTTCAACTTCAAGACTAAGAAGGGACTCATCAGTGACGTCTATACCCAGCAGGACGACGGATTCATGACGGCACAACTGGCCAAGCGCAACAATACCGGCGAGATGTACCTGCTGCACGGTCGCTACACCACCTGCGACGAGCCCCACCCCGACTTCTACTTTGCCATGTCGCGCGCCAAGGTGCGCCCCGGCAAGAATGTCGTCTTCGGTCCCACCTATCTGGTCGTTGCCGACGTGCCCCTGCCGTTTGCCATTCCCTATGGCTTCTTCCCCTTTACCAAGAGCTATTCCAGCGGTTTCATCATGCCCACCTATGGCGACGAGGTGTCGCGCGGCTTCTACCTGCGCGATGGCGGCTACTATTTTGCCATCAACGACAAGATGGACCTCAAGCTGCTGGGCGAAATCTATACCAAGGGCTCGTGGGGCCTCTCCGCAGCCTCCAACTACCGCAAGCGCTACAGATACAGCGGCTCCTTCTTTGCCAGCTATCAGAACTCTGTAGACGGTGAGAAGAACACGCGCGACTACTCGAAGACGACGAGTTTCAAGATACAGTGGAGCCACCGGCAGGACGCCAAGGCCAATCCCTTCAGTTCGCTGTCAGCGAGTGTCAACTTTGCCACGACCAGCTATGAGCGCAACAACCTGACGTCGATGTACAACCCGCAGGCCATGACGCAGTCGACGCGTACCAGTTCGGTGTCGTGGAGCACTGGGTTCTCCAGCATCGGCATGAGCCTGAGCGCCACCTTCAACCTCAACCAGAACATGCGCGACTCCACCATCGCACTCACCATGCCCGACCTGAACATCAGCATATCGCGCTTCTACCCCTTCAAGCGCAAGCATGCGGCAGGAAAGGAACGCTGGTATGAGAAGATATCGATGAGCTATACCGGACACCTGAGCAACTCTATCAACACCAAGGAGAACCAGCTCATGCACTCCAGTCTCACCAAGGACTGGCGCAACGGTATGCAGCACACCATTCCCATCAGCGGAAACTTTACGCTCTTCAACTACCTGAACATCAACCCCTCTATCAACTTCACCGACCGCATGTACACCCAGAAGGTGATGCGCTCGTGGGACGAGGCCGCGCAGAAGGAAGTGGCTGATACGATACAGGGCTTCTATAACGTGTACAACTGGAACTTCAGCCTCTCGGCATCGACCAAGCTATACGGCTTCTATGTGCCCAGCCGCAAAATCTTCGGCGACAAGATACAGGCCATACGCCACGTCTTCACCCCCTCCGTCAGTTTTAGCTATGCCCCGGACTTCAGCGCCTCGCGCTATGGCTATTACGAGACCTACCAGAAGACCGACGCCAATGGCAATGTCTCGCTGGTCGAATACTCACCGTATAGCGGTGCGCTCTATGGTGTCCCCGGCAAGGGCATGACGGGTAGCATCTCGATGGACATCTCCAACAATATCGAGATGAAGGTCAGAAGCGACGACGACTCGCTGGGTTACAAGAAGATAAGCATCATTGACGAGCTGGGTGCGTCGATGTCGTACAACATGGCTGCCAAGGAGCGCCCCTGGAGCGACCTGACGACACGCCTGCGCCTCAAACTGTCGAAGAGCTATACGCTCAATCTGAACGCCGTCTTCGCCACCTATGCCTATGAGGCCGACTCCGTCGGTGCGCGTCCCTATGTGGGCACCCGCACGGAGTACAGCAAGGGTCGCTTCGGCCGTTTCCAGGGCATGTCGCAGAACATCTCCTATACCCTCGACAACAAGAAGGTGGCCAACTTCTTCAAGTGGCTGCGCGGCGAGAAGGTCGACAAGAAGAAAAACGACGACAAGAAGAAGGATTACGACACCGGTGTGGAGACCAACCTCGACCCCGATATGGAGGCTGCCAAGCATGGCGCACAGAAGGAAAAAGGCATGGCCGAGACCGACGAGGACGGCTATATGGCCTTCTCCATCCCCTGGTCGCTGAGTATCGGCTATGGTGTCACCATGCGCGAGAACACCAGTGGCAGCTTCAACTACGACACCATGCGCTATCCCTATAAGATTACGCAGAATCTAAACTTCAGCGGCAACGTCCGCATTGCCGACGGATGGAACATCTCGTTCTCGTCGGGCTACGACTTTGAGAGCAAGAAGGTGTCGATGACCACGGCCTCGCTGTCGCGCGACCTGCACTGTTTCAACATGTCGTGCTCGGTAGTGCTGTCGCCCTACACCAGTTACAACTTCTCGTTCCGATGCAATGCTGCCACGCTTACCGATGCCTTGAAATACGATAAGCGCAGCAGCTATTCCAATGCCGTGCAGTGGTATTGATGATTCGGGAGGCTATGAAGCCAGAATGGCACTCAGCGCCTCCTCCTCTCCGACTATCCAGATGATGTCTCCCTCCTGGAAACGGCGGGTCGGCGGAATGGCCGACAGATTCTCCTTTCCCTCTTCGAGGCCCACCACCATACAACTGTAGCGGCTGCGGATGCCACTCTCCTCGAGCGTCTTGCCGATGAAGGGGCTGTCGGCTCCGATGACGAGCTGGCGCAGCTTCATCTCGCGCTTCTCCAGTTCGTCGTCTTCGCCTAGCACTTCGTTCTGCAGGGCCTGGTGGAATTTAGTCAGCTGGTCGTCGCTGCCGATGACCTGCAGGCGGTCGCCGGGAAAGATGATGTAGTCGCCGTCGGGGATGTTGAGCCGATGGCCTCCGCGCATGATGCTGCTCACGTGGACCCCATATTTGCGCCCCAGGTTCAGTCGCTTCAGCGTCTGTCCCATCCATTGCGAGTCGGTGGGTACGTCGAAGTCGGCGATGTGGATGTCGCGGTCGAGCAGCCGGCCCTCATAGAGCGGTCGCTTGATGCCTTTCACCTCCGCCTCGATGTCGCGTGAGCGCAGGTTGTTGATAAACAGGCGCTCCAGCAGGATGCTGCGCTTCTTGATGGTGCGCGACAGGATGATGAGTTCCATGGCGATGATGCCCATCACGATGATGAGAGCCGGCTTGAAGTGGCTCAGGTGCTTGCAGACGTAGAAGATGAAGCCCAGGGCTATCATCACTCTGACGAGGATGGTGAACAGGAGGGGCAGGTGGTTGCGGTTGCTCTCGGCCCATAGCGTCTTCCACTCCTCGCTGTTGTTCTTCTTCATCACCATGGCGCGCAGGAAGGGCGAGATGAGCAGCAGCGTCAGCAAGCCTGTGATGCCGTTGGCATACCAGTAGAGGTCCCATCCGGGCAGCAGCTGGTGCATGATGGGCTGTACGAAGGTGAACATCAGCGTGATGGCGGCCAGCGAGAGGATGCTGTAGATGATGCTGTTGGCAGCCATCTGCATCAGCAGTTGCTTCCACAGGCTTTGGTCCTGCGTGTCGGGATGGCTCATTGACAGTCTGTTGAGCATGGTGATGAGCCTCCCTGGCAGTTTCTGCTCGAGTGTAGAATAGGCGGGGTTGGCCATCCTTATCATATAAGGTGTAAGGAATGTCGTGATGACGGACACCGCCACGACCACAGGGTAGAGAAAGTCGCTGATGACCCCCAGCGACAGGCCCAGCGAGGCGATGATGAATGAGAACTCACCGATCTGGGCCATTGAGAAGCCGCAGCGCATGGCCGACTTCAGCGACTCGCCGGCCAGCATGAAGGCCAGCGACCCGAATACGGCCTGTCCTATCAGTATGGTCATCACCAGTGCTATGATGGGTGCGGCATAGTTTATCAGTATTTGCGGGTCGACCAGCATGCCTACCGATACGAAGAAGATGGCGCCGAAGAGGTTCTTGACCGGCTCCACCAGTTTCTCGATGCGCTCGGCCTCTATCGTCTCGGCCAGGATGCTACCCATGATGAAGGCCCCGAAGGCCGACGAGAATCCTACTTGCGTCGAGATGACGGCCATGGCGCAGCACATGCCCAGCGACACGATGAGGAGCACCTCGGCATTCATGAGCTTGCGTACCGAGCGCAGCAGAATCGGGATGGCGAAGATGCCCACCACGAGCCACAGCACTAGGAAGAATCCGATTCTCACTATCGAGCCCAGCATCTGGCTGCCGTCGGGGTTGTTGCCGCTGGCGATGGCCGATAGCATCACCATCATGACGATGGCCAGGATATCCTCCAGTATCAGTACCGACATCACCAGTCCGGCAAACTGCTGCTGTCGCAGTCCCAGGTCGTCGAAGGCCTTGTAGATGATGGTTGTCGACGACATGGCCAACATTCCGCCCAGGAAGATGCAGTCCATCTTGGGCCAGTTGAAGGCGTGGCCCACGCAGACTCCCAGCATCGACATGGAGAAGATGATGGTGATGGTCGAGATGATGGGCGATATCCCCATCTTCAGTATCTTCTTGAACGAGAAGTCCAGTCCTAACGAGAAGAGCAGGAACATCACGCCGATGTCTGCCCATAGATGTACGTTCTCCGTGTCCACCACCGACGCCGTGTAGGGCATGTGTGGTGACACGAGAAATCCGGCAACGATGTAGCCCAGCACCAGGGGCTGCTTTAACTTCTTGAACACCAGGGTCACGATACCGGCAACAACCAGTATCAGTGCCAGGTCTTGTATCATAGTGGGTAGTTCAGCCATTGTATTTTCCTACTAGTTCACAAATTTTGACAATTACCTGCATTGCCTTTTCCATCGACTGCACGGGCACGAATTCGAAAGGCCCGTGGAAGTTGATGCCGCCGGCGAAGATGTTGGGGCAGGGCAGTCCCCTGTACGACAGCTGGGCGCCGTCGGTGCCCCCGCGGATGGGGTTTACCCTGGGTGCCACGCCCGTCTCCTGCATGGCTTTCAGCACCAGATCGATGACGTGCATCTGGGGGTCTATCTTCTCCTTCATGTTGTAATACTGGTCGCTGACCACGCACTCCACGGTGCCCTCGCCGTATTTGTCGTTCATCTGTTCCGCACACTTCTGGATGAAGCGCTTGCGCTCCTCAAAGTGGTTGCGGTCGAAGTCGCGGATGAGGTAGCTCATCCTGGCCTGCCCGGTGTCCGACGTGATGCCCTGCAGGTGGTAGAAACCCTGGTAGCCCTCGGTTGTCTCCGGCGTCTGGTCGTCGGGCAGCATCCGGGCGAACTCTACGGCCAGTGCGTTGGCGTTCACCATTTTTCCCTTGGCATATCCGGGGTGTACGCTGACCCCCTTGATGCTGATTTTGGCCGATGCCGCGTTGAAGTTCTCGAACTCCAGCTCACCCACGTCGCCGCCATCCATGGTGTAGGCCCACTCGCAGTCGAAGCGCTCTATGTCGAAGTGGCTGGCGCCCCTGCCCGTCTCCTCGTCGGGGTTGAAGGCCACGCGTATCTTGCCGTGCTTGATGTCCTTGTGCTCCTGCAGGTATACCATGGCCTGCACGATTTCGGCGATGCCAGCCTTGTCGTCGGCGCCCAGCAGTGTTGTGCCGTCGGTTACGATGAGGTCTTCGCCCACGTGCTGCAGCAGTTCGGGATTCTTCTCCGTAGTCATCACGATGCCCTCCCGCAGCGTGATGTCGCCGCCGTCGTAGTGCGCCACGATGCGTGGTTTGATGTCGGTTCCCGGGCAGTCGGGACTCGTGTCGTAGTGCGAGATGAAACCGATGGTGGGCACGTCGTCCTTGGTGTTGGCCTTCAGTGTGGCGTAGATATAGCCCTTGTCGTCCATCTCTACGTCGTCCAGTCCTTCGCGCTCCAGCTCCTTCTTCAGGTATTCGGCAAAGACCAGCTGCTTCGCCGTGCTGGGCACTGTCAGGCTGTCCTCGTCCGACTGCGTGTCGAACTTCGTGTAGTTCAGAAATCTTTCAGTAATATCCATTATGTTTAGCGTCTTTCAGTGTTTATGCATGGCAAAGGTAATAAAATCTTTCCATACGACCAAGGAAAACACCTATTCAGTTTTAAAGAATCGGCTTGCGCCCCTTCAGTCCGAAAAAATGTAGGTGACATTTTCCGTAGGCCGTTCGTCTATTTATATAAAATTAGGTATGACAATGATGAATACTTGGAAACCCAACCTCGAAGAAACCAAGCGCAGATACATCGACTGGTGGAACCATCGAGGCATCGTGCTCAACATGTGGGAGCACTTTCAGGAGGGCGTGCAGCCCCACGCCGACGTTCCGGCCCCCAAACCCTACCGCGACCTCAACCAGCGATGGTTCGACCCCCAGTGGCGTGCCGAATACCTCGACTGGTATGTGGCCCACTCCTGTCTGAAGGCCGACATGCTGCCCGTGGCCAACACCCAGCTGGGGCCGGGCTCGCTGGCCGCCATCCTCGGAGGCGTCTTCGAGGGCGGCGAGGACACCATCTGGATACACCCGGACCCGCACTACACGGACGACATCCGCTTCGACCCGCAGCATCCCAACTGGCTGCTCCACAAGAACCTGCTCAAGGCCTGCAAGCAGAAGGCGCAGGGCCACTACTATGTGGGCATGCCCGACCTCATGGAGGGGCTCGACGTGCTGGCCGCCCTCAAGGGTACCGACCAGGTGCTGCTCGACACCGTCATGCAGCCCGAGGTGCTGGAGCAGCAGATGCAGCAGATCAACGACATCTACTTCCGCGTCTTCGACGAACTCTACGACATCATCCGCGAGGGCGACGAGATGGCCTTCTGTTACTTCTCGGCATGGGCACCCGGCAAGATGTCGAAGCTGCAGAGCGACATCTCGACGATGATTAGTGTCGACGACTACCGCCGCTTCGTGCAGCCCTTCATCCGCGAGCAGTGCCAGAAGATAGACTACACCCTCTACCACCTTGACGGCGTGGGAGCCATGCACCACCTCGACGCTCTGCTCGAGATAGACGAGCTGAACGCCATCCAGTGGACACCCGGCGTCGGCGAACCGCAGGGCGGCAGTCCCAAGTGGTACGACCTCTACCGCCGCATCCTGGCCGCCGGCAAGAGCATCATGGCCTGTTGGGTGACCCTCGACGAGCTGCGACCGCTGCTCGACAACATCGGCGGCGACGGTGTCCACCTGGAGATGGACTTCCACAACGAGCAGGAGGTGGAGCAGGCCATGCGCATCGTCGAAGAATACCAGAGCAAGGATGAGGCCGACCGCAGGGTCGAGGAAATCATCCGTCTGGTGGAGTCGGCTCCCGCAGCGGGCGCGCCCGCCGCTGCCCCGCAGGGCGAGGCCACCCGGTCTGCCGCCGCCCTTCCGCAGGACTCCCTCCTCGTGCTCGACGGAGCCATGGGGACGATGATTCAGCAGTACGGGCTGCGCGAGGAGGACTTCCGTGGCGCCCGCTTTGCCGGCCACGGCTACGACCTCAAGGGTTGCAACGACGTGCTGGCGCTCACAGCGCCCTTCGTCGTCGGCGACATCCACCGCAAGTACCTGGAGGCTGGCGCCGACATCATCGAGACCGACACCTTCAACGCCCAGCGCATCTCCATGGCCGACTATGGCCTGCAGGAGCACTGCCGCGACATCAACCTTGCTGCAGCGCGACTGGCACGCCGCTGGGCCGACGAATACAGCACACCCGAGCATCCCCGCTACGTGGCGGGCAGCATCGGACCTACCAGTCGCACTACCAGTGTCGCCACCAGCGGCGAGCCCCTCGACGAGCAACTGCTGCGTCGGGCCTACGAGGAGCAAGTCAGGGCGCTCGTCGACGGAGGGGTCGACATGCTGCTCATCGAGACCATCTTCGACACCAACAACGCCCGCATCGCCGTCGAGGCCGCCCGCCAGGTGGCCCCCGATGTGCCGGTCATGCTCAGCTTTGCCGTGGCCACTGCCGACGGGCGCAACATGCTGGGACAGAGCATCCTCAGTTTCCTCGACGAGCTTGCTCCCCTTAACCTCTATTGTGTCGGCATCAACTGCGTGGCCGACGTCGCCGCAATGGCTCCGCTCATCGACCGCCTTGCCGGCTATGGCACACGCGTCAGCCTCTATCCCAACGCCGGACGCCCCGACAGCCAGGGGCACTACGGCAAGACACCGGAGAGCCTTGTGGCCGACCTGTGGCCCCTGCTCGAAGGGCACCGGCTGAGCATCGTAGGTGGCTGCTGCGGCACCACCGACCGCCATATACGCCTCATCCGCCAGGCCGTGGAGCCCCTGCCCGGTGTGCGCCTCTCTCCACTCGTGGTCGGAGCCAAGGCGCCCGCGCCCCAGCCCTCTGCCATCCAGTCCGCTCCCGTCCGCCCGCACGACGAGGCTCCCCAGCAATCGCCCGAGGAGCGCCTCTTCCAGGCCATACTCCACGGCAAGAGCGACGACGCTGCCGCCGCCACGCGCGACGCCCTGGACCGGCAGATTCAGCCGCAAGACCTCATCAACGGTCAGATGATAAGGGCCATGAGCGAGGTGGGCCAGCGCTTCCAGGACGGTCAGGCCTTTGTGCCGCAACTGCTGATGGCCGGGCGCGCCATGAAGGCTGCCCTCGAAATCATCAAGCCCCTGCTCTCGGGCAGCGACAGCACTGCCATCGGCAAGGTGGTGATAGGCACCGTCAAGGGCGATCTCCACGACATCGGCAAGAACCTCGTGGCCTCTATGCTTGAGGGCTGTGGCTTCGAGGTGGTCAACATCGGCATCGACGTCTCGGCCGACAAGTTCATCGAGGAGGTCAAAAAGAACCATCCCGACATTCTCTGTATGTCGGCCCTGCTCACCACCACGATGGGCTATATGAAGGAAGTCATCGACGCCCTCGAGCGTGCAGGCATCCGCCAGCAGGTCAAGGTGATGGTGGGCGGAGCGCCCGTTACGCAGGGCTTTGCCGACGAAATAGGTGCCGACGGCTATAGCGACAATGCCAACTCGGCCGTCACCGTGGCCAAGCAGTTGCTGGGCAAACTGTAGGATTTCTCTTTCGGTAACCGGCTTGAAGACTTTGTAGTGCCCTCCGACTATTTGCTCAGTTTTTTTCGTGCAATTGTTTGGAGGTTCGGATATAATCCCGTATCTTTGCAGTCGGATGATATGGTAATGCACTGTTAATAATAAGGATAGTAGCGTGATGAATGCAGACAACAAATACATACGTTTTGACTGGGCCGTGAAGCGGATGCTTCGCGACAAGGCCAACTTCGGCGTGCTGGAGGGACTGGTGACGGTACTGCTGGGACATCCCATCAAGATTCTTGAGATACTGGAGAGCGAGGGCAACCAGGACTCTGCTGACGACAAGTTCAACCGCGTGGACATCAAGGCTAAGGACGAGTCGGGCAGCATTATCATCGTCGAGGTGCAGCTGACACGCGAGCTGTACTACTTGGAGCGCATCCTGTACGGTGTCTCCAAGGCCATCACAGAGCATATTTCGCTGGGCCATCCCTATTCCGAGGTCAAGAAGGTCTATTCCATCAACATCGTGTATTTCGACATGGGCCAGGGCAGCGACTACCTGTACCACGGCACGACGTCGTTTGTCGGTGTGCACACCCACGACACGCTTCGCATCAACTCCAGGGAACACGACGCCATCACGATGAAGACACCCGACGAGGTGTTCCCTGAATACTACATCATCCGTGTCAACAACTTCAACGACGTGGCCAAGACACCCATCGAGGAATGGATAGACTACCTGAAGAACGGCCATATCAAGGACGACACCACGACGCCCGGCCTGAGCGAGGCCCGGGAGAAGCTGCAGTACCTGATGATGGACGACAAGGACCGCCGCGCCTACGAGCACCACATGAGTGCCATAGCCGTACAGACTGATGTGCTGAACACCGCCAAGTTGGAGGGTCGCGCCGAGGGACGTGCCGAAGGTCGTGCAGAGGGTCGCGCCGAGGGACGTGCCGAGGGAGTCCTGTCTGTAGCGCGTAACCTGAAGCAGATGGGTGTCTCTGCATCCGCCATTGCACAGGCCACAGGCCTGACGCCGCAGGAGATAGAAGCCTTATGACAAGTTGAATAAATGCAAATTAAAGAGAAAAGCGAATTGCTTGGCAGTTCGCTCTTTTCTTTGTATATTTGACTGGTTAAGACTTGCGCCTGCGCTTGTAGCACTGCTTGAAGTCGCAGAGACCGCAAGTGTAGTCGAGGTGGCGCACAGCAGGGCCGAGGCCGATAATGCCGCTGACCGACTTGATGGGCACCATGAGGGAGGAGTCGGTGAGGTGTACGCCGCAGGTGTGGCCGTCGAAGAGGGGGAAGAGCAACTGCTGCTGCGAGACGTGCCAGCCGCAGTAGCCTGGCGAGAAGCGGTTGGTGTGGTGCCACCCCAGCTTGTCGATGCTCTGCTGCAGGTGCTGCTCCATGGCGTCGGCGGTCTTCTCGGCAATGACGCTCCCCATGGCGTCGGCAATGAAGACGCGCACCATGTCGCCCTGCCGGGTGAGGCGCTGCTGGTAGGTCTCGTAGTCGGTGCCGGCCGTGCAGACAAATAGGGCGTAGGCCTCGGATGCGTGCAGCTGGTGGAGGATGATGCGGCCCATGTCGAAGGCTGGCTGACGGCTCACTACCTGATAGCAGAACTGCGGGCGCAGCCATGGCCGTACCTGGTCGATGACAGCCAGCGTCTCACGTTGCGTAGCCTCGTCGGGCTCTGCATCGCGGTAGCCCATCTGCTCGTAGAGATCAGCAAGGGTTATCCCCAGGTCGTCGTATGTCAGCGTCTTCTGTGTGATGGCTTATGATTTGTTGTAGTCGGCAAGCGCCTCGAAGAAGGCGTCGATGTTGTGGAGTGGTGTGTGGGGTGGGGTGTCGCAGCCGCTGGACAGCACAAAGTTGGGGTAGGGCCGCATCTTGTCCAGCAGGTCTGTCACGGTCTGCCGCATGAGCGATGGTATGCCGTCCTTGAAAATGCTGACGGGGTCGATGTTGCCCATGGCCAGCGCCGTGGGCGGCACGTCGCGGATGACCTCCTCCATGCGGCACTTGTTGCCGAAGTGGTAGGCAGCGGCCCCCGTGGCCGCCATGGCGTGGGTGCAGTGGCCCGTGTTGCCGCAGTTGTGGAGCACCACGGCAAAGTGGTCGTCCTGCACGCGCTCTACGACACGGCGCACGTACTGCGAGGAGAACTGCATGCAGTCATCGTCGGACATCAGTCCGGCGGCAGGCTCGGCCATGACGACACCGTTGGCGCCCGTTTGCTTCAGGGCGAGGCAGTATTTCTCGATGAAGTCGGTACACTTCTGCAGCAGCGTGTGGGCAGCTTCGGGGTGCTCGTAGATGAGCACCATGATTTCGGACATGTCGTAGAGGCGCCCCGCCAGCGAGAACGGACCGATACATCCGGCCAGCACGGGGCGGTCGGTGATGGCCTCGGCGGCCAGCAGGTTGGCCTTCAGGTAGGCTGGGATGCGCCCTGCCGAGAGCGAGGGCACCTGCAGCCTGTAGATGCTCTCCACGTCGGGCAGCAGCCGGCTGGCCACTGCGGGCACGGCGATGTCGGAGAAGGCTATCTGCGCTCCGAAGGCTTCGGCCTCGGTGGTGAGGTCCATAATGGTACAGGCTGCCGCGCTGGGATAGCGGCGGGCCAGGGCGACGACGGCGTTGGCGTGGACGCGCCCGTCGCTGACGGCCTGGTGAACGGTGCAGCCGTTGAGCTCAATGCCGGGGTGGGTCATGACGGGCACGGCCGCCACCTGGCGCTGTTGGATGACGTCGGCCATCCATTGTTTCATATTCGTCTTCATCATTATAAAGTAGACTCACAAGCGGCCGTTTTGTCACCAGTGGCTGGCAGGAAGATGCGCATACCTAAAAGTGATGATTTTGCAAAAGGGGTGTTGCAGATATCACGTGAAATGATTAACTTTGCAGCGTCAATTATCATAAGGTGGAACGACGATGAAGAATCTGAAAATGTATGAGCCGCAGGACAAGATGATAACGCTCATCAAGGACAACTACAGCGTGCTGCAGGCACTGGGCAGCTTCGGCATCAACCTGGGATTCGGCGACAAGACGGTGGCCGAGACCTGCGAGATGAACGGGGTGGACACATACACATTTCTGGCGGTGGTGAACTTCACCATCAACGACTTTGCGAACATAGAGGAGGACGACCAAATCAGCGTACCCACGTTGTTGCACTATCTGAAGGCCAGCCACACCTACTACCTCGACTTCCAGCTGCCCTTTATCCGCCGCGAATTGAAGGAGAGCATCAACGAGGGCGACCCCCTGGGGCGGCTTATCATGAGGCTCTACGACGAGTACGCCCAGGAGATACAGCGCCACATGAAGTACGAGGAGAAGACGCTCTTCCCCTACGTGCAGTCGCTGCTCGACGGTCAGCCGGCCACCGACTACAACATCGACACCTTCTCGCGCCACCACGAGAGCACCGACAAGAAACTGCGCGAACTGAAACTCATGATTATTAAGTATCTGCCCAATGATGCACACCGCAACAACCGGCTGACGGCAACGCTCTACGACATCTACAACAACGAGGAGTGGCTCGAGCAGCACGCCGAGGTGGAAGACCGCATTTTCGCCCCGGCCATCAAGCGGCTGGAGCAGCAGAACAAGCAGAACGACGTGTCGAAGAAGATATCGACCATGGTGTTCAAGGGCGGACAGGACAATGGCGAGGTGCTGAGCGACCGCGAGCGCGACGTCATCGTCAGCGTGGTGCAGGGCATGCAGAACAAGGAGATTGCCGACCACCTGTGTATCTCTATCAATACGGTCATCACGCACCGCCGCAACATTGCGCGCAAGCTGCAGATACACTCGGCCGCAGGTCTTACAATCTATGCCATCGTCAACGGACTGGTCGACATCAGTTCGGTGAAGCTCTAAACACGTTTTTCTTTCTTCTCAAATCTTATTGATATCTACGTAGCCATGCATGACGGCGTAGATGGTGAGGGCGGAGACGCTCTTGAACCCCAGCTTGTCCATGATGTTCTTGCGGTGGGTGATAACCGTAGACAGTCCGATGTTCAGACGGTCGGCTATCTCCTTGTTGATGAGTCCCTGCACGATGAGCGCCATTACCTCTATCTCGCGGTTGGTCAGTATCTGCTGACTGAGCGCCTGAGGCATGGGCGGCATGTTGCGACCGCCGGCATGGGCGTGCTGCTGTAACTGCAGCAGCGAGCGCACCAGCTGGTCCTCAGGCTGGTTGATGCATAGGCTGTGGAAGTCGCTGATTCGCGAACTGTCGTTGACCGACAGCGTCAGCACGATGGTCTTGCGGCGCCGCTCGGCAAAGAAGGGGCGATGGTTGAGCAGGATGTCGATGGATACGAAATAGTGCACGTATTTGTCGGGCTCGTTGCTCTCCAATTCGGCAAACGAGCCGAACGTGTCCACCGTCATGATGGGCATGACGTGCAGCAGCAACTGCTTGAGCCCCATCACGGCGAGCGTGTTGGAGTCGACAATGGCTATCTGGGGTCTTTGCATCATATTACGTACTCTTTGGAGCTGCAAAGTTACGAAAAATCGAGAGCAAAACAAAGAAACTCATTTTTTTTTTGCCGAGATAGAGTAAGTTCGCCATCCTTGATGGCAGAGTTACGAAAAATCGAGAGCAAAACAAAGAAACTCATTTTTTTTTTGCCGAGATGGAGTAAGTTCTCGCCATCCTTGATGGCAGAGTTACGAAAAGTCGAGAGAAGAACAAAACAAACTCGTTTATTTTCTCTTCCGATAAAGAAAACAAGATTCACAACTACCCGTATCCGTCTGTATGACTGAATGTTAGGTGTGAAACTAAGTTTTGGGAACACAGTCATACAGTCCAGGTATGCGCTATCTATCAAATTAGGCCGCACCATCATCTACATCAGATATTTCACCGTTTGGAGAGCCTTAGTTTATATCGTGCGACAGCCGTGGTAGATATGTGCGACGGCCGTCGCACAATATGATACCACCGTTACAAAATATGAAATAGACTATTATGGGAGATGATACAGACGTGACGAGCTGAAAATATAGTTTCACACGTATTTCGTTAAGTATCAATAATATACGTCTATGTGTGAAACTGCTTTTTTTTCATCGAACTCACGTTAAAATGTAGTGTACTGAATAAGTTGACAAAAATTGAGTTCAACTTATGGGAAGAAATGTAAAGAAATCGAAAGAAGAAAGTTTAGAGATTCTTCGTGAGTATCTGACCACCTATCAGTCTAAACGTTCCATATGCCGAAAATA
>JAGAXW010000021.1 GCA_017847725.1 Prevotella sp.
ACGGAGCATCAAAGTTTGGAACACTATACCAACTGATGATTGAGGACAATCCTGACAGCAGCTTTATCGAAACTATCACTTCTTAGGGGCATGCTTGGTACCCCCTAAGAAGTCATGGGTACATGACTGAGTAGTTACAGTCCATGTTCATCATCTTCTGGCCAACTACATCTGGATGTTCCCATATAATTCCATATACCTACGTGATGTATAAAATGAAGATTATATTTATCATCTACTTCATTCTCTTCCAATTTCTCTTCATAGTCTCTATTTGCATTATCAATAGCCTCATGCATAGATTGAAGAAGAGATTCTGATATATCAGCACAAGAAGAATGCCTTAGTGCTGGCAAACAAGTTTTTATAATCAAAAGTCTTAATGAATTGATTTCTGTATCTTTATTATTCAGGAATAATCTCCATTCTTCCATATTATCGCAAAAACACCAATAGGCATTCCTATACATTCCGTAGAAATATGGGGGGAATGACATCAAAGCACGACGTAACAATCTGTCATCTGGTTTATCGTAGATACTTTTTACTCCACCATCACGACCATCTCCTGCATAGAAGATTTCCATCAATATGTTAGAGCAGTCGATGAAGTCTTGTAATGTATAGTTTTCTATGCCATCTTCATGCTCCAGCATACGGAAAACGCTACTGATACGCCCAGAAAAGAATCTGCTATTCTCCATCTTTTCCATTTGTGGGAAATACTCTGAGGGCATAGAGGCTTTTTTACATTCTTCCTTGATTTGACTTCCGAATGAATGCAGGAAATCATTCTCTTGCTTATCATATGATTGTAGTATCGTATATACATTGCTATGCTTTGTTTGTTCAGCAAAAGCATTTAAGCAATTTAGAATCTCAGGTAACTTTTCTTTCTGTATGTCGGTATTGAGTATCAAATTTCTACACTCCCTCATCCATGCTTTAGTATCAATGTCTTCAGTAATCAGCAAAACAGCATAAAGCAAAGGAAGAGAACGACCATAAGAACTTTCTGAAAGAGCTAAATCGTAAATGGGCATAACATTTGTGTCAATATTTCCCATAAAAAGATCCAAATCATTCACCGCTCTATAAATGCATGACAGTTTGTTCAGCGAATCATGCGCAAATTTCAAAAAGTCTAACGGCAATAGTCCTAATCTTTCAATCCAAACTAAAGAAAGCATATCTCCCTTTTGCAATTTATCAAAGATATAGCTAACTATTTCTGATGTTCCATCTGTCTCTTTCGATTGAGGGAACAATGTCAACAACTGCTCATATAAATAATGATCAGTTGTTCTCATTCCTCGGATATTGCTTTCTAATTGTTCCTTGTTCAGCATCCAATACAAGATGATTAGATTACAGAAACAGAACAATTGTTCATCATCAATTTCTTCTGGATTTATTTGAGTAAGGTTACGATTGTTCCAAAAGAATTGAGTCCACGAATTATCCATGTTATTTATCCACTCATGCAGCCATAATTCATTACTATCCTTCATAGCTTGCATTACCTTCTCGTCCATCCATGATTTAAGGTTTTCAAAAACACTTAGTGGACGACCACGGCCATTCATCTTAATATAAATATCATCATCAAGCCCGTTCTCTTCTGACATATCAAGAAAAGAAAAAGTAATACCATCTTCTGACAAAAGGTGTTTCCATAATGTTTCAGCCTCCTGACCTGCACACTTTCGATGAATATACTTCAGGGTTAGGAGCATATTTTTCACCGTTGTATTATTTAGCCATGAGGATAAAAACCAATACTCGTCTTGAATAATTGAATTTAAGCTATCATTTTCGGTGGCTTTCTGTAAAACTTCAGGCATTTTACACTTTAATCTTTCACAGAAATCCCCAGCGTATTCTCTTGACAAGAAAGTAAGATTAACGGTAAAATCTGACATCATCCCAGCTTTGGCAGCTGCATAAAGATATAAAAGCCATAACGTTGTTAAACGTTGTTGACCATCCACAGGAATAAAACTCCCATGTTCCGTATAGCCATAAATATAGTTCAAGTCTGATGGATTTGTTTCATCGAGCAATGAATCTATAAAGGGCGAAATAACAGATTCCTTTCCACCTTGAACATAATCTCTCTGCAAAAGGGGAATGCAAATAACCTTGTTTTTGAATATATTCAGAAAGTTCATAACGAATACACTTTAATTCTTGAAATATCTTATTGTGTTACTCTCTGGCTTATCACACAGCTTTTGCTTGATGTCTTCCCTGTATGCATCGGCATCTGGTTGAAGCCAAGAATTAAGCTTTGTGCTACTCTTCTTACTGTACGCTTTGGTAAAACATTGCATTGTACATGGAGGTATATAAACCTGAGTAACATTTGTTTCCTCATCATCTTCTGATTTCAAGCCATTTGCTATAACTACAATCCTTCTTTTTCTGGGAAACAGAGAATTGTGGAAGCTTCTATTGGTATGGCTATCCAATAAAACAAGATTACCGACCTGATTCTTATCGTCTTCAGGAATATGGTCTCCATCTTGTGCATCATTATACATAATGACGGCCTTATAGAGTTCGTCAAAATTTTCTTTACTCTTTTTCAAGCCATATTTGGTTAATCTATCCTTAATCTCTGTGACTTCGAAATAAGAAGGATAGTCATTCCTCACACTGCTCAACCAATCTTTTCTATCTTGTTCATTGTCAAATTTTGAATCAGTTTGAGATGTAATATGCTCAATATCCCAACTTTGTTTATGCAGAAGTTCAAAGGGGAATTGTTCATATTCATGTTGCAAATTCAGCTCCTTACTACTTTTTAAGGTTTCATATTTCTGCAATATGGTTTCAATATTATGCAATAGGAAGAAACGACGCAACATCATAGTCGATATCTGACCATATTCAAAATCAGAAATTGATAACTTATCGTTAGGATTGATCGTTCGTCTAATACGCTCGCGGAGTCTGTTAACAAAAACAGTTTTTGAATATTCCCGACTACTTTTCAGGAGAGAAGAAAGAAATATATATCTGTTATCTTGATTGCAATAGGTGAGATAACCAATGTAATGATAGGTGTAGATATTCTTATACATATCATAAAGACGTAAGAACGTGTGTCTTATCTTCTGCCACCTTGCTTCAAGATTGTCATTTGCCTCATTTGCAAACCACCTAAATGAGCTGCGGAAGTCTTTATCAGCTTCAGAGTCATCCACCTTGGCAATGAGGTTAAATAATAAATCCATTCGAGTATGGGGGAAAATCGGTTCCTCGCTTGATAGCATCGCCCAAAAATGGTCATTATTTATTATCTGCTCCATTTCCTCAAACTGTCGAGCAGCATCATCACGCAACCCTTCGTTTAGTCCAGAAGCACGGTTTAGGAAAAGGGCTTTTATTAGTTCCGTATTTGTTAATGATATTTTTCCACTATTCAGATTGCGGAACGTTTCATGTGCTTTATTCTCTGGAACTTCATACCATATGACCTGAATTGACTTAGCACTTTGTCCATTCAGTAGTTCAAGATACTTGCTTTTAATCTCTTCTGTAGTTAGTTCCTTATCTGCTGAAAAAACCTCATCATGATTAGTCTCAAAACAATCAGAAATGGTCTGGTATGCACGATGTATATAATACAAATCTATCTGGCTATCTGCCAATTCTATACTCTCTTTGCTTGATATATTTGTTAAGAAACTCCATCGATTTACAATATTGTCATCGTCCTCATTATCTCTTACAAATTCTAAAGTGTAGGCATTTTGATTGGTAAGATATTTATACAGCAGAAATAGAGTTGTCAATCTTTGTTGACCATCAAGTACACTATATTTTCCACTTAATGGAACCACAGCTAATGGCTGAAGGCAATAGACACGTTTATTCTCAGGAGCATTCATGAACTCCCATAAATCACGAAGCAGCTCTTTTATGTTAGCAGGAGTCCATTTATACCCACGTTGCTGACTCGGAATTTCGTAGATTTCACCTTTTAGTTTTGGGAAATCCTTCATTGGTATTTGTTCTGATAAAGAAGACATAATATGTTGTATCTTATAAAATTTCTCTTGCTATCCATGCACATGCCTCTGCATCGGCAAGAGCATGGTGATGGTTTTCTAACAGATAACCGCACTCTGCCGCTACGGTATGCAATTGATGGTTGGCGAGATAGCGGAAGGCTCGGCGGGAAGCAGCAAGCGTGTCGTAGAACTCGTAGTCGGGATAGTCCATCTGATACACACGGAACACGGCTTTCAGACAGCCTTCGTCAAAAGGCTTGTTGTGGGCCACAAGAGGCAATCCTTGGATTAATGGTTCTATCTGCGCCCACACTTCGGGGAATACTGGGGCATCGTTGGTGTCTTCATAACATAGACCATGAACCTGAGAGCACCAGTAATTATAATAGTTTGGCTCTGGTTGGATGAGAGAGTAGAACGAATCTACTATCTCACCATTTCGCACAATGACGATTCCTACAGAGCATACGCTGCTGCGCTCATTGTTGGCCGTTTCAAAATCTATAGCTGCAAAATCTTTCATACATTTTCAGTTCTCATTATAACCGTGTTCACGTGTCCCAAATTTCTTTTTATAGAGTGATTCCCTATCTATGGCAACTTTGGGCGTAACGTTAAGAGGAAGCGTTTCAAGGATTGTCCATTGGAAATTTTGGTCAGCATAGCTTATTCCTTTTTCTGCAAGCAAAGCTACAAGAAGCTTATTGTTTCCATGTCCAGTCTTTGCATATTCAGTCCATCGACCAAGAATACCGTTCTTAATACCTGGCTTCATGTCTTTATATGTGACACCAACGTACTGTTTACCCGTTTCCTTGTCAAGAATCATATATACACAATTCAGACTCTCAAGTTTTGACTTCCATTCTTTATCCTCAACGACTTTTTGAAGTTGTGAGAACGATAAAATTACATCTTCATAACGTATAAAATACGGAATATCATCACCTGTGTTTACCTGATCAATGCGTCTAACATTTTTTGTCGACTGCCAGTTCTGCATCCACGACAAAGTACCCTTTCCCCAATCTATTACAACTTTATCTTTTAGACCTTCAAAGCCCTCGACTTCCTCAATGGCGTATTCTGAAACTCCGTTGCCTGTAGCCCTCTTTGGCCCATAATTTCTATATACACCAATGAAGCGGCATTCGCATCCCTCTTCAGCCAGAAAAACAACCAAATAATCAACATTCTTCATCTTACTATCAGATTGTTCACTTTGCCATTCCTTAAACAGAGCATAATCTGTGCGATAGAGTTTATATACAGAGCCATTATATTTTTTATAAATGAAACTGTCTGGCTTCACCTCACTACTGTGACGTACAAGTTTTATTCTTGATTCATTCGCATTGTCAAATTCGGAATTTCTGTTCCAACCTTTCAGCAAATCTTGAATGCTGATAATATAATCCTTGTCCATATTAATCGATGTTTTAAGTTATTATTCAGTCTCTTCCAATCATATCCCATCCTGCAATATTGTTTAGAATCCAGAAAGGCATGATGACATTAGGTATTTTGTATTCATACCACTCCCAAAATTGCAGTGCAGTCTTTTGTTCCTCGTATTTGTTAATCTCCAGAGCCTCTTTGAAATCGCACAAGACAAAAGTCTTCTCTGGATTATTATGTGCATATTGCAGGAATTCATGAAAGGCAGTTTTAATTGAATTATAAAAGTCATCAGCTGTCGCTAATTCAATGGAGTGCTCTTCGCCAGTATAATCATCTGGGATATTATCAGCGCACTGAATAATGCCAAGATGTTCCTCGCCTTCTATCATTTCTTTCGCTAAATAGCATAGAATATCGTTTTCTCGAAGAACTTCAGACATTTGTTGATATATGAGTTGACGACCTCTTCTTTGTGGCTTAAAATCATCTGTAAAAAGTGGCTTGCTCTTCGCTTTTGATGCTCTCTCAATCACCTCGTCACGACTAATTCCATAGGGTATATATTGGTTTGTCGGCCAGTATAAATTTTCTATTGTAAACAATTTGAATAGCGTAGGCTTAATATTCGAAAAAACTGTGCCTTCCTTGTGCATATCACCGTTTCTTTCAAATTGTACGTCACAGTTATCTCCAGCAAGACTAGGTACCAAGGAATCGCTGAAATAGCGCACGAATGATGTATATCCTTTATACGACACAACATCACCAGTGAAAATTTCTTGAAACTGATCGTCCTTAAATCTTGTATCTACACCAGCAAAGATTACAGGCACCATCGACCATAAGGTAGAAAGATGTAAGGGCTTGTGAAATTTCGTGTATTTGTGGTCTTTCGTCAATAGTATTATGACATCACCATCAAAAGTGAACTCACCAAAATAGGCATAGTCAAATTCACCTAAAGGATTGATGAATCTAACACGCCTGCCGTCAAGTACGGACTTTAAGTTGTTCTTGTCTGGAGACGCAACAATTTGCCTGTGATATTTTCGACATAAATCCTGTATGCCACGAAAACTGTATTTGCTGAAATTAAATACCATAGTTAATCCTCCTTGTATTTGTTCCACATTCTTTTAATCTTTCCTGCAATTTCTTTGCGGAGCCAGTAGGGTTCAAGTACCTCCATGTCTTCACCATTCCAAAGCAGTTCCTGCTGGAAATCGAACTCTGGACGGAGATTGAAGGTAAAGATGCTGTACTCTTCGTTGCGCTCTATCTCTTCCTGGGATTCATGCATCTTCAGGTCACGGATATAGTTTGCCTGTCCTGCAGAAATTTTTAGTTTAACGGGCTGAATCTTGACAGACTGTTCTGCAATGATGCCAAAACAGCCTTCAAAGAAATCCTCTGCCGACCAATCCTTTGGCATTTCAAAAGTCTCGTCTGTTGCATGAAGATATTTAATTCGGTCAAGAGAATAGATGAACGGTCCATTTTTATAATAATATGGATCTGTGCTTCGTGCCACCATATACCAACGCTGACGGAAAAGCTTCACACAATACGGCTGCACATCAAAGTTGTTCTCCTCGTCTTTCCAATAACTGTGATAGGTCATGTTCAGCACATGGTTTTCCTTCATTGCCTCAATGATGGGTTGCAAGTAGTTTTGCCCTGAAGGAACATATTCAAGAATGATACGGTCTTTTATACTCTGACTATTCGCCAAAGCATTGCTGACACAGAAAGTATTATATAACCATGAACGGAGTCCGTTCTTACTGATGTCCTCCTCGTTCTCAATGTAGTAACGATACTCGCCACGTCCTTCATTAGCGATGTTGATGCCGAACATATCCCAGATGACATAACGCCAGTTGTCGAAGGTGCGCTTGGGAATATCGACACCTCTACTGATGTCATCACGAAGCCAGAGTTCATTCAGTTCTTTGAATGAAATCTTCCGTCTGCGATAGATGGTCTCTATCACCCAGACGTATTTAGTTATCAAACTTTGTCCTCTATCGTTGTCCATATTTCTATGATTTATCTGCAAAAGTAAAACAAGGGTGCGCCAAACTGTGGCAGAGGTTGGAGAAAAAAGTAGATTTTGTTAAAAATTCATCTACATTCAACCTCTAGGGACATCTAAAGTTCGGAATTGTTCTTGAAGGTTCGTTATCTTTTCCATCAACCCGCCGAAAGTCAGAGGTTGCCCATAAATGAAGATCTCCTTCATTTCGTTATAGTCAGCTTCGTAAGAGGACATCAGTTCGTCACTTGGTACAATCTGAATAGTGGCAGGTAGCTCTTTATCGTAATCCACATAACCAACATGATAGAACTTGCGACGATGTTCCACAATCTCATGATAGAGCACCAAATCATTAAGAGCCATTTCTGCGTATGGGGTTTGCATCAGTTTCTCCAAGTCGTAGAAGTGACGTGTCATTACGTGCCTTGACATACACACCTTTGGCTATTCGTGTAATCAATCCTTCTTTCTCAAAGATGGCGAGCAGTTTTGTGACGTACTCGACATCATATTGGGGAAAAGAAGAAACAAAGAATATCTCGCCAAACTTACTGCGAGTAATCCTTTTTCTAATCTGTTGTACTACTGCATTCTCCATCGATTTTGTATATAAATTATGGTCGGAATAATAATAAATATTTCCGACCTCAAAGATACAAAATTTCTTTTATACAACAATACTTTAAGTGTTGATATTAAGTTTCATTGGCAAATTATAGCGTTTTTCTTGCTGTATAGATGGCATTCCTATATAAATAATATTATACCACGTAATCACCCAAAGGCTGAGAAAGCACTTGCTGCTTTCGAAGCAGAAACCGCCATGTTTAATTCTATGAAACCTTAAGGTGACGTGAGTTCGACGAATTCGCGTAGTTCCACATAAAGTATATTGATGTAAACGCCGAACTCTATAAAGAAAACAGGATTCACGATAACTCGTATCCATCTGTATGACTGCGCTTTATGCGTGAAACTAAGTTTTTGTGAACACAGGCATGCAGTTCAGGTGGGCGCTATCTATTAAAATAGGCCGAACCATCATCTAAATCAGGTTTATCACCGCCTGGAGAGCCTTAGTTCATATCGTACGACGGCCGTGGTAGATATGTGTGACGGCCGTCGCACGATACAATGCAACCGTTACAAAATATGAAATAGACTATTATGGGAGATTAAATAAACGTGGCGAGCCGAAAATATAGTTTCACACGTATCTTGTTAAACATCAACAACATATATCCATGCATGAAACTATATTTTTTTCATTGAACTCACATTAGTATTAGGATACAAGTCATGCCCGCACAGTACAGTTTTCATCGACTTTGGCACAGAAAATGGCAGAAATATGTTACAAAACTCAACAAATTGCACTAAACTCTACGTTTTTTCCTATAAAAGATGTAACTTTGCACAATTATGAATTACAAGCTTATCTCCAAATACAAGCCAACAGGCGATCAGCCTGAAGCTATCCGCCAGTTAACCGAGGGTGTAAAACGAGGTGACCATGCGCAGGTTCTTTTAGGCGTAACAGGATCCGGAAAGACCTTTACCATTGCAAACGTCATAGCGAACATCAACCGCCCTACCCTCATCTTGTCGCACAACAAGACCCTGGCCGCCCAGCTTTATGAAGAGATGAAGGGCTTCTTCCCTGAAAACGCAGTTGAATATTATGTCAGCTATTATGACTACTATCAACCAGAGGCCTACCTGCCAACCACCGATACTTATATCGAGAAGGACCTGGCCATCAACGAGGAGATAGACAAGCTGCGACTGCGTGCGGTAAGCGCCTTGATGTCAGGAAGAAAGGACGTCATCGTTGTATCTTCAGTTTCATGCATCTACGGTATGGGAAGTCCCATGGCGCTGCATGAGAACATCATTGAGATACACCGTGGCCAAATACTTGACCGCAATGCCTTGTTAAGGAAATTAGTAGCAGCCCTATACGTCAGGAACGACATCGAACTGAAGCGTGGTTCCTTCCGAGTGAAAGGAGACACCATCGACATCGCCATGGCTTACAGCGAGGTAGTGCTGCGCATCACCTTCTGGGACGACGAGATAGACTCCATCGAAGAACTGGACAGCGTCACCATGGACCGGCTTGCCACTTTTGACGAGTACAAGCTGTATCCGGCCAATCTGTTCATGACGACGCAGGAGCAAACCAACATAGCCATTCGACAAATACAAGACGACCTGGTCAAGCAAGTAGCCTTCTTTGAAGAACTTGGCGACCAGATTAAGGCACAACGCATAAAAGAGCGTGTGGAGTACGACATGGAGATGATCAAGGAACTTGGGCACTGTTCGGGTATAGAGAACTATTCGCGCTATTTCGACGGGCGACAGGCCGGCGAGCGCCCCTACTGCCTGCTTGACTTCTTCCCCGACGACTACCTGCTGGTGATTGACGAGAGCCATGTGTCGGTGCCACAGATCGGGGCGATGTATGGTGGCGACAGAGCACGCAAGACAAACCTTGTAGAATATGGCTTCAGACTGCCGGCCGCTTTCGACAACCGGCCGCTGACATTCGAGGAATTCCAGCAGATGACCCATCAGGTCATTTACGTTTCGGCCACGCCTGCCGACTACGAATTGCAAGAGTCCGAAGGTGTCGTCGTCGACCAGGTGATACGGCCGACAGGACTGCTCGACCCCATCATCGAGATACGACCGACAGAAAACCAGATTGACGACCTGATGGAGGAGATACAGCAGCGCATAGAGCACCAGGAGCGCGTCTTGGTGACGACACTGACCAAGCGCATGGCCGAGGAACTGTCGGAGTATCTGCTGAACCACGACATTCAAACGGCATACATCCACAGCGAGGTGACCACGTTAGACCGTGTAAAGATACTGGAGAAGCTGCGCAACGGCACCTACGATGTTCTGGTGGGAGTAAACCTGCTGCGCGAAGGCCTCGACCTCCCCGAGGTGTCACTCGTAGCCATTCTCGACGCTGACAAAGAAGGTTTCCTGCGCTCTCACCGCTCGCTGACACAGACAGCAGGACGCGCAGCGCGCAACGTAAACGGAAAAGTCATCATGTATGCGGACACCATCACCGCCTCCATGCAACTGACAATCGACGAGACACAACGCCGACGTAACAAGCAGCTGAAATACAATGCTGAGCACGGTATTACCCCCACCCAAATCAAGAAAGCACTGACGACCTCGCTAGTGGCTGCCGACTCCAGCGACACCAAGGAACTGCAGCGCACCAGCATTGGTGCTGCGACTGCCGGCGGCGCAGCTTTTGCTGCCGATCCCATCGTCGAACGAATGACACGCCAGCAACTGGAGAAGAGCATCACGGAAACCACAAGACTGATGAAGGAAGCCGCCAAGAAACTGGAGTTTCTACAGGCTGCACAATACCGCGACGAAATCATACGGCTTCAGAAAGTACTGGAGTTGAAGGGATGAACATTTAAAAAAAACAAAAAAATAGAGGTTATTGGAATATTATTCGTAATTTTGCACCAAATGTACTAAAATAAAAGAAAAATGAAAAATATCTTATTAGCACTATTTTTATTGTCCACCATCATAGCCAGTGCACAGGACAACACATGGGAGCAGCCCGAGGAAGAACAGCAAAAAGAGGTAGTACAGAAAGTCAATCCTGACCAGAAATATCTGGCGGGGGCTGTTCCGCTGGTAAATGGCAAGGTGGTGTTTACCAAACACATTGACGCACCAGGCAAGCGTGCAGACGACATATATGCGGCGTTATTGAAATACATCGTCAAGATGACCAAGGAGTCCAACCAATTAGGCGCTACGCAGGTGCTGACGCAAGACTCTGTGGGCCACGCCATCACAGCCTGCTTTGAGGAATGGCTCGTTTTCAAGAAGAATGCCATCTCGCTGGACCGCACACGTCTCTACTATGCGTTGGAAATAAAATGCCAGGACGGCAGCGCCGACATCCAGATGAGCCACATCCGCTATCTCTACGACGAAGCACGCCAGCCACAGCGCTACAAGGCCGAAGAGTGGATTACCGACAAAGAGGCCGTCAACAAAAAGAACACCAAGCTGCTGCCCCTTTCGGGCAAATTCCGCCGCAAGACCATAGACCGCAAGAACTTCCTCTTCGGTAAATTCGAGACCCTGCTGAAATGAACATCAAGAAAATACGCAACGGCCTCAACCTGCTGTTTATCATCGGCGCAGTGGTAGGAATGACTCTTTTCTACGCATACAACCGTGAGACAGGGACCTATGTCATATTGGCATCAATGGTCATAAAGTTTATTGAATCAGCACTGAGAATGACAGTTAAATGAGAAGACTGCTACCCACCCTACTGTTCACCTTAGCCTGTGCTATGACTGCACAGGCTCAGGTATATAATGAGATTGACGAGAGTGGCAACATCACACAACGTAACGAGAACGAACATCAGAACCAGAACTTCAACCCCAACAGGCGAGACTCTGTGGGTGGCAACAAAGTAGTGCCAAAGGGAGTCTGGGCATGGACGGTGGACCGCCGTTTTGGCGACATCACCCACGTACCTCTCGACACGATGCCACACCTTTTTCAGAACAGCGTCTATGCCACAGGCCGCTACGGAGAATACAATACCATCGGCACCAACTTTTCGGCACGACAGCACCGAATCTTCATCGACCGTCCTGCTGCCAGCGAATTCTTCTTTGTCGATGCCTATAGCTTCATGACGAAAGAACCAGACCAGTTCCACTTTCTGAACACACTGTCGCCCTATACTAATATCAGCTACGACGACTGCGGTGACAAACAACACGGCGAAGACCATGTCTCAGGCAAGTTTGCAGTGAACGCCAACAAGCAGCTGGGCTTCGGATTTGATTTGGACTACCATTACGCCCGCGGATACTACCAGAATCAAGCCAATTCGAACTTTAGAGCCACGCTCTTCAGCTCGTATCGCGGAGATCGTTACCAAATGCATTTCATGGGTTCGGCCTACCACCGCAAGACCAACGAGAACGGCGGTATCACCAACGACAACTATATCACCCACCCCGAGATGGAAGCCACACAATACAGCGAGGAAGAGATTCCCACTGTACTGTCCAAGAACTGGAACCGCAACGACTCGCAGCACCTCTTCTTCACCCACCGCTACAACGTAGGATTCTACCGCAAGGTGAAGATGACAGAAGAAGAAATCAAAGCCCGCGAATTTGCCAGCAAATCTGCCAAGCAGAAAAAGGAGCGCGAGGACAAGGAAAAAGGCGAGAAGAAAGACGAGTCGTTAGGTCGCAAGAACGCAAAGGTTGTCGGAGACGCACCGACCGGGCGCCCCGCAAATGCCAAAATCATGGGCGACGAACCTGTCAAAGGAAGCAACAAGGTGGCCAAAGACAGCACACGCATTCACGTCGATTCTGAGGCAACGCGCGACAGTCTTCTTGCCGAGCAGGCACGCCAGGACTCTATTGATGCCACCATGAAAAAGGAATATGTTCCCGTCACCAGCTTCATCCACACGCTTGACATCAACAACTACGACCGCATCTACCAGGCGTCAGCCACGCCAAAAGATTATTATGCAAACACCTATTATGATAATGACCCAGAGGGAAAATCGGGTGGCGAAAGCATCTTCGACAACTACAAATACACGAATATCAAGAACACCTTCGGAATAGCCCTGCTTGAAGGCTTCAACAAGTATATGAAAGCTGGTCTGAAGGGATTTGTCTCCTTCGACTATCGCAAATACCAGATGCCCAATTTAGCAGAAAACGCTACGACTTATTTCCTCGAAAAGCACTCCGAGCACTGTCTCAATGTTGGTGGACAGCTATCAAAGACACAGGGCAAGGCTTTCCACTTCAATCTCGGAGCAGAGATAGGCATAACAGGACTGGAGTCAGGCATGCTGAAACTGGACTTTTCAACCGACGTGAACTTCAAACTGCTGGGCGACACCGTCCGACTGGCAGCGAAATCCTACTTCCATCGCACCAAGCCACGTTACTTCATGAACAGCTATCACTCCAAACATCTTTGGTGGGATCAAAGTCTTTCGTCAGAGACACGCACACACGTGGAAGGCATATTTACATACGACAAGACCAACACCCGCCTGCGCGTGGCAATCGACGAAATACAAAACTACACCTACTTTGGCATGAGCTACGAGTATTCCACCACAGGGCGCAAAGCGCTGACCGGCGGTGTCTATCAGGAAAGTGGGAACATCAACGTGCTAACGGCCCAACTTGAACAGAGCATGCACCTTGGCGTGCTCAACTGGGAGAACATCATCACCTATCAGAACTCAAGCAAAAAAGAGGTGCTGCCGCTGCCGACATTGAACCTTTTCACCAATCTCTACCTGAAGTTCAAGATTGCACGCGTACTGAGTGTCGAACTGGGTAGTTGCCTGACTTGGTTCAGCAAGTATGAGGCACCTGACTATCTGCCTCAAATCAGCCAGTTTGCCATTCAGAAGAACAGTGAGAGCCGCATAAAAATAGGCGGATATCCCTTCATCGACGTATATGCCAACATGCACCTCAAGCGTGCACGCTTCTTCGTGGCCATGAGCCATGTCAATGCAGGATCGGGCTCCAAGGAGTATTTCTTAGCTCCTCACTATCCCACCAACCTGCGTATACTACGTTTCGGAATATCGTGGAACTTCTACAATTAAACACATGATGAGCCAAACTCCCAGTCTTGACCTGATAGAATTTGTCGAAACTCAGATTCTGCCACAATATGCCATGTTCGACAAGGCACACAATCTGACACACGTCCAGCGCGTAATACGCAGTTCCTTAGAACTGGCACGCCAGACTGGCGCCGACATCAACATGGTTTACGTTGTGGCGGCCTATCACGATTTGGGACTTTCCGGACCACGCGCGGTGCACCACATTACCAGCGGAAAAATACTAACACAGGACGCCCGGCTGAAGCGATGGTTTTCTGCCGAGCAAATAAAGATTATGAAAGAGGCGGTAGAGGACCACAGGGCATCAGCATCGCGTGCGCCACGTAGCCTCTACGGAAAAATTGTAGCTGAGGCAGACCGCGACATCGATCCGCCGACCGTCATACGACGAACCATACTGTTTGGACTGGCCAACTACCCCGAATTGGACGACGAACAGCAATGGAAACGGTTCATGAAACACATGAACGAGAAATATTCTGTCAACGGATACATCAAACTCTGGATACAAGGTTCCGAGAACGAACGTCGCCTGGCCAAACTACGTGAACTAATAGCCCAGCCGGACAAGATGCGTATAGAATTCAACCGTATCCTGGCAGAAGAAAGACAAGAATAATTCCCATTAACAATTAATGAAAGAAGATGAAATAAGACAAAATTCGCCCAAGGCATGGCTGCTGGCAGCCCGTCCTAAGACATTGTCAGGTGCCGCCGTACCTGTCATGATTGGCTTGGCACTGGCCTGGAGCGATGCGTCCTCTTACGAAGGAAGCGTATTCAGCTGGCCCGCTGCCGTGCTGTGTATGCTATTTGCGTTCATCATGCAGATTGATGCCAATTTTATCAATGATTTTTTCGACTTCATAAAGGGCAACGACAATAGTGAGACACGATTGGGTCCCCTGCGCGCCTGCACGCAGGGATGGGTCAGTATCGACGCCATGAAACGTGCCATCGCAATAACGACATGCAGTGCATGCCTCGTCGGACTTCCACTGGTTTGGTATGGTGGTCTGGAGATGATAGTCGTCGGCATCCTTTGTGTCGCTTTTTGCTTTCTCTACACCACCCACCTTTCTTACATCGGGATGGGCGACCTCCTGGTATTCGTGTTCTTTGGATTGGTACCCGTTTGCATCACCTACTATATACAGCTACACACGGTGACATGGCAGGTATTTACGGCATCGATAGCATGCGGTGCCGTTATCGACGGATTACTCATCGTCAACAACTACCGCGACCTCGACAACGATCTCAGAGACGGGAAAAGGACACTGGTGGTAAAAATCGGTGCAAAAGCTTCGGAACGGCTATACCTGTCACTCGGACTGCTTGCCACATTGGCAGGAGGAGTCTTTTGGGCTTACGGTCACCCGCTGGCATTTGTATTACCATTTGTATATTTTCTGCTCCACGTGTTCACATGGCTCAAGATGCGGCGCATCAACAAGGGACGCCAACTGAACGAATGTTTGGGCGAAACCGCCCGCAACATCCTTGTTTATGGCATCTGCGTAACGCTGGGACTATTGCTTACCTAAGATACAGCAAATAAATGGCTGCCATCGCTGCCAACAAGATGATGGTAACAATGCTCTTAATGAGGCATGAAGCCACCTTCTTCACCACTATGAAACCGAGGATGAAAAGCAGTAGGATAGCTATATAGTAGGTAATACTCTCCATAGGTAGACTTTTTACTTGAACAAATGACGGAAGGCCGGTGGAATGACGGTCTCAAACTCCATGGGCTGGTGGGTGACAGGATGATAGAAGCATAGAAGCCAGGCGTGCAAGCAGAGCCGGCCGATGGGATTGTCGCCATTGCCATATTTAACATCACCACAGACAGGATGCCCCATATCTGCTGCATGCACACGAATCTGGTTTTTCCTGCCCGTCTCCAGTTTAAACTCCACGAGCGAGTGGTCTGTCGTCCGATCAAGGACATGAAAATGGGTAATAGCCAGTTTGCCGCCATTATCGACAGGTGACGAATAGGTAATATACGCCTTGTTGTCCTTCAGCCAATTTTCTATTGTTCCCTCGTCCTGTTCCATCTCGCCCGACAACACGGCGACATAACGGCGATCGTATACCGTCTGATGCCAAGTGTGCTCCAGCATCTGCTCAACATCCATATCCTTGGCATAGACCATAAGTCCGCTGGTATCTCTGTCCAAACGGTGCACGACGTGAGCTGTACAGTGCTGACGCGACTTCTTAAAATAGTCGTCCAGAATGCTCTTCACATTCAGGGCGGAATGGCCTGCAGCCATGGACAGGATGCCGACCTGTTTTTCGACAACAATCAGCCAACGGTCTTCATAGACAATCTTTACGTATCGGCTCTTAAAAGGTTGCTGGTTACGCTTGGTCTTCGACACCGCCACCTTCATGCCAGGACGCAACAGATAGTCAAACTGGGTCATCGTCTTACCGTCGACCTTGATGCCCTGTCCTTGTAGAGTTGCCTTTATCTTCGACCTCGACTGCTCCAAGTGGGTCAGCAAAAAGTCAAGCAGCGGCTGCTCTGCCTCTACGGTCAGATGCTCATAGTCACCCTGTGTATTGCTTCCATATCTTCTCATAGTGGCCGCAAAGTTACACATTTTCCGTCAGCCGTGCAAGTGTTTGGAAGAATTAGACCATTAAAGAGGGTAAAATTTGGAGAAATGCAATTTATTTCGTACCTTTGCACATCAAATAATTTAGTTTTAACTAAAAGGTAGTATTTTGATAGAAAAGCATATCGTCTTAGAGGATATTGACCCCGTCGTATTCTATGGCATTGGCAACCAACACTTGCAAATGCTACGGGCTCTCTACCCCAAACTGCGCATTGTTGCACGCGACAACGTCATCCGCGTCATCGGTGACGAGGAACAGATGAGCGCTTTCGAAGAAAGTTCAGAACGCATGAGGCAGCACATACTACGCTTCAACGCCTTACGAGAAGAAGACATTCTGGACATCGTCAAGGGGCGACGCACCTCCGACGACATACCCGACGGGGTGGTATGCTACACCATGTCAGGAAGAGCCATCAAAGCACGTTCTGAAAATCAGCAGCACCTTATCGACGCCTACAACGACTGCGACATGGTATTTGCCGTAGGACCGGCCGGAACAGGAAAGACTTACCTGTCAATAGCGCTGGCCGTCAAAGCCCTGAAGGAAAAAACCGCCAAGAAGATTATCCTCTCACGCCCGGCTGTCGAAGCTGGTGAAAAACTCGGATTCCTGCCTGGCGACATGAAAGACAAGATAGACCCCTATCTGCAACCGCTCTACGACGCATTGGAAGACATGCTCCCTCAGGTAAAGTTGCAGGACATGATGGAGAAGCACCAGATACAGATAGCTCCCCTGGCCTTTATGCGCGGTCGTACGCTGAGCGACGCCGTCGTCATTCTTGACGAGGCTCAGAATACGACCCCCCAGCAGATACGTATGTTCCTCACACGTATGGGCTGGAACACAAAGATGATCATCACGGGAGACACTTCACAGATAGACCTTCCCCGTTCCCAGAAATCAGGATTAATAGAAGCACTCCAGATTCTGAAGGGTATCGAGGGCATCGGCATCGTAGAACTCAATCGTAAAGACATCGTGCGCCACAAACTGGTGACCCGCATCGTCAACGCATACGAGAAATTTGACAAACAATACAATAACGATGAAAGCATTAACAAGGACTGACTTCAACTTTGAAGGACAAAAGAGTGTGTACCACGGTAAGGTACGCGACGTGTACAACATCAACGACGACCTGATGGTCATGGTAGCGACCGACCGTATATCGGCTTTTGACGTCATCCTGCCTAAGGGCATTCCTTACAAAGGACAGGTGCTAAACCAAATTGCCGCAAAATTTCTCGATGCCACTAACGACATCTGCCCCAACTGGAAATTAGCAACTCCAGACCCCATGGTTACCGTCGGACTGAAATGCGAAGGATTCCGTGTCGAGATGATTATCCGCGGCATACTGACCGGATCGGCATGGCGCGACTATAAGAATGGCGTCCGTGAGATTTGTGGCGTAAGACTGCCCGACGGCATGCGCGAGAACGAGCGTTTCCCCGAGCCCATCATCACGCCGACCACCAAAGCTGACGAAGGCCATGACCTGAACATCTCAAAAGAAGAAATCATCGCTCAGGGCATCGTGTCAAAAGAGGACTACGAGGTAATGGAAGACTACACGCGCAAACTCTTCGCCCGCGGACAGATGATAGCCCAGAAACAAGGACTGATTCTCGTCGACACCAAGTATGAGTTTGGCAAACGCGACGGCAAGGTATACCTTATCGACGAGATTCACACTCCCGACAGCAGCCGCTACTTCTACGCCGACGGCTACGAAGAGAAATTCGCCAAGGGAGAACCGCAGCGCCAGCTCTCCAAGGAGTTTGTACGCCAGTGGCTCATTGAGCATAACTTCATGAATGAACCCGGACAGCAGATGCCCGAAATTACCGACACATACGCAGAAAGTGTCAGCGAACGATACATAGAGCTCTACGAGCACATCATCGGCGAGCACTTTGAGAAAGCTACCGACAATGACGACATCGCCAAGCGTATCGAGCGCAACGTGGCAAACTATCTGAAGACAAGATAAGACAGTAATGTACCTATGTACCGACAGGAGACGATAATGCCATACGAAAAAGGCACTAAGACAGAGCAGGTGGAGCAGATGTTCAACAACATTGCTCCCACCTACGATGCGCTTAACCATCGACTCTCATGGGACATCGACCGTAGTTGGCGTCGCAAGGCCATTCTGCAGCTGGCGCCTTACCAGCCACAACGTATACTCGACATTGCTACGGGAACTGGCGACTTTGCCATTCTGGCAGCCGAGATGCTGCATCCGCAGCAACTCATTGGTGCTGACATCTCTGAGGGGATGATGCAGATAGCCCGCAGAAAGGCTGCCAGCAAGCAACTTGACGAAATCGTCAGTTTTCAGCGCGAAGACTGCATGCGCCTGTCCTATCCAGAAGGAACTTTCGACGCCGTAACAGCGGCTTTCGGCATACGCAACTTTGCCGATCTCGATGCGGGACTGCGTGAGATGTGCCGCGTATTGCGGCCCGGCGGTCACCTGAGTATCGTGGAGCTCACACAACCCATAGCCTTCCCGATGCGTCAGCTGTTCAGCATCTACAGTCACACCATACTGCCAGTCTATGGTCGCCTCATTTCCAAAGACACCAGCGCATACTCTTATCTCACACAAACCATCGAAGCCTTTCCACAGGGTGAACAAATGGTAACCATTCTCCAACAGGCAGGATTCTCTGAGGCACGCTTCCGACGTCTCACCTTCGGCATCTGCACCATGTACTTTGCAACTAAATAGGTATTATTATGGATAAATATGGACTTATCGGCTACCCACTCGGCCACTCTTTCTCCATCAGCTACTTCAATCAGAAGTTTCACGACGAGAACATCGACGCAGTTTATGAGAACTACGAAATTCCGACGATTGATGCAATATCAGAAGTAATCAATTCAAATCCGGAACTCAAGGGACTAAACGTCACCAGCCCTTATAAAGAGAAGGTGATGCCCTTCCTTGACAACATTTCTCCCGAGGCTCGTGCCATTGGGGCTGTCAACGTAATACGCATCACCCATGACGGGTCATCGGTCAAGCTGAAAGGATACAATAGTGACGTCATTGGATTTGCCAAGAGCATCGAGCCCATGCTTGACAAGAAGTGGCACAAGAAAGCACTCATCCTGGGCACCGGCGGAGCCTCGAAGGCTGTTGACTACGGACTGCGCAACTTGGGATTAGAGACCGTCTTTGTAAGCCGTTATGAGCGCCCCGGAACCATTCAATATAAGAGCATTACCGCAGAGGTCATCCGCGAATATAACGTCATTGTCAACAGCACTCCCGTAGGCATGTACCCCAAAACGGAGCAATGTCCTGACCTGCCATATGAGGCCATGGATAGTCATACCATACTATACGACCTGATATACAACCCCGACGAGACTCTCTTTATGAAGCGCGGCGCGAAGTATGGCGCACAGACCAAGAATGGCCTGGAGATGCTGCTCCTGCAGGCATTTTCCTCTTGGGAGTTTTGGCATGAGAAATAGAATATGACTTACGTAGAGCTTGTCGACCAGTTGACGCGCCAGTATAACGAGTTGATTCGTAATCTGGAGTTGTCTTACGACCGTGAGAATAGCCAGCTTGGCTGGAGTCTTATGGGCAATGATTTACGCGATATGTACTCCAAGCGCTACGAAGCCATCTACCGGGAATACCACTATAAAAAGCAGCAGCTCCTCAACAACTATAAAGCCACCCACACCGACTGGGCTAAGAAACGCCAGCTATGGGGCTGGCTGTTTGTCTTTGTCATCCTGGCTGGCATGGGCAGTTGCATCAGTCAGATGCCAGTCCAGGAAGAGCAGCAGACAGTCAGCACGTTGGTTGCTGACGGTCAGCAAACCTACTGGAATGCCGACAACATCCCCATACCTTTCTTAAAAGACTCTACACAATACGTTTCTAACCCAGACCACATTCTTTCTGTCTCGAGTGTCGACCGCATGAACGGTACCCTACAGCGACTTCGTCAGTCGCTGGGCGTCGAATCAGTAGTCATCATCGTCAACCATATTGAGCATGATGATCCCTTCCGTATGGCACAGGATGTAGGCAACAAATATGGTATCGGACGGCAAGACCGTGGCTTGGTCGTGGTGGTGGGATACGGAGACTACAGCATCAACATATCACCAGGGCGCGCACTCGAAGCAGACCTGACAGATGCAGAATGTTACCGGCTGCAGCAGCAGTATGTCATACCGGCCATGCGCAAAGAGATGCCTGACAGTGCCATGATATACCTCACTGAGGCCATCTATTCTACACTCCAAAAGAAACAGATGCCGCAGATGTCGCTCTATAGTGCCAGTGATGCTGCCGACGATGAGATGGCAACGCTCATGGGCATTTACCTGCTTCTCTTCATTGCCTGGGGCATTTTCTATCTCCATCTCAACCGCCAATACCAGTGGTTATCTATTCTCGGCGCCACGACACTACTCGCCAACCCATTCTACCAAAGCAGTCACACAGGATTCTTCATCGGTGGAGGCGGAGGTGGAGGCTCATTTGGCGGAGGCGGCTTTAGTGGCGGCAGTTTCGGAGGAGGTTCGTTTGGGGGTGGCGGTGCCACATCGCGTTGGTAAGCACAGCAAATTAATAAAACAATAACAGTTATAAAATAAACCATTATGAAACAGAACAGGACTCTCATCATCGTCATCGTAGCCCTTGTCGTCATCGGCATCTGGGCATCGAGTTCCTACAACTCCATGGTACAGGTGCAGGAAACGACCACTACTGCACTGGCCAATGTCCAGTCAACCTATCAGCGCCGTGCCGACCTCATTCCCAATCTGGTAGAGACTGTTAAAGGCTATGCAGCCCATGAGAAACAGACTTTGGAGGATGTTGTCGCCGCACGCACAAAGGCCACATCCATCAATCTCGACCCATCCAACCTCACTCCTGAAAAACTCAAAGAATTTCAGCAGGCTCAAGGTGAGCTGGGTAGTGCTCTGGGCCGCCTCATCGCTATCCAAGAGAACTATCCCGACCTGAAAGCCAACGAAAACTTCCGCGACTTGCAGATACAGCTTGAAGGCACCGAGAATCGCATCAACGAAGCACGCAACAAATACAACGAGGCTGTTCTGCAGTACAACGTCGTCATCCGCTCCTTCCCCAAGAACATCCTCGCCGGCATATTTGGTTTTGCAAAAATGGACAAGTTTGAAGCTGAAGCTGGAGCAGAGAAAGCTCCCCAAGTAAAATTCTAATCATGGACAATCGTTATATGCAACGCGGCGTCAGTGCCGCCAAAGAAGACGTACATAAAGCTATCAAGAATATCGACAAGGGCATTTTCCCACAGGCTTTCTGTAAGATTATTCCCGACATTCTGGGTGGTGACCCCGAGTATTGTAATATCATGCATGCTGACGGTGCAGGCACCAAGTCGTCGTTAGCCTACTTGTATTGGAAAGAAACCGGCGACCTAAGCGTTTGGAAGGGTATCGCTCAAGATGCCATCGTGATGAACACCGACGACCTGCTGTGCGTAGGGGCTGTCGACAACATCCTCGTCAGTTCAACCATCGGACGCAACAAGATGCTTGTACCTGGTGAGGTCATCAGCGTCATCATCAATGGTACCGACGAGTTGCTGGCCGAACTGCGCGAGATGGGCATCGGCATCTATCCCACAGGAGGCGAGACTGCCGACGTAGGCGACCTCGTACGCACCATCATCGTCGACAGTACCGTCACCTGCCGTATGCGCCGCAGCGACGTCATCGACAATGCCAACATCCGTCCGGGTGATGTCATCGTAGGACTTTCTTCTACTGGCCAGGCAACTTACGAAAAGCATTACAATGGCGGCATGGGCAGCAACGGACTGACATCGGCACGCCACGATGTCTTTGCCAAATACCTCGCACAAAAATATCCAGAGAGCTACGACCATGCCGTACCCGACGACCTCGTATATAGTGGAAAGTATCAACTCACTGATGCTGTCGACGGTTCTCCTGTTGACGCCGGTCACCTTGTACTCTCTCCCACCCGCACCTATGCCCCCGTCATCAAACGCCTGCTTGACGAGCTGCGCCCTGAGATTCACGGCATGGTACACTGTACGGGAGGTGCCCAGACCAAGGTACTGCACTTTGTCAGTGACAACTGCCGCGTCGTCAAGGACAACATGTTCCCTGTACCCCCGCTGTTCCGCACCATCCACGACTGCTCCGGCACCGACTGGAAGGAGATGTATCAGGTTTTCAACATGGGTCATCGCATGGAAATCTACGTCCGCCCCGAAGTGGCCGACAAGGTCATCGCCATCTCTAAGTCGTTCAACATTGATGCCCAGGTTATCGGACACATCGAGGAAGGAGCAAAGAGTCTAACTATCAAATCTGAGTTTGGAGAATTTATTTATTAAATGGAGAATAATAGCATACTACAGAAGCTCGACGGTCTGGAGGCGCGCTTTGAGGAGGTGTCGACACTGATTACCGACCCGGCAGTCATTGCCGACCAAAATCGTTTTGTAAAACTGACCAAGGAATACAAAGACCTGGGCGATATCATGGATGCCCGCAAACGCTACATCGCCTGTCTGAACGGCATACGTGAGGCAAAGGATATTCTGGCCAACGAGACAGATGCCGAGATGAAAGAGATGGCACGCGAGGAACTGGCCGAGAACGAGGCTTTGCAGCCCAAGCTGGAAGAAGAAATCAAAATAGCTTTGATTCCGAAAGACCCCGAAGATGCCAAAAACGTGCAGATGGAGATACGTGCCGGAACAGGAGGCGACGAGGCGTGCCTCTTTGCCGGCGACCTGTTCAAGATGTACAAGAGTTTCTGCGACTCCAAGGGTTGGCAACTGTCCATCACCAGTGTCAGCGAAGGAGCTGTCGGCGGGTTTAAGGAGATTGACTTTGCCGTCAGCGGTGCCGACGTGTATGGCACCTTGAAATATGAGTCAGGCGTTCACCGTGTACAGCGTGTCCCTGCCACCGAGACACAGGGCCGCATGCACACCTCTGCCGCCACCGTTGCCGTACTGCCCGAGGCCGACAAGTTTGAGGTGCACGTCAACGAGGGTGAAATCAAGTGGGACACCTTCCGTTCCTCGGGTGCCGGCGGTCAGAACGTCAACAAGGTAGAATCGGGCGTCCGTCTGCGTTACATGTGGAAGAACCCCAATACGGGCGAGACTGAGGAAATCCTGATTGAGTGTACCGAGACGCGCGACCAGCCCAAGAACAAGGAGCGCGCCCTCTCGCGCCTCTATACCTTTATCTATGACAAGGAGCATCAGAAGTATATGGACGACATCGCCTCGCGCCGCAAGAGCCTTGTCTCCACAGGCGACCGCTCAGCAAAAATACGTACCTACAACTTCCCTCAGGGCCGCGTAACCGACCACCGTATCGGCTACACCACCCACGACCTGCAGGGTTTCCTTGGTGGCGACATCCAGCCCATGATTGACGCACTGACCGTTGCCGAGAATGCAGAACGCATGAAAGAGTCAGAGCTATAAATTCATATTATGGGATTTTGGAAAGACGCAAAGAGAGAATGGTCGTGGAAAAGCATTATCAGCAATTGGCCTGACATTGTGTCTGTATTTATTGCTGGCAGTATAGCCTACCAATACTACAGACCTTTCTGGAAGTATTTGCTTGTTTGGCTAATAGCCTTTTGTGTTTCAAGATTCGTCATTCTAACGATTAAAAAGTTATTAAGTAAATGAACCGACAACAACTAATAGAACAGATTAAGGAGAAGCGGACGTTTCTCTGTGTGGGCCTAGACCCCGACATCAAGAAGATTCCACAGTGTATCATTGACGACTGCAAGGCTGAACTGGAAGACGGAGACGAATACGACGACTCTCTGGCCATCATGGCCTTCAATCAGGCCATCATCGACGCCACGGCTCCCTACTGCGTAGCCTACAAGCCTAACCTGGCGTTCTACGAGTCGCTGGGTTCGATGGGCGTGGCGGCTTACGAGGAGACAGTAGCCTATCTGCGCGAGAACTATCCCAATCACTTCATCATTGCCGATGCCAAACGAGGCGACATCGGCAACACCAGTGCTATGTATGCCCGCAGTTTCTTCGAGGGCGACACGCAGGTCGACGCGCTGACCGTAGCCCCCTATATGGGTGAAGACAGCGTCAAGCCTTTCCTCGGCTACGACGGCAAGTGGGTCATTCTCTTGGCGCTGACCAGCAACAAAGGCAGCTACGACTTCCAGCTGACGGAAGACAAAGACGGAGAGCGTCTCTTTGAAAAGGTGCTCAAGACATCCCAACAGTGGGGAACTAAAGACAATATGATGTATGTTGTAGGTGCCACCCAAGGACGCATGTTCGAAGACATCCGCAAACTGGTGCCCCACCACTTCCTGCTGGTTCCTGGCGTCGGTGCCCAAGGTGGCTCTTTGGAAGAAGTATGCAAGTACGGCATGAATAAGGATTGCGGCCTGCTGGTCAACTCCTCACGCGGTATCATCTTCGCTTCTAACGGTGAAGACTTTGCCGAGGTTGCCGGACAAAAAGCCTGCGAGCTGCGCGACCAGATGGACGAAGAACTTACCAAGGCCGGTCTTTAAAAAACAGCATAAAAACAATAAGGGCACTCACTTGGGAGTGCCCTTATTGTTTGGGGAATCAATCACTATTGCAGCTTCAGACTCTTCTTGATAGCCTCTATCTTCTCAAGGGCTGCTTTCGTGCAGCGCTCGTAGCAGTCGGCACACTTAAAGGTCGGGTCCTTGATTTCACAATAGAACTTAATCTTCGGTTCCGTACCTGAAGGACGTACGCTGACCTTAGTACCATCCTCGCAGAACCACTGCAGCACGTTGCTAGTTGCAGGCATGTCAATCTTCTCGACCTTGCCGTCTGCATACTTAGCTTCCAGCGTCTGGTAGTCTTTCCACAGACAAATCTTCGAACCGCCAAGTTCTGTAGGAGCGTTGTTACGGAAGTCCACCATCATCTGCTTAATCTCATCGGCGCCACTCTTACCAGGCTTCACCACATTGATGGTGACCTCCTTCGAGAAGCCATACTCCTTATAGATATTCATCAGCAGGTCATACAGCGTCATACCATTGTCCTTGGCCCATGCTGCAATCTCGCAAATCAGACAGATAGATGCAGGGGAGTCCTTATCCCTAACCTTATCAAACGGCAGGAATCCGAACGACTCCTCGCCACCGCCGATATACTTCTTCTTACCCTCGTTGATACGAATCTCGTTGGCAATCCACTTGAAGCCCGTGTAGCAGTCCTTATACTCCACTCCATTCTTCTTGGCAATTTCGGCGATAACCTCAGTTGTAACAATGGTCTTCACGAGGAACTCGTTACCCTTCAACTGGCCAAGCTTTTTCTTATTAGCGATGATATACCATGAGAACATCATGCAGGTCTGGTTGCCATTCAGGATCTCCCACTCACCTTTCGAGTTGCGGCAGACAATAGCCAGACGGTCGGCATCAGGGTCGCTGGCGATAACAAGATCGGCATTCAGACGTGTACCAAGCTTCATTCCCAGCGTCATCGCCTCCGCATTCTCCGGATTCGGGCTGACGACAGTCGGGAAGTTGCCGTCAATGACCATCTGTTCTGGAACCACGTGGATATTCTGGAAGCCCCAAGAGCGCAGAGCCTCGGGAATAATGACACGACCCGTTCCGTGCATCGGCGAATAAACGATGTTCAGGTCTTTGTGGCGCAAGATGACATCCTGGTCTACCATAGCTTCCTTGACGGCCTGCAGGTAGTCCCAGTCCATCTCACCGCCAATAATATCGATGAGTTCCTTGTTGCCATTGAACTTCACGTCCTGTATCTTTACCTTGTTTACCTCGTCGATAATGCCCTTGTCGTGAGGAGCAAGCACCTGTGCACCGTCGTCCCAATAAGCCTTGTAGCCATTATACTCGCGGGGATTGTGCGAAGCAGTCACATTGACACCAGCCTGACAACCCAACTGACGGATGGCGAACGAAATCTCAGGAGTCGGACGCAGGCTCTCAAACAGGTAAACCTTGATGCCATTGGCTGAAAAGATGTCGGCAACACTCTCGGCGAACATACGACCGTTGTTACGGCAGTCATGACCGACCACCACAGAGCACTGCTTGCCGGGGAAAGCTTTCAGAATGTAGTTGGCAAAGCCCTGTGTAGCCATACCGACAATATACTTGTTCATGCGGTTTGTACCAGCACCCATGATGCCACGCAGGCCACCTGTACCAAACTCCAAATCCTGATAGAATGCGTCGATGAGCGCTGTCTTGTCAGGATTGTCAAGCATAGCCTGTACCTCCTTACGTGTCTCCTCGTCAAAGGCCGGAGAAAGCCATTCTTTCGCACGTGCTTCACACTGTGCAATCAACTGTGCATTGTTTTCCATAAATTTCCGAGTTTTAGATTTTCTAATATTTCTATTACGCAAAGATACTGATTTATCTTTCAAAATCAGTATCTCCACCTTTTTTTTTTTATTTTTTTAATGATTGCGCAGCAACTTGTCTATTTCCTCAAACTGTCTTCCTAAATTCAAATTGAAATAAATGCGGTACAACGCCGGTCCCCAGCGCTGCTTATCGTCTGGAACCATACGGCGGTAGTCTTCCATATATGGTCGCGCCTCCTTATACAATTGCTGCAGCTTGCTTCGATACTTTCGGGGCTCATTGATTTTCTCCAGTCTCAGCGCCTGATTCAGTTTGCAGGTCGCAATATGGTAGTATGGTTCAGGCAATGTGTCGCAGATCTCAATCATATGACTGCTTACGTCGATACACTCATCATAGCGTTCTGTGTTCAGTAACACGATAGATTTTGCTAACAGGAATAACGTATTATCCGGATTCACGCCCAGTCCATAGTCTGCTACTACCATCACAGAGTCGTTCTCGCCAAGCTTTGTATAGTAGTCGGCCAGTCTTGGGAAGAAATAGCTGTATTCAGGACAGCGATAGAAGCCCTCTCGCAAGGTGTTTACATAGGCGACCGTATCGTTTTTCCACAGATGAGCTTCACACAGATACTGCAAGGCAAAATGTACCTTGTCAACGTTCCTTTTTGCCAGTTCTCCATATTTTAGCACCCTTTGGGCATCATGCATCCGTTGGCCGCAATAAATGGCCCAATAGGCTGCTTGTGGCATTACCGAATCATTCTCCAAATAGTGGTAGCTGCTAAACAGTGGTTGTCGGCCGGTATCCAGATAGGTGTCATAGAAGTCATAAGCCGTTTGGAAGTCTGCCTTTCGGATATAATATGAACCTCCATAATACAGGTTTGGCCGTAAGGGTGCAAGCCTTTCGGCATGTCTTTTCCTGTATTCAGGTTTGACACGCCCCTTTTTGTCGGGCTTCATATCCAGCGAATCGAGCGTCTCAGCAATCATAAACATACGACGCGTCAGCCCAAAAAAGGCTGACGTGTCGTATTTCTGTTTCAGATAGAGCTTCTCGTTGGCAGCTGCATACTGTCCGCCAACTGCCTCAAGCCACATCTGGTAGATTTTCTTGTTCTCCCTGTTTTTCTGATTCTTCAACAGGTCGGTCATCAGCTTCTCAGCCTTGTCATAGTCTTTTCCGCTCTTGATATAGGTCTCTGCCTGATCCAACTCATTTCTCTGAGCCGCCAACGGCAAGACAGTCATACAAAATACGGCCACCAGACAGGCAGCGACATGCTGATACCACATTACTGAATTATCTTCTTTATCTATGTATCCACTCATTAATCTCGGCAAAATTACCACTTCATTTTTACATACGAGCAGAGAAACAGGCTACTTTAACATAAATTAAACTCCTCGTCTATTTTAAACAGCCCACGCCTAATATATATTTAAGGTGAAAATTTGGCTGTTTACCCACTTCTTAGTACCTTTGCATCCAACTATGAATGACCATAAAATCATCAACGATCCGGTATTCGGATTCATCAAGATTCCACGCGGACTGCTCTATGACATCGTACAGCATTCCCTGTTCCAGCGCCTCAACCGCATTACCCAACTGGGGCTGACCTCTGTGGTCTACCCCGGTGCACGCCATACGCGCTTCCAACACTCACTGGGTGCCTTCCACCTGATGTCCGAAGCTGTACGCTCCCTCACAGAGAAAGGTGTCTATATTTTCGACTCTGAAGCCGAGGCCGTCTGTGCAGCCATTCTTATGCACGACATCGGGCACGGACCATTCTCACACGTATTAGAGAATACGCTCATCCACGGTATCTCCCATGAAGACATATCCCTACGCATGATGGAGCAGATGGACTGCGACCTCCATGGACGCCTCCGACTTGCCATATCCATTTTCAAGGACGAATACCCCAATCAGATATTCCACCAGCTCATCTCTTCGCAGCTCGACATGGACCGTCTGGACTACCTGCGTCGCGACTCATTCTACACTGGCGTTACCGAAGGGAACATCGGGTCTGCACGCATCATCAAGATGCTCAATGTTAAAGACCAGCGACTGGTGGTCGAAGCCAAAGGCATCTACTCCATCGAAAACTATCTCACCACCCGCCGGCTTATGTACTGGCAGGTATACCTCCATAAGACGACAGTGGGCTATGAGAAGATACTGGTCAATGCTCTGAAGCGTGCCAAGGAACTCACCCGCCAAGGCCGCACGCTTTTCGCCTCTCCGTCTCTCGCCTACTTCCTTCAGAACGACGTCGACCGTGCGTGGTTCGACACCCACGAAGAGGCACTTCAGCACTATGCCGAGCTCGACGACTCTGACATCTGGAGTGCCCTCAAGGTATGGCGCCATGCCGACGACAGCATACTGGCGACGCTTGCCGCCGACCTGGTTGACCGCCATCTCTTCAAGGTAGAAGTTAGCGACCAGCCCCCCACCGACGACTACGTTGCTTCCATTCGGCAGCACATTGCCGACAGCATGGGTATCAGCATCGACGACACACGCTACCTGACGAGCCTTACTGAAATTGGCAAGGATATGTACAACCCCGACGACGACAGCATTGGTATTCTCTATAAAGACGGCACCGTCAAAGATATCGCCGAAGCATCAGAAATCCTGAATGTACAACTCCTTTCTAAAAAAATACGTAAATATTATCTCTGTTATCAACGCATTTAGGATTTTTTTTGTATATTTGCAGCGTTTATTAAAACATAAATATTAATATGGAATTTACAGCCAAGCAAGTTGCCGACCTGATAGGCGGCCGTGTTGAAGGCAATGAACAAGCTGTGATCAACACCTTTGCGAAAATAGAAGAGGGAAAAGAAGGAGCCATTTCATTTCTCTCTAACCTCAAATACACACCTTATATTTACACGACAAAATCCAGTGTCGTTCTCGTGAATAACGATTTGGAACTGGAGCACCCCGTCAGTTGCACGCTCATCCGCGTGGAGAACGCCTATGAGTGCGTTGCCAAACTAATGCAGATGTACGCTCAGATGCTGCCAAAGAAGACTGGCATCGACTCACTGGCATTCATTGCCAAGTCGGCAAAGATAGGCAAGGACGTCTACATAGGTCCCTTCGCATGCATCGGCGAGAATGTCACCATTGGCGACGGTTCGTCAATCTATCCGCATGTCACCATCTACGACGGTTGCAAGATTGGCAATAACGTCACCATCCACGCCGGCAGTGTCATTGGTGCCGACGGATTCGGCTTCGCTCCCAACACGGAAGGTTACGAGAAGATTCCCCAGTTGGGCATTGTTGTTATCGAGGACAACGTCGAGATTGGTGCCAACACATGCGTCGACCGCTCTACAATGGGGCAGACCATTATCCACAAGGGCGTCAAGCTCGACAACCTTATTCAGGTGGCTCACAACTGTGAGATTGGTGAGAACACCGTCATGTCGGCTCAGGTTGGCATGGCCGGCTCCACAAAGATTGGAGCATGGTGCATGGTTGGCGGACAGGCTGGTTTCTCAGGCCATATCCATATTGCCGACAGAACCATGATTGGTGCCCAGAGCGGTGTCATGAGCAATACCAAGGGAAATGGCGAGAGCATTATCGGCTCTCCAGCCATGGACCCCAAACTCTTCTTTAAGTCTTCTGCAGTCATCAGGAAATTGCCAGAGATGTACAAGGAGTTGGCTGCGCTACGTAAAGAACTGAATGAGCTCAAGAACGAAAAAAAATAAGATTATATGAAGCAGAAAACACTGAAAGGCAGCTTTTCGCTGTTTGGCAAAGGACTGCACACCGGATTGAATCTGACTGTCACCTTCAATCCTGCACACGAAAATACGGGATATAAGATACAACGCATAGACCTTGAGGGCGAACCCGTCATCGACGCCATTGCAGAAAATGTTGTTGACACCCAGCGCGGCACGGTGCTTGGCAAGGGCGACGTCCGCGTATCTACCGTCGAACATGGTCTATCGGCACTCTATGCCCTTGGTATTGACAACTGCCTCATTCAGGTCAACGGTCCCGAGTTCCCTATACTCGACGGCTCCGCCATCCAGTATGTGGAGAAGATCAAAGAGGTCGGCATCGAAGAACTCAATGCTCCCAAAGACTGGTATATCATCCGCAAGAAGATTGAAGTCAAGGACGAGAATACGGGCTCATGCATCACCATCCTGCCCGACGAGGACTTCTCGCTGACAGCCATGTGCTCTTTCGAGTCAAAATTCATTAATTCCCAATTTGCATCCCTTGAGAAAGCCGAGCAGTATGCCACAGAAATAGCCGCAGCACGTACATTTGTATTCGTACGCGACATCGAGCCACTGCTACAGGCTAACCTCATCAAAGGAGGCGACCTCGACAATGCCATCGTCATCTACGAGCGGCAGACCACCCAAGAACGACTCGACCAATTGGCAGATATGCTCCACGTTGAGCATCGCGACGCCAACGAACTGGGCTACATCCAGCACAAGCCGCTGGTATGGGAAAACGAGTGTACACGCCACAAACTGCTCGACGTCATCGGCGACATGGCCCTGATTGGCAAACCCATCAAGGGTCGTATCATTGCGACACGTCCTGGGCATACCATCAACAACAAGTTTGCCCGTCAGATGCGTAAGGAAATCCGCAAACACGAGATTCAAGCCCCCATCTACGACCCCAACGACGAGCCGGTAATGGATGTCAACCGCATCCGTGAACTGTTGCCCCACCGCTACCCCATGCAACTGGTCGACAAAGTCATCTCGTTAGGTGCCAACACCATCGTAGGCATTAAGAACGTTACTGCCAACGAGCCCTTCTTCCAGGGACACTTCCCCGAAGAGCCTGTCATGCCCGGTGTGCTCCAGATAGAAGCGATGGCCCAATGCGGTGGACTGCTGGTTCTCAACACATTGGAGGAACCAGAGCGCTGGTCCACCTATTTTATGAAGATTGACGATGTCAAGTTCCGCCAGAAGGTGGTACCCGGCGACACGCTACTCTTCAAGGTCGACCTGCTGGCCCCCGTCCGTCACGGTATCTCGTCGATGAAAGGCTACATCTTCGTGGGCGACCATGTTGTAGCCGAAGCAACCTTCACTGCCCAAATTGTCAAAAACAAGTAAGTAAAGTATGAAAAAGAGAAATCTATTGGTCTCCATACTGATGCTAACCGCTGCGACAGCATGGAGTCAGAATGTTTTGGATCTCAACACCAAGAAAATCGGTTCACCTATTCAGCCTACCATGTATGGCATTTTCTTCGAAGACATCAACTACGCTGCCGATGGCGGCTTGTATGGTGAGCTTGTCAAAAACCGTTCTTTCGAGTTTCCCCAACACCTGATGGGCTGGCAGGCTTTCGGACAGGTTAGCCTGCACAACGACGGTCCTTTTGAGCGCTGTCCGCACTATGTCGTGCTCGCCGCCCCCAACCATCAGGAGCGCCGCACGGGACTGGTCAATGAGGGCTACTTCGGCATCGGACTGAAGAAGAACGAGCCCTACCGCTTCTCCGTATGGGCCAAGGCGCCCAAGGGTGATGCAAAAATCCGCATCCAGTTTATCGACGAGAACTCGATGGACGAAAAACAGGAGTTTGTAGAGGACTCACTGACCATCACCTCACGAGACTGGAAGAAATACACCGTCACAATGACTTCGCCGAAAGACGACAAGCAGGCTAAGCTACGCATCTTCCTCAAGGGTCATAACGAGGTCGCACTGGAGCATATCTCCCTATTCCCCGTCAATACGTATAAGAACCGTGAGAACGGTATGCGCCGCGACCTTGCACAGGCACTGGCTGACCTGCATCCCGGCATCTTCCGCTTCCCCGGCGGCTGCATTGTAGAGGGCACCGACCTCCAGACGCGCTACCAGTGGAAGAACACCATCGGACCGGTAGAAAACCGTCCACTCAACCAGAACCGCTGGGAACATACCTTCGACTACCGTTACTATCCTGACTACTATCAGTCATACGGACTCGGATTCTTCGAGTTCTTCCAGTTGTCAGAGGACATCGGTGCCGAACCGCTGCCCATCCTCAGCGTCGGCCTGTCCTGTCAGTACCAAAACTGGAACAAAGAGAGCGCCCATGTGCCTCTCGACAGTCTGCAGCCCTATATTGACGACTGTCTCGACCTCATCGAGTTTGCCAATGGTCCCGCCACCTCCAAGTGGGGTAAGATACGTGCCGACATGGGACATCCTGCACCATTCAATATGAAATATATCGGAGTAGGCAACGAGCAGTGGGGCGAATTCTATTACGAGCGTCTTAAGCCCTTTGTCGCAGCCATCCGCGCCAAATATCCCGACATTAAGATTGTTGGCACCAGCGGTCCCGTACCCGAGGACAAGCCCGACAACACCTATCGTTTCAGCGATGGTTGGAAAGCCATGAAGGCCCAGAAGGCTGACCTCGTCGACGAGCATTACTACCGCGACGAACAATGGTTCCTCACCCACGGTCTGCGCTACGACAGCTACGACCGCAAGGGTCCGAAGGTCTTTGCCGGTGAGTATGCCTGCCATGGCAAGGGTAAGAAGTGGAACCACTATGAGGCTGCCATCCTCGAAGCCGCCTTCATGACAGGCTTTGAGCGCAATGCCGACGTGGTACACATGACCACCCCTGCCCCACTCTTCGCTCACGTCGATGGATGGCAGTGGCGTCCTGACCAGATATGGTATGACCAGACACAGATGTTCAAGACCGTCAGCTACTACGTACAGCAGATGTACGCCACCAATGCCGGCACCCATGTGCTGTCGCTCACCATGGACAAGAAGCCATTGGCCAACCAGCAGGGACAGAACGGTCTCTTCGCCTCAGCAGCCCTTGACCAGAAGTCTGGCGAAATCATCGTCAAGGTGGCCAATACCTCCAAGCTTACACAGGCTGTCAACATCAACCTACTGGGCATGAAGGGAGAGCGCACCGCTCAGACGCTGACACTCACCCATCAGGGAATGGACGACGAGAACAGCATCGGCAATCCCGAGCTCATTACTCCTAAGGCAGGCACCGTAAAGTGCGTCGCCGGTATCAAGCAGACGGTACTTACCGACCCGGCACTGCCGCCCATGTCATTCCGCATCTATCGCATCAAGAGATAGCCATCCATCATCTGTCCAGCGAATGGCGCGCTGTATGAGTACCGCCTCGCCTTTGCCGCCGGTACGATAGCCATGACAGATAAAGATATCCTCACCTTTGAGGCTGTAGGCAGCACAATGCCCTGCAGCCTCAAAGTGTTTTTTGTCTCCTTCCAACACCAGCGTGCCACCGCCCAACAGCATGTCGCGCCCTTCGCGATCGACATAGGGTCCTTCCACGCTCTTCGACCGCCCTACAGCAACCCGGTAGGTGCTTTTTGGTCCCATGCAGCAATAGTCCCACGATACAAACAGATAATAGTAGTCACCATGCTTCATGATAAACGGAGCCTCTATGGCATTCCCCCCAGCATACTTAGAGGTAGGATTTGGTGCAGCATACCGGTAGCCGGGAGCATAGCGACGGGCGATGGTGCGGGGGCGCTCACCGGCGGCGGCATGCATCGTACTGTCCAGCCGTACCAATTGGATTCCATCCCAAAATGATCCCCATACCAGCCAGGGCCGGTCCTGACCGTCGATGACGAAGCACGGGTCAATAGCATTCCAGTCATCGCGCTTCTCACGAGAGGCTACCACACACCCCTCGTCTTCCCAGATGGCATTCGCCAGTTTCTTGGTGCTTAACAGTCCGATGGCCGATGTGTTACGTCCGAAGGTAGAGCAGCTATACGCCATCCACCAGCGCCCATGCCACTGGATGACATCCGGTGCCCATACATGGTGGCGGAAGCCAGGCACGGAGTCACGTGTCCACACCGGCATCACGGTCATCAGCGGAGTGGGATGCACTGTCCATTCCTTACGGTCTTTAGATGTCAGTTGCCAGAGCCCCATGCCTGTCGAATACAGATAGTACAGTCCGTCTTCATAGGCCATCACAGGGTCGTGTACCATCGGGGATTTGGTGACAAACGGCGTAGCGGGATAATTTTTCCCCTGTGCCAGCATTGTGACACAGGGGATAATCATTAGTATTGTTATCAGTTGTCTTTTCATCGTTTTGGTGCTATACGGATAATATTCAGCGAATAGGCAGGCAGGTCTACCGCCACCTTGTTGCCGTCGGGCGACAGTTCGTGGTGTGTCGGATAGATATTGGTGGGCTGCTGCAGCGTGTTCTCATCCATGCCGTCGTTAGCAGCAAGGCGTGTCAGCTGCGCACTCTTTACGTTGAAGTTGCTGACATTCACAACGGCAGCACTGTGGTCCTCGCTTGTGTTGACCACCTTCACAATCAGTTCACCGCTATTCTCGTCGATGGTAGCCGACGAGAAGATGCCGGCTTTCGTGTCGCCGCGCAGCACGGTGTCGAACACCAGTTCCTTGTCGAGCCAGCACTTCAGTGAGTCGCCGTGCACCTGCAGAGTTACGTCATACCAGCGTCCGGTCTCTATTTTGCCTTCCACCAGTTCCACCTGCGACTTGCCGCCGCCACTGACGTGCTCCAGTCCATGCTGAGTATTGTCCCAACCACCAAAATTCACCCACCAGAAGTTCTCCTCGTCCACATAGTTGAAGACTATCATAAAGCCCTCGTTGCCCTCGTCCTTGCGGCAGCGGAACTTAGCTGTATAGTGGTCGCCTACGGTCTGCGGATTAATGGCGATGCAGCGCTTCTCATTGGTCGTCAACTGATGCAGCACACCGTCGGCATCGCGTTTCCACTGGCCTCTGATGACCACCGGCTGACCATTATTACCCTCCTGACTCACAAACGAAGCCTTCGTATGCCAAGTGGCATAGCCGATGCTGCTCTGTTCCGGAGTGATGGCCGTACGCTTCAGCATACGCTGTTCGTAGGGATTCTGCTGCTTCACCTTGACCACCTGCGTTCCGATATGCTGGGGCATCAGCTGCTGCACATAATACGATGGTGTACCCATTACGCGGCTACTGTTGAAACGTATCATGTCCGGACGCCACTTGGCATCATTCTCGTTGACAAAGATAGGAGCATACGAGTTCAGGGGCACGATGTCACTATTGTTCTCGATACCCATCATATACACCGCCTCGCCCAGTGCTGCATTCATATTGCCAAGATTTCCGAAGCCGCTGGTCACGGCATACTCGCCGACATAGATGCGTGGTGCCGGACTTCCGTCGGCCAACTGGCGTGGATAGCTGTCGTACTTATTATAAGTGTCGGCAAACCATGCTGGATTGCGATAGTAGTGCTCGTCGAGCAGGTCTACGGGCAGCGTACTGTTCCACTTGGGATTATCGTCGCCCCATGCCACCACATTACCTATCAGTTTGATGTTGGGATATTTCTCGCGGATAGCCTTGCGGAACTTGTCGTAGCGCTCATAGTAGCGGTCGCTCTGATGCTCCACGATAGGCTGGTTGTTCTCGTTGCCGATCTCCAGATACTCAATGTTGAAAGGTGCCGGATGACCGTTCTTGGCACGCATGGCGCCATACTTTGTCGTCACATCGCCGTTGGCATACTCCAGCGCAGCCAGACACTCGTCAATCCACGGCTGAATACTGTCTACGGGAGTCAGACCGCCATGCCACAGACCAATGTTCACCACGTAGAGCGGCTTGGCTCCCAGGTCCTCAGCCATCTGCAGGTATTCATGGAATCCGATGCCGTCGGTGGTGCGATAGCCCCAGTTGACGTTCCAATGGCCCGGGCGCTCCTCTATCGGACCGATGGTGCGCTCCCAGTGGAAAGCATTCTCGGGCGATACCTGTCCCTCTACGAAGCAACCGCCGGGAAAACGCATGAACTTAGGATGCATCTCGTAGAGCATCTGTGCCAAGTCGGGACGCAGACCGTTCTCACGGTTCTTGAACGTCGGCGGAAACAGCGACACCATATCCAGATTGATGACGCCCTTACCGTCGAACACCAGCGCGAAACGCCCTTTCGCATCGTTGGCCGTAGCCGTCAGCGTAGCAGTGTATTTCTTCCACTGCTTCGACTTTTTGTCAGCAGCGAAGTTACTAATCACGGTCTCGGCATAGACAGTCTTGCCCAACGAGTCACAGAGCACAGCCTTCACCTGACCATTATATGTACCCTTGGCATAGAACGACAGTTTATAGCTGCGTCCCATCACGGTATTGATACCCCAGAAGCCCTCGTTCACCAGGCAGGCAGGACTGGCGGCCGTAGCATTGAGGGTCAGTTCCAGCGCATTACCCTGTACGCTGTTCAGCAGTTTCACCTTTTTGCTGGGCTGGATGAGTTTGGCCTTTGCGCCGCCCTTTACGCTCCACGCCTCCATCGTGGCAGGCTTTCCATAGTCGTCGCCATCCTCAAACGAGCGGTTGCGAATCAGCTCGGCATACAGTCCGCCGTCGGCAGCGTGGTTGATGTCTTCAAAGAAGATGCCATAGTGTGTCGGACTGATTTTCGGTCCACGCTGCGCAGCATCCACGTCAATCATTACTTGTGCACTGGCCGTCATGGTTGCCAATGCACACATGGTACTAAAGAGTGTTTTTTTCATGTCTGTTGATAATGTTTTTAGCTATGCAACAAAGATAGACATTTTTCTTTAAATAGCCAAATAATACGTGTTCTTTTTACACATATTTAGTCTTTTCATATTTTATTCGCAAAAAATTGATTACTTTTGCAACGAGAGTCTATATTAAAAGTCTACGGATATGAAAAAAATACTATTACTATTAGCCATTCTCCCGTTCACCGCAACAGCCCGCGAGGCAGTCGTCACATCACCCGACCGACAGCTCGTCGTCACCGTCAGCGACGAAGGGCCACAGGCCACCTATTCCATCAGTCTCAACGACCGCCAAATGGTACTTCCCTCCGCACTGGGCTTCAAGGCCGACTTCGGCGACTTCACCCGCCAGCTGACCATCACACATGAAAAGAAAAGCCACCAGTCGTCCACCTACGAGATGCGCCAGACCAAACAGACGGTTGTCCGCTACGAGGCCGCCACGCTGACAGTCGACTTTGAGAACCACCAGCATCAGCACATGAGCGTCGAGTTCTTCGTCAAGAACAATGACGTCGCCTTCCGCTATCTCATCCCCCGTCAGCATGACGACAACCCCAAGTGTGCCGTCATCGAGCATGAGGCCACCGCCTTCCGACTGCCAGAACAAACCGCCACATTCCTCTGTCCGCAAATCAATCCGCTGACAGGCTGGCAGCGCACCAAGCCCAGCTACGAGGAAGAATATACCCCCGACGCCCCCATGGCTGTTCCGTCTCGCTATGGCCAGGGCTACACCTTCCCCTGCCTGTTTCGTATTCCACAGCAAGATGCAGCCGATGCATGGGTACTTATCAGCGAGACGGGCGTCGACAGTCAGTATTGCGGTTCACACCTGAGCGACTACCATGCCGCCAGCGGCTATACCGTTGCCTTTCCGCAGCAGGGCGAGAACAACGGCATCGGGTCCACTGCCGCCGCCATCCCACTGCCGGGTCAGACACCTTGGCGCACCATTACCCTCGCCCACTCACTGCGCCCCATCGTCGAGACCACCATCCCCTACGACGTGGTGGAGCAGCGCTACGAGCCTTCCTGCGACTACAAGGCAGGACGCTACACATGGTCGTGGCTCATCTGGCAAGACAACTCCGTATGCTGGGACGACCAGCTACAGTTTATCGACCTCGCCGCAGCCATGGGCTACGAATACTATCTCGTAGACGGCTGTTGGGACACGCAGATAGGCCGCGACCGCATGCCTGCCCTGTCGCGCTACGCCCAGTCGAAGGGAGTGTCGCTCCTACTCTGGTACAACAGCAACGGCGCGTGGAATGATGCCCCGCAGACGCCCCGCCACTGCATGAATACCGCCCTCGCCCGTCAGCAAGAGATGGCATGGCTCCAGCAGATTGGCGTCAAAGGCATCAAGGTCGACTTCTTCGGTGGCGACAAGCAACAGACCATGCAACTCTACGAAGACATCCTTGCCGATGCCAACCGCTACGGCTTGCAGGTCATCTTCCACGGTTGCACGCTGCCTCGCGGCTGGGAGCGCATGTATCCCAACTTTGTATCAGCAGAGGCCGTGCTCGCCAGCGAGAACGTCTACTTCTCTGACTATCATGCTGCCCAAGAGCCCTTCCAGCTCACCATGCACCCCTTCTGCCGAAATACCGTAGCCAGCATGGACTGGGGCGGGGTCATCATGAATCGCTATATGAGCCGCGACAACCGCAGCCGCCACCAGCGCCAGACCTCCAATGTCTTTGAACTGGCCACCGCCATCACCAACCAGGCAGCCATCCAGTGTGTTGCCATGCAGCCCAACAACCTGAGTGAACTGTCGCAGACCGAGCTCGATTTTCTACGGCAGCTGCCCACCACTTGGGATGAGACACGCCTTGTCGACGGCTATCCAGGCCGTTATGTCGTGTTGGCCCGTCGTCATGGCTCGCAGTGGTATATCGCCGCCCTCAACGCCCAGAAGACGCCCCTCCGCCTGACGGTCGACCTGTCTGCCTTCAGCGGTCTTACCCATCTTCTTATCGATGCTGTCGACAAGAAGACGAAGACGACAAGCACGGCCCTGCTCCCGCTGAAAAAGAACAAGAAAGGGCTGCAACCATTAGAATTGCAGCCCAATAGCGGAATAGTGGTGTATTAGCGGAACTATCCGGACATTCATTGAAACACGACTTCAGCAAAAAAAGTCGTTGAGGAACTCTTCCGGGGATAGAATGGGCACTTTACCATCTTGGGGAAAGTGGCGTTTTGAGTCTCTCGTCACAATTACATCACACTCTGAAGCTATTGCAGCCTGATATTGAAGCATATCTTCAAAGTCCGGCATTCCAGAACTGAGTGCGGCATTGACTTGATTATCATCCATAGTTGCAGCTATGATATAGTTTTTCAAAGATTTCAATCCTCTAATGGCAGGTTCATATCCTACATTTTTACGCGCCGTATATAGACAATTTGCAAAAGACAATGGTGTTGCATATAATTGTACGAGGTTTCTTATACCTAAGTCAAATACATTTGATGAGGCCAAAAGAAACCTTTGCCTTCCCTCTATTATATCAAGCAAAATATTTGTATCGAGGAAAACACGCATCATAACGAATACCTATTTGTCAAAAACTCCATTCTTGCTTTGTCACCATTGATATCATCATCATCTGCAACCGTTTCAGACTTCGCAAAGCCTATCAAGGCTTGAAGTTCTGGTGAAAGCTCTTTCAGAGACTTCATCTTATATTTTTTCTTCTCCGGGACATAGCGAATTATGAGTTTTGCCACCCATTCCTCTACACTCATGTCATCTGCTTTGGCATATAGCTGAGCTTGTTCGTATAGATTCGAATTTAAACTTATAGTTGCCATATCTTTAATATCATATAAACTTAATCGCTGCAAATTTAATTTTTTTTTTTGATACTACAAAAAAAATTAAAAAGAAATCCTACGACCGACATAGCCGCAGGATTTCTTTTACTTGTTTTTATAAGATAGTGATCTATTAGCGGAACTATCCGGAACCGCCACTATTACTTCACCAAGAACTTCTTGCCATTCTCGATGACACAAGAAAAATTTCACCATAGCTATTCTCCAACGCTCAAGGGGGGATTATCAGCTATTAAAGTGTATTTTTAACATTTTTTCGCGCAATTTAGTAGTATAATATAAAAGTTTTCACTATATTTGCATCATAAATATACTAACTAAAACTTATTAACACAAAGGACAAATGAAGAAGACACTACTACACATCCTGGCTATTCTGACTCTTCCTCAGGTTTCTGCCGCCTACAACCATGTATCGATTCACGACCCCAGTATTGTCGTAGCCAATGGGACATACTATATTTTCGGCACACACCATAGTGCAGCAAGTTCTACCGATCTCATGAACTGGACGGACATATCGTCCAGTTGGCGGTGGGCCACCGACAACAGCAACTATGCTTCCAACGAGCAGGCTTTCACCAATCAACAAGTGAAGACAGTCAACATCGGTGGCGTTCAGAAGACCTTTAACAATTTCAACGCCCGTGCTTGGTCAGCTTACGGCGACAGCGGCTATAGCATTGAAAACAACATGTGGGCCCCTGACGTCATCTGGAACAAAGCCTTGAAAAAGTGGTGCATGTATCTCAGCATCAACGGTTCAGGCACCAACTGCAGCATCATACTACTTACCTCCGACAACATTGCCGGCCCTTACCGCTATCAGGCTCCCGTCGTTGTCTCCGGCTTCTACATGTCGGGCATTAACTACCATAACACCGACCTGGAACTGGCCATCGGCACACAGTCCACTCTTCCTTCCCGCTATCAGACAGGCAATCAAGATGGCTGGCGCCAGCGCTGGCCCAACGCCATCGACCCTTGTGTCTTCTACGACGAACAAGGCAAACTCTGGATGACCTATGGCTCGTGGCACGGCGGTATCTGGATTCTGGAACTTGACGAACAGACTGGACTGCGCGACTATAATATAAAATATGCCTACACCCTCAACAACAACAATGCTAACGATGTCCGCACAGACCCTTACTACGGCAAAAAGATTGCCGGCGGCTTCTGGGTCACTGGTGAAGGGCCTTACATCCGCCACATTGGCAACAACTATTATCTCTTTATCACCTACGGTGAACTTTGGGCCAACGGCGGTTACCAGATGCGAGTCTTCCGCTCTAACAATCCCGATGGTCCTTACTACGACTCTTTCAACACCACCCCATCAGCTATCTACGATGGTGACCGCAACAACTATGGCCCAGACGGCTTTCGTAACACCAATCGAGGCGAGAACATCTTCGGTGCCTATGGCGATTGGGGATATCAGACCGTCGGCGACTGGGCAGAACGGGCGCAGGGCCACAACTCCGTACTGGTAAACAACGGGCAGAACTTCATGTTCTACCACACCCGTTTCCAGAACCGCGGCGAAGACTTCCAGATGCGTGTCCACCAGTTCTTTCTGAATCAGGACGGGTGGCTCTGCGCCGCACCTTTTGAATACTCTGGCGAGACGGTGACCGACCAGCAGATAGCCTCCAGCCAGACGTTCAACGACCAGCAGGTGGCAGGCGGCTACAAGTTGCTTATCCATACCTTCAACATGAACCATTTCAATAAGCAACTAACGCTTCCCATCAACATTACGCTGAACACTAATGGCACCATCACCGGTGGAGCCACTGGCTCATGGCACACACAGAGCGGCACGTCATACATCACCCTCACCGTCAACGGCATCGAATACAAAGGTGTCATCGTGGAACAGACGCTGGAGCCTACCGCAGAGAAAACCATCTGCTTTACCGCCTATGCCAAATCAAAGGGCTATACCGTCTGGGGGTATCACCTGCCCGCCTACCAAGAGACTGTCGGCTCCACGGACAACACGTCGGGTTATCTTGATGCAGTGTCCAGCCCGCTGTTGCTGAACGACGGACAGACCGCAGTATTCGAATTCATCAATCATACGTCAAAAGTCGAGCTATACCACAACTGGGTAGCCTGTTTCTCACCCGGCACCGTCATTGACAAGAACAACATCCTCGTTGCGCTACGTGCCGATAACTGGGAGAACATTCTATGGTCTGATGCCGGCATCACCAACAACTATAACTGGTTCACCTTCAAAGACGACATGGAGGGTTCGTATGTTGTACTGACTATGACATATAAGGGAGGTAGCATCACCATTCATGCAGACATCACTACTGCTAGTGGTGTCAAATACTACGAGGAGTACACCAAGTCGGGTGTCACAGGATCCGTCACCGCTTTCCTGACAGTAGAGAAAGGCCACCTTCTTGTATCAAAGTCTTATGTCATCAGTCCCACCGGCATCCGCGTCGACAAGGCCGACAGCCGTCACGCCGCCATCCGTTACAACCTCTCAGGTCAGCAAGTAGGTGTCGGCTACAAAGGCATCATCATCGAGAACGGTCGCAAGCGCATCGTCCGATAATAGGCAAAAGCAATCTACCTCACAGAGGAATGTCAAGTATAAAAAGGAATCCTGCGGCCGACATAGCCGCAGGATTTCTTTTACTTATTTATGAATTAACGCCTTAGCTTATTCTTCATCTTCTTCGTCGAAGATATAGCCGCGAGCACCTACTCCTTGTGAACCATTATACTCATCTCCTACTTCAACAGAGGCAGCAAGCATGCCCTGCATCTGAATCTTATATACCGATAAAACGGGTTGTTGATATGTCTTTTTCATTTCTAGTTCTCCTAATTTTTACTTAATAACGACCTTCTTACCATTCACGATGTATAGTCCTTTTCGAGGCTGAGCCACACGGCGTCCCTGCAGGTCGAAGTATGCATTGTCCTTTACTTCAACATTCTTAGTCATAGCACTGATACCCGTTGGCTCGTCGCCAAAGTCAAGAGCCAATTGGCGAGAAGCAGAACCACTATAGCGCAAGAATGCCTTGCCAGCCGGAATTGCCAATGTGTTAGTTCCAACATAAGTTGCCACATTGTGTAGTTGACCGTCAGTAGCACCGAGTACGTAGATATTATCGTAGTTAATTATTCGATTGTCAATAGTAGATGCCACAGGGCTTCCTTTAAGCATATTACCAGAGATTGCAGTACCTGATGCAGCCAAAGGAATGGTTACCTCAGTATTAGGTTCTCCCTTTAAGAATAGACCCTCACCAGCAGCGACGGTTCCAGTTGCTTCGGTCAAAGTTGCGCTTGAAGCACTAGCCTCAGAAACATAGTAAGCAGTTGCACCTTTGATCTTAGCAAGATCCAGATGATAAGAACTTGAGAATGTAGTGATGCCATTAGCACCTGTATTGGCAACGGCAGAAACAGTTACATCAGTAAGGTAGGCTAATTCGTGACCCAGAGTAACAGTAAGGTCACCAGTGAGACCAGTAGTTTTAAATGTCCCACTAATGGGATAGTCTGTACCGCTTTTAGTCTTCATCATTCCTGAAACAACAAATTGACCAGAAGATGTATATTGTAAATTCAGGTCGACATCTGCTTCAACCATGTTACTTTTAAATTCGTCCCAGTTAGGAGGGGTTGTGGTGAAATCAAACATTTGCACTAACGGATTATCGCCGCCTCTAAATGCGAAATTATCAGCGCGCACAAAAAAGTCATAATTACCATAATGAAATTTAACAACCCAATTGAACCATGCCTGTGTATTTGTACCTTGATTTTTAAACGTTAGCTTGTAGGTCTGCCCCTTTTTTATTATAAAACTATTTCCTGGATTGTAAAAGAAACTGCCAGACTTGTCAGATTGTCCAATCTCTTCCTTTTGAGTGTAGGGGCCTTCTATACCATTTACGACATATTCCTTATCTCCATTTTTCTCTTCAATAATTTCATTAATCTCATCAGCACTAAGAGCTTTGTTCGTCACCATGAAATCATCAAATGCGAAGGCGGGGTCTTGGTCAGCAGCCTGATTCCAATCCCATGTTTGGTTACCTCCAAGGCATGCATATGCAAGTTTATCCGGACTTGAACTGGTAAGATTTAAAAATCCCTTGATATTTTGACCGTCTACCGTAGAATCCAATGTCCAAGAATTCTTCAGCTCGCCATCTATATACACTTTAACCCATTGAACATTTACATTCATTGGATTGGTTGCAATAGTTACGGCATAAAAGTGCCATTTGTTATCATCTATCCAAGTAATAGACGTATTATTTGAACCACTATCATTTTGATCGCCTGAAAGATTTGACCAGCCAGCACAGTTCACTTGCAATGTACCACCTAATCTGCAAGCAAACATCGGCCAAGAAGTGCTTGATTCCGAGCTATATACCGTAAATAAAGGAGTGGCCTCACTATACGTACCTGTAGCATTCTTTTTATTAACCCAAAAACAGATTGTTAGTTGTTGGCTAATCGAAGCATGAGTAAAGAGTGTATTACTGGTGCCGAAATCCTGATTGATAATCAAATAATTGGTACGGAGTGCTCCTCCTTCGTTCTGGAAAACATATCCAAAATTACCTCCTTCATCGATGAATGAGCCGGAACCTTTTATTGTTGTCTTGCTCTGTTCGGTAGCATCATCGAAAGTGTTCAAATACTTAAAAGCACCTGCGGCCTCATAGTCGGCCCATACAGAATTTACCCCCCCCAGCAATGCTGAGAGCAGCAAAAGCTTAGATAAAAAATGTCTTTTCATTTTTGTATTTTTTTAAGTTAACTGATTGAGTGTTTTCTTTTCAGTAGCCTCTCCGATACGTTTGACGTATCAGAGAGGTTATATGGATTGTACTTCGTTTACTTACTCAGATACTTACGTCCGTTCTCGATAACCAAGCCCTTGAAGCCATTGGCTACCTGCTGGCCTGCCATGTTGTAGCGCACAGCCTTGGCAGCGTCGACTGTCTTAACGGCATTGATGGCTGTGGGAGTAATGTCACTAACCTCGGCCTTGGTGACATACATATGCGAATTCTCAATGGACATGCAGACGGTAATGTTACCCGTCACGGATTTTGTGAATTCCTCGTAATAGGTTGCTCCATTGGCTGCCGTCATATCGGCATGAATGGTAACAGCACCATTGACA
>JAGAXW010000039.1 GCA_017847725.1 Prevotella sp.
TATCTCTTATGATGAACTGATCAAGTACATCCTTGGGTAGCACCATGCGGGCCAGCATAAGCAATCCTTTGTCTTCCATGAGGCAAAGGTAAGCATTTTATACAAATTAAAATATAATTACCCCCAATAATTATCGACTGAGCCATAATTATAGCTTGTATACTTGCCAGTCTGATAAACAATATTGTTTTAGTAGTATGTAGACATAAAGAAAGAGCGTAGAATCGTCGCTTGTCCTACATCTCTTAGTTGAGGTCCTGAGAAAACCCATGATGAAAGATATAGTGATGCATACAACCCCACGCTATCGCGCAGGAGGAGCCACTATGTCCATCTTGTCATCATTTGAAATTTCTCAGGTTTCAACTAACAAGACGAAGCTTTTGCTTCTCTTCTAAACTTTTCCACGATGTCCGGCACATGGTTCACACCATAGCCACGGCAAAGATATATCATTTTTCTCAAACGACAAAACGATTTGCCAAATAATTTTTTTTGTTCATGTACTTATATATATATAATAAGGTTGGCAGGATGCTGTGCTCCTGCCAACCTCTTTTCTGCTTTCTCGTCAAGCTTCACGCACATGCATAACGTGCTGTTCGGTAGTGCGATGCGTGTGAAACTAAGTTTCTCACAGCGCCACCAGACGGTAGGCGTTGCCCTGTCGCGTGTGGGTGGGGCGCAGACCCATCTCCGTGAGGCGGCGGCCCAGCTTGTCGGGCGAGTAGTGGCGGTTGAGGCTGCGGTCGTGCTGCGCCAGTACGTCGAGCACCTGACGCGAGGTGTAGAGCTCGCCCTCCTTCTTCAGGCGGGCGGGACGGAAGAAGGTGGCGAAGAGCTCCTCCAGCTCGTCCTTGGCCATGTAGCGGCGGTTGCGGCGCTGTATGTCGGCCTCCTCGTGCTTGGTGAAATAGGTACGGCGGCCCGCCTCCACCTCGCTCACCAGCTGGGCGTAGAGCTGGCGGTAGTCGATGCCGCCTGTGGCGATGACGTTGCGCGGCTCGATGATGAGGAAGCGGCGCGAGCCCGTGCGGTCGTAGAGCAGGCGGCGCGAGTTGCTGGTGCCGACGAAGGAGGCGATGCGCGGCAGGCGGTTGAAGTTCTTCTTGTACGAGCCGATGAAGCTGGGCTTCATGGTCTGCATCAGCGTCTTCAGCTCGGGCATGCGGCGCGGGTTCTCCTTGTCGAACTCGTCGATGTTGACGATGGCAAATTCGACGAGTTTGCGCTGGGCGTTGCCCTTGGCCGTCAGCGAGAAGTCGTCGGTGTAGTAGTCGCGCAGCTCGGGCGGCAGCAGCCCGCGCACGAAGGTGCTCTTGTGGAGGCCCTGGCGCTGACTGACGAGTAGCAGCATGACGGCGTTGGCGTGCTGCTGGTCGTAGCCCAGCCACTGGCTGACGACGGCGCGCAGCCAGATGCGCCCCATGTCGCGGCAGTAGGCTGTGGGCGAGAGGCGTGCCAGCAGGTCGGCCGTGCGGTCGCGCCCGTCCCACGTGCCGCGCACCGTGTCGAGCCACTGGCGCACGGGGTGGTAGTCGTGGGCGAAGTCGGAGCGCAGCCAGTGCTTGATGCGGCTGTCGAGGCAGAAGATGTCGGCCGCCTCGATACCGCAGGCGATGGTGTTGAAGCCGCGCTCGTCGAGGGGCTGCCACGCGTCGCCGTCCTCCTTGCGCCGAAACTCGTAGACGTCGGTGATGACGTTGTGGCGCACGTCGTAGGTGCGGCTCACGTACTCTTTCATCTCTCTGATGGGCAGCAGGAAATACTGCTTGCGCTGGTTGTAGTTCTTCACTACCTCGAGGTCGGTGCCTGTTGTCTGTAGGTTCTTTTCCATAGTCTTTTTTTTTAATAAGGTGTTATACAATGTTTGTTTTCTCGTCTGCAAAGTTAGCGAAAATGATGCTTGGGTGCAAGCAAATACCCGGTTTATCTGACTGAATTTCAGAAAGTTCCGCGCAAGGCTATTTCACTGTCCGAAATAGACGTTGTTCTCGCCCCAAATAGCTTATTTTGCATCGTGCGACAGCCGTCGCACATATCTACCACGGCCGTCGCAGATATGTACGACAGCCGTCGCACGATGCGCGCTCAAAATAATTGGGTAATTGTTTGCACCTTTTGGGAAAATTTCGTAACTTCGCAGGCGATACGGAACAAACTAAAAGCCGAAAAAATATGAAGAAGACCAATACGCTGAACTACGACGTGTATGCCACGCCCAACCCCGACGCCAACGGTGAGCAGCTCTACCATGTGCGGCCCGTGACGCTGGGTAGCACGACGAGCGAGGAAGACCTGAAGGACTATCTGGAGCGCAACACGCGCGTGAACAAGTCGCAGTTTGAGGGAGTGGTGCAGGCACTCAAGGACGAGATACCCCAGCAGCTGCTGAGCAACAAGCGCGTGCACATCAAAGGCATGGGCACCTTCTACCTGCAGCTGGGCATCAGACGCCGCAAGGATGCCCAGGGCCGATTGTACCGGCCTAAGTTCAAGGACCCCAAGGATATCACGGCGCGTGACGTGTGCGTGGAGGGCATCGGCTTCAGGGCCGACCCGTCGTGGAACAGGTTGGTGAAGTATTCGAACCAGCCCTTCGACCGCTCGCCTCATACCGTACATGCGCAGGAGATAGAGGTGGGGCGCCTGCTGGTGTGGATCGACGCCCAGATGAAGGAGCGTGGTGGCGTGGTGGTGAAGGACGTGTGCCGCAAGTATGCCACCACCGTCAACCATGCGCGCAAACTGCTCAACTCGCTCTGCGAGGGCAGCCAACCCAAGCTGTATCGCGAGAAAGTGGGCGCCACCTACTTCTACAAGCGATGGGGTAAAAGTTAGTTTCACACCGAAGCGGCTGGCCGCCAGCGCATTAGCTATGGCGGTGAAACACGTAAAACATTAATAAGAACGACAGATATGAACGAGAACGACAACAAGCAGCAACAGCTGCAGGTGGAGCTGCCGCAGGCGGTGGCACAGGGTGAGTATGCCAACTTTGCCATCATCACCCACTCGAGCTCCGACTTCGTGATTGACTTTGCACGCGTGCTGCCCGGCGTGCCCAAGGCGCAGGTGAACAGCCGCGTCATCCTGGCCCCCGAGCACGCCAAGCGCCTGCTGGGTGCGCTGCAGGAGAACATCGTGCGCTACGAGCGCGAGTACGGACCTATCAAGATACTCCAGCAAGGGCCCGCTCCCATAGCTCCCTTCACCGTAGGAAAGGGCGAGGCGTAGATATTTCGGACAGTTAATAATTACTAAAACGCTTATTTAATGTTAAAAAGCATTAAGTAAGCGCCTTTTTTTGCCTTATATATTAGGTGTTTCGGGGGAAAGTTAGTACCTTTGCACCCCAAAAGCGCCCAACGTGTATGGGTGTATTGTGTCAAGTAGAAATATATACAACAAATATAATTAATTAAAAAACAAACAATTATGCCTACAATTTCACAATTGGTAAGAAAAGGCAGAAAGGTGCTCGTCGACAAGTCGAAGTCGCCCGCCCTGGACTCATGTCCTCAGCGTCGTGGCGTCTGCGTGCGTGTCTACACAACGACTCCTAAGAAGCCTAATTCGGCTATGCGTAAGGTAGCCCGTGTTCGTCTGACTAATCAGAAGGAAGTTAACTCGTACATCCCCGGTGAGGGTCACAACCTGCAGGAGCACTCTATCGTGCTGGTTCGCGGCGGTCGTGTGAAGGACCTCCCCGGTGTGCGTTATCACATCGTGCGCGGTACGCTCGATACCGCTGGCGTGGCCAGCCGCACCCAGCGCCGCTCGAAGTACGGTGCCAAGCGTCCAAAGGCTAAGAAGTAATAATCGGAGAGGATTAGTAAGCCCAGAGGAACGCACCCTTATATATAATAAGGTGTATAACAAGAAGAAACAAAACCGTTTTGCTGGAGAATTGTTAAAGACAGGTTGAGTAAATGCTCGTGTGAGAGCGTTGAAGAACGAGAAAGAACAGCCCCAAGCAGACATTAATTCAAAAACAAGAAATGAGAAAAGCAAAACCTAAGAAGAGAGTGATCCTGCCCGATCCAGTCTTCAACGACAAGAAAGTGTCGAAGTTTGTGAACCATCTGATGTACGATGGTAAGAAGTCTATCTCTTACGAGATTTTCTACAACGCTCTTGAGACCGTCAAGGGCAAGATGCAGAACGAGGAGAAGTCGGCTCTGGAAATCTGGAAGCAGGCTCTCGACAATATCACTCCGCAGGTGGAGGTGAAGAGCCGCCGTATCGGTGGTGCTACCTTCCAGGTACCTACTGAGATTCGTCCTGACCGCAAGGAGAGCATCTCGATGAAGAACATGATCAGCTTCGCCCGCAAGCGCAGCGGCAAGTCGATGGCCGACAAGCTGGCTGCCGAGATTATGGATGCCTACAACAATCAGGGTGGTGCCTTCAAGCGCAAGGAGGACATGCACCGCATGGCCGAGGCTAACCGTGCATTCGCTCACTTCCGTTTCTAATTAGTATTATTAAGGTAAAAGGAAAAGAAAATGGCAAATCGCGATTTACATTTGACCCGCAATATCGGTATTATGGCCCACATCGATGCCGGTAAGACCACCACGTCGGAGCGTATCCTGTTCTACACCGGTAAGACGCACAAGATTGGTGAGGTGCACGACGGTGCTGCTACCATGGACTGGATGGCCCAGGAGCAGGAGCGTGGTATCACCATCACCTCTGCTGCCACCACCTGTAACTGGAACTGGAACGGCAAGGAGTATAAAATCAACCTGATCGATACTCCGGGACACGTCGACTTCACCGCTGAGGTGGAGCGCTCGCTGCGCGTGCTCGACGGTGCCGTGGCCACCTACTCGGCTGCCGACGGCGTACAGCCCCAGTCGGAGACCGTATGGCGCCAGGCCGACAAGTACAACGTGCCTCGCATCGGATACGTCAACAAGATGGACCGCTCGGGTGCCGACTTCTTCGAGACGGTACAGCAGATGAAGGACATCCTGGGAGCCAACCCCGTAGTCATCCAGGTGCCCATCGGCGCCGAGGAGAACTTCAAGGGTGTGGTAGACCTCATCAAGATGAAGGCCATCCTGTGGCACGACGAGACCATGGGTGCCGAGTATGACGTAGAGGACATCCCCGCCGACCTGAAGGACGAGTGCGACGAGTGGCGCAACAAGCTGCTCGAGGCTGCTGCCGAGTACGACGAGGCCCTCATGGAGAAATACTTCGACGACCCCAACTCAATCACCGAGGCCGAGATTATCGCTGCTATCCGCAAGGGTACCATCGCTATGTCGTGCACCCCGATGATTTGCGGTTCTTCGTATAAGAACAAGGGCGTGCAGCCCCTGCTCGACTATGTCTGCGCCTTCCTGCCTGCTCCCGTCGACGTGGAGATGGTGATGGGTACCAACCCCAACACCGACGAGGAAGAGGGCCGTAAGCCCAGCGAGGCAGAGCCCACCGCAGCCCTGGCCTTCAAGATTGCCACCGACCCCTACATGGGCCGTCTGGTGTTCTTCCGCGTCTACTCTGGTAGCGTCAAGGCCGGTTCGTATGTCTACAACCCCCGCTCTGGCAAGAAGGAGCGCATCAGCCGCCTGTTCCAGATGAACTCCAACAAGGAGATTCCCATGGAGTCTATCGACGCCGGCGACATCGGTGCAGGTGTAGGCTTCAAGGACATCCGCACGGGTGACACCCTCTGCGACGAGGACAAGCCCATCGTACTGGAGTCGATGACCTTCCCCGATACCGTGATCTCTATCGCCGTAGAGCCCAAGTCGCAGGCCGACGTGGCCAAGCTGGACAACGGTCTGGCCAAGCTGGCCGAGGAAGACCCGACGTTCACCGTACGTACCGACGAGCAGAGTGGTCAGACCATCATCTCGGGTATGGGTGAGCTCCACCTCGACATCATCATCGACCGTCTGCGTCGCGAGTTCAAGGTAGAGTGCAACCAGGGCAAGCCTCAGGTGAACTATAAGGAGGCCATCACCAAGACCGTCATGGGTTACCGTGAGGTTTACAAGAAGCAGTCGGGTGGTCGCGGTAAGTTCGCCGACATCATCGTCAACGTCGGTCCTGTCGACGACGACTGGAACATCAAGGAGAACGGTGGCCTGCAGTTTGTCAACGAGGTCAAGGGTGGTAACATCCCCAAGGAGTTCATCCCCTCTATCCAGAAGGGCTTCGAGGCCGCTATGAAGAACGGTATCCTCGGTGGCTATCCCGTCGACTCGCTGAAGGTTGTCGTCGTGGACGGTTCGTTCCACCCCGTCGACTCTGACCAGCTGTCGTTCGAGATTGCAGCCCAGATGGCCTACAAGAACGTCTGCGCCCAGGCCAAGCCTGTACTGATGGAGCCCATCATGAAGCTCGAGGTCGTTACGCCCGAGGAGAACATGGGTGACGTCATCGGCGACCTGAACAAGCGTCGTGGCCAGGTGGAAGGCATGGAAGAGGCCCGTAGCGGTGCCCGTGTCGTCAAGGCTCAGGTGCCCCTGTCGGAGATGTTCGGCTATGTCACCGCTCTGCGTACCATCACCTCTGGCCGTGCAACCAGCTCGATGGAGTACGACCACCACGCACCCCTCTCTTCTGCTCTGGCCAAGGCCGTGCTCGAGGAGGTCAAGGGCCGTGCCGACCTGGTATAAGAAACCTTTGATACAATAATGATAATCCCTGTAGGGCTGAAAGCCTTATGGGGATTTTTCTTATTTTGTGCAAGCGATGCTTGTGGCTGGTGGAAATTTTGTTTTGGATTTGGTAGTTCCAAATATTTATTTTATCTTTGTAGTCACATATATAAAGTAATATGGACCGATTACAGGTGATAGATAATATCAAGAAGGTTGCGGCTCGTGTGCTCCCACAGGGCAGCACTGTCTATCTTTATGGGTCAAGAGCGCGTGGCGACTGGACGGTAGATTCCGACTGGGATTTGCTAGTGCTGTTGGATAAGCCCCAGCGTGATACTTACGACTGGGAAAACTATGCTTGGCCGTTCAACGACATGGGCTTTGACATCGGCGAGGACATCAGTGCCCGTACTTTTACGAAGAATGACTGGTTTAATGGTCCTCATACCATGTTTTATTTTAATGTGGAAGAAGACAAGGAGGTGCTTTATGAGTCTTAAAGAAGAAGATAGGCAGGTAATGGTGACGCTTGCCATGGAGCGTGTGGAGAAGACTCTTTACGAAATGGAGGTGTTGCGTAAAAATGATTTGTGGTCATTAGTGGCTAACAGGTTATATTATGCATTGTTTCATGCTGTAAGTGCTCTTTTGGTTAATGACCGCCATGAAGTCGGGACACATCGCGGTGCTGTTGGTAAGTTCTCTCTATTTTATGTGAAGCCAGGAATTTTTACTGCAGCTGAGGGGAGAATGTATTCACAGCTACAGAAATTGAGAGAGGATGGGGATTACAACTGCTCCATCGATGTTGTTCAAGAAGACGTTGAACGATTTATAGAACCCACTCGCTTGCTTATAGAAAAGATCAAGAAATATATAAGCGCAAAAAACAACTTAATGGTTTAGCAGTGTGGGAACAGTGCGTACCTTTTGATACAATAATGATAATCCCTGTAGGGCTGAAAGCCTTATGGGGATTTTTTCTTGTTAAGACATTTTGAAGCAGTCATATACGAAAATTACTCCGAATCGTTTGGCGGTTTGGGATTTTCTTTTTATATTTGCAGCGAACAATTATAGTTGAATATGACATACATATTGCAGAGAACTGAAATCAAAAACGCGCCACGAAAGCTAATCGATCTGGTGAAACGTCTTGGTGAAGAGAAGCACACCAAGATGGAAGAACTGCGTTCTCAAACAGATGTCACCTATACGGTTAATGTCTGATGCAACAGATTATTGTTAACATCACTTCAGCACCTGAAAACGAGTATCTTATAAAGTCTGGGGCAGCCTAATACCCTATCTCCACTTCGTTTGATTGGAGTTTGCCACTTCAAGGCAAGCCTGCTGTCGAAAATTTCAGAACGAGCTAAACGGAAAAGACAACGACTCGCAGCCAAAGAGGGCGATGTCGTTGCCCTTTTTGATTGATATTATACGGTCATTCTCCCATCTTGCCCTCCCCCCTCATCAGATGGCGAAGGGCGCTGAGGAGTTCTTGAGACTCTTGGACAACACTCAGGAATACGGTCATGGCTTCGATGTTGAGTTGCCTGGTCTGGATGTCGTGAATGATGCGCTTGCGATAGTCGGAAAGTAATGATTGAAGTACGGCTGCATCGTTGCGTATCTGGGATGCCGACGCACTGTCGAGCGACCGAAGGTACAGACGCATGATTTCATTTCGCAAGACAAGAAACTCATGGACATACTCACTCGGAACGGGACTGAAATTGTTGCCGACATGCTCCCTGCACGACTCACCCATGCGCTTCAGACAATAGTACATCTGAGATAATGAGTTGACTATAAGGAAATACCATGTGCTTTTTTCCACACTCACTATCGGGTCTAAACGGCGCAAGGCTATAATCTGCTTACGGCGCTGGCGTTTCAGTTCCTTGCGCTGGTGATCCACATCTGTCGTGACGTGTTTCAGACGGCGGTAATCCTCACAGAAGAAAGCTGTGGTCAGTGTCTCGTAGTCATCTGTCACCATACGGACATGCGCCTTGATAGTCTGGTTCACGTATTCCCGGAGCAACGCCCAACATTCTTCCTTGTCATCGCAATGCACAATTCTTGTGAATAATTTGTCAGCCTCACCCTCCATCGTATGCTTTCGGTATTTCATGTTACTGCGAACGAGCAGGAAGATGGCCAATGCGATGGCCACAAAGGAACCGAAGAACAGGGCGACAGTTACAAGGAAACACAAGATGAATGCCACGCCAGCCGTGATGAACCAGCCGCCGATGACAGACAGCACACCCGTAATGCGGAACACAGCACTCTCGCGCCCCCATGCACGGTCGGCAAGCGACGTTCCCATAGCCACCATGAAGGTGACGTATGTGGTGGACAGCGGCAGTTTGAGCGACGTTCCCAATGCCACCAATGCACCAGCAAGCACCAGATTGACGGCTGCGCGAATTTCATCGAAGGCAGCTCCCTGCTTTAACACCGCTGCATCGGCATTGAAACGTGAGTCAATCCACCGTGACACACACGGCGGTACCGCCATCGCCAGACTATTGGCTATGCTTCTCGATGTGCGCACCAGCGTCCGTGCCACTCGGCTTGAACCAAACATCTCGTCGCCCCCGTCCTGACGCGAGAGGTCCACCGACGTCTTTACCACGTTCTGCGCCTTCTTCGAGAAGATGAGGGCAAGCACCATCACCACGCCTGCTGCGATGAGATAGGGTGCGGGCGTATGGGCACTCTCCATCAGCGACCGCATCATAAAGCCCTGCGCGTCGCCATGGCCGTTGGCTGTATAATCCTGATAGGCTTCAAGTCCCGTCAGCGGCACACCCACGAAGTTCACGAGGTCGTTACCTGCAAACGCCATCGCCAGGGCAAAAGTACCCAGCAGCACCACAAACTTCAGTACGGGCAGTTTCATGGCACTCAGCAGCGTCATCAGCACTGAGAACACTGCCATGCTGCCACCGATAATCAACCATGTGTTCTGACTAATCATCTCATTCACCTCGGGAGTCATCAGTGTACTTCCCTTCAGTCCTTTGATAAGCAGGAACCAGACGATGGCTGTCACCGACAGTCCACCGAAGATGCCAATCTTCAACGACGAGGAGAGCCTGCCGCCCATCTTACCAGACTGGTCCGTTGTTCTTCCGTTGACGCGAAAGGTAAAGGTGAAAACGACACGTGCTATCCATTGTACGATGGTTCCGAGCACGAATGCGATAGCTACAGACAGGAATATGCCGAGGATGACCGAGATGGCTTTCTCCGTATTGAGCAAATCACCTAATGTGAGCAGGACGCCGCTTTCTGTCGTAGCGCCACCCGATATCTGTATTAAGGCGATGGCAAAGGCACCGCCGAGCAATTCAAAAACCA
>JAGAXW010000022.1 GCA_017847725.1 Prevotella sp.
AACGGAGCATCAAAGTTTGGAACACTATACCAACTGATGATTGAGGACAATCCTGACAGCAGCTTTATCGAAACTATCACTTCTTAGGGGCATGCTTGGTACCCCCTAAGAAGTCATGGGTACATGACTGAGTAGTTACACGCAGCGTGATGCCAGCCTGCATACCGTTGACGCTCTTCATCAGAGAAGCTACCGTCTTGATACTGGAATTATTTGACTGGGCACCAAAGGTCTTGAACATATTGAGCAACTTGGTGGCATCCGTGACAAACTGCATATCCTTACCGTCTATCTGTGTGGTGATAGCCACTGTCTTCAACTTGGCAATAGTCAGTTTCAACTTCGAGTCTTCTATCTTCCAAGTACCATTTATAGTCTTGCCCTTAAGCGTCTCTGTGAACGTGCCATCCTCATTGAATGTCATGCTGAACGAACCAGGAGCAATGCCATATTGTGTCAGATAGCCCTGAAGTTTCTTCTCCACCTTGTTGGATGCAATCTTAGCGGCAGCCTTGGCCAGCAGATTATCAGAACTAAATACGATGGCCGGTTCGGAATACACCCACGTACCTATAATATTATTTTCCTTGGCCTGCTTGTCACTGGAGAAAACGCTGGTCAGATTGGAAATCACATTATCCCCCGACTTGTTGGCCGAATTAGACGTAGACTCTAACACATTACCCAATACATTCTTCAAATCAAACTGTGCATTCACATTGACAGCCAGCGTCATGGCGACCACAGTGACTGTCATTCTCAACAGATTTCTCTTCATACTCTTCTAAATAAAATATTTTCAAACGCCTGCAAAAGTACAACTTTTCAAGCAAAATCACCAAATATCACCATCAAAAACGCAAAATATAACTTTTTTTGATTAATTTTGCACGAGTAATTATGATAACAGAGCTGTCCATACTCATACCCACCTACAACACCACCTGCATACAGCTGGTCAAACGACTGCAACAGCTATGCGAACAAATATCCCGTACTGCTGGTGAAAGATTCGACTACGAAATCATTGTTGCCGACGACGCCTCGTCTGATTCTGCTATTATTGCCGAAAACTGCAACATTTCGCAAATTCCCCATTGCTTCTTTATACAGAAGACCAAGAATGAAGGCAGTGCAGCCACGCGTAACTTTCTGGCCGATCACAGCCATTTCAGGTGGATGCTCTTTGTCGATTGTGATATAGAGGTTCTTGACGACCATTTCCTGCGCCGATATCTGCCATACGACCAAGCCGACATTGTGAATGGCGGCATCAGGACTGGTGGAGAAAGGCAAAGTAACAATCTTAGATTCCTATACGAAGAGAAGTCGCAACGTAGACACGATGCCAAACACCGTCAGATGCGCCCCTATCAGTCGTTTCGTTCCACCAATTTTATTATTACGCGCACCTGTATGGAACGGTGTCATTTTGATGAACGATTCACAAAAAGTGGATATGAAGACGTACACTTCGGACTGATACTTGACAGACAGAAGGCCCGCATAGAACATATCGACAATCCCGTTTATATTACAGATTTTGAAAACAACGTCGACTACCTCAGCAAGTGTGAACGCAATCTACATACGCTCCACGCCTTCCGTCATGAACTGGGTGATTATTCTCCACTACTCGCCTTAGCCAAAAGACTTGCCCCAATAATTCCCATACTACGATTACTACATAGAATATGCAGCCCGTGGGAACGCCGAAATCTCACAGGGCGACATCCCTCACTACTGCTGTTCCAACTTTACCGTTTAGGCTACTACATTAGTATTGACACCAAATAAAAATACTAAACCAGTTCATAAGGTCCTGTCGGTGTCGTACGTTTGAGCACCTCCAATACGATATCCGTACCCACTGCAATACCATAGCTACGCAAAATACTCTCTACCGTCTTGCGCGCCAGTTCCGGATGATTGTTTTCCTCGCTCAGGTGACAAAGCCACACATGACGCAGGTCTTCCGACATATTCTCTGCCACAGCAGTCGCAGAGGCTGTATTACTCAAATGCCCTGTCTGCGATAGTATTCTGTCTTTGAGAAACTGCGGATATGGCCCGTTGACGACCATCTCTGTATCATGGTTAGCTTCTATGATCAAGTGTCGGGCCTTGGCAATATACTGTTTCATAACGTCTGTAACATTACCTGCATCAGTAATGATACATATATTAGTATCGCCAGCCTCTATGAAATAGCCGACATTGTCAGAGCTGTCATGGGGAACTCCAAAGGGTGTCACCGTAAATTCACCAATCTGCTCTGTACGACCCTTTTCGAGATAGTGCGTCATGTCTGCCGCTATCTTCTGCGTGATACAATAGTTGCGATTGATACCATCGTGTACCTCTCGTGTAGCATATACAGGCACGTTGAAGTCGTGACTAAACGAGCCAACAGACTTGATATGGTCGGCATGGTCGTGGGTAATGAGCACATGACGCACACCGGCAAGCGAGACCCCATAGTCCCTGCAGGCTTTCTTGAGTCCTCTTATTCCCACCCCGACATCTACCAATAGCGCATCACCGGCAGTCGCCAGATAATAGCAATTGCCGCTGCTTCCACTACCGAATGATATGAATTTCAGCATGCCTGTGTTCAAATTTTGTGCAAAGGTACAAAATAATTAAGAATTTAAAGTTATGTGTTAAGAATAATTTTGTACCTTTGCATAAATTATGACATACAAAAGGTTCTTTTCTCTCATTTGTGTAACAGGCCTGCTCATGAGTTGCCAACTTACACCTGACGATGAATCCAAAGCACAAGATGCTGTAGAGAAGTGGGCTGCCGCCTATTTCTCTTGTGACTTTCACGATGCAGCCAGATACTGTACACCTGAGAGTGAGCGATGGTTGCGTTTTGCCGCTTCCAACACCACACAGCACGATCTCGACCTACTATCCGCCCATCCTGCCAACATCAACGTTGAGGACTGTTATGCAGCCGGTGGAGATACACTTTATGTCGTCAGACTGAGCATAGAGAATTACCTGAAGCCTACAACTCTCGGCGACACCACGACACTGGCTGACGGACTGTTCGACTTCATCGCCGTCAGGCGCGATGGCCAATGGCTGGTTAGAATGGAAGACCTACCGCGAAGTGAAAAGCAAAGTCGCGACTGAGTTTTGGATGAATGATGGGGAAATGTCCCTTGCTGTCCTCGTAGGCAGGATTGACCGCCTTCATACCCATATCAAAACGAACGATAAAATAGTCGAAGTTGAGTCGTAGTCCCAATCCATAACTTACTGCCAGTTCTTTCCAGAACTCAGAAATCTTAAACTGCCCGCCCGGCTGTTCCTCGTAAGAGCGCAATGTCCAGATGTTACCGGCATCAACAAACAGGGCTCCGTGGAATTTCCAGAACAGGAAGGCCCGATACTCCATATTCAGGTCGAGCTTCATGTCGCCCGTCTGGTTGATAAAGTCGATACGACCGTCATGCCCCACAAACTTTCCTGGTCCAAGCGAGCGCACACTCCATCCGCGCACACTGTTGGCACCCCCCGAAAAATAACGCTTCTCAAATGGCAGGATACGGCTGTTACCATAAGGATAGGCGATGCCTAATCCGACGTGAAACACCAGTTGATTGTTGTAGTCAAAACGTATATTACGCGTGAAGTCGAAGTTGGCACGCGCATATTGCGCATAGGCCAGATTAAGAAACGTATATTGCCCCTCGCTATTCTGATGGAAGTTCAACAGGTGCGATGCTGCCTTCAGCAGATTGCCCGCAGTCTCAAAGTTGGTTTTGATGGCATATACACCATTATTATATGTATAGCCGAACCCTATCTTCATAATGAACAAGTTCTCATAGTTGTAGCGCAGGATAGAGTTGCGCGAGTTGGTGTCCTCCAGGTATTCCCGGCGGAATGTTGCGCTCACCCAAGGCATGTAGATATAGTTCAGGTCGAGCAAGTCGAGCTGGTAGCGGCTGTTGCTAAATTGGCTGTTCCACTTATAGTGCCATCCCACAGAGAACACGCGGCGATAGAACTCCGGGCGATTCTGCATGTCGTATAGCACCGAAACCTCTGAGGTGGCATTCATCCGACGACGAAAGTCTGACGAGAGGAAGGGAGCAATGAATCGCGGGAAATTCAGTTTGGCACCCGCGCTGAGCTCAAAATAATTGGAGTTACTATATCCCTCCAATCCCTTGATAGCCTCGTAGGCACCACGCAACTCGATACTCAGGTTCTCAGAACCGTGGAAGAGATTCCTGTTCTGATAGGTCAATGACACTGCAGCACCCAAGTCGCCGGCAGTATTTGTACCTTCCGGTTGGAAAGAGATGGTCGACGGTTTGTTGGTGCTGAGCTGAATGTCGCAGTCGAGCAGCAGACTATCGGGGTTTTCGTGGAACGAGATATTGGTATAGCGTACCACCCCCAGCCTACCAAGGTGGTTGTAGGTATTCTGCAGTGCGCGAGCAGAGTACAGTTCTCCCTTATTGACAAACGTATTACTTTGCAGCACAGACATTCGTATCGGTATTTTCGACTCATCGGGATTGCCACAGAGATAGTTGACATTCCTTATTCTATATTGGCGATGCGGCAGGCTGTCTTCCCTATTGGTGCGGTAAGGGTGGAGCACCACCGTCAGGTCTATCTCCTGACTGTCGGCCACCGAATCGGCTCTATAGCTGATAAAGTCTTTGTTAAAGCGGTAGTAGCCTCGATTGGTCAGATATTGCGTCATGCGCTTGCGCTCCGTGTCCAGGTTTTCGACGTTAAAGACGACACCTGTTCGCAAGAGTCGGTATTCAGGAGGCACGCTGTCCAGTATGGCAGCGATGGCAGAATCCTGAATGTCATAGCTGACATTACGCAGATAATACGCTTTCCCAGGATGTAGCAGGTAGGTTGTAGTCACCTTCTTGCCCTTCACCTTGTTCAGCACATCAACTGATGCGCGCAGATAGCCAAGGTTCTGCAACTGCGCCAGCAAGTCGCTGGCCGTCTGATAGGTGCTGGCCGAATCATAGAGCTGGGGGGGCTCACCGATAGAGCGTAGCATGCGGTTAATCCACTTCGTAGTGTCGCGCCCAGACAACGAATAGGTTGCCAACGGCAATTTGGCAGCTGAGAACCAGCGGGAATTGCCACGCTGTCGGACCAGGGAACGCAGCTCATCAGGGTTGACATTCTGAGCTTTCGTGTCGCTCACCACCTTAACCTTGTCGAGCAGATACCTGCCTTCAGGGACATACTTTGTCTCCGAGCATGAGGCCAAAACAATGGCCGAAATGAGGGTTATGACAATTCTATACCGCATTTTGGTGCAAAAATACAAAAAAAAATTCTATCTTTGCACCATCGATAGAAAAAACATGCTTAGTAAAAACCAAATAAAACTAATTCGCTCACTGGAACTAAGGAAAAACCGCAAGGCCGAAGGACTCTTCGTAGCCGAGGGACCAAAGGTTGTGGGCGATTTGTTGCGCGCCGGCTTCAAGCCATACGCGACATACTCCACCACAGAGCGTCCCGATTCCCTGCTCATCAGCAAGAGCGACCTGCAGCGCATCAGTTTTCTTCAGCATCCGCAGGAGGTACTCGCCGTCTTTCACATACCGTCGCCTGTCTCCCGTCCGCAGGCCGAAGGCAATCAACTGTCTTTGGCACTCGACGGCATACAAGACCCCGGCAACATGGGTACTATCATTCGCATTGCCGACTGGTTTGGCATCAACACCGTCTATTGCTCGCCCGACACCGTCGACATCTACAATCCCAAAGTCGTACAAGCCACAATGGGCAGCATTGCACATGTCAACATTATATATACCGACCTGCTGACGCTGTTGGAACATGCCGACTGCCCCGTCTACGGCACACTGCTCGACGGTGAAGACATCTATCGGCAGGAGCTCTCCGCCAACGGCATCATTGTCATGGGCAACGAGGGCAATGGCATCTCGCAACCTGTCAGGAGATTCATTACCCACAAACTCTACATTCCCAATTTCCATGCTGCAGAAGAGACGGCCGAAAGCCTCAATGTAGCCATCGCCACAGCCATCACCTGTTCTGAGTTTCGTCGCCGAAACTGAGCAGTGCCTCGTAGATACGCTGTACGGGCAGTCCTACCACATTAAAATAGCTACCGTTGAGAGCCGTCACCCCAATGTAGCCTATCCATTCCTGTATGCCATAGGCACCCGCTTTGTCCAGCGGCTTGTACTTGCTGACGTAATAGTTGATTTCCTCCTCGCTCAGCGTCCTGAACGTCACGTCCGTCACCACGCTCAGGCTCTTCTGGCAATGCCGGGTGGTCAGTGTGACACCCGTCACCACCTGATGCGTCTGTCCGCTCAGCTGGCGCAGCATGCGACAAGCCTCTGCCTCGTCGCGAGGCTTGCCCAAGACCTGATTGCCCAGGATGACGACGGTGTCAGCCGTGATAACCAGTTCATCGGGAGCGATGGTTTCCAGATAGGCCGCAGCCTTCTTCTTCGATATATATTCTGCTATCTTCAAGGTTGGCAAATCATGAGGATAGCGCTCGTCGATACCTTTGATGACGCGCACCTCGAAGTCGATATCCAGACCTGCCAGCAGTTCCCGGCGACGCGGTGAGTTGCTGGCCAGAACGATTTTATACTGCTGTGCTACCATCCAAAAGCCCTCTCGTCTTTAAGCCATTTACCCTGTGCCTTCAACGTCTGCTCGATGACGTCACGCCCGCAACCATAGCCGCCGGCATACTCACTGATGTACAGACTGGCCTCTTTCACCTCACTACATGCATTCTTCGGACATACGGGACATCCCACCGTTCGCATCACCTCAAGGTCGGGGATATCGTCGCCCATGAACATGACCTCCTCGTCGCTCAGCCCGTATTTGGCCTTCAGCTCCTCGTAGGTCTTGATTTTCACAGCAGCCCCCAGGTAGATGTCCTCCATTCCCAGCCGCTCGTAGCGATGGCGGACGGCCTCAATCAGACAGCCGGAGATAATCACTATGCGCAGTCCCATCTTCATAGCCAGCTGAATGGCATAGCCGTCCTTGATGTTCACCGTGCGCAGCGGAGTGCCGTCCACGCCCAGGGAGATGGTCTCAGCAGAGAGTACGCCATCCAGGTCAAACACGATGGCCCGTATCTTCTTTAAGTCGTAATTGATCATGTCATATTGCATTTTCATGAATACTTTGTGACAGTCGTTCGTAGAGTTCGCGCATCGCGCCGTCGAGCAGTTGAGACTGCATGTTGATAACGTTTTCGTCGTAACGCACGGCTGGCCCGGTCTGCGCATCCAGCGGATGCAGCTCGTGCACCTTCCGAGCCGTCTCGTCAATGAGTGGCAGCATCACGTCGAAGGGCAGTCCGTGACGTTCCAGAATCCTGGCCGACAACGTATAACAATGATTGGCAAAGTTGCATGCGAAGACTGCCGCCAGATGCAGGTACTTACGTTCTTCCGTCGAGAGAGCATAGACACGTCGGGTGATGCTGTCAGCCAGCAGTTTTATCGTCGGGTCACTTCCCTCGATAAAGACAGGAATCTCCATAAAGTCCACCAGCCGCTCCTTGGAAAAAGTCTGCATAGGATACAGCACGCCATAGCGGCGGGTATGCCCTTCAAAGATGTTTAGCGGCATTGAGCCGGCCGTATGCACAAAGAGCTGGTTCTCCCTGCCCTTAGCAGCCTTTCCTATAACCTCCTTCAGCGCCGCGTCCTTGACGCTGACAATAAAGATGTCTGCCTCCACGGGCAGTTCGTCCAGCGTCCTGCTGTTAATACTGGCCACCTCGTGTCCGGCCCTTTCCAGCGCAGCGTGCAAGTTCGTTGCCAGCCGTCCTCGACCTATCAGCACTACACGCATCTCACCACTTGTCTACGTGTACGTTTTCCCACTTCAGCTTGTCTTCGTTCTGTGGCTTCCGCTCGTCGGCCTTATGGCCAATTGCCAGGACGCACAGACAAGACATGTTGTCGGGTATGTCGAGCACACCGCGTATCACGGTGTCGGCCGCTGTGGCGTCGCTCAGTCCTCGCCCGCGCATCTGTATCCAGCACGAGCCAAGTCCCAAATCCTCTGCCTGATACTGCATCGAGATGGCGGCGATGGCACCATCCTCTACCCAGCAGTCGTTCTGCATCGGATCGCCCAGCACAACGATGGCCAGCGGTGCATCCTTCAGGAACTGCCCACCCAGGTCTTTTGCATCCGAGAGCTTCTCCAGATCCATCTTGTCGTCGACCACCACAAACTGCCATGCACGCTGTCCTTTCGACGTCGGCGCCATCAGTCCTGCACGTAATATCATCTTCACGTCGTCGCCGTCTATTTCTTCGTCCGTAAATTTACGGTGCGAGCGGCGCATCTGTACCAAATCTTTGAATTGCATAACTTCGTCTTATTTTTAGCGCTGCAAAATTAGGAATAAAATAGCAAAGGACAAAGGAAAAACGGGAAAAAACAAACGCTTTTGTTTTGTTCTTCTCCCGACTTTTCGTATATTTGCAGCGTGAAAGTGACGATATACACGGATGCCAGCATGCTGCCCGACATGCCCGGCAACAACTATTTCCAAAGCAAAGAGCTGATGGAACTGTGCCAGCGCACGCCACACCATAAGCCATACATGGCCGTGGCGACGGACGACGCGGGAAGGTACGTGGCGAACCTGCTGGCCGTGGAGCGTTACCGCTACGCATGGCTTCCACCCAACCTGCATCGGCAGGCCCGCATCATGGGCGAAGGCGAATATGCCGGCAAGCCCGACAACATGGTGTTTGCCATGATGCTATCGGCCCTGACACGAAGGCTGCAGAACCGGACGCTGTACATCGAGCTGAGCAACCTGAAGCAGAAGATGTTCGGATATGCAGCGCTGAGAGCGGCCGGATATTTTCCCGTGCGCTGGATGAACATCCACAACTCGCTGCACTCGAGGACTCCCGAAGAGCGCATCACACCGCGCATGCTGCAGCGCGTGACGACAGCCATGGAGCGCGGCATCGAGACGCACGAGGTGAACAGCAGGGAGGAGCTGCGTGCCGCAACCCGACTGCTAAGCCGCCACTACTGGCTGAAGCCGCGCCGATTCCTGCCCAAGGACTCCTTCTTCCAGGGCATGATGGAAGAAGGCCACTGCAAGGCATACATCTCCACATTCATGGGGAAGACCGTCGGGTGCTCCGTGTGTGCGCTCTCCGAGGGCGATGCCTATCTGTGGTATTCGGCATCGCGGCGAAAGAGCTTCGCTCCACTTCATCCAAACGCAGTAACCTTCTGGAACACCATACGTTACTGTCACAAGAACGGATGCCAGCACATCCGGTTTATGGACGTCGGCCTGCCGTTCCGCAAGAATCCCTATCGCGACTTTATCCTGAGCTTCGGAGGCAAGGAGGTGAGCACCTACCGATGGTTCCGCATCAACATTCGCTGGGCCAACAAACTGGCATCGTGGCTGTGGCGAGAATAAGCAGCGGCAGACAATAAACGCGAAAGTGCTGCGTTATAATACTACGATGAAATCCAAGAAGACGATAACCATACTCCTGCTGTGGCTGACAGCCGTTGTCGCCCAGGCACAGCAGTTCACCCTGTCGGGCAAGGTGACCGACGCCGACGGCAATGCCATCGAGCTGGCCACCGTGAGCTGTCTGGAACAGGGAGCCGTGACGATGGCCAACCTGAAAGGCGAATACTCGCTGAAGCTGCACTCTGCTGACTCGGTTGTGATAAAATTCTCAATGGTGGGCTACCAGACGCGCACCCGCGTGCTGCGCCGCCCGCGCGGCAACCAGCGGCTGCTCATCTCGCTACAGTCCATGAAGGCACTGGACGAGGTGGTGGTGACGGAGCGGCGCCGACAGACGACGGCAACCGAGCAGCTGGACACGAAGAACCTGAAGCAGACGCCATCGACCACGGGCAACGCCGTGGAGGAACTGGTGCAGCAGCAGGCCGGCGTGTCGACGCACAACGAGCTGTCGAGTCAGTACAACGTGCGCGGCGGCTCGTTCGACGAGAACTCCGTATACATCAATAACGTTGAGGTCTATCGCCCGCTGCTCATCCGCAGCGGCCAGCAGGAGGGTCTCTCCGTCATCAACAGCGACATGGTGGAGAAGATAGGATTCTCGAGCGGCGGCTTCGAGGCCAAATACGGCGACAAGATGTCGTCGGCCCTGGACATCCAGTATCGCAAGCCGACACGATGGGAGGGCAACGTGCAGGCCTCGCTGCTGGGCGGCAGCGTCTTCCTGGGCTATGGCAACAAGAAATTCTCCATGAGCCACGGACTGCGCTACAAGACCAACCGCTACCTGCTGGGGTCGCTGGAGACGAAGGGCGAATACAAACCGAACTTCCTGGACTACCAGACCTACATCACCTTCAGCCCCAACGAGCGCTGGAACATCGACTTCATCGGCAACATATCCGAGAACCACTACAACTTCTCGCCAAGCGACCGCGAGACGTCGTTCGGCACGATGGAGAACGTAAAGTCCTTCAAGGTGTACTTCGACGGACAGGAGAAGGATATCTTCCGCACCCTCTTCGGTACGCTGCGCATCCAGCGCAACTTCACCAGCAAGACCAAGGCGAGCCTGCTGTTCAGCGCCTTCCACACCAAGGAGCAGGAGACCTACGACATACAGGGCCAATACTGGCTGGACGACACGCAGACACAGGAGCAACTGGGCGTGGGCACCTACATGGAGCACGCCCGCAACTACCTGAAGGCAAACGTGATGAGCCTCAAGCTGATGGGCAACCACAAGAGCGGACACCACGACATCGAGGGAGCCGTGACCATGAAGTGGGAGAAAATAGAGGAACAGGCGCGCGAATACGAGATGCGCGACTCGAGCGGCTACTCCATCCCCCACTCTGCCAACCGGCTGGACCTCATCTACTCACTGGCATCCAGCAACAAGCTGTCGTCGACACGCTTCGAAGCCTACCTGCAGGACACCTACCGTTTCCAGTCGCACGGGGAGAAGCCGTGGTACTTCACGCTGAACTACGGTGTGCGCGTCGCCCACTGGAGCTATAACAAGGAGACCATCGCCTCGCCACGCATCTCGCTGGCCGCCATCCCGTCGTTCAACGAGGACATGACGTTCCGCCTCTCGGCCGGCCTCTACTACCAGGCACCCTTCTACAAGGAGGCCAGAGACACGTCGACCGTGAACGGCACCACCAACGTGACGCTCAACGAGAAGATAAAAAGCCAGCGCAGCATACACATCGTGGGAGCCTTCGACTACCGCTTCCACATGATGAAGCGCCCGTTCCGCTTCTCGGCCGAGGCCTACTACAAGATACTGAACAACCTGATACCCTACAACGTGCAGAACATGAAGGTGGTGTACTACGGCAAGAACATGGCCAGCGGACACGCCTTCGGACTGGACCTGAAGCTCTTTGGCGAATTCGTGCCCGGCACCGACTCGTGGATTACCTTCTCCGTGATGTCGACCAAGCAGAAGATCAACGGCGTCAGCGTACCGCTGCCCACCGACCAGCGCTGGGGCGTCAACCTGCACTTCACCGACAACTTCCCCGGCACGGAGCGCTGGAAGATGACGCTGCGCCTGGCCTTTGCCGACGGACTGCCCTTCGGCGCCCCCCACCGCGGACTGGAGTACCAGCAGTTCAGGGCCCCTGCCTACAAGCGTGCCGACATCGGCATGAGCTACCTGCTGCTGGGCAGCGCCAGTCAGAAGCCCACCATCAGGAAACCACGCATCTGGCTGGGCATCGACGGTCTGAACATCTTCGGCATCTCCAACGTCAACAGCTACTACTGGGTGACCGACGTCACCAACCACCAGTATGCCGTACCCAACTACCTGACAGGGCGCCAAATCAACGGACGCGTACTTGTGGAGTTCTGAGGAAGAAACACAAATATAATTTGGGGTTTCTCTTCGCTAAGCATGAATTGGGGGATGGCCACGTTTTGATTGATCATCAGCATGGAAAAGCGCCTTTTCACCATAATGGGTGCAAAGGTACGCTTTTTCCAGACATCAGGATTGGAGCTGTGTCATAAACTATCCTAAAATTTGGCTTCATCATCCGTAATGTAGCCAGAAATGACTAATTTTGCAGCAAATATTAATACAGACAAAACGGTATTTACTGACATGTATAGTTTAAAGTGTAAAGTAACGACAAGTGCCTGCGATAGTGAGGGACGGCTGAAGCTCTATTCTGCCCTCCAGATGATGCAGGACTGTTCGGAGATGTGGATTGACAGTGAGCCAGGCGTAAAACGGTATTTCACAGAGCAGAATATGGCCCAGTTGTTGGCTACCCGGCAGGTGGAGATTATACGGACTCCCGAGTACAAAGAGGAACTGACGGTGACGAGCACCGTCTATGGCATGAAGCCCATGTTCGGATTCCGCAACACGTTCATCTATGATGCCGACGGGAAGCCGTGCTACAAGACGTGGAGCATGGGGGCTTTCGTGGACAAGTCAGCTGGCAAGCTGAAACGGGTGGACGAAGCCACGATTGCCTCGATGACCCTGGAGCCTCAGTTGGAGATGAACTACAAAGACCGCAGGATTATACTGCCCAAGAATGGCGGCGAACAGCTTGACCCCGTCAAAGTGCTTCGTGCGGACATCGATTACAACAGGCACATGAACAACGCCAATTATGTCCGTGTGGTTATGGAGCTGCTGCCTGAGGATTTCATTGTGAAAGGCCTGAGAGTGGAATATCGCGTAGCAGCAAAACTGGGCGACATCCTGCTTCCTACTGTCTATCAGACTGCCGACGGTATCATCGTGTCGCTTTCTGTCGGTGATGATGTCAGCGCGATTATTGAATTCACAGAGTAGCCCATCCGGCCCCATGCCTGACGGCCAAAATCCGTCCTGACATTTTCATGGCCGAAAAAGGCAAAAGCCTACACTAAGTCATTTAACAGACTGAATTACAATAGATTAGACCGTGTAGGCTTTATCAAAAGCCTACACAAAGCCTACACAAGCCTACACGGGCAAAAATAGGGGTAGGAAGAAAATTTCCACGGCGTGGAAATCGGATTTCCAAGCGGCGGAAATTAGTTTTCCATGCGGCGGAAATATATTTTCCACGTGACGGAAATTTGATTTCCACGCCGTGGAAATTTTGAATCCCGTCGGATGTAGGCTTCGTGTAGGCTTTGTGTAGGCTTTGTGTAGGCTTTGTGTAGGCTTTTGAGAAAGCCTACACTGGCTAACCAACTACGTGATAGAGTGTTAAGTCGTCCAGTGTAGGCTTTTGGCATTTTTTATGCCGAAAATGCCAGGAGTGATTTTACGGAGTGCTGCCGATTCGCGGTTTGGCGGGTCCATGATATTTAATAATGTTAATAATTCATGGTTTGTTTCGTCTATTTGAATAAATGTTGTATCTTTGCAACAATTTAAACAATCTTAATAACAAGGATATGAAAATTTCTCACATTGAGCATCTGGGCATCGCCGTCCAGAGCATTGAAGAGAGCCTGCCGTTCTTCACCGACGTGCTGGGCCTGGAGTGTTATGCAACTGAAGTCGTAGAAGACCAGAAGGTAAAGACCGCCTTCCTGAAGTGCGGAGAGGTGAAGCTGGAGCTGCTGGAGCCCACATCACCTGAGAGCACCATCCAGAAGTGGCTCGACAAGGGCAACAAGGGCGTGCACCACGTAGCCTTCTGCATCGAGGACGGTGTGGCCAACGCACTGGCCGAGGTGAGCGAGAAGGGCGTGCGCCTGATCGACCAGGCTCCGCGCAAGGGTGCCGAGCAGCTGAACATCGCCTTCCTGCATCCGAAGTCGACAGCCGGCGTGTTAACCGAACTCTGTGAACATTAATCATTTAGATATAGAAATAAACAATGTCAAAGCAATTAGAGAAAATCAAGAAGCTCATCGAGAAGCGCGAACAGGCTCGTCTCGGTGGTGGTGAGAAGGCAATACAGAAGCAGCACGACAAGGGCAAGTACACTGCCCGCGAGCGCATCGACATGCTGCTCGACAAGGGTTCGTTCGAAGAGTACGACATGTTCAAGGAGCATCGCTGCCATAACTTCGGTATGGAGAAGAAGCAGTTCCTGGGCGACGGTGTGGTAGCCGGTAGCGGTACCATCGACGGCCGTCTGGTGTTCGTCTTCGCACAGGACTTCACCGTACATGCTGGTTCGCTGTCGGAGACGATGTCGCAGAAGATCTGCAAGGTGATGGACATGGCCATGAAGATGGGTGCCCCCGTCATCGGCATCAACGACTCGGGCGGTGCGCGCATTCAGGAGGGCATCAACGCCCTGGCCGGCTATGCAGAGATTTTCGAGCGCAACATCCTGGCCTCGGGCGTCATTCCCCAGATTAGCGGTATCTTCGGCCCCTGCGCAGGCGGTGCCGTATACTCCCCTGCCCTCACCGACTTCACGCTGATGATGGAAGGCACGTCATACATGTTCCTGACGGGTCCGAAAGTGGTGAAGACCGTTACGGGCGAGGACATCGACCAGGAGCACCTCGGCGGTGCCAGCGTACACGCCTCGAAGTCGGGTGTCACCCACTTCACCGCCAAGACGGAGGAAGAGGCCGTCGAGATGCTGAAGACGCTGCTGTCGTACATCCCCTCCAACAACATGGAGCTGGCTCCGCGCAAGAAGTGCGACGACCCCATCGACCGTCTGGAGGACTCGCTCAACGAGATTATCCCCGAGAACCCCAACGAGGCTTACGACATGTACAAGGTGATTTCGGCCATCACGGACAACAACGAGTTCTTCGAGGTGCAGCCTAAGTTTGCCAAGAACATCATCGTGGGCTTTGCCCGCTTCAACGGCCAGTCGGTAGGCATCGTGGCCAACCAGCCCTCGTGCTATGCCGGCGTGCTCGACGTCAACGCCTCGCGCAAGGGTGCCCGCTTTGTACGCTTCTGCGACGCCTTCAATATCCCCATCGTCTCGCTGGTCGACGTACCCGGATTCCTGCCCGGCACGGGCCAGGAGTACAACGCCGTCATCCTGCACGGCGCCCAGCTGCTCTACGCCTACGGCGAGGCTACCGTTCCCAAGATTACGGTCACGCTGCGCAAGTCGTATGGCGGCTCTCACATCGTGATGGGCTCCAAGCAGCTGCACACCGACCTCAACTACGCATGGCCCTCGGCCGAGATAGCCGTGATGGGTGCCTCCGGTGCCGCTGCCGTGCTGTATGCCAAGGAAGCCAAGGCCAAGAAGGAGGCCGGCGAGGACGTCAAGGCCTTCATCGCCGAGAAGGAGGAAGAGTACAACGAGCTCTTCGCCAATCCCTATCAGGCAGCCAAGTACGGCTACATCGACGATGTCATCGAGCCGCGCAACACGCGCTTCCGCATCTGCCGCGCACTGGCTCAGCTGGCCACCAAGCGTGACTCGCTGCCCGCCAAGAAGCATGGTAACATTCCTATGTAAGAAAAAACGACTCTGCTTATGAAGAACGAAGTTTATGCCGCCATCGCACTGGCACTATACGAGTTCAAGGGCAACAACGTCCACGACAAGGAGCCCGGCATCATCACGATTGCCGAGAAGCAGACCCAGTGGAACGGCTATGCCCTGACAATGACAGAACATCCTTAAAAAATAATCATCATGAATAAAGAGTATAAATACACCATCAACGGCAACAAATACGAAGTGGCCATTGGTGAAATCATAGAGAATGAGGTGACCGTCACCGTCAACGGTGAGGAATACAAGGTAGAGATGGAGCCCGAGCCAGTAGAGGAGAAGAAGGTGGTGGTACGCCCCGTCGCACAGCCCAGCGCAGCCAGCGAGCCTGCCGAGGGCGGTGCCAGGGTGAACACCAACAACGCCGTGAAGGCTCCCCTGCCCGGCGTCATCACGTCGGTCAACGTCAGCGTGGGCGACGAGGTGAAGGTCGGCGACACGCTGCTCGTGCTGGAGGCCATGAAGATGGCCAACAACATCGAGGCCGAGAAGGACGGCAAGGTGACTGCCATCTGCGTACAGCCCGGACAGAGCGTCATGGAAGACGACGCCCTGGTGGTCATCGAGTAAGATATGACCGGTATAGACGAAGAAGCCGCTCGACAGTCGAGCGGCTTCTTTGTTTAGAGCTTGTTGCCTGCCTGCGGAAAGACGACGGAAGGCTTGAAATGCTTGGCCTCCTCAAAGTCCATCAAGGCATAGGAGATGATGATGACGACATCGCCCACCTGCACCTTGCGTGCGGCAGCACCGTTCAGGCAGATGCAGCCCGAGCCGCGCTCACCTTTTATAATATAGGTCTCAAAGCGCTCCCCATTGTTGTTGTCGAGCACCTGCACCTTCTCACCGGCTATCATGTTGGCAGCGTCCATCAGGTCCTCGTCGATCGTGATGCTACCCATATAGTGGAGGTTAGCCTCCGTGACGGTGGCGCAGTGGAGCTTCGACTTCATTACCTCTATCATCATGACTCCTTGTATTTAATATGGTCAATCAGGCGAATAGGCGTATGGCCGCAATAGACGGTGATGCAGCCTACGACGTAGGGACTGTCGTCCCAGCTGGCGACGTCCTGCAGCGTATTGCCGTCGACGATGGAGAAATACTCGACGTCGAGCCCCTCGACGGCATTGATGTCGGCCACCACCTTGTCGTGCGTCTCTGCCACGGTATGCTCCTTGGCATAGGCGAGGCTGTCCTTCAGGGCCTTGTAGATGGCGGGGGCGATGGCGCGCTCCTCCTTGGTGAGCAGCGTGTTGCGGCTGGAGCGGGCCAGCCCGTCGGCATCGCGCACGATGGCACACTCGACTATCTGGACGCGGATGCCCAGATGGCGGACCATCGCCTTGATGACGGCTATCTGCTGCCAGTCCTTCTCGCCAAAATAGGCACGCGTGGGCTTCACGATGTAGAACAGGCGGCTCACCACCTGACAGACACCGTTGAAGTGGCCTGGGCGATGGGCGCCCTCCATGACGGTCGACACGGGGGGATACTCAAAGTGGCGCGTATCGGGCGTGGGATACATCTCCTCTACGCTCGGAGCCAGCACGTAGTCGGCCCCGCACTCCGTCAGCAGCTCGCAGTCGGCCTCGAGGGTGCGCGGATAATTCTTCAGGTCGTTTTTATCATTAAACTGAGTGGGATTGACGAACACTGATACTACCGTAACAGCGTTTTCCTTGACACTGCGACGCACCAGCGAGGCGTGTCCCTCGTGCAGTGCTCCCATGGTTGGTACAAGACCGATTTCCTTTCCTTGCTTGCGGTCCTCAAACAACTGATTCTGGAGGTCCACAATCCGATTGAATACTTTCATTCTCTTACGTTTGTATGCAAAATCGGGTGCAAAATAACAACATTTTTACCAAATAAGGAAAAAATATCGTAAAAATATGCCAAAATAGAGGCTAAAAAATCTAAAATAAGCATGTTTCTCTGTTTTTTGTGAATTATTTTTCGTAACTTTGCATGGAATTAAAACGTCTGATATGCCAAAGAAGATACTGTTCATCAATCAGGAGATAACACCCTACGTACCCGACAGCGAACTCTCACTGATGGGTAAGGCACTGCCGCAGGCCATGCAGGAAACCGGTCACGAGATCCGCACCTTCATGCCCAAATGGGGCACCATCAACGAGCGCCGCGGCCAGCTACACGAGGTCATCAGGCTCTCCGGCATGAACCTCATTATTGACGACACCGACCACCCACTCATCATCAAGGTAGCCTCCATCGCACAGACGCGCATACAGGTGTACTTCATCGACAACGAGGACTACTTCTCCAAGCGGCAGATGACCACCAACGAGAAGGGCGAAGACTATCCCGACAACGGAGAGCGCGCCATCTTCTTCGCACGCGGCGTATTGGAGACGGTGAAGAAGCTGCGCTGGGTGCCCGACATCATACACGTGCAGGGATGGATGGGCGCAGTCGTTCCCCTCTACATCAAGACAGCCTATCGCGAAGAGCCGTCGTTCGCCGAGACGAAGGTCGTCACGTCGCTCTTCAGCAAGAGCATGACCTCCGAGCTGGGCAGCAACTTCAAGCGCTGCGTGGCTTTCCGCGACGCCAAGGCTGACCTGCTCAAGAAATACAACGACAACTTCGACTTCGAGGAACTCGCCAAGCTGGCCATCGACTACAGCGACGGCATCGTCGCCGGCACCAAGAACGCCAGCAAGACGCTCATGAAGTATGCCAAAGACCAAAAGATACCCACGCTGGCCTACCCCGGTGAGGATTTCGCAGAGGCCTACGAGACATTCTATGAGAAGCTGTAGACATCAAAACATATAGGATATCGCAATATTCACATTCCATTCATTCAGACAACAACAACATCTAATGGTGAGAAAAATAATTTTTGCCGGGATTGCAATGCTTGCGCTTGCAATCTCGTCGTGTACTGAAGACACCACAACACTGGGCAACTCGCTGACGAGCGAAGTAGATAAGTTTACCATCATCCCCGACACTTTCGACGTCCAGACACGCTCGATAAAAATCGACTCCGTACTGTCGAGAAGCGAATACAGCTATCTGGGCCGCGTAAAGGACCCGGAGACCAGCTCGTATATCACCAGCGACTACATGACGCAGTTCCACATCCTGGAGAACGAGGCCTCGGCCATCTTCCCGCCAAAGTCCAGCATCGTCAACCACGACCAGAACAATGAACCCGTGGCCGACTCATGCTTCATCAACGTCATCGTCAACGCATTCCAGGGCGACTCGCTGACCGCCATGAAGCTGACCCTCTGCGAACTGGACAAGCCCGTCAGCGACAAGGGACTCTACTACACCGACTTCGACCCCGAGGCCAAAGGCTATCTGCGACCCTACAAGAACGAGAGCGGCGAACTGACGGGTGCCGTCAGGGTGAACCGCGTCTATTCGCTCACCGACATGACCCAGAACGACAGCGTGCGCAACCTCCTACGCGACGGCAGCCGCTACATGTACGTATCCATCCCCCTCAACCAGCCATACAAGGACAAGGCTGGCAAGGAATACAACAACTACGGCACCTATCTGCTCCGCACCTACTACGAGCACCCGGAGTATTTCAAGAACGCTACCACCTTCACACGCAACGTATGCCCAGGCTTCTATTTTAAGAGCAGCGACGGACTGGGACTGATGCTGGAAGTCACCATGACCCAGCTGGAGCCATATTTCACCTATAACAACAACAGCAAGAAGGTGGTCGACTCACGCAGGTTCTACTCTACCGAAGAGGTGCTGCAGACCACGCATATCTCCAACGACAAGTCAAGCATCGAGAAACTCGTCAACCAGACCAACTGCACCTATCTGAAGACGCCGGCAGGCATCTGCACAGAGGTCACCCTGCCCATCGAGCAGATCAAGCGCGGACACGAGAACGACACCATCACGTCGGCCAAGATTACGTTCAACCGCATGAAGGACTACAGCGTCCTCTCCGAGGGGATGCTGGAAGAGCCCACCAACCTGCTCATGATAGAGCGCGACAGCCTGTACTCCTTCTTTGAGCACAACAGCCTGCCCGACAATATCAGGTCGTATATTGCCACCTACAACAGTGAGCAGAAGACCTACAGCTTCAACAACATCAACAACCTCATCAACCGCATGTACAGCCACCAGGGCACCAGCGAGAACTGGAACAAGGCGGTGCTGATACCCGTACAGGTGACTGAGACTATCAACACGACAAACTCCGTCTCGGCAACTACTATAACCAACGTCTCCAACGAGATGAATATCAACAGCGTACGACTGGTTGGCGGAGAGAATAACGAGCACCAGCCCGTGCGCATCAGCATCATCTACAACAAGAACAAGTAGCCGATGGCAGACAATTTTCTGGAGAAGCACTACGAAGAGTACGAGGCGCGCAAAGCCGCCTACCTCCGCAAGAAAAAACACCTGCCAAAGACAAAGCCTCATCTTCCGGAACGTCCGGAAGATGAGGCTATGTAGAATCGGCCTTTCCTCAGCCTACTATCGTATAACGGGCAAACTTCAGCAGCAACTGCTTGGTGCCGGCATTCTTAAAGGCGACAGTGGCCTTGGCATTCTCGCCACTGCCTTCCACCTTGACGACGGTGCCGATGCCAAAGCGCTGGTGCTCTATCACGTTGCCTTCCTTCAGCCCGATATCGCCAATGGCCGACTGCGGGAGGGGTGCTTCCTTGCGCAGCGGTACGAGCCGCGGCTTCACATCGGCAACAAACTGGGTGGCCACGGGACGTGGATTCTGCACCGGGCGCCGATAGGCATCGCTGCCGCTGGAATAGCGGGAAGAGCCCGCTGCGATACCGGGCACTGAGCCTTCGACACGCAACAGCGACGGGTCGATGTCGCGAATGAAGCGCGACGGCGTGTCGAACTCCATCTTACCATAGCGGAAGCGGTTCTGCGCACAGGTCAGTATGCAGTGCTTCTCAGCACGCGTGATGGCGACATAGAGCAGGCGGCGCTCCTCTTCCAGTTCGCGTATCGAACCGACACACAGGGGCGACGGGAAGATATTCTCCTCCAGGCCGACGACGAAAACGGTGGGAAACTCCAGACCCTTGGCGGCATGGATGGTCATCAGCACCACCTTCGACTGCTCGTCGCCGTCGTCGCTGTCCAGGTCGGTCAGCAGGGCGACTTCCTGCAGGAAGTCGCTCAGCGATGTCTCGTCGATGCGTCCCTCCTCCTTGCGTGTCTCCACAAAGTCCTGCATACCGCCAAGAAACTCCTCCAGGTTCTCCTGTCGCGACAAGTCTTCCGGATTGTTCGAGCTGTAGATGTCACGGCTGACACCACTCTCCATGATGACAGAATGGCCCAGTGCGTAGGCATCCTCCTTATCCATACGGCCCGACCAGCCTTCCACCTGCTGGCAGAAGGCTGCTATCTTTGAGAGCGTGCCCTTATTCAGCTTCACGTCGAACACCATGGGCTGCGAGAGCACGGTCCACAGGCTCACATGGTGGACATTGGCCGCCTCCACAATCTTGGCAACCGTCGTGTCGCCGATGCCGCGTGTGGGATAGTTGATGATGCGGCGCAGCGCCTCCTCGTCGTCGTGGTTGGCCACCAGACGGAAGTAGGCGATGACGTCCTTGATCTCCTTGCGCTGGTAGAACGACAGACCGCCATAGATGCGATACGGTATGCCCTCCTTGCGCATCTGCTCCTCAAACGAGCGGCTCTGCGCATTGGTGCGGTAGAGGATGGCAAAGTCGGCATAGTCGGCATGCTCCTGTCGGCGGATGCGCTTGATGTCGTTGCATACGATGATGGCCTCCTCCTTGTCGCTGTAGGCGGGCTTGAGCGTCAGGCGCTCACCCTCCTCGTTCTCGCTGTACACGTCCTTGTGTATCTGGCGCTCGTTCTTGCGTATCAGGCTGTTGGCCGCCTGGACAATGAGCTGCGTCGAACGATAGTTCTGCTCCAGTTTGAAGAGACGCGCGCCCTCGTACATCTTCTGAAAGTCCAGGATATTGTCAATGTTGGCACCGCGGAAGCTGTAGATGCTCTGCGCGTCGTCGCCGACCACACAGACACGCCCCTGCTCACGAGTCAGCAGCAGCACGATTTCCTGCTGCGCATAGTTGGTGTCCTGATACTCATCCACAAGGACGTACTGATAGCGAGCGACATATTTCTGGCGGATATCCTCATGCTGCTTGAAGAGCAGGTAGGTCTGCACCAGCAGGTCGTCGAAGTCCATGGCGTTGGCCTGCCGGCAGCGCTCCACATAGCGGGCATAGATATGGGCCACCTGCGGGCGCTTCTTCTGAGCGTCGTCGGCAGCCCACGAGCTGGTCATATACTGCTGGGGCAGCAGCAGGTGGTTCTTGGCCATCGAGATGCGGTCGGCCACGGAGGCCGGCTTGTACACCTTGTCGTCGAGCTGCATCTCCTTGATGATATTCTTCACTAAAGATCGCGAGTCCGACTGGTCGTAGATGGTGAAGTTGGCATTGAAGCCAATGGTCGCCGCCTCGGCCCGCAGGATGCGGGAGAAGACAGAGTGGAACGTACCCATCTGCAGGCGTACCGCCCGCTCATGGCCCACCAGGCGCCCGATGCGCTCCTTCATCTCGCGCGCCGCCTTGTTGGTAAAGGTCAGCGCCAGGATGTTCCACGGCGCCAGTCCCTGCTCCAGCAGATAGGCTATCTTGTAGGTGAGCACGCGCGTCTTTCCCGAACCGGCACCAGCTATCACCAACTGCGGACCGTCGCAATAGACTACCGCCTCACGCTGACTGTCGTTCAGCTGACCCAGCAGCTGAACGACAGTTTCTTCTGATAAAATATTGTTCTTATCACCCATTAGGATGTCATGTTATTTATTGTACAATCGTCTTCTCGCCGTTGCGGGTGAAAACACCAAAAGTAAAGCTATAAGCTATGCGCGTATTCCGCTTAAAATCTTACAGTTTCGGAATATGGAACTGGTAGCTTTGGTCGAAGACTTCCTTGACGGTATTCACCTCCAGGAACTTGGTAGCACCACCGGCGCCGACATTTCCGCTCAGGTAGGCTATCTTATCGTCGAGCTCCACGTAGCCCTTCTGTCGCAGCATGCGCACTGCCGCCAGGAAGAGGCGTTCTGAACCGATATGCTCTTTCTGGTAGACGGCAATGACACCATACGACAGGTTGAGCAGTCGCTGCAGCTTGTCATTATAGCAGATGGCAAGCACGGGGTGCGGACCGCGGAAGGCGGCCAGCGAGCGGGCCGTGGTACCCGTTGTCGAGTCGGTGATGATGCCCTTGACGCCCAACTTCTCCGTGGCCTCTATCGCACTGTGCGCCATAAACTCACGGATGTCGCAACCGTCGGACAGCGGTGCGACGAAGCTGTTATGCTGACGGTCGTGCTCAGCCTGCTCGGCGATGGCCGCCATCGTCTGTACAGCCTCTACGGGATACTTGCCGCTGGCAGTCTCGCCAGAGAGCATCAAGGCGTCGGTGCTCGAGTAGATGGCATTGGCGATGTCGGTCACCTCGGCACGTGTGGGGCGCGGATTGCTTATCATGGTGTGGAGCATCTGCGTGGCCACAATGACAGGTTTCTTCTTCTCCACACACTTGCGGATAATCTGTCGCTGGATGCCGGGGATGCGCTCGATGGGCACCTCGATGCCCAGGTCGCCACGGGCTATCATAATGCCGTAGCTGGCATCGATAATCTCGTCGATATTGTCGACGCCCTCCTGATTCTCTATCTTGGAGATAATCTTGATGTCTGAGTTGTAGGCGTCGAGGATAGCCTGCACGGCACGCACGTCGGCTGCCGACCTGACAAAGCTGTGGGCGATGAAGTCGATATCCTGCTCGATGGCCAGCATGATATTCTTGCGGTCCTTGCTGGTCAGTGCGGGCAGGTCGATGTGCCGACCGGGCACGTTGACACTCTTATGGGCGCCCAGCACGCCGTCGTTGGTCACTTGTGCCACCACCTGCGGTCCGTTGATGCCGATAATCTGCATGTCGAGTGCTCCGTCGTCGAAGAGCACGTGGTCTCCCTCCTGCACGTCGGCGGCAAAATTCTCGTACGTCAGGTTGACAATGTCGTGGGTGGAGTCCATCTCGGGACGGCCGAAGAGTTTGACGACGTCGCCCGTCTTGTATTCGATGGGGGCTGCGCAACCCGTGGTACGCACCTCGGGCCCTTTGGTGTCTATCAGTATACCGATGTGGCTGCTTACCGCGCGCACGTTCCTTATAATATTTTTAATACCGTCCTCCGAAGCGTGGGCAGTATTCATACGAACTACGTTCATTCCAGCGTTGAAAAGCTGGCGTATAAACTCGACGTCGCAACGACGGTCACTGATGGATGCTACAATTTTAGTCTGTTTCATGTTGATTAACGATTCTATTTTGGTGCAAAGTTACAAAAAATAAACTTTTTTAGAAAAAAAAGCCCATAAAATTTCCTTATCCCACTGAAAAACAGTATCTTTGCACTCCGAAATCAAAACAATAAACAAAATACAGCAATGACAAAAGCAGATATCATCAACAAAATCTCCGAAGATACCGGTCTTCCCAAGAAGGATGTCGGTGCTACGGTAGAGGCCTTTATGGAAGAAATCCGCAACAGCATGGCCGTCCGCAAGGAGAACGTATACCTACGTGGTTTTGGTACGTTCACCATCAAGCATCGCGCTCAGAAGACAGCCCGCAACATTTCGAAAAACACTACCATGATTATCGACGCTCACGACATTCCCGCCTTCAAGCCGGCCAAGAGTTTCGTCAGCAAGATGCAAAAGGGTTAGAAAGCAAACAAAACAATAAACATCAATAAAATTTTAGTATTATGCCAAACGGAAAAAAGAAAAAGGGCCACAAGATGGCTACCCACAAGCGCAAGAAGAGACTGCGCAAGAATCGTCACAAGAGCAAGTAAAAAGCTCGGCAACGACTAAAAAAAGAAATGAAGGGAGTGCATCGGAGAATCTATTTTCTGCGGTGCGCTCCTTTCCATTAAGAACTGAAAATGCAAAAGAGCCCCTATGACAAGTGAACTCATCATCGATGTACAGCCAAAAGAGATATCCATCGCCCTGCTCGAAGACAAAGCCCTGGTGGAATACCAGAACGAGAAGCGAGAAGAAGCGAGCTACTCCGTAGGCAACATCTATCTGGGGCGTGTGCGAAAGCTCATGCCCGGACTCAATGCCTGCTTCGTAGAAGTAGGCTCTGAGCGCGATGCCTTCCTGCACTATCTGGACCTCGGCACTCAATTCAGCTCTTACGAGAAGTACCTTAAACAGGTGCAAAGCGACAAAAAGAAACTCTATCCCATCGCGAAGGCCACCCGTCAGCCTGACCTGCCCAAGGAGGGCAGCGTGCAGAACACACTGAAGCAGGGTCAGGAGATACTGGTACAGGTGGTGAAAGAACCTATCTCTACCAAGGGACCGCGACTGACCTGCGAGCTCAGTTTTGCAGGGCGCTACATGGTACTGATGCCCTTCGGCGATAAAGTTTCTGTTTCTTCAAAAATCAAGAAAAGCGAGGAAAGAGCGCGTCTGAAGCAACTCGTCCAGAGCATCCGCCCCAAGAACTTCGGCGTCATCGTACGCACGTCGGCCGAAGGCAAGCGCGTGGCCGAGCTGGATGCTGAGCTAAAAGTGCTGCTGAAGCGGTGGGAAGACACCATCACGCACGCACAGAAAGCTACCAAGACGCCACAACTCTGCTTCGAGGAGACCGGACGCGCCGTAGCACTGCTGCGCGACGTCTTCGACCCCACCTACGACGGTATCTTCGTCAACGATGAACAAATCTGCCAGCAGGTGAAAGACTACGTGGCACTCATCGCCCCCGACAAGAAGGACATCGTAAAGCTCTACAACGGCAACGTGCCCATCTTCGACAACTTCAACGTCACCAAGCAGATCAAGTCGTCGTTCGGACGCACCGTCAACTACAAGCGGGGTGCCTACCTCATCATCCAGCACACCGAGGCCATGCATGTGGTCGACGTCAACTCGGGCAACCGAACACGCGCCGAGAACGGACAAGAGCAGAACGCCCTCGAGGTCAACCTCGGTGCTGCCGACGAGCTGGCACGCCAGCTGCGACTGCGCGACATGGGCGGCATCATCGTAGTAGACTTCATCGACATGAACCTCGCAGAAGACCGTCAGATGCTCTATGAGCGCATGTGCAAGAACATGCAGAAAGACAGAGCACGCCACAACATCCTGCCGCTGTCGAAATTCGGACTGATGCAGATTACGCGTCAGCGCGTCCGACCGGCCATGGACGTCAACGTTGAAGAAACATGCCCCACATGCTTCGGCAAGGGAAAAATCAAGTCGTCTATCCTGTTTACGGACCAGTTGGAGAGCAAGATTGACCGCCTGGTCAACAAGATTGGCATCCGCAAATTCTACCTCCACGTCCATCCCTATGTGGCCGCCTACATCAATCAGGGCCTGCTGTCGCTCAAGCGTCAGTGGCAACTGAAGTACGGCATGGGCGTGCGCATCATTCCATCGCAGAAGCTGGCCTTCCTGCAGTACGAGTTCTACGACAAAGACCGTCAGTTCATCGACATGCAGGAGGAGATAGAGACCAATTCCTAAGCAGTATGCTAATACTCAAGACAATCTGCTGGTTCTGCATCTTCATTACCGTCTACACCTACCTGGGTTATGGCGCCGTCCTCTATGTGCTGGTGCTCATCAAACGGTGGGTCAAGGGGAACCCCAATCCCCTACCCCTACCTGCCGACGAGCAACTGCCCGAGGTTACCTTCATGGTGTGCGCCTTCAACGAGCAGGAAATGGTCGGCATGAAGATGCAGAACATTTACGAATTTGACTACCCCAAGGAGAAGCTGCACATCATGTGGGTTACCGACGGTTCTACCGACGATACCAACCAGCGACTGGCAGCCTACCCCGACGTACAGGTCGTCTACAGTCCGGAGCGCCGCGGCAAGACGGCAGCGCTCAACCACGGCATGTCGCTGGTGAACAGCGAAATCACCGTCATGACCGATGCCAACACCATCGTCAACAGAGAGGCTATCCGCGAAATCGTACGCTGCATGCAAGACCCTCAGGTGGCCTGTGTGGCAGGTGAGAAACGCGTCATAGCACGCGACGCACAACAGGGCGCAGCAGAGGGCGAAGGCCTCTACTGGCGATACGAGAGCACCCTGAAGAAGCTCGACAGCGAGCTCTATTCAGCCATGGGTGCCGCCGGTGAGCTCAACGCCATCCGCACCCGTCTCTATGAACCCATGCCCGAAAATGCGCTGCTCGACGACTTCGTCATGTCCATGCGCCTTGTCGACCACGGCTACCGCATCGCCTATGCACCCAATGCATACGCCATGGAGTATGGCTCGGCCGACCTTGCCGAGGAGTCGAAACGCAAGCGGCGCATTGCCGCCGGCGGCCTGCAGAGCAGCTGGTGGCTACGGCGCATGATGCTACCCTTCCGCCAGCCCCTCGTTGCCTTCCAACTGGTGTCGCACCGCGTACTACGCTGGTCGCTCACTCCCGTCTGCATGCTACTGCTCATCCCCGTCAGCGTGGCTCTTGTCATGATGAAGGCTGGCAGCATCTACACCCTCATCTGGCTGCTGCAAATAGCATTCTACCTAGCTGCCTACGCAGGCTACGAACTCGACCGTCGCGGCCGTCGCAACAAGGTGCTCTATGCCATTTACTATTTTGTCTTCATGAACCTCAACGTATTCCGTGGCATGTACTACCTGCACACTCATCAGGGCGGCGGAACATGGGAAAAAGCAAAAAGAGGATAAAAAAGTCACGATTTTTGATACAACTTTAAAGAAATATTTGTATCTTTGCATCGGTTTGTATGCGTAGAATTGTATCATGAATCAGGACGAAAAGGATTTGCTCCTTCAAAAATTATCCGATGCCAACATCCGACTACAGCATGTAGAACGCGAACTGGCAGAAGCAAAAGCAAAACTTAAAGAATACGAAGAGAAGACGAAAAAAGCGGAGGATGCCAGCCGCATGAAGTCCCTCTTCCTGGCCAACATGAGCCATGAGATACGCACCCCGCTGAACGCCATCGAGGGCTTTTCACGCGTGATGGCCGAGACCGACGACCCGACAGAGCGTATGAAATACATGGAAATCGTTGAGAGTAATAACAGCCGCCTGCTGGAACTCATCAACGACATCCTCGACCTGTCACGCGTCGAGGCCGGCGAACTCGCTATCAGAAAATCTGACGTCGACCTCAACGAGATGTGCCATAGCCTGCAGAACATCTTTAAGTTCCGTTGTCCTGACAGCATACAACTCGTGTGGAACAAAACCAACATGCACGTCACGCTCAACACGGACGCCAACCGCATCACGCAGGTACTTTCCAACCTCATCAGCAATGCCCTCAAGCACACCTCGAAGGGCAACATCACTTACGGCTACCGTCTTGTCAACGACGGCACAGAGATAGAATTCTACGTCTCTGACACGGGCTCGGGCATCGACGAGCACGACCTGAAGAAAATCTTTAACGTGTATATGTCGCGCGACGCCGAAAAGCAGAACGGCTATGGGCTCGGTCTGGCACTATGCAAGACGCTCGTCGAGAAGATGGGCGGTACCATCAGCGTCAGCAGCAAACTGGGCCAGGGGTCTACCTTCCGCTTTACGCTACCCTTCGAGGGAACCATCGGCGGACTGAGCAAGGGCAGCCGCACCACCACCAACTCACGCACCATCCGCGCCACTACCAAGACCGACATGCGAAACGCACCGCTCATCCTGGTAGCGGAAGACGAGGACAGCAACTACGAACTGGTGCGCATCGTACTGTCCAAGCGCTACCGCTTGCTGCGTGCTGTCAACGGCATCGAGGCTGTCACCTACTGTGAGGAGGAGCAGCCAGACTTGATACTGATGGACATCCGCATGCCCGAGATGGACGGTCTTGACGCCACGCGCATCATCAAAGAGGTGTCGCCCGACATACCCGTCATCGGCCTCAGTGCCTATGCCTTCGACGAAAACATCCAACAGGCCAAGGAGGCCGGATGTGACGAATTCATGGCCAAGCCCTTCCGCGTGGAAGACTTGATAGATATGGTACAGAAATACATCCGCGTCGGCAACGAGTAACCAGTTCACACAACCATCTAACACACACCACAATTCTTTATGGGAAAATTAGCAGTTCGCAAATATGTAGCCACGATGTTCCTCGTGCTACAGGTTATTATATCCGTATTCACCATCGTGGCACTCTATGGCGGCGACGTCAGCCCCATTGGCAACTCTGCACGCGCCATGCTCGTCTACATACTGCCCTTGCTCATCATGGCCAACATGCTGCTGCTGCTCTACTGGCTGATACGCCGCCGCTGGCTGTTCCTCACCATCCCCGTCATCACCCTGCTGTGTTGCATCAACTACATCGGCACCATCTACCAACTCAATCTGGGCGGCGGCAACGAGCCCACCACGAACAAGACCGGACTGAAGATAGCCAGCTACAACGTCGCCATGTTCAATCGCGAGACATCCGGCTTCATGGCCCAAGACATACTCGCCGAGATGCGCCGTCAGAAAGTCGACGTACTCTGTATTCAGGAGTACAACGAGATTAGCGGCGACAAGAAGAATTCAGAGAGCTATAAGGAGTATTTCCCCTATATGGCCGTAGGGCGTCAAGACATGGTTGTCTACAGCCGCTACCCCATCATAGGCAAGAAGACGCTGCTCTTTGAGGCAACCAACAACAGCGCCATGTGGGTCGACATCGATGTCAAAGGCCACGAGCTGCGCGTCTTCAACGTCCACCTGCAGACCACTGGCATAAACCGCACCATGCACCAAGCAGACAAGATGATCGCACGCAACTACGACGTCAGCAACAGTCGGCTACTCAATGCCATCTATGGCAACTATACACTGGGACTGGTGTTCCGCTCCGGACAGGCAGCCATGATCAGCAACGAGTGCCGCAAGTCACGCTATCCCGTCATACTCTGTGGCGACTTCAACGACGTGCCCTACTCCTACACCTACAACACCATGCTGGGCGACCTTGTCGACGGTTTCCGCGAGTGCGGCAAGGGCTTCATGTACACTTTCCGTGGCAAGAAGCCTGTACGCATCGACTACATCTTCCACGACAAGCACCTGCAAGGTCTGGAGTATTACCGCTCAGACCTCACCTACTCTGATCACTATCCCATCTACATGAAGATAGCGCTATAATATCTTGAAGCGCACGCGGAACGACCGTTCCTGTTCATCCCAATTGGTGCCCAACATCTCAAAGCGCCCTATCTGTGCGGTCGACCGCACGTGGCGGCCGATACACGGACACACATCATAGTCACCGATGCGCACCAGCCGTATCGTCTCACTGGCATCGGCTGGCAGGCGGTCCGTCCGCACCCCTTCAGGCACATTGTCTCTGTCCACAAACTCGAACGTCACAGGCAGGTCTTCCGCTATCAGCCGCTGCATCTCGTGCTCTATCTCCTTCTCCTCCTGCCTGCTCGGCTTATGCTCCAGATGAAAGCTCATCTTACTCTTCTTACGCTCGATATGCGCATTATATGAACGCTCGCATCCGAACATGCGTACCATCACCTGGTTCAGCAGATGCTCTGCCGTGTGAGCAGGAGGGAACTCCTCCTTGTTATGGTCATTCAGGAAAAACGCTTCCATACCACTATTCAATGGTTATACTTTCAGTTTCCAAACCCGGCCACTGCGGGGAGCAATCAACATACGCACGGAGCCGTCCCTATGGAGCAGCATGCTCTCTTTCTCCTTGGTAAGCAGGTCGACAGCCATAGCGGTCCTCTCCTGCAGCTGCAGATAGTCGAAGGCATGGGCAGGCAGATGAACATTGGCATCGACCTCGCAATCGTCGAAATTTACGACGACGAGCAACAGGTCGGTACCGGCCTTGCGCAGGAATGCATATTGACGACCGAGATGGCCATTGACATACATGAGGTCGAAGAAGCTGCCTTCGCTGAAGGCCTTCTCCTTGCGGGCTATCTGCATGGTGCGCTTGTAGATGCCGAAGAGGCTACGCTCGTCTGCCGTGAGTTGCTTGGCGGCAGCACGGCAGAGCGTATCGATGCTCCAATAATCGAAAATGGTGGTGCGACCGTCGTTACCACTGAAGCCCTCCTTATCCATGCCTCGCTCACCATACTCCTGACCGGCGTAGAGCATGAAGGGATTCTGCTGCATCAGCAGCGAAGCTATCATGCCAGGCACACCCTTGCGGCCGTCAGCAGCAAAGAAGTCGCTGGCGATACGCTGCTCGTCGTGATTCTCGAGGAAGTAAAGCATGTGGTCTCGAATGTCATCAGTCTGCTGCCAGGCACCACTGATAGCTGACGCAGGAGCCTGGTGGCAGATGACGCTACGCATGGTGTCGTACATGCCCACCTTGTCGTAAAGCCAGTCAAAGCCGTTGAGCAGGTAGCGTCGGTAGTCATAAGGATTGTAGACCTCGCCGATGAACTTGATGTGAGGATAGCGGGCACGCACGTTCTTGGTGGCAAAACGCCAGAACTCGGCAGGTACCATCTCTGCCATGTCGCATCGGAAAGCATCAATGCCCTTGGAGGCCCAGAAAAGGAGTATCTCGGTCATCTTGTACCATGTGTCGGGAATGGGGTCAAAATAACCAATGCAGCCGGCATAGTAGTCGACACCATAGTTGAGCTTGACCGTCTCATACCAGTCGGTACGACTGGGAGCACTGTCGAAATGGTCGTTGCCAGTGGCCTTAGCAGGTTCCTCAAGATAGGGTTCCTGCTCACCTGCATAAAGGTCGAAATAAGGCTGGAAGCGCTCACCCGGACAGTAGTAGAAATTATTCTGCGGGTCGAAGCCGTGCTGCGGATTGTCTCCGGCACCGAGGTCCTGGATACTGCGCGGCTTGCCGACGGAGCGATACTGGCGGGCCACGTGGTTAGGTACGAAGTCGATGACCACCTTAAGACCAGCCTCGTGAGTGCGCTCCACCAGCTGCTCAAACTCTCGCATGCGCTGGCGTACGCTGACAGCAAGGTCGGGGTCGACGTCATAATAGTCGCAAATGGCATAGGGTGAGCCGGCACGCCCCTTGATGACGGCGGGGTGCTGGCGTGGTATGCCATACTTGGTGTAGTCTGTCTGTGTGGCATGCCTGATGATGCCGGTATACCACACGTGGCTGATACCCATAGAGGCGATGTCCTTCAGCACCTTGGGCGTGAAGTCGTTCATCTTTCCACAACCATTTTCGGCAATCGTGCCGCTCTCCTTGCGGGAGAGGTTACGATTGCCGAAAAGTCTGGTAAAAACCTGATAGATAATTACCTTTTCCATATATGTCCGTTTACGCGTCGATACCGTGGGCAGAAACTTCTCTGTTGATTTTGGCAATCATGCCCTGCAGTGCCTTGCCCGGACCGCACTCGGTGAAGTCGGTAGCCCCGTCGGCAATCATGTGCTGCACAATCTGGGTCCAACGTACCGAACTGGTGAGCTGGGCGATGAGGTTCTGCTTGATTTCAGCAGCATCGGTATGGGGCTGTGCATCCACATTCTGGTAGACAGGACACTTGGGGGTCTTGAACTCTGTCTTCTCGATGGCCGCCTGCAACTCGTCCTTGGCGGGCTGCATCAGGGGCGAATGGAATGCGCCACCGACCTTCAGCGGAAGGGCACGCTTGGCACCGGCAGCCTTGAGCTGCTCACAGGCCTCGTTGACAGCCTCAATGTTACCAGAGATAACGAGCTGACCAGGATTATTATAGTTGGCGGCAACGACAACGCCCTTACCCTGCTTGCTCACCTCAGCGCAGACCTGCTCGACCTGCTCGTCGGCCAATCCAATGATGGCGGCCATCGTAGAGGGCTGAGCCTCGCAAGCCTTCTGCATGGCCATGGCACGGGCATAGACCAACTTCAGACCGTCCTCGAACGAGAGGGCGCCGGCAGCTACCAGTGCAGAGAATTCGCCCAGCGAGTGACCGGCCGTCATCTCGGGCTGGAACTTGTCGCCCATGCAGATGGCAGAGATGACACTGTGCAGGAATACTGCGGGCTGAGTCACCTTGGTCTGCTTGAGATCCTCGTCGGTACCCTCGAACATGATGTCGGTGATACGGTAGCCCAGGATTTCGTTGGCCTTTTCAAACAAGTTGCGTGCGGTCTCATTGTTGTCGTACAGGTCCTTGCCCATTCCGACAAATTGTGCTCCCTGTCCGGGAAAAACAAATGCTTTCATTTCTATGTGTTTTTTATTACGTTTCTGTTAATCAAGCGCAAAGGTAGTGTTTTTCTACGACATAGCCAAATATTTTGAAATTTCTAAGCCATTATTTTGGTTGTTTCAGAAAAAAGCACTACCTTTGCACCCGATTTCAAGGACACATCATTCCTTAAATTGGAAGGTTGGCAGAGTGATCGATCGCGCTGGACTCGAAATCCGGTATACCCCTTTCGGGTATCGGGGGTTTGAATCCCTCACCTTCCGCCAGAAAAAAGAGAATACCTGTATGGGCATTCTCTTTTTTTTTGAAGACACAGACATATCCCATCGATTAAGGAAATGGGTCCCCGATTCGCATCGGGAACCCAAACAACACAAACACAAAATAAACCTTGCCACCATAGCTGGAAAGCAAGGTGTTCTTCTTATTGTATACCGTCAGCACGCAGTTTCTGCTGCCACTTCCATGCAGACTTCAACACTTCGTCGGTAGGGGTATCGGCCTTCCAGCCGAGCACCTTGTTGGCCTTGTCCACATTGCCCCAGACCTGCTCGATGTCGCCCTCGCGACGGGGAGCATAGGTCCAGTTGACCTTCACGCCAGTGGCGCGCTCAAAGCCCTCGACGACCTCAAGCGTCGAGAGGCCTTTGCCTGTGCCGATGTTGAACACCTCGACAGCATCGGTTTCCGGCTTGTCGAGCACACGCTCCATCGCCTTGACGTGGGCCTTGGCCAAGTCTACGACATAAATATAGTCGCGAATGCATGTCTTGTCGGGGGTATTGTAGTCGTTGCCGAAGATTTTCAGCTGCTGGCGGATGCCAATGGCCGTCTGCGTCACAAAGGGTATCAGGTTCATGGGCACGCCATTGGGCAGCTCACCGATGAGAGCCGAGGGATGGGCGCCAATGGGATTGAAGTAGCGCAGGATGATGCTCTTGATGGGCGCTCCGGAATGGATATAGTCCTGGATAATCTCTTCGTTGATTTGCTTGGTGTTGCCGTAGGGCGACATGGCCTTCTGGATGGGAGCCTCCTCAGTGACTGGCAGATTCTCCTTGGAGGGCTGACCATAGACGGTGCACGACGAGGAGAAGATGATGCCCTTGACATTGTACTTGGGCATGAGCTCAAGCAGGTTGATGAGCGAGGTCAGGTTGTTGCGATAGTACATGAGCGGTTTCTCCACGCTCTCGCCCACAGCCTTGGATGCGGCAAAGTGGATGATGCCCTCAATGGCGGGATACTTCTGGAAGATGCGCTCCATGGCGTCGAGGTCGCAGCAGTCTGCCTTCTCGAAGGCGGGACGTATGCCCGTTATCTTCTCAATGCCGTCAATGACCTGTTCGTTAGAATTAGAGAGGTTGTCGACGATGACAACCTGATAGCCGGCTTCCTGCAGTTCCACAGTGGTATGACTTCCAATAAAACCAGTTCCACCTGTTACAAGTATTGTCTGTTTCATATTAATAGTAGTATAACCTTATTTATAAAGTAGGGCAAAGATACGAATTATTTATGAATTACGAACCTTTTCCCTGAAAATATTTATTTTTACAGTACATTTAAACGAAAAACTCACTGAACAAGTGGATGTCCAATGAGTTTTCCATCTTTCTGCGGTGCGTACGAGATTCGAACTCGTGACCTCCTGCGTGACAGGCAGGCATTCTAACCTACTGAACTAACGCACCCCATTTTTTTGCTTTCAAGACCTCCGAGATGCGGTGCGTACGAGATTCGAACTCGTGACCTCCTGCGTGACAGGCAGGCATTCTAACCTACTGAACTAACGCACCAAGGTGTCTCTTCTGTCTTTTAGCGGGTGCAAAGGTAAACAGAATTTTTGAATATACAAAACTTTTTGGAAGAAAAGTTATAAAAATCTTTGTAACAGCACTGCGCCCATATAGGAATTTCCGTCGCTGAGCCAGTCTGTCAGCACCCCCTGACGGCAGAAACCCGCCTTGAGGAACAGGTTGACAGCAGCCTCATTATTGACTGCCGCGATGGCGTACAACTGGTGCAGATGCAGCACCTGCTGCGCGTAGGCTGCCAGCGATTCCACGGCGGCAGTAGCATATCCACGTCGACGAAATGCGTCGAGGATGACGATGCCCACCTCGGCACGCAGGTGCTGAGGCTCAAAGCGTACCAGGTCTACCAGCCCTACCGGCTCGTGGTCGGCGTCCTCCACAATCAGCCGCACCTGGCGGTCGGCATAGATATCGTCGGCAGACGTGGCTATGTAGTCGTGGAGCGTATAGCGCGAATAAGGTACGTTGGTGGTTCCGACGTTCCACAGCCTCACGTCGTTCTCGATGCCATACAGCAGGTCCAAGTCTTCCGGCTCGATGGCTCTCAGGTTTACAACGGGTGTCATGATCAGGGATTGTTTTGTGGATAGACAAAGCGGAAAAAGCGATGGCTCATCATCTGCAGGAGCGCCATGAAGGCACGGAAGTAGATGGCCACCTTGATGGGCAGCGCATAAAACAGGCTGAGGTGGCTGTAGTGCTTGTTGAAGAAGATGAGCATGGCCTGATAGAACACATGCACATAGCGGAACGACGTCTTCTGCGTAGAGCCGCCCTTATAGTGCACGATGTCATAGGGGAGATACCAATTCTGCCAGCCCCCCTTCAGCAGCCGGAAGCTCAGGTCGATGTCCTCGCCATACATAAAGAAGTTCTCGTCGAGCAGACCGACCTGGTCGAGGGCCTTGCGGCGCAGCAGGCAGAAGGCCCCGCTGATAGCCTCGATGCGGCACGGCTCGTCCCACGGCAGGTCGCTCAGATAGTAGCGGCGCGTGAAGCCCAGCATCTTCAGCATCGACACCCACGGCGTAGGGATGGCACGGCGCGACTCCGGAGCGGGCTGCCCGGCGCCTGTCAGCATCCGCACTCCTGCCCCACCCGCCTCGGGATGGCTGTCCATGAAGTCGAGGGCACGGCGCAGCGTCTGCTCTCCCACCACCGTGTCGGGGTTGAGCAGCAGCACATAGTCGGCCTGCGACTGGCGTATGGCCTGGTTGTTGGCACGCGCAAAGCCGCTGTTATTCTTGTTGGCGATGACGCGCACCTGCTGATGGCGCTGGCGCAACATGACGAGGGTGTCGTCTGTCGAGTGGTTGTCGACGACAAAGACTTCGCCGTCAATACCCTCAAGCGCTCTCTCCACACTGGCGAGACAGGCATCGAGCAGTTCGCTGACGTTGTAGCTGACAATGACTATGCTGATTTTCTTGGCCATACAAACGGGATGCAGATAAGGAGCACGACGGCCATATAGAAGAATGGCGTCGTGCGATAGACAATATACAATAATACGTTGACCAACAAGGGTATGGCGACGATGGCCATACGCAGCTTCCAGCTCTTCTTGTAGAGGCGCAAGCCCAGATAGGCGGCTGCCATCGAGATGAGCTCCATGGATGTGGTCAGGACAAACTGCAGGATTTCTTCATTCATCGTTTTACTTGATTCATACGTTAGACATCATCTGTCACTTCCCCTCGAAGGGCGTGCGGTTCAGTATCGAACGGCCCAGCGTCACCTCGTCGGCATACTCCAGCTCGTCGCCCACGGCAATGCCGCGCGCTATGATGCTTATCTTCAGGTCGCCGTAAGGGGCCAGCTTGCGGTAGATATAGAAGTTGGTGGTGTCGCCCTCCATGGTAGAGCCCAGCGCCAGGATGACCTCTCTCACTCCGCCCGCCGCGACACGGCCTACAAGCGACTCTATCTCCAGGTCGGCAGGACCGATGCCATCCATGGGCGAGATGACACCGCCCAGCACGTGGTAGAGGCCTCCAAACTGCTGCGTATTCTCCACGGCCATGACGTCCTGTATATTCTCTACGACGCAGATAATGCTGCTGTCGCGCTTGGGGTCTCCGCAGATGGGACAGACGTCGTCGTCGCTCACGTTGTGGCACACGCGGCAGTGACGCACTTCGCGGCGCATCTTGGAGATGGCGTCGGCAAACTGCACCACGTCAGCCTCGTCCCGGCGGAGCAGGTGGAGCACCAGCCTCAAGGCCGTCTTGCGCCCGATGCCGGGCAGCTTGGCAAACTCCTGTACCGCCCGCTCCAGCAGTTGTGATGGATATTGTTGTTGTATCAATTTTCTATCTTTGTTTCTCGTTTAACATCCCACTTCGCTCAGTTCCAGCCAGCGCATCGACTTCTCGTCCAGCTCCTCTTTCAGCTGTGGCAGCCGCTTGCTCATAGCCGTGATTTCCTCTACCGACGTAGTGCCTCCGCACAGCGCATTCTCCAGCCGGCGCTGCTCCTCCTCAAGGGCCTCTATCTCGCGCTCCAGCTGTTCCAGTTCGCGCTTCTCCTTATAGCTGAGCTTTCGCTTGGCCGGATTACTATCGCCGCCAACCGCCTGGTGCTTCCTGGACTTTTCCTCCTTGGGAGCCGTGTCGGAAGCAGCCTTGGCGCCCTCAGCCCTGCTGTACGCCCGATACTGCGTGTAGTTGCCGGGAAAGTCCTGAATGTCGCCCTGCCCGTGGAACACCAGCAGGTGGTCGACCACCTTGTCCATGAAGTAGCGGTCGTGGCTGACCACGATGACACAGCCCGGGAAGTCCTGCAGATATTCCTCCAGTATCTGCAGCGTCACGATATCGAGATCGTTGGTGGGCTCGTCGAGTACCAGGAAGTTCGGATTCTGCATGAGCACCGTACACAGGTAGAGCTTGCGTCGCTCGCCGCCGCTCAGCTTATAGACATAGTTGTACTGCTGGTCGGGAGTGAAGAGGAAGTATTGCAGCAGCTGCGTAGCCGACAGCTTGCGCCCGCCGCCGAGGTCGACATACTCGGCAATGTCACGCACCACGTCGATGACCTTCTGCTGCTCGTCGAACTGCAGGCCCTCCTGCGAGAAATAGCCGAACCTGACGGTGTCGCCGACGACGATGCTTCCCTCGTCGGGCTGCACCTGTCCGAGCAGCATCTTCACGAATGTCGATTTGCCCGTACCGTTAGAGCCGACAATGCCCATTTTCTCAAAGCGCGCGAAATTATAGTAGAAGTCCTTCATGATGACCGTGTCGTCATAGCGTTTGGAGATATACTGGCACTCAAAGATTTTAGAACCGATGTACACGTTGGAGGCCTTCAGCCGCAACTGTCGCTCCTCAATCCGCTGCTTGGCCACCTTCTCCAGTTCGTAGAAAGCCTCCTCCCTGTAGCGGGCCTTGTGGCCACGGGCCTGCGGCATACGGCGCATCCACTCCAGCTCCGTGCGAAACAGATTGTTGGCCCGGGCTATCTCCGCACGCTTGTTGTCGATGCGTTCCTGCCGCTTCTCCAGATAATAGGCATAGTTGCCACGGTAGGTATAGACGGTATGGTCGTCGAGCTCGAGTATCACAGAACAAACGCGGTCTAAGAAGAAGCGGTCGTGGGTGACCATCAGCAGCGTGCGCGAGCTGTGTCCGAGATATCCCTCCAGCCACTCTATCATCTCCAGGTCGAGATGGTTGGTCGGCTCGTCGAGTATCAGCAGGTCGGGCTCCGTCAGCAGCACGTTGGCCAGGGCCACGCGCTTCTGCTGGCCTCCGCTGAGCTGACCCATGGGCTGCTGCAGGTCGCGTATCTTCAACTGCGTCAGCACCTGTTTGGCCTTCAGCACTTTCTCCGCCTCGCCCTGATGATTAAAGCAGGCATCCAGCACCGACTCTGCCGGGTCGAAGCGTGGCGTCTGCTCCAGGAATCCCACTTTCAGGTCGCGGCGGAATACGATGTCGCCAGCGTCGTACCCCTCCTTTCCGGAGAGTATCGACAACAGCGTCGACTTGCCCGTACCGTTTTTCGCTATCAGTCCCACCTTCTGGCCTTCGCCGATAGAGAAGCTGATGTCGCTGAACAGTTCGAGGGCACCGAACGACTTGGACAGGTGTTGTACGTCAAGATAAGGTACCATTTCTTCTGTGGCTTATTTTAAGCTGCAAAGGTAGCAATTATTTCCCAAACGGTAAAGTTTATCATGTTAAAATCAGTGACTCATACGATTTTTTCAGAAGCTTTGCACAATCGAGAATAAAGCTTTCCGATGCAGAAATCACCAGAAACAATTTTTTTTGGCAAAAAAATTGTTGGTATCGAAAATAATTCCTATCTTTGCACTGTCACTATAAAATGAGATAGAGATATGCCAGAAGTATTTAGATTCTTTGGATTCTCCTTCTTCTTTTACAGTAAGGAGCATGAGCCTGTCCACGTTCACGTTGAAG
>JAGAXW010000023.1 GCA_017847725.1 Prevotella sp.
GAACGAGAAAGTCTCCATCACTGTCGAGAATTCTACCGAGTTTAAAGCCGGTGATATAGGCAAGTATCTGACTGGATTTGAAGTGTTAAATCCCGATTTGGTGATTTGTCATTTAGATTCCAAAGCTTCGATGCAGATTGATCTTTCTATCAACAAGGGCCGCGGCTATGTCCCCGCTGATGAGAATCGCGAGTTCTGTACCGATGTCAATGTGATAGCTATCGACTCAATCTACACTCCAATCCGCAACGTCAAGTACAGCGTAGAGCCCTATCGTGTCGAGCAGAAGACCGACTACGACAAGCTCGTGCTGGAGGTGACGACGGATGGTTCCATACACCCGAAGGATGCCTTGAAGGAGGCTGCCAAAATCCTCATCTACCACTTCATGCTCTTCTCCGACGAGAAGATTACCCTTGAGAATAATGACGTCGAGGGCAATCAGGAGTTCGATGAGGAAGTGCTGCACATGCGTCAGCTGCTGAAGACCAAGCTGGTAGACATGAACCTCTCGGTTCGTGCCCTCAACTGTCTGAAGGCTGCCGACGTCGAGACCCTTGGTGATCTCGTACAGTACAACAAGACCGACCTTCTCAAGTTCCGCAACTTCGGTAAGAAATCGCTCACTGAGCTTGATGATTTGCTCGAGAGTCTGAATCTGTCGTTTGGAACCGATATTTCAAAATACAAACTTGATAAAGAGTAAGAACAAAAATGAGACACGGAAAGAAATTCAATCATCTGGGCCGTACTGCTGACCACCGCCGTGCCATGCTTGCCAACATGGCCATCTCGCTGATCATGCACAAAAGAATCACTACGACCCTCGCCAAGGCAAAGGCACTCAAGAAATATGTTGAGCCGCTCATCACGCGCTCTAAGGACGACAGCACCAACAGCCGTCGTGTAGTCTTCAGCTACCTCCAGAACAAGGAGGCTCTGAAAGAGCTCTTCGGCCCGGTAGCCCAGAAGGTAGGCGACCGTCCTGGTGGCTATACCCGCATCATCAAGCTTGGCTTCCGTCAGGGCGATGCTGCAGAGAAGGCTTTCATCGAGCTCGTAGACTTCGACGAGAACATGCTCAAGACTCCGAAGGCTGAGGCCAAGAAGACTCGCCGTTCACGCAAGTCTGCCGCTAAGGCTGAAGCTCCCGCTGAGGAGGCTCCGAAGGCTGAGGAAGCTCCCGCTGCTGAGGCACCTGCTGCCGAGGAGGCAAAGGCTGAGTAATATTTCAGAGAGATTCTATATAGAGTGGGGCGCTGTCATCTGGCTGTGCCCCACTTTTTATTAAGAGTATAGTATATGATTCTTGAATAGGATGCGGAAGATAATTGTATTCATTGCCTTTGTATTTACGTTAGCTTCATGCAGTTGGGACCATACGTTCCCCAAATTGTTAGTAGAGGCAGACAGTTTGCTAATGAGAGGAGCTTATATAGAAGCGGACAGCCTGTTGGCATTGTATGACAGCACTTCTACAGACAATAGTGAAGCATCGGCAAACTATCGCCAGTTGTTGCGTGTAGGAAGATTGTTTGTCGATGAGAATTTGTCAACGTCCGACTATTCTCTTGTTGATAGTTTGTGTCGTTATTATGAATACAAAGGGTCACTTGACAAGTATGCAAAAGCTTTATGCTTTATGGGGGCAGTATATCAGGTAAGTGATGATTATCCATCGGCAATGGATTCCTATCTGAAAGCAAAAGATAAAGCAGAAAGTTGTGGAGACCGTTTTCTGATGTGCTGGATACTTCAATGTATTGGAAATTTGTATTTTGCTCAGCACATGTACGAGGATTGTGTTGATTTCTATTATAAATATTATAATCTGTCCCAAAGTAATAATGATACACTAAGAATGGCTTTGTCTTCTTTTGATATGGCCAGAGTTTATACTATTCAAAATAATGTGGATAGTATACTATTCTATTATAATAAATCCATAGATTTGGCGAAGCACACCCAGTGTCCAGAAAATATAATACCTGCGGCACAGAGAAATGTATGTGATATTTACATTCAAATAGGACAATATGAGAAAGCCCGTGAATATTTATCCAGCGATTCATTATGTGATGCCAACTGGGCTTATTGGTATTTGGGCCAGAATCGAGTAGATTCTGCTGTCGTCTATTTTGAGAAAATACGGGATCGTTATGGAGTATATGGTCAAGAAGAAATATATAGGCATTTAGCTCAGTTAGAAGAGCGCCAATATAATGTGTTGAATTCATTGGCATATTATAAGAAACTACAGGCTGTGACAGATTCTATAAAGAGACTGTCACAAGTAGTCGAAACAAAGAAAATAAATGCACAATATAATTTTAGCAAGATAAAGAGAGAACGTGATAATATAGAAAAACATAGTAAGAATATTGAAGCACTTTTGTATATTCTTTTCTTTCTTTTTGTTTTTCTTGTAATACTAGGAATATATATATGGAAGTATAATAAGCAAAAGCATAGTGCGGAGATTGCTCAGGAAAAGCTACTGCGTCATATTGAGGAAGAGAAATATAGCCAAAGTATTGTTCAAGTAGATAAGAATAAAAGGCGGATAGCCGAGTTGGAATCCTTACTGCGTGATGCGGATAAACGTAATGATACTAATGCAATAACCATGATAGAGTTGGATGCTGAACAATTGAGGACTGAAAACATGAAGATAGAAGCTTACCATCGTAAGCAGAAATATCTGTTGAATGAGTTTACCAATACCTCCTTATATATGAGGATAAAGAAATATGCAGGTAATGATGGTTTCCATCTGACCGAAGAAGAATGGCAAGAAGTGGGAGAAGGTATTGATACTGTTTACGACAACTTTACTCAAAGATTATTTGCATTAGTTAGTTTGTCTGATGTAGAACTTAAAACATGCTATTTAATTAAGTTAAGAATATCACCAGCTGATATTGCAGTAATGTTGTTTAAAAGCAAAGCGGCAATCACTATGCTTCGACAGCGGCTATATGAGAAAATTACACATAAAAAGGGAACGGCCAAACAAATGGACGAGTTTGTGTTAAATTTCTGATAACATTTGCTTCTTGACAGTTCACAGTCTGTTAATATATCCAAAGTGTAAACAAATTGTGAATTCTGCTTGGATATCATTACTTCAGAAAGTCTTATCTTTGCATCCGAAAGTTGAACGATATACGGAAGTAAAGAAGAATGAAAAAACTATTATTAGCATTGCTGCTTGTCTGTACGTTGAATGCACAGGGTCAGTGCGCAGCTGATGGAGAGAAAAAGTCATTACGCATGAGTATTGAGCTGGGTATGCAGACGTCATTACGGAATAAGGGGATGACGATGCATGGATATCACCTGGATCTGGGAGTGGTTGTATATAAGCACCTGTCTGTATTGGGCGGCCTTGACATCCTGAGCCACCATCTGCGACAAGACGGCACAAAAAGCTACTACAATAGTGTCGACTTAGGCGGAGGCCTGATGTATGACTTTATAGACAAGCCGAGTTATTCGCTGCCGTTGAAGCTGAAAATCGGTTCCACCATCGGCAGTCCAGACTGGAAACATACTTTTTATGATACCTCTCTGTCGTGGAACCAACTCTTTGGAAAGTCGAAAGTTGCAGGGGTCTTGGGCATAGGCTACCGTTATGAGAAGTCGCGAAACGATTTGATGCCAAGTCATGGCTTTGTCTATTTTACAGCAGGAATAAAGTTGTAATCCTTAGCAGACGCTATTCCCCATTTCTTACAGAGGTGAGAGCAGGGATTCCCTAAACGATTTTGAGGGAATCCCTGCTTTTGTTTTTAACGCGAGTTCGATGCACAAAATGTAGCTTCATAGATACATGTATATCATTGAAGTCTAATATTTACCACGGCCGTCGCACGATATGAACTTAGGCTCTCCAGACGGTGAAATATCTGGTGTAGATGATGGTACAACCTAATTTGATAGATAGCACCCACCAGGACTGCATGCCTGTGTTCTCCAAAACTTAGTTTCACGCCTAAAACACAGTCACATAGAGTAATACGAGCTTTTGTGAACCTTGTTTTTTTTAAGGAGTTCGGTGTTTATATCAAAATACTTTATGTGGAACTACGCGAGTCCGTCGAATTCATGTTGTTTTTAGGAAAACCCAGCGGGTGGGTCATAGAGTCTGGAAAAAGACCCTTGTGCGAACTTTTTCCACCCGAAAGTTTGGTTGGCTCAGAAATAATTTCTATTTTTGCGCCCAACAGAGGAAAAGGCATTTTATTGTGCGAGTTGTGACGACAATATCTACATTAAATAACTCCCATGCTGCATCCGTCCGAGATAATAAAAGTAAAATAGCCGAATTAGGGAGACAGGAGGCAAAAAATGATAAAAAGTTATGAAGAAATTATTAAACCTATTTTGTGTGGCACTCATCGCAGTTTCCGCAATGTTCGTATCATGCAGCTCCGACAGCAACAATGACGACTCCGCAGGAGGCCCGTTAGACACCCCCAAGTACGAGAGTAGCAGTGCCCTGTACAACATAACTGACGCCAACAGTGCCTACAAGTCCATCGAGTTCACTGCCAGCGGCAACTACGTTATCACCAAGAATACAGGCAGCCGCGCTGCCGCACCGACATTCATCAGCCCCATAGATGCTACCCGTAGTGTCACCTACCAGAACATCATTTACGGCACCTATACCAAGAACGGTGATACCTACGTGCTCGATGGCTTTGGCACCATCACTGTCAAGGGAGGCGCTAATAATGCCGTTTCGCTCGACATTACCACCACCGACGGCACCCAGATTACCGTAGGAGCACAGCCTCAGGCTCAGTATTCTTCCAGTACTAAGACCAATATGCTTTGTCGCACGTGGATTTTCTCTAAGATCCGCGTCAGTGGCTCCTACCAAGGCACATCCTTCGACCGTACCTTCAATACGTATGAAGAGTACGATAAGGAGATGCGCGGTGGTGACGGTGGGTCTGTCTATCCCCAGCAGGTCATCTTTACCAAGTCAGGAACTTATGTTGTGTTCTACACCAACGGTATGCTGGCTGTCTCCACTTGGAAATGGGACAACGAAGAAGCAGGAACAGCCCGTTATTCTTGGAACTATGAGTCCCTCAACGACCCAAGCAAGTCAGGCACTATCAATATTGCTTTCGAGGGCAGTCAGCTGCTTATCACCGAGAGCGTAAGCGGAGGCCAAGGCACCACTATCAGCGTAGTCTACTACCTCGTCGAGGTCCAATAGCCCTGTACCGTTATCATCAAACATCTCTATACTCGCGCCCATCGTAACATCTGCTACGTGGGCGTGTTTTTGGTGTTATACCATTCCTCTTCTTACAGAGGTGAGAGAGTAGGGGATTCCCTAAACGATTTTGGGGGAATCCCTGCTTTTGTTTTTAGGAAAATGATTACCTTTGCAATGTGAAACTTTAAATATTGAAGGAATGAAGAAAATTGCGTTTATGATAACTGGTGCGGTTCTGCTGATGAGCAGTTGTGGCACGTATACAGGACAGGGCGCTGTCGTGGGCGGCTCGTTTGGTGCCGTGTTGGGGTCGGCCATCGGTGGCGTTGCCGGCGGCTGGCGAGGCAGCGACATCGGTACGATAGTCGGTATGGCCAGCGGTGCTGCGATAGGTGCCTCTGTCGGTGCTGCTGCCGACCAACAGGAGGCCGAGAAGTATGAGCAGTACCGTCGTGAGCGTGAAGCACGCCGTGCACAACGAGACTATGGCTATCAGCAGGATGAGCGCGTGGACCAGAGCGGCTACGATGCCACAAACAGTGGCGACGACCGTATCGACTTTGATGCCCCCGGTCCTCGTGGAGGCAACACGGCTTCTCCCCGCAGTGGAGGCTACACGGCTGCCGTTCCCCAGTCCTATGACCCTGTGCCCTCCCGTGTCGAGCCTGGCTACAGCATCAAGTACAACTCACTGATAGAGATTCGTAATGCCCGCTTTATCGATGCCGACCACGACGGTGTGATTCGGCGTGGCGAAGAGTGCCGCGTGACGTTTGAGATTATGAACCGCTCCTCAATGACACTCTACGACGTACAGCCAATGGTGTTCGAGACATCGGGCAACAAGCACATCCGTATCTCTCCCAACCTGCACGTCGAGAGCATTGCCCCCAACAGTGGTGTGCGTTATACAGCCACCGTGCTGGCCGACAAGAAACTGAAGGACGGGCAGGTGGTCATACGTGTTGCCGTGGCCCAGGGTAATCACGAAATCACTTCACAGGTGAAGGAATTCACCGTGACGACGAGCAAGCATTAGAGGGGTCAGGATTCTTCATGCGAAAGTAAAGGACTTACCGTTTCTTCTTATGTTGCGGTGAGTCTTTTTTCGTATCTCTCCAATCGGGAGTCTGGGCTGGTGCACCGTCGTTGGTTTCCAGGTCAAGCTCCGGCAGCTCTATCTCGTCTGTAGGCAAGAACGGGACAACGAAATCGGAGACTTTCTGGACAATAACCACCGCTACCCCCTGAGAGATGATACCCAACTCCTTGGCGGCTCGCCATGACAGGTCGATGAGTCTTCCTCTTACAAAGGGGCCTCTGTCGATGACGCGCACAATGACACTGCACCCGTTGGCCGGGTTGTAGACACGCAGTCTTGTGCCAAACGGATAATAGCGGTGGGCACAAGTCAGGCTGTCTGCATGCAGGCGCTCGCCGCTGGCAGTCTTCTTGCCGCTGAGCCTCTTGGCATAGTAGGATGCCTTGCCTTGTTGTAGGGATTGGGAGTAGGAAAAAGAGAGAAAATGGGAGATGAAGAGGGCGCAACACAGAACGGCCGTTCGTGGTGAAAGTATGTGTGCTATGATGTTTCTTCTTCTATCTCCCATTATCTCTTAAAATGTTATATAATGCCTCTTGGCTTCGCCGAGCTATACAATGCCCTGTTCTCACGGGCGTATATACCTTGGCTTCGCCGAGCTATACAATGCCCTGTGCCAGCATGGCCTTGGCCACCTTCATGAAGCCGGCAACATTGGCTCCCTTCACGTAGTTGATGTAGTCGCCTTCTCTACCGTACTTCACACACTGGGCGTGGATGCCCGACATAATCTGATGCAGCTTCTGGTCGACCTCAGCCTCAGTCCATGCGATGCGCATCGAGTTCTGGGTCATCTCCAGACCGCTGGTAGCCACGCCACCGGCATTGACAGCCTTACCTGGAGCAAACAGCTGACCGGCAGCGATAAACTTGTTGACAGCATCGGCCGTGCAGCCCATGTTTGACACCTCGGCTACGCAGAGCGGCTTCTGAGCCAGTATCTTGTCGGCGTCGTCGCCGTTGAGCTCATTCTGGGTGGCGCAAGGCAGGTAGATGTCGGCCTTCTGCTCCCAAGGCTTCTTGTTGGCAAAGAACTGGCTGCCGGGGAACTCGTCGGCATAGGGCTGGCAGACATCGTTGCCCGAGGCCCGGAGCTCCAGCATGTATTCAATCTTCTCGTCGTCCAGTCCGGCCGGGTCGTAGATATATCCGTCGGGACCGCTGATGGTGATAACCTTGGCTCCCAGTTCGGTAGCTTTCTTGGCAGCGCCCCAGGCCACATTGCCGAAACCAGAGAGGGCAACCGTCTTTCCCTTGATGTCGAGTCCGTGCTCCTCCATCATCTGGTGGACAAAATAGAGGGCGCCAAAGCCGGTAGCTTCAGGACGCAGGATGCTGCCGCCCCACTCAAGTCCCTTACCGGTAAGTGTAGCGCCGTGGAACTGGCTGGTCAGTTTTTTATACATGCCAAAGAGATAGCCGATTTCGCGTCCGCCAACACCGATGTCGCCAGCGGGAACGTCCATGTCAGGACCTATCACCTTATATAGTTCACACATGAAAGCCTGACAGAAACGCATGATTTCTGCGTCGCTCTTGCCGCGGGGAGCAAAGTCGGAACCGCCTTTGCCGCCGCCCATGGGCAGTGTGGTGAGTGCGTTCTTGAAAGTCTGCTCGAAGCCGAGGAACTTCAAGATGCTCAGATTCACCGAGGGATGGAAGCGCAGTCCGCCTTTGTATGGGCCGATGGCGCTGTTGAACTGCACGCGGTAGCCGATGTTTACCTGTACTTCGCCCTTGTCGTCGACCCAGGGCACACGGAATGTCGTGATGCGCTCGGGCTCCACGATGCGCTCTACAATCTTGGCCTTCTCAAATTCAGGATGCTGATTGTACACATCCTTGATAGACTCAAGCACTTCGCGTACAGCCTGAAGGAACTCTACTTCGCCCGGATGCTTCTGCTCCAAGCCTTGCATGATTTTCTCTACATTCATAGTATAAAGATTTTAATAGTTTTAAGTAAAATAATATCATATTGTCATCAAGACAACGCAAAAGTAGGTTATTTTATTGGAATGGCAAAGAAAATCAGCGAAAAAATTATCGAAAATGCTACATTTTGCTAATTCTGCCATACCGCAGCAGTACGCCTACTGCACTACAAAGTTACAAATTTTTTTGAATAAACGGCACATTCTGTCAGAAATTCGTGAAAAAAATACTACCTTTGCGAAAAGAATAGCAGAATATGAGTGCAAACATACCCCAGGAGTTCAATAATTTCTTTCTGAAGGATGTGTCGTTCGTCAACCTGATGACGCGGCGCATCTTTAACGTCTTGATAGTTGCCAACCCCTATGACGCGTTCATGCTGGAGGACGACGGACGGGTGGACGAGAAGATATTCGACGAGTATATGGAACTCGGTCTTCGCTATCCGCCCACGTTCACCCAGGTATCTACCTCTGAGGAGGCCGACCAGGTGCTCAAGACCACCGACATCGACCTCGTCATCTGTATGCCGGGCAATGCCGACAACGATGCGTTTGCCGTGGCACGCGACGTCAAGCAGATGGCTCCGCAGGTGCCCTGCGTGGTGCTGACCCCCTTCTCTCACGGCATCACCAAGCGCATCGAGCATGAGGATATGTCCATCTTCGACTACGTCTTCTGCTGGCTGGGCAATACGAACCTCATTCTGAGCATCATCAAGCTCATCGAGGACAAGATGAATATCGAGCACGACATCCATGAGGCCGGTGTGCAGATGATCATGCTGGTAGAAGACAATATCCGTTTCTACTCTTCGGTGCTCCCCAATCTGTACAACTATATCCTGGCACAGTCGAAGAATTTCTCGACAGAGGCGCTCAACCCGCATGCTGCCGCCCAGCGCAAGCGCGGCCGCCCCAAGGTGGTGCTGGCCACCAACTACGAGGAGGCCATGGAGTGGTATGAGCGCTATCCTGACAATGTGCTGGGTGTTATCAGCGACACCCGCTTCCCCATGAAGACCACCGCCGGCAGGCTGTCGCATGTGGAGGAGGGCGATGCCGAGGCTGGCCTGAAGCTGCTCCGCGAGATACGTCGGCGCGACGAGTACGTGCCCCTCATCCTCCAGAGCTCAGAGATTGTCAACAAGAAGAAGGCCGAGGCAGAAAAGTTCCATTTTGTGGACAAGAACTCAAAGAAGATGAACGTAGACCTGCGCCAGCTCATCGAGGAGCACATGGGCTTTGGCGATTTCATCTTCCGCGATCCGCAGACGAAGGCAGAGATAGCCCGTGTGTCGTCCCTGAAGGAGCTGCAGGACAACATCTTCAAGATTCCCAACGACTCGATGCTCTACCACGTGTCGCGCAACCACATGAGCCGCTGGCTCTGTGCCCGTGCCATCTTCCCCGTGAGTCAGTTTCTGAAGACCGTCACGTGGCATAAGCTGCAAGACGTCGACGCCCACCGCCAGATTATCTTCGATGCCATCGTGCAGTACCGCCGCATGAAGAACATCGGCGTCGTGGCCGTCTTCGACCGTCTGAAGTTCGACCGCTATGCCCACTTTGCCCGCATCGGCGACGGCTCGCTGGGCGGCAAGGGTCGTGGCCTGGCCTTTCTCGACAATATCATCAAGCGCCATCCCGAACTCAACCAGTTGGCGGGTGCCACCGTGCAGATACCCAAGACCGTGGTGCTCTGTACCGACTTCTTCGATGAGTTCATGGATAAGAACAACCTGTGGACGATAGCCCTCAGCGACGCCAGCGACGAAGAGATACTGCAGCACTTCCTGCGTGCCCAGTTGCCCGATTCGCTTATTGCCGACTTCTTCACCTTCTTCGATGCCGTCAAGTCGCCCATCGCCGTCCGCTCGTCGTCGTTGCTCGAAGACAGCCACTATCAGCCCTTCGCCGGCATCTACTCCACCTATATGATACCCTATCTCGACGACAAGTATGAGATGCTGCGCATGCTGGCCTGTGCCATCAAGGGTGTCTACGCCTCCGTCTACTACCGCGACTCCAAGGCCTATATGACCGCCACCTCTAATGTCATCGACCAGGAGAAGATGGCCGTCATCCTGCAGGAGGTCATCGGTCAGCAGCATGAGAACCGCTTCTATCCTACCTTCAGCGGTGTGCTACGCTCCCTCAACTACTATCCCATAGGAGACGAGCTGGCCGAAGAGGGCATCGCATCGCTGGCACTCGGACTGGGCAAGTATATTGTCGACGGCGGACAGACGCTGCGCGTCTCGCCCTACCACCCCAAACAGGTGCTGCAGACCAGCGAGATGGATACAGCCCTCCGTGAGACGCAGACCCGCTTCTACGCCCTCGACATGTCGCATGTCGGCGCCGACTTCAAGGTCGACGACGGTTTCAACATCCTCAACCTGCGCGTCAAGGAGGCCGACAAGGATGGAGCCCTGCAGGGCATCGCCTCCACCTACGACCCCTACGACCAGGTTATCCGCGACGGCATCTACGAAGGAGGGCGCAAGGTCATCTCCTTCTGTGGCGTGCTGCAACACGGGGTGTTCCCCCTGCCCGAGATTCTGCAGCTCTCGCAGAAGTTTGGTGCCGACGAGATGCGCCGGCCCGTCGAGATAGAGTTCGCCTGCAACCTCTATGGCGGCAACGGACAGCCCGTGAGGGGAGACTTCTTCCTGCTCCAGATACGTCCCATCGTCGACTCCAAGCAGGTGCTCGACGAGGACCTCGCAGCCCTCCCCGACGAGCAGTGCCTGTTGCGCTCTCACAACTCGCTGGGCCACGGCATCTCCGAGGATGTCGTCGATGTGGTCTATGTCAAGGCCGACGACGACTTCACGGCCGCCAACAATCCGCAGATAGCCGACGAGATAGAGCAGATCAACCGTCGCTTCCTCGCCGCCGACAAGAACTATGTGCTCATCGGTCCCGGACGGTGGGGCTCCAGTGACTACTGGCTGGGCATTCCCGTCAAGTGGCCGCACATCTCGGCAGCCCGTGTCATCGTTGAGGCCGGCCTGAAGAACTACCACGTAGACCCCTCGCAGGGCACCCACTTCTTCCAAAACCTTACTTCGTTTGGCGTGGGTTATTTCACCATCAACACCTTCACGGGCGACGGCGTCTTCCAGCGTGGCATACTCGATGCCATGCCGGCTGTCGAGGAAACCCAGTTCGTGCGCCATGTCCGTTTCGAGCGTCCGCTGAAGATTATGATGGACGGCAAGAAGCAGCATGGGGTGGTGTTGCTGCCGCAAACCGCAGATTCGTGAACAGACCGTGATGATGCTTTCTGCCGATAAGCGACTGTTGATACTGTGTGTCGTCGTGGCGGCCCTCTTGCAGAGTTGTCGGAACGGTGACTCAGACTACCTTCGTGCAGTAGCCAAGTACGAAGAGGGCCAGCACGACGCGGCCATCTCAATGCTCCGTGACGGGGCGCAGGCCGCCACAAGTTTCGGCGACGCCAGCATCCTGCCAAAGTATCATGAAAGCCTCTGTATGGCGTACGATTTCGCAGGTGACGGCCAGCAGATGATGAGCTATGCCAAAATGCTCCAAGCCGATGCGCAGCAGTTGGCCGACACCTTCCTGATGGCCCGCGCCATGGATGAACTGGCGCAGGCCTATATAAAACAAGGTGACACGCTGCGGGCGAGGTCTACCTGGTTGAAGACGTTCCGGCTGCTACCCTCTCTGGATGATATCAGTGCGGCCTACTTGGTGATGAGTATGGGCGCATACAAGGGCGGTGCCCCAGAAAGCCGTGGCGTGAATATTGAGGTTGAGGGCGGCCCTGATTCCGACGTCTATCAAGAGCGTGGTGCTGTACATATCCGGAAGGGTGGCAGGTCACATCTTGCCTCCGGATGGGTGGGCGGCTTCCATTCCAACGACTCAAGCCACCAGACCGACAAGCTGCCGGTGATACTCACCCTGTATCAGAAACGGCACGACGGCAGCAGTGTCCTGGCACTCTCAGAGCGTATACACGAGCAAAACAAGCGTATGGCAAAGGTGTCCCAGAGCCAGTATCTCAAAGTATGGACGTGGCTGAAGTGGGTGATACTCCTGTCGGTGCTGGCCGCCGTCTGCTACCTGCTCCACCATAGATATACCGTGCGTGCGTATATGAAGAGGCTCCATCAGGCCAACGTCACCCATACCAGTGAGGTCGCCAGCCTACAGCGTGACATCAGCAACAGGCGGAAAGATGCTAACAGGCGGATTGGCCGAGGCCGCGAACTGTACGATGCAGCTCTGCGCGGTGAAAAGCTAAACTTGCAAAACGACGGAGAGAAATGTCTTATCGAGTTTTTCTCGATAGCCCATTATGAGACTTTTGATGTCTGGATGAAGCAGTACAAGAGTCTGACGCCTCGCCTTACTACGATTCTTATCCTGCAGGACATGGGCAAGTCTGATAAAGAGATGGAGGCGATTCTATGCATTGGCAATTCTACAGTCCGCTCCTATAAGACGCGCCTGAAAGCGAAGAAAAAGGACTGAGCGTGCCCCCATTCTGCTGCAATTCGGGCTGTTTGTGCAGCGATATAATTGTGTATATATCTCTGAAGATAAGGATGTTGCAGTGTCAACTGGCTTGCAGCGCCCCACAAAAATAATCTGACAGAATTTCGTCCGTTCCTTTTCTTCTTCCTATATTTGCGACAGAAACCTTTATCTGTATTTGCGCAAAAAAGATAAGAAGGTCGTTTTATTAACCAATAAAAACAAGGAACATGAGAAAAATTTTATTAGCATTTTGCTTATTTGCAGGAACACTGTCAGTCTTTGCGGAGAATGATGATGAGGAACAAGAGCAAGATGGTTGCTGCTATGTTACAGAATGCGGAACCATGGGGACCACTGTTGGAGAGGAATTCTTTGACGGAGATGAAGAAGCTTTAATAGAGTATATGGCGGAACTGGTAGAAGCAGAGTGTGGGGAACCTAATACCCATTTTAGTTTTTGGTGTCCCTAAATAGTTTGGATGCAAAGATCCTCATAGTATTATATTGTGAGATCTTTGCATTTCTTTAACATTATATAGGTCAATAAAGATATTTGATTATGAATAAGAATACGATAATTTTGTTTTTGTGCCTATTGCCTGTCGTGTCGTTAGCCCAAAATATAACATACTTAGGCGGATCGTGTGATAACAACAGAATAAAGCTTTCTCCTCAAGAGAAAATCGACACCTGTCTGTTTGAATGTATCTATCTACACACGACGACAGATCCTAAACACAATGTCTTCCAGACAGAGCGATATGAAATTCTTCAAATTGGAGAAATGTTCTCAAAATACAGTGAGTATGGGAGATACCGTTTAGATTCTGTATTGTCTTGCCGAGATATTTCTAAAATTCGGAAGGCAGAATATGCAGAGATGTACAGCAGATACAAGCCCAAGAGTGATCTCCTGATTCGCGAAATAGGCTCGGACAAGCTGGTCGCATACGACAGGGTTTTTATAGACAACTATACATATACGGATAGCCTGTATGATTTGAACTGGCAGTTGTCAGACGAAACGAAGACGGTGTGTGGACAGCAGTGTAGGAAAGCCACTTGTGATTTCAGAGGTCGCAAATGGTCGGCATGGTATTGTGATTTGCCAATAGCCTGCGGCCCCTGGAAATTCTCAGGTCTGCCAGGGTTGATACTGGAAGTGGAAGACAGCACAAAAGAACATTTCATCTCTGCCATTTCTGTCAGGAAGGCACATTCGACGATTATGGAGACTAAGAAAAACTATTTGCGTACCACTCGCGAGAAGTTCAACCGCACCTTAGACTATTATATGAAGAACTCCGGCAAGGTGATTAGTGGAAGTGTGGCTGCTCCCAAGAACAGAGATGGAAGTCCTAAAAGACTTCCGAATCGTAAACGGTTCTTTAATCCGATGGAAAGAGAATAGATACAGATGAAATTGTTGTATACAATCCTTATTCCTTTTCTGGTTGCCATTCCCTGCCTGTCGCAGACAAATGTGAAAGGTATAGTCCGGGATGGTAATGGTAGGCCGATCAAGTCAGTTGTCGTCAAGCTATGTTCAGAGGGAGGGCATCTGCTGGCATACGGACTTACCAATCAGGAAGGAATATTCGATATATTGATTCCGTATACTTATTCTCTGCCAATACGCATCATGTCTTCACATGTAGGTTATAAGCAACAAACGTTATTGGTGAAGAACGCCAGTGAACGTCAGTATGTGGTAATGGAGCGTGGCAATACGGTGTTGCCCGAAGTTACCATCAAGGGCACACCAATCATGGCAATCGGGGATACCTTGCACTATCATGTGAGTCAATTCCGTAAATTCTCAGACCGGACCTTGGAAGACGTGCTCAGGCGTCTGCCTGGCATACATGTAGAGGAGTCAGGGCGTATCACCTATAGAGGGGAAGGTATCAGCAAGTTTTATATTGAAGGGCTCGACTTGTTGTCCGGTCAGTATGCCATCGCGACAAGAAACCTGAAAGTGGATGATATTGCAGCAGTCAGCGTTTATGAGAACCATCAGCCGCAGCGCGTTTTAAGGGGCATCCAGTTTAGCGATAAAGCTGCTTTGAATATTAAGTTGAAGGAAGGCAGAAAGTTCCGCCCGTTTGGTTCTGTGACGTTAGGCTGTGGTGCCGGAAGTGAGGGACTGTGGATTGGTGAGGGCTTTGGAATGTATGCAGGCTCCAGGGGGCAGTCGCTGGTAACACTGAAGGGGAACAATACTGGAGGTTCGTATGGCGATGAGCACCGTTTCTTGGTCGAAACCGGCCTGCCGGCATCTTCACCTCTTTCTGATTTGTTTATCAAACAGCCTTTTAGCTCAAATAAACTGTCTTCAGATAGGTATAAGCAGAACACTTCGTTTGCGCTGTCTTACAATCATATCATGAAGATGAAAAAAGACGTCGTACTGTCCGTCAACACAAATTATGTGAGTGATGTTTTCGATTATTCAAGCGTAAAAAGAACCGTTTTCTTTGATGGCAGCAACCGTGCCGTTTCTGTGTCAAACAGCAACCACTCTGATATCCATGCTAAACAGGTGAAAACGAATTTCAAACTGGAGAGCAATAAAGAGAAGGTGTATTTGCTGGATAATTTAAGCTTGGCGGGGACGTTTACCAGTAATCATTATGCCATACATGAAGGTGTACGGTTGAGACAAGACATCGGCATCCGGGAATACCACGTAAAAAACAGCCTGAATACAACTGTCCGCCATCATAATAAGGTGTTTGTTTTTAGTTCGGACATCGCCCTTGCACATCTCCCGAAAAACCAGATTTCTGCTGCGGAAGAAGACAAGGATTCGCTTGTTGTCAGTCAAGAATTCAGGACGACAACTTTTCAGACAAGAGAAAAAACAGAGTTTACGTGGATGTTGGGGAATCACGCAGACTTGGCTTTAAAAGTGAATTTTGACTCATACTATGTTAAACTGAATGAGAACTTGATTAGAAACCAGTCGAATACTACAGACGCAGGTAACGGCTATAAATTGACAACAACATTTATCCCCCAATTCCAGTATCATAGGAGTCGGTTGAGATTTAAGTTCGACCTACCCATATCGGTGTATAATCTAAAGGTGCAGAGTCGGACTTTAAATGAGGACGGCAGGTTTGATAGAATAGGAGTCGGAGTGTCTATGTCGGCCCATTATTCGTTTAAGGCCAATACGAATCTGTCATTAACCGTGGGACGCCATTATTCGGTGGGCGATGTCTTAGACTATTTCGCCATCCCCGTGTACGAGACTTATCGTGATAGGAGCAATCTTGGTTATGGTCATTTGAAGGAGAGCCACACGACAAGTGCTACCGCAACCTTCAATTATAGGAACACCCTTTCAGGACTCTTTATGACCATACGAGGTACATGGATGATGGCCGACAGGAACACGATGAAGAGCAGCCTGGCAGATCGCGAAAAGACAATCTATAAAACAGAAGGTAGAAAAAACAGGAGCACCACATCGAACATGTATATATATGCGTCGAAAAATTTCTATGAGGCCGATTTGCAGTTGTCCATGATGGGAAATGCCACGTACGGTGAGCAGAAAATGGCCAGACAAGACAGGGAATACACGCTAAAGAGCCGTATGTTCGACATAGACTTGAGCATGAGGAAGGGTTGGCTGCACGGCATGATGTCAACTGACGTCACATATAAAATGATGTATAACAAGCGTCTTGTAGACACAGAGAGCCACAGCAAACTGGTTGAGCATAAGCTTTACATCCATCTTACAGTAAATCCTATTGCCCAATTAGAATTGTTCGTAAAGAGCGGATACCATCATGGGAGCCTCCAGCAGAATGCTTATCACAGTCTTTTCCTGGACAGTGGAGTACGTTACAAGGCCAGGCGCATGGAATTAGAGCTCCAGTTGAAGAATCTGAATAACAGGCAGAGTTTCGAATATTGCAGGATTGATGGCTTTGATACTTACTCATATACATACCAGCTTCGGCCGATGGAGGGGGTGCTCCTACTAAAATATACGCTGTAACTTCGCTTTTCGATTTTTTTCCTTCACCTTCACCCGATTGTCCGAAAGCCCTTTGTATAAAGGAGGTTTGCGCAGGCGGGGACGCCGCGTGATCCGTTTTCTCCGTCACCTTTCCTTCACCCCCGTCAGCACTTGGCGATGGAAAAACGGTGAGCGTTTTTCTGGAAACGGTGAGCGTTCTGCCATAAACGGTGAGCGTTTTCAGAAATTGCTGCTTGTCTTGGCGACAGCGCCGACTGTCCTGCGCGCCAGTGCATGCGTGCGCGAGGCGCCTTGGTGCGGGACGGGTGAAGGAAGGGTGAAGGCCGCCGGCCCCCTCGCGCGCACGGCCACACCCCCGCGAGGCCCGTGTACAAAGGGCTTTCGGACAATCGGGTGAAGGTGAAGGAAAAAAATCGATTTCGGAATATGGGCGCTACTGCCCGCCGAGGCGTGAGAAGTATTCGCCGATGTCCTCCCACGTCTTGAATGTGTCGGAGCTGTAGTCGAGCAGGGTGGCCATGGGGTCGCCCTCCGCTCCCTGGCTTATCAGGTAGTCGCCGTAGAGCAGGTCGCGGCGGTGGGTATAGACGGTATGGTGCCAGGCGGGCACGTTGATGTAGTCTTCGAGCCAGGCGGCTGTCGCGGCGAGGCTGTCTGTGCCGTCGACGAAGTAGACCTGATAGTGCTCGATGAGCTGGCGGACGGTCTTCTGTACGGACGAGGCGGGCTTCCGGAAGGAGTCCATCATGGTCTCCACTCCTATATATATGATGGGGCGCTCACGGTGTTCCTGGCGGTCGTCGATCCAGCGGATGACGGGCACCACGCTGTGCATAAACGACTTGTCGTTCATGCGGTGCTCGCCGTGGAAGTGGATGGCCTGGGGGTAGACGGCGCGGAAGAGGTCGTAGGTGTCGACGGTGGTGTCCTCGTCGCCGAAGAGTCCGATGACGCGCTGGCGCTCCTGGTCGTCGGCCCCTTCGAAGCGGTGCTCTGACACCTCCTTATACTCCTTGACGAGCGCCTTGTCGACGTAGAACTCCTGTATGCCGTCGCGGCGCGGGTTCTGGAACTGCTGGGTGCCCGTCATGCCGTGGGCTTTCATGGTCTCGCCCATCTCCATGGCGGGGTTGACGCAGATGCGGTCGTAGCCGTAGAGCTGTTCGGCATACATGCCGCCCATCGATGTGCCGATGATGAGGTGGGGCTGTTCGTCCCTGCAGATGCAGTGGAGCAGGTCGATGGCCTCTTGCGGGTGGACGGGCAGGTCGGGTGCTACGATTCTGGCCTGCGGCATGACGGTGCGCAGGCGTTCCACGGTGCCCGACTGGCCGCTTGAGGCGAAGCCGTGACAGTAGAGTACGGTTTTGCCGGCCATCATGTCGGGGAATTGCTTGACGTAGGGATTTTCTGTTACCATGCTGCAAAGTTACAAATTTTGTCCGATTTACTTGCTTTATTCAATATTTTTAGTTACTTTTGCGTGCAAAATATAAATTAATACTCAAATAATTAGACTATGAAAAAGTATTTAGCAGAAATGGTGGGCACTATGGTGCTCGTACTGATGGGCTGCGGCGTGGCCGTGAGCCTGGGTTGTGATCCTGTCAATAATATTCCTGCCGTGGTGGGTACGGCGCTGGCCTTCGGCTTGGCCGTGGTCGCAATGGCTTACACCATCGGTGGCATCTCCGGCTGCCATATCAATCCTGCAATCACCTTGGGCTGTTTCCTGAGCGGTCGCATGGATGCCAAGGACTGCGGCATGTACATGCTGTTCCAGTGCATCGGCGCCTTCATCGGCAGTCTGCTGCTCTATATCCTGACTGCCAATGTCCCCGGTCTGGAGGGTACCGGCGCCAATGACCTGCAGGTCAATGTCAGTGTGCTTGGCGGCTTGCTGGCTGAGATTGTCTTCACCTGCGTCTTCGTGCTCGTCGTCCTCGGTGCCACCGCCAAGACCAACGGCGCTACCAACAACTTCGCAGGACTGGCCATCGGCCTGAGCCTCGTACTGGTTCACCTGGTTTGCATCCGCTACACGGGTACGTCTGTGAATCCCGCCCGTTCGCTGGCTCCTGCCATCTTCCAGGGTGGCACGGCTTTGGCCAACCTTTGGATCTTCATCGTCGGTCCGTTTGTCGGCGGTGCTTGTGCAGCCGGTATCTGGAAAATGATTGAACCCGCAGAGAAATAAGGAATTGTTTAATAACTAAAATTTAACAAACAACTATGGTAAATTACAAGGAATTAGGTCTCGTCAATACGCGCGAGATGTTTAAGAGAGCAGTGGCTGGCGGCTATGCCATCCCCGCCTTCAACTTCAACACAATGGAGCAGATGCAGGCCATCGTGCAGGCTGCCGTTGAGACAAAGTCGCCCGTCATCATGCAGGTGTCGAAGGGCGCCCGCAACTATGCCAACGCTACCATTCTGCGCTACATGGCCGAGGGAGCCGTGGCCTACGCCAAGGAACTGGGCTGTGAGCATCCTGAGATTGTGCTGCACCTGGACCACGGCGACAGCTTCGAGCTCTGCAAGGACTGTATCGACATGGGCTTCTCTTCAGTGATGTACGACGGTAGCGCACTGCCCTACGAGGAGAATATCAAGATTTCGCGCCAGGTGGTAGAGTATGCCCACCAGTTCGACGTCACCGTAGAGTGCGAGCTCGGTGTGCTCGCCGGTGTTGAGGACGAGGTGGCCTCAGAGGTGAGCCACTACACCAAGCCCGAGGAGGTGATCGACTTCGCTACCCGTACCGGTTGCGACTCGCTGGCCATCTCTATCGGTACCTCTCACGGCGCCTACAAGTTCAAGCCCGAGCAGTGCACCCGCGACCCGAAGACCGGCAAGCTCGTACCTCCTCCCTTGGCATTCGACGTGCTGCATGAGATTGAGAAGAAGCTCCCCGGCTTCCCCATCGTGCTCCATGGCTCAAGCTCTGTTCCCCAGGAGGAGGTCGACATCATCAACAAGTTCGGTGGTAACCTGCCCGATGCTATCGGTATTCCCGAGGATCAGCTCCGCGAGGCTTCGAAGAGCGCCGTCTGCAAGATCAACATCGACTCAGACTCTCGTCTGGCCATGACCGCAGCCATTCGCCAGTATCTGGCCGAGCATCCCGACCACTTCGATCCGCGCCAGTATCTGAAGCCCGCCCGTGAGAACATGAAGAAGATGTACATCCACAAGATTGTGAATGTGCTTGGTTCTGACGGCAAGCTGGCCCAGTAAGACGTATATTCCTATATATATTAGCGTCGCCATCCGAAAGATGACGACGCTAATTGTTTTCTGGGGGGACGGCCGGGTCTATTCGTAGAGCCGTTTGAAGGCTTGCGGCAGACAGCGGATGATGTCGCTGGCTACCAGGCTCTCCTCGCCCACTTCGGCGGCGGCAATGTCGCCGGCCAGTCCGTGCAGGTAGACCCCGACGATGCAGGCATCCTGTGGCGTGTAGCCGCGCGCCAGCAGTCCGGTGAGGATGCCTGTCAGCACGTCGCCGCTGCCGGCCGTTGCCATGCCTGCGTTGCCGGTCGGGTTGAACATGATATGACCGTCGGGCAGGCAGATGGCGGTATAGTGCCCCTTGACGATGATGTAGCCGTGGATGCGTTCGGCCAGGTTGCATGCCTTGGTCAGCCGCTCGTAGCTGTCGGCGGAGTGCCCTTCCAGCTGGTCGAACTCCTTGGGGTGGGGCGTCATGATGATGTCCTTGGGCAGTTGCTGCAGCCACGCCTTGCGCGTCGAGAGGATGTTGATGGCGTCGGCATCGACGACGATGGGACACTGCGTGCGCCGCAGTTGGGTGATGAGCGCAATGGCCGTCTGCTCGCTCTGTCCCAGTCCGGGGCCGATGCCCAGGGCCTGGAAGTCGTCGGTCTCCACCACCTCTGCAAATAGCGTCTCCTCGCTGCCGGGCCGCACGATAGCCTCTGGCACGGCTATCTGCAGGATGGGAATGTTTCGGCGGGGTGAGTTGACGGTCACCTTCCCGACACCGGCGCGCAGGCATGCCTTGCTGGCCAGGATTGCCGCGCCCGCCATTCCGTAGCTGCCGGCAATGAGCAGGGCGTTGCCCATTTGGCCCTTGTGGGCAAACATGTCGCGTGGCAGCAGTCGGCTTCGTATGTCGTTCTCCTCCAGGATGGTATACTGCGACTCGGTCTTCTGTATGCCCTCCTGGCTCAGGCGGATGTCCAGCACACGCAGTTGTCCGACGTATATCTGGTTCTCTGGAAACAGGAACGACAGCTTCGGCTGGCCCAGTGTCAGCGTGAGGTTGGCCCGTATGATGTGTGCCCGTACGTTGTAGGCGTTGTCCTCCGTCATGAGTCCTGAAGGCACGTCGATGCTGACCACCTGTGCGGCCGATGCATTGATGTACTTCACCAGCGAGGCGAAACCGCCTGCCAGTGGCTTGTTGAGGCCAGAGCCAAACAGACCGTCGACGACCAGCATGCCCTCGTCCAGTCGTGGCGGGTCAAACTGCTCGGTGACCTCGATGTATTCGTTCCGGCGCTTACATTCTTGCAGTCGTTTCTTGTTGGTGGCACACTCCGGCGAGAGATGGCCGCTGATGTTGAAGAGATAGGTGCATACCTTGTAGTCCTGTTCGGCCAGCATGCGTGCCACGGCCAGTGCGTCGCCGCCGTTGTTGCCCGCTCCGGCAAAGACCACCACGGGCGTTGATACGGGCCATACTTCCATGATGGCGCGTGTCAGTGCCTTGGCGGCTCGCTCCATGAGGTCGATGCTGCTGATAGGCTCATTCTCGATGGTATATCTGTCAAGCTCGTGGATCTGAGCGTTCGTAAATATCTTCATACGATGCAAAAATACGAAAAATATGCTAATCTATAACATTCTTTGCCAAAAAATTAGTAATTTTGTCGCAAATTTCATCTTTTGACAAAATGAGTATTATTAAAATCAAGGACAAGACCTTCAAAACGTCTATCGCAGAAGCTGAAATAAAACAGCGTATCAAGGACATCGCCGCCCGCATCAATCAGGACATGGCAGGCAAGAACCCCCTCTTCCTCAGTGTGCTCAACGGGGCCTTTATGTTCGCGGCCGACCTGTTGAGGGAAATCACCATTCCGTGCGAGGTGTCTTTCGTGAAACTGGCATCCTACGAGGGAGTGCTGTCGACGGGAAAGGTGAAGGAGGTCATCGGCCTCAATGTAGATATCAGCGGCCGTACGGTTGTCATCGTGGAGGACATCGTCGACACGGGGCGCACCATGCGCCAGATGCTCGAAACCCTGACGGTACGCAATCCGCAGTCTATACATATCTGCACCCTGTTTGTCAAGCCCGAGAAGCTGGAGGAAAAGCTGGACATAGACTATGCCGCCTTCTCCATACCCAACGACTTCATCGTCGGCTATGGACTGGACTACGACCAGCAGGGCCGCAACCTGAAGGAGATATATACACTGGCTGAGGAATGAGACAAATCGTACTGCCACATCTGCCCAGTGATGTAGAGGCCCAGAAAGGTGACCTCGTGACAGACTTGTGGCTGAAAGGAAAAGAAACAATCATCAATAAGGATAAAAAAAAGGTAAAAATCAGGATGAAGAATATTGTCATTTTCGGAGCTCCGGGTTCCGGCAAGGGAACGCAGAGCGATTTGCTGATAGAGCATTATGGACTGGGCCACATCTCGACAGGAGACGTGCTGCGCAGTGAAATCAAGAAGGGTACGGAACTGGGTAAGCTGGCCGCCAGCTATATTGACGGAGGCAACCTGATTCCCGACGACCTGATGGTGAGCATACTGGCCAAGGTGTACGACGCTTACGGCCGTGGCCATAAGGGGGTTATCTTCGACGGCTTCCCCCGCACCATTCCGCAGGCCGAGGCCCTGAAGAAGATGCTGGACGAGCGCGGTGACAAGGTGGCCGCCATGATAGAGCTGGATGTTCCGGAAGAGGAACTGATGACGCGACTGGTCAAGCGCGGCAAGGACAGCGGCAGGGCTGACGACAACGAGGAAACCATCAAGAAGCGCCTCGTCGTCTACCACTCTCAGACGCAGCCGCTCATCGAATGGTATAAACAGGAGGGACTGCACCACCACATCAATGGCTTTGGCAGTCTGGAGCGTATTTTTGCCGATATCTGTAAAGTCATCGATGAACTGTAGATGGAGTCGAACTTTGTAGACTATGTGAAGATACTGTGTCGTTCGGGCAAGGGCGGGCGAGGGTCGATGCACCTCCGCCACGTGAAGTATAACCCCAACGGCGGACCGGACGGCGGTGACGGCGGCAAGGGTGGCAGCATCATCCTGCGCGGCAACCATAACTACTGGACCCTGCTGCACCTGAAGTACGAACGCCATATCTTTGCCGAACATGGCGGCAACGGAGGGCGCGACAAGTGTCATGGCACGGACGGCAAGGATGTCTATATCGACGTGCCCTGCGGTACGGTGGTCTACGATGCTGAGACGGGTAAGTATGTCTGCGACATCACGTACGACGGACAGGAGATTGTCCTGCTGAAGGGCGGACGCGGCGGACTGGGCAACTACCAGTTCCGGTCGGCCACCAACCAGGCGCCCCGCTATGCACAGCCTGGCGAGCCGATGCAGGAGATGACCGTCATCCTCGAACTGAAGCTGCTGGCCGACGTGGGCTTGGTGGGCTTCCCCAATGCAGGCAAGTCAACCCTGTTGTCTGCTGTCTCCAATGCCCGCCCGAAGATAGCCAACTACCCCTTTACCACTATGGAGCCCTCGCTGGGCATCGTGGGCTACAGGGACGGCAAGTCGTTTGTGATGGCCGACATCCCCGGTATCATCGAGGGTGCCTCGGAAGGCAAGGGCCTGGGCCTGCGCTTCCTGCGACATATCGAGCGCAACTCGCTGCTGCTCTTTATGGTGCCGGGCGATACCGACGACATCAAGCGTGAGTATGAGATACTGCTCAATGAGCTGCGGCAGTTTAATCCCGAGATGGTCGACAAGCACCGTGTGCTGGCCGTCACCAAGTGCGACCTGCTGGACGACGAACTCGTCGAGATGCTGCGTGAGACGCTGCCCCAAGACCTGCCCTGTGTCTTTATCTCTGCCGTGGCCAACAAGGGCCTCGACGAACTGAAGGACGTGCTCTGGCGCGAACTGAATGCCGAGAGCAACAAGTTGGCGGCGGTGATGGCCGAAGACACGCTGGTGCACCGCGACAAAGACATGACGCGCTTTGCCGAGGAACTGGCCGACGAGGGCGAAGACGAGAACATAGAGTATGTCGACGAAGAAGATGTAGAGGATATCGAGGACTACGAAGACTTTGAGTATACGGAGTAGCCAGCAAAGAAAGATGATGATCAAGGCAAAGTACATAATACTTCTTGCAGCACTGACGCTGACGCTCCTGAGCTGTGCACAGACCAAGTTCACCGCCCTGGAACAGCAGCAGATCAGTATGGAAGACCCCCTGCTGTTTGAGAAGTCTGACGCCTTTACCATCGACTTTACCGGAGGACGCGACAAGGACTACTGCTTTCCGCTGCCTGTGGGTAAGGCCAAGATGGGCAAGGACTATAGTGTTGTGATAGAAACCACGAAGGGTGACGCCGTGAAGGCGATGTTTGACGGTGTTGTACGCCTCTCGCGCAACAATCCGCCATTTGGCAATGTCATTGTCGTCCGTCATGGCAACGGACTGGAGACCGTCTATGGTAACAACGCCGAGAATCTGGTGAAGTCGGGCGACCGTGTGAAGGCGGGACAGACCATTGCCATCGTGGGAACCAACAAAGGGCAAACGTACTGTGAGTTTGCCATGATGGTGAATGGCGGGCGTGTCAATCCCGAGATTTTCTTCAGCCTGGAGAGCCATCGCTTGCGCAAGCAGGTGGTCTTGTTTCGGAAGACAGCCGGTTGGAAGGTGGACGTCAGCGTGCTGAAGGCACCGCAGCCGGATGAGGAGATAGCCCGCCAGTGGTGGTGCTACCCGTTGCCGGGTGCCAAGGTAATCAGTCCTTATGGGGGACGTGGCGGCAGGCGGCACACAGGTATGGACCTGAAGACGAAGCCCAACGACAACATCCTGGCTGCCTTCGACGGTGAGGTCGTCTTCTCTGCCAGGTATGCCGGATATGGCAATCTGATACGTATCAAGCATCCGAACGGCCTGGAGACTTATTATAGCCACAACTCCAAAAACATGGTCAAGGTGGGCGATCGCGTAAAGGCCGGGCAGGTGATAGCCCTGACGGGACGTACGGGAAGGGCCACTACGGAACATCTGCATTTTGAAACCCGCCTGAACGGAAAGGCCGTCAACCCCAACAAGTATTTCGACCACGTGAACCATACCATCCGCCTCTCGGCATTCCGGAAGACGAAGAACGGCTATGTGGCGCGATAACGGAACAATAGACGATAGGTGAGAATATGAGAAAGAATCTGCTATGGATGCTGGCTGCCATCCTGATAGTCTGCAGCCCTGTGCTGACATCGTGCAGCAAGGAGGACAATGTCACGACGACACCAACATCGAAAGAGTATTTCACACAGTGGAACAAGTGCGAGGCGCTGACGGCCCTGCAGGAGTATGTGGAGGATGTGACCAATCCGGAGTCGGCCAACTATATCGAGGCGGAAGACCGCATTGCCACCTTCGACATGGACGGCACCTTCGTGGCTGAGCTATACCCTTCCTATTTTGAGTATAATATGCTGGAATACCGCGTGCTCGACGATGCCTCCTATCGCGACAGGGCTCCGGAGGATGTGCGGCAGGTGGCACAGCAGATACGCGACTTCGTGCGTCAGGGTACCGCCCTGCCCGCCCACTTCGACATGATTCATGCCCGTGCGGCAGCCAAGGCGTATGCCGGTATGAGCGTCGCCGAGTTCGACAAATATGTGAAGGACTATGCTGCCCTGCCGGCCAACGGCTTCACGGGCATGACCAATGGGCAGGGTATTTACAAGCCGATGGTCGAAGTGTTCAATTACTTGACCGCCAACGGCTTCACCTTCTATGTCGTCTCCGGCTCCGACCGTTTCATCTGCCGTGCCCTTGTCGAACCGCTTGGCATCGCCCCCAACAGGGTTATTGGCATGGACGTGAAGCTCAAGTCGAGCAAGCAGGGCGACGCAGAAGGCGTCAACTATACCATGGGCAAGGAGGAACAACTCATCCGTACCGACGAACTGATTATCAAGAACCTGAAGACCAATAAGGTGCTGCAGATTTCGCAGGAGATAGGCAAGGTGCCCGTCCTGTCATTTGGCAACAGCGGCGGCGACTGCGCCATGCACAACTACTGTCTGGGTAATAGCAAGCACCGCACGGCTGCCTTCATGCTGGTGGCCGACGACGATGTGCGCGACCATGCCAACCGTGAGAAGGCGCTCAAGTTGGCAACCCAGTGGCGCGAAGCCGGCTATCACGTCATCTCCATGCGCGACGACTTCCGTACCATCTACGGTGACGGCGTGAAGCTGGTACCCTTCACTTTCCAATAGTTTGTTGGCAAGCTCCGGGTGCTCGCCTTATTCAATCACCCGCTGGTGATGCACGATGGTTCCGTCGTCGCTCACGCCTTCGATGGTCACGAGGTAGCGGTGGCTGATGTCGGAGGCGTAGAAGCGGACGGTGGTATGGCCGTTGGCATCGGTCTTGACTTTGGGGTTCCAGTAGAGCGTGGTGCGCTGGTCGGGACGCGTCTTGTGTGACGGGTTGGGGTATTGCGGCGAGTAGAATTCTACGGGCTGTTCGTAGCCTAACTGCCGGACGGTAGCCATCGACAGCGGGCGGTTGCCCTTAGAGTGGACTATCTCGGAGCCGTCCTTCAGGAAGATGAACAGAACGCCGGGTATCGTACCATTTTTGAGAGGGCGGACGCCGAACATACCATTAATGGCGTTGTTTGCAGGGAAGTATTCAATAGACCGGACGTTTTGGGGAGTGATGTTCAGCACGTCGCCATCCTCTCCGTCCGCAATGCTGTACTCCATGTTGTCTACGTAAATTTTGCCAACGTACTGCGGCGAGGCATATGAATTGATGTGCTCGCGGCCGGCAGCATCAATAAAGGTGTAGATTCCGAAACGGTGCAGTAGCATGCCCATGCGGACAGCTCTGTCTATCCATGGGTCGCCAGGCTTGAGACCACGTGGTGCCTCCATGTTCAGAAAGTTTGACTTTTGAATCTCAGGCTTCTTGCCCACCTTCTCCACCTCGGGCAACTCAATGTAGTTGGCTCGGTTGTACATCTGCTGGAGCTGCGACTGCGTGGTGAAGGCTGCATGGCCGTTGGCTCCCGTCGTCAACTGGTAGTGGGGAAGCTTCAGCTTAGGGAAGGTCAGCGAGTCGATTTGCAGTTCCACTAAACTGGTGCGACCGTTGCGGCGGGTACCTTCCAGCGTGAATGTCGTGCCGTTGGGATTGTCGACGGCGAGTGCAAAGCGCGTGCTGTCGCCCAGTTCGAACGCTTTGCGGTGGCCCGTCCGGTTGTTCACCACGAGCAGGCGCGGATTCTTGATGCGCTGGCCCAACGAGCCTTTTATGCGACCGGTGATGAGCTGCTGCTGCTGGAATGGATAGGTGATGGTGTAGGACGTGTCCGTCCTGTTGGCGAATTGCTGGCGAATCAGGCTCTGGCGGATGTCGCCAAACAGGCTGTCCGGCTTCACCACGTCGTAGTCGGTCACGGAGAGTGCAAAGATGCCGCTGAGCGGTAGTCCGTCGTGGTCTTGGATATCGATGTCAAGGGTCATGGGCCTGTTGTCGGTGGCGGCTTCTCCGCAGATGCTTACCTTGGCATCGTGCCGTGACAGGAGGTGTAGTGGAATGCGGTGGCCTCGCACACGCTGTCCTCCCGCCACCGTCAGGGGCTGGTAGCAGAAATGCTCTGGTCCGAAGTTGCGCATCCATTGCGTATAGGCTGCCAAGGTGTAGACACCGCTTTTCATGGTCTTTGGCAACAGGAGGGCATTGGCAAACACACCGTCCTCGTCAGCCTTCAGCATCAGGCGCTGGCAGAGCGTGTCTGCTTCCTGATGGTGCAGTTCGACATAGAGAAAGCGCGAACGGCTGACGGGTCTGTTGGTGGTGGCGTCCACCAGGTGTGCACGCAGCCACACCGTGTCACCGGCGGCATAGTAGGGCTTGTCCGTCTGCAGGTATATCTTTTCCAGCGGTATCTGTGTGGTGATCTGTGCCGAGACTGTCAGCAGGCTTGCCGTATATATAATAAGGTGTAGCAGTCGTTTCATTGTCGTAAAGGTGATAAGCGTTTATAACCTATACGCATCTGGGGAGTGAATGTTAAGCACGGACGACCACTTTTTGATTTTTATCAGAAAAAGGAGCGGCACCTTCTTCTGGAGGGTGCCGCTCATATTGTTTCGCTTGTCTTAGTTGAACTTCAGAATCTGGCCCGGGCGCAGCTTTGAGCGCTTCGAGAGGTGGTTCAGCTTCATGAGGGCTGCTATGGTGGTGTTGCGGTGGCGGGCGATAGAATAGAGCGTCTCGCCGCGCTTCACCTTGTGGAAGCGGGTCTCCTGGTCATACGATGCGTCAGGTGCTGCAGCAGCCAGCTCCACAACGTCGTCGGTATCGCTTGAGCCGAAACTGATGCCATTGACACCGCGCAGGCGGGTGGCAATGGTAGACTCCTTCTGATAGGAAGACTTGTGGAAGACATAGTAGTCGTCGACCACGTCTTGATTGCGGAAGTCGAACATCAGGGCCGGGTTCAGGGCTACGCCACAGAGGCGGGTCTCGAAGTGCAGGTGCGATCCGGTGCTACGGCCGGTGTTGCCGCCAAGTCCGATGGGGTCGCCGGCGCGTACTTCCTGATCTTCCGTAACCAGCTGTTTCGACATGTGTCCGTAGATGGTCTCCAGTCCGTTGTAGTGACGGATGACGACATATTTGCCGTAGCCTCGTCTCTCATAGCGTACAATGCGCACCTTGCCACTGAATGCAGCACGGATGGTGTCGCCGATGTATACCTTAATGTCCAGACCTTTGTGCTGGCGTCCCCAGCGGGCACCGAAATTGCTGGTCAGTACGCGGCTGGTGGTCGGCATGCAGAAGTCTCTCAGCGAGATACGGAAAGAGTCGGGCAGTGCCGTTTCACGATGTGCGTATTTATTGCTCCAGTCTTCGTACAAATCCTCGGCTGGAGAGTCGTAGTTCTCTGTGTATATGAGTCGCCGCAGAGCTACGCTGTCTACAGCTTTCATTCTGCGGTCTACTGGTGCCTGGCGTGCCAAAAGATCCTGGCCTGACGCCTGGATGGTGGATATACTGGCAATAGTAAATATGAGTAATTTCTTTATGTTCAGAATCATAAGTTATTGTGATTTTGGACGTAAAAAACGCCTCTGTTTTTTCTAAAAACTTTGCAAAGATACAAAATATTTCAGTGGAACACGTCTAAAGAGTGCTTATTTTGTGTCTTTTAACATTTAGGCGCTTTTGCAAAGGTACTTTTAACGATTAGGAGATGGCAGCCCAGTTGATATTGGTCTTTCGCAGTTCTTTTAGCCGACGCCAGAGTAGGGAATAGCGTTCCGACTGGCACGTCGGGTCGTTGTCGATAATCATTTGGGCTTCGTCGCGAGCCATCTGAACCAGTTGGCCGTCGCGGGCGATGTCGGCAATTTTCAGGTCGAAGGCCATGCCGCTCTGTTGGGTGCCCTCCAAGTCGCCGGGACCGCGCAGCTTCAGGTCTGCCTCGGCGATGCGGAAGCCGTCGTTTGTCTCGCACATGATGTCGATGCGCTTGCGAGTGTCTTCGGCCAGTTTATAGCCCGTCACGAGAATGCAATAGCTCTGGTCGGCTCCGCGGCCGACGCGCCCCCGGAGCTGGTGTAGCTGCGAGAGTCCGAAGCGCTGGGCCTCGAGGATGACCATGACGGAGGCGTTGGGCACGTTGACGCCTACCTCGATGACGGTGGTGGCCACGAGTATCTGTGTCTCGCCGCGAACGAACTTCTGCATCTCGGCCTCCTTGTCGGCAGGCTTCATTTTGCCGTGTACCTTGCTGAGGCGGAACTCGGGGAATACCTGGCGCAGCACTTCAAAACCGTCTTCCAGGTTCTTGAGGTCTATCTTCTCGCTCTCCTCAATCAGTGGGAAGACAATATAAATCTGGCGACCTTCGCGGATTTGCCGGCGTATACCGTCGTAGAGCGATGGCATGCTGCGGTCGAAGACATGGGTTGTCACCACGGGTTTGCGGCCTGGCGGAAGCTCGTCGATGACACTGACGTCCAGGTCGCCGTAGAGCGTCATGGCCAGTGTGCGGGGGATGGGCGTTGCCGTCATGACCAGGACGTGTGGCGGGTTGACACTCTTGTTCCACAGTTTGGCACGCTGTGCAACACCGAAGCGGTGCTGCTCGTCGACCACCACCATGCCGAGGCGGGCAAACTGCACGGTGTCTTCGATGACGGCATGGGTGCCGACCAGTATCTGTACGCTGCCATCGAGCAAGCCGTCGAGGATTTCCTGTCGTTTCTTTCCTTTCACAATGCCGGTCAGCATGGCCACCCGGATTGGCATGTCGTGCAGGAAGTCCATGATGGTCTGCAGGTGCTGCTCTGCCAAAATCTCCGTAGGTGCCATGATGCAGGCCTGATAGCCGTTGTCCAGTGCGATGAGCATCGACATCAGGGCCACCAGTGTCTTGCCGCTGCCCACGTCGCCCTGCAGCAGGCGGTTCATCTGCCGGCCGCTGCCCATGTCCTTGCGGATTTCGCGGATGACACGCTTCTGGGCCTCTGTCAGTGGGAAGGGAAGGTTGTGGTGATAGAAGTTGTTGAAGTGGTCGCCCACCTTTGAGAAGACATAGCCGCGGTACTTGCGGCGCTGGTCGCTGGCATATCTTAGGATGTTCAGCTGGACGTAGAACAGCTCTTCAAACTTCAGCCGCAGGCGGGCCCGCTCCAGTTCCTTGGCATTCAGGGGATAGTGTATCTTGCGCAGGGCCTCGTCGCGCGACATGAGATGTAGTTTCTGGGTGATGAAGTCGGGGAGTGTTTCGCTGATTGGTGTTTTCAGGGCCTCTGTCAGTGACTTGGTAAACCTCTCGATGGAGCGTGAGTTGAGGCCGGCTTTCTTCATCTTCTCCGTGGTGTTATAGTAGGGCTGCATCGCCATGGCCGACAACTCTAACTGGTTGGCCTCTTCCATGTCCGGATGTACGACTTGGATGCGCCCATTGAACACCTGTGGCCGACCGAAGGCTACATACGCTGTTCCTATCTTATATTTCTTGATGGCGCTGTCGGCATAGTTGAACCACGTCAGGTCCATCACCTTGCCGGTGCCGTCTGTGAAGTGGGCTACGACACGCTTCTTCCGTGCCCCTGTCTTGAACGTCTCAAAACTGAGGATTTGACCTCTCACCTGCACAAACGGCATGTCGCCCGTCAGCTCTCCTATGTGGTAGAGCCGTGAGCGGTCGACGTGCTTGTAGGGATAATACTGCAGCAAGTCACCAAACGTCGTGATGCCCAATTCCTCGTTGAGCATTTTCTTGCGCGACGGTCCTACGCCCGGCAGGTATTGTATGTCTTGTTGCAGGATGTCGTTCATGCTAACAACGCTTCGGCAATTTTCAGGTCGTAGGGAGTGGTAATCTTGATGTTCTCGCGGTTGCCGTCGACGAGGGTGATGGGGTGGCCGTAGGCTTCCACCACAGAGGCATCGTCGGTGAAGTTGTCGTCGTAGGGTTGGCGGTTGGCGGCTTTAAGCAGTTGGATGTCAAACGTCTGCGGCGTCTGTACCAAGCGGTAGTCTCCGCGTGGCTTGGTGCCTTCCGCCACGTGGCGGAGGGTCTCGACCACGGGGATGACGGGGACGACGGCCTTTTGCTCGCGAGCCGTTTCATAGCAGTTGCGGATGACGTCTATCGAGGGGAAGGGGCGCACGCCGTCGTGCACGCCGACCACGCCTTTGGCATCGTCGGGAATGAGGGCCAGACCGTGCTGTACCGAGTGGAAACGCGTCTCGCCGCCGTCGGCCAGTTGGTAGGATACTGTGAAGTGATAGTCACGGCACAGTTGTTGCCAGTAGTCCTGTTGGGCCTTGGGCAGTACGAGGATGATTTGCAGTTCCTCAGAATACTCACGGAACCGCTCCAGCGTTCGCATCAGCACCGGTTTGCCGCCAATGGGCAGAAACTGCTTGGGTATGTCGCTTCCCATGCGCAGTCCCTTGCCGCCTGCGACGATGATTACATAGTCTGTCATTTCTCTGGTAATCATGCCATCAGGTGCTTGAAGCGCATGCCCTCGGCAATCTGGTCGGAGGTCTGCTTGTCGACCAGCTGGGCCAGGAGCTCATAGGCGAAGGGGAAGGCAGCGGCAGGGCCTTCACCAGTGGTGACGTTGCCGTCGACAGTGACGAGGTCGCCTGTGTAGGTGGCATCTTCCAGAGCCGATTCAAAGCCAGGATAGCAGGTGGCGCGCTTGCCGTTCAGAATACCTAACGGAGCCAGTACGACAGCCGGTGAGGCGCAGATGGCGGCAACCTTCTTACCTGCGGCATGCTGGTCGACGATGGCCTTGCAGACACCCTTGTGGGCAAAAAGATTGCTGGCTCCAGGCATGCCGCCCGGCAGAAACAGCAGGTCGGCGTCAGAGAAGTCGCCCTGCTCGAACATGATGTCAGCCTCCATGCTTACTCCGTGGGCCGACTGTACCAGTGGGAAGTCGGTGATGCTTACGGTTGTAACGTCTACACCGCCGCGACGCAGCACGTCGACGGGTATCAGGGCCTCGACATCCTCGAAGCCGTCAGCTAAGAATACATATACCTTTGCCATAATGTTTATTTGAGTGCTTGTAAATATTGCTTAATGGTTTCGCGCAGCCCCATGTAGAGGGCGTCGCAGATAAGGGCATGGCCGATAGACACCTCGTCGGTCCAGGGAATGAGCTGGTGGTAGTAGTGCAGGTTCTCCAGCGACAGGTCGTGGCCGGCGTTGAGGCCCAGCCCCACGCGACGAGCCTCTTCTGCGGCGGCGATGAATGGGGCGATGGCAGCCTCGCGGTTGGCTTTGTAGCCAGAAGCGTATGGCTCTGTGTACAGCTCTACGCGGTCTGCACCGCATGCCTTGGCACCTTCCACCATCTTGGGTTCGGGGTCAACGAAGATGCTGGTGCGGATGCCTGCCTGCTTGAAGGTGCGGCAGATGTCTGATAGGAATGTCTTGTTCTCCAGTGTGTTCCAACCGTGATTGCTGGTGAGCTGGTCGTTGCTGTCGGGTACGAGCGTCACTTGTGTGGGAATCACTTCCAGGACAAGTTTGGTAAACGAGTCAATCGGATTTCCTTCAATATTCAGCTCCGTCGTAATCTGCGGTTTCAGCTCGCGCACGTCTTGATAGCGGATATGCCGCTCGTCGGGACGCGGGTGTACCGTGATACCCTGTGCGCCAAACAACTCTGCATCACGGGCTACAGCCAGCACATTGGGATTGTTGCCTCCGCGGGCATTGCGCAGAGTGGCTATTTTGTTGATGTTTACACTGAGTTTTGTCATTTTTTTGTTTGTTTTAATGCGATTACGTGAAAAATCAGTATCTTTGCAACGGCAAAGATACGAAATCTTTGGCAAACAAAGGCTAAAAGGGCAATAAAATTTATGATTTCGAGAAGACTCCGTTTTGCCATCTTCGGCAATGTGTACCAACCGAAGAAGTCGGTTTCCATTCAGCGGCTGCTGGAGGTCTTGTCTCAGCGGCAGGCTGCGGTATGCGTTGAGCGCGAGTTCTATACTTTCCTGACAGACAACCGGCGACTGCCTATCCAGGGGGTGGAGGTGTTTGACGGGCGCGACTTTCAGGCTGATATCGTCGTATCTATGGGTGGCGACGGCACCTTCTTGAGAGCTGCCAGCATGGTGGGCGACAAGCAAATACCCATTCTGGGTGTCAATACCGGGCGTCTGGGCTTCTTGGCCGACGTCAACGCCCAAGAAATCGAACATACCATTCAGGCCATCTATGAGGGCGACTATGCCGTCGACACCCGTTCGGTGATACAGGTAAGCACCAACGGACAGCCGTTGTCAGGCTATGATTGCGCCCTCAACGATGTTGCTATCTTGAAACGTGACAACGCTTCCATGATTTCTATACATGTGACGATTAATGGGGATGCAGTCACCACTTATATGGCAGACGGTCTGGTGATGAGTACGCCCACGGGCTCGACTGCTTACTCTCTGTCGAATGGAGGTGCCATCATTGTTCCCGGTACCCACGTGTTCTCGCTGGTGGCTGTAGCTCCACATTCGCTCAACGTGCGACCGATTGTCTTTTCCGAGGATTCGGAGGTGACGCTCACCGTGGAGAGCAGGACCCACAACTATCTGGTGGCCTTGGACGGGCGCTCGGAAAACCTGCCCGACACTACTCGTCTCACGTTGCGTAAGGCGCCCTATCGTGTGAAAGTCATCAAGCGGGCAGAGACGAAATATTTCCATACCTTGCGTGCCAAGATGATGTGGGGCGCAGACACACGCGAGTAAGCGAAGGAGGTCGCCTTATCTAAGATAGGCGGACAGTGGCGAGTGAATGTCGCGCAATCCTTTTGCAATGCTCTGTGCAATGGCCCTGGCTCCTTTCTGTGACGAGTGGGTGTGGTCGTGACAGTAATAGGGGGCTACGGCTTGCTGCCCTAATCGGTCGTAGTGGTCGGCCGCAATATTATGCAGGTCGACATAGGCTACTCCCGTTTGCTCCACCACTTCGTGATACCATTTTCCATAGGTGTCGTTGCGACGCTCGATGTGTCCGTTTTTCCACTCGTTGCGAGGGGTTAGCGACACGAGGATAGGGATGCCTCCTTTCTCGCGGACGTCTTCGATGAACCGGCGCAGATACCAGCCAAAACTGTATACCAGTTCGTAGTGCCCGTTCGACTGCATCTTATAGACGTGGCAGGTGTCTGCCGTACCTGCAATGGCTGCACGCTCGGGCTTCTTGTCGATAGCGCCTATGTCGTTGTGCCCAAACTGGATGAGTACATAGTCGCCTGGCCGGATGCTGTTGTACACCTGCTCCCATCGCTTCTCGTTAAGGAAGGTGCGACACGAGCGCCCGGCCTTGGCACAGTTGGCGATGGTGATTTTCGAGGTGTCGAAGATGTCGTCGGCCACGGCTCCCCAGCCCCACATACCGTCAGACTTCTTGTCTTCGTTTTTTACAGTGCTGTCACCAGTCAGAAAGACAACGGGTTTCCCGTCTTCCCGCTTCACGTTCACGATGGGTAACTCGGTGTTGCGCATCCACCCCTTTAGCGTGTTGAGGGCTGGATGCGGGCAGGCGACCAGTCCCTCTGCGGCACTGCGCGCATTGAGCTCAGCCCCCCATTTGCTCGTATGGATCAAGTCGCCGTGGAAGTACCATTTCATCTTTTCCGCGCCAAAGGCTTCCAGCTTGCGGGCAGACAGTTCGTTGAGGTCGATATAGGGCACGTCCTCCTGCGCTGCAACCTGCTGGCACCACTGGCTGTGTATCTTTCTTACCACGTGTCCGTTCTCCCACGCATTGCGAGGGGTGAGTGACATGAGGATGGGGTGGGCACCTGCTGCACGCGTTTCATGGATGTATTTGCGGAGGTAGCCTCCATAGGTGTATACGGTCTCTGCGCGGTAGGTGGTGTCCTTGCCGTGTATCTCTTGTACGTTGACGTGTAGCGTGTCGTTACCAATGCCGTTGATGCTGGCGCGCGCCCGTCCTTTGTCAAATGGGCCGTTGTCGTTGTGCCCAATAGAGATAATCACCCAGTCGCCGGGGCGTAGCGCTTGGCGGATGTCCGGCCACAGGTTGTTGTAGAAGGTGCGGCTGCTGGTGCCGCCCAGTGCCTGGTTCTCGACGGTGATGGAGTCGGTGTTGAAGTAGTCCTCGGCATAGTAGCCCCATCCCCACTGTCCGTTGCGGCCGTCTCCTCGCGTGCCGTTGCGCATCGTGGAGTTGCCTACCAGAAAGAGTACGGGATGATTGCCTTTCCTGCTGCTGCCGGGACTGACACGTGACTGGCGCACCTTGTCCAGACTGTCCAGCGTGAGGTCTGTAACATGATTGTCATCCGCCATACCCTGCAGCTGGCGCTTTTGGGCGTTGCAGCAAAGTATGGCGAATGACAATGCGAGGACTACATATATTCTTCTCATGCTCATATGTCTTAGCCCTTATGGCGATTAGCTCGTTGCTCACGGTATTTCGCCTTCTGCCGTGCAGAGCCGCTACCGTGCGCTCCGGTTATATACTTTTTCTTCTTGGCCTTGGTTTTCACCTTGTCGCTGGTGGGGCGTGGTCCGCCACCACGTCCAAACGAAATGCCATTCTCGAGTATACTCTGAAAATCGTCTTCCTTACTCATTTCTTGTCTTTAATGATGGAACAGGCGAACGCCGGTGAAGGCCATCGCAATGTTGTATTTGTCGCAGGTCATGATGACATGGTCGTCGCGTACGGAGCCGCCGGCCTGTGCAATATACTGTACGCCACTCTTGTGGGCACGCTCGATATTGTCGCCAAAGGGGAAGAAGGCGTCAGAGCCGAGGGCTACCTGTGTGTTCTTGGCTATCCACTCCTGTTTCTCCTCCTTGGTGAGCACTTCGGGCTGACGGGTGAAGAACTGCTGCCAGGCTCCGTCGCGCAGCACGTCGTCGTGCTCGTCTTCCGATATATACACGTCGATGGTGTTGTCGCGGTCGGCGCGGCGTATTCCCTCCTTGAAGGGCAGCGCCATTACTTTCGGGTGCTGGCGCAGCCACCAGATGTCAGCCTTGTTGCCGGCCAGGCGTGTGCAGTGGATGCGGCTTTGCTGTCCGGCACCGATGCCAATGGCCTGTCCGTCCTTGACGTAGCACACGCTGTTGGACTGGGTGTACTTCAGGGTGATGAGCGCGATGATGAGGTCGCGCTTGGCTGCTTCGCTGAATGTCTTGTTCTGTGTGGGGATGTTCTCAAACAGGGCGGGGTCGTCTAACTGTATCTCGTTGCGCCCCTGCTCGAAGGTGACGCCAAAGCACTGCTTGCGCTCGATGGGGTCGGGCTTGTAGGCAGGGTCTATCTTGATGACGTTGTAGGTTCCTTTGCGCTTGTCTTTCAGAATCTCGATGGCCTCTGCCGTGAAGTCGGGGGCAATGACGCCGTCGCTGACCTCACGCTTCAGAATCAGTGCTGTCGTGGCATCGCAGGTGTCGGAGAGTGCTACGAAGTCGCCGTACGACGACATGCGGTCGGCACCGCGTGCCCGAGCGTAGGCACAGGCGATGGGCGAGTCGTCGAGTCCCTTGATGTCGTCTACGAAATAGATCTTCTTCAGGGTGTCGCTAAGTGGCAGTCCGACGGCTGCACCCGCAGGCGAGACGTGCTTGAAAGAGGCTGCAGCCGGCAGTCCCGTGGCTGTCTTCAGCTCTCGCACCAGTTGCCAGGCGTTCAGCGCGTCGAGAAAGTTGATGTAGCCGGGGCGGCCGTTGATTACTTCAATGGGGAGCTCTCCCTCCTGCATGAAAATGCGCGAGGGCTTCTGGTTGGGGTTACACCCATACTTCAATTGCAATTCTTTCATTGTACAAAAAGGTATATATGCTACTTTGACTGCAAAGATACGAAATAATTTTTATTTTCTTCTCCTTTGTAATACAAAAAGAGACACCACAATAGTGTTGTGATATCTCTTTTATGATTGCAGGCTTATTTGTTTTTTCTTACTCACCAACGATGCCCGAGCGCTTCTCCTTGATGCGGGCTGCCTTACCGGTCAGCTTGCGCAGGTAGTACAGCTTAGCGCGACGAACCTTACCAACCTTGTTCACTTCGATGCTCTCGATGTTGGGAGACTCCAGGGGGAAGATACGCTCTACACCTACTGTACCCGACATCTTGCGAACGGTGAAGCGCTTCTTCTCCTGATGGCCGCTAATCTTGATGACTACGCCACGGTAGAGCTGGATACGCTCCTTTGAACCCTCGATAATTTTGTAAGCGACAGTGACAGTGTCGCCAGCCTTGAAACTGGGATGCTGCTTGCCGGTTGCAAATGCTTCTTCAGCAACTTTGATTAAATCCATTTTTGTCTTTTGTAATTTAAATGTTGTTGTATCGTTCCAACGCAACATAACAGGCCTCTCGAAACTTCCTGCCAGCGATTGCGCCGAAAGCGGGTGCAAAGGTACGAAGAAGTGGGCAAAATACAAAACATTTTCCCGTTTTTTTTAGTTTGTGCATGAAAAAGGTGCTGCTACTCCTACCTTATTATATATAGCGTGCGGTTCCCGACGGCCCAAACGGTTCTGTCTTGTTGCTAACTCCCGCTGGTAGTGAAAGTTGTGAAAAATGGATATAGTTTATCTGCGTCCATTAACTATTTTTTGCAAATTTTTCTTTCCAAGTTTTGAATAGTTTATGCTTATATTTTGTATCTTTGCAATCGCTAAGTGTTTCCCGAAATGGGAAACTTTTTGTGGGTAAAAAACTAAAAAGTTGTCCAAAATGGAAAACTTTTCAAACTAAGTGGGACTTGCAAGATTGCTTGAAACCCTTTTAAATAAAGGAAAAGCTTGAATGAATTCAACCTGTAATTGGGAAACAATATAAATATAAAAGTTTAAAAATGGAAATTAAGAACTTTACCATTACCAAACGCGACGGCACAAAAGACCAGTTCTCGCTTGACAAGATTATGAATGCCATCGTCAAGGCATTCGAGAGTGTGAACCAGCCTGCAGAGCTTGGTACCATCTCAAGAATCCTCAGTCATCTGGACATCAAGGACGACATTACCGTTGAGGATATCCAGAATCAGGTAGAGGAGGCTCTTATGCGCGAAGGCTTCTATAAGGTTGCCAAGTCGTTCATGCTTTATCGCCAGCAGCATACCGAGGATCGTGAGACGCTGGCCAAGCTGCAGTTCCTGAGCGACTATATGGAGTCGGCCAATGCGGCCACTGCTTCTAAGTTTGATGCCAATGCCAACGTGGAACACAAGAATATCGCCACGCTCATTGGCGAACTGCCCAAGTCGAACTTTATCCGCCTGAACCGCAGACTGCTGACTGAGCGCATCAAGAAGATGTACGGCAAGGAACTGGCCGACGAGTACATTGATAAGCTGACCCACCACTTTATATATAAGAACGACGAGACATCGCTGGCCAACTACTGTGCGTCTATCACGATGTACCCCTGGCTCATTGGTGGAACGACGGCCATCGGTGGCAACTCGACGGCTCCCACCAACCTGAAGTCGTTTGCCGGAGGATTCATCAACATGGTGTTCATGGTCAGCTCGATGCTGGCAGGTGCCTGCGCCACGCCCGAGTTCCTGATGTACATGAACTACTTCATCGGCAAGGAGTATGGCAAGGACTACTGGCAGCACCCCGACCAGCAGGGCGACCTGTCGCTGAAGAAGCGCACCATCGACAAGATTATCACCGACTACTTCGAGCAAATCGTCTACTCGCTGAACCAGCCCACGGGCGCCCGCAACTACCAGGCCGTGTTCTGGAACGTGGCCTATTATGACCGCTACTACTTCGAGAGCATCTTCGGTGAGTTCTACTTCCCCGACGGCTCTCAGCCCGACTGGGACGGACTCTCGTGGCTGCAGAAACGCTTCATGAAGTGGTTCAATCAGGAGCGCACCAAGACGATGCTCACCTTCCCCGTAGAGACGATGGCGCTGCTGGTCGACGAGAAGGGGGAGCCGAAGGATAAGGAGTGGGGCGAGTTTACTGCCGAGATGTACTCTGAGGGACATTCGTTCTTCACCTATATGAGCGACAATGCCGACTCGCTGTCCAGCTGCTGCCGCCTGCGCAACGAGATTACGGACAACGGATTCAGCTATACCCTCGGAGCCGGTGGCGTGTCGACGGGTTCCAAGTCTGTGCTCACCATCAATCTCAACCGCTGCATCCAGTATGCCGTCAACCACAAGATGGACTATCTGGAGTATCTGGGCGGTATCATCGACATGTGCCATAAGGTGCAACTGGCCTACAACGAGAACTTGAAGGACCTGCAGGCTCACGGCATGCTGCCGCTCTTCGATGCCGGCTATATCAATATCGCTCGCCAGTATCTTACCATTGGCATCAACGGACTGGTGGAGGCTGCCGAGTTCATGGGCCTCAAGATAACGCCCAACGACGACTACAAGCACTTCGTACAGGGCATTCTCGGACTCATCGAGAAGTACAACAAGCAGTATCGCTCCAAGGACGTGATGTTCAACTGTGAGATGATTCCGGCAGAGAATGTAGGTGTGAAGCATGCCAAGTGGGATAAAGAGGATGGCTACTTCGTGCCTCGCGACTGCTACAACTCGTATTTCTACGTCGTCGAGGATGATTCACTTTCCGTCATCGACAAGTTCAAGTTGCACGGACGCCCCTATATCGAGCATCTTACGGGTGGCTCTGCCCTCCACATGAACCTCGACGAGCACCTGTCGAAACAGCAGTATCTCCACCTGCTGAAGGTGGCTGCCCAGGAGGGATGCAACTACTTCACGTTCAACATTCCCAACACGGTGTGCAACGACTGTGGCCACATCGACAAGCGCTACCTGCACGAGTGCCCGCACTGCCACTCCAAGAATGTAGACTACATGACTCGAATCATCGGCTATCTGAAGCGTGTCAGCAATTTCTCGCAAGCCCGTCAGGAGGAGGCCGCCCGCCGCTATTATGCCCACGCTGCAAAGTAGCCAACAGCAAATTGCCAACAGCCAAATGCTAAAATACGTAAATACAGGCATCGTCTTTCAGGAGATTCCCGACGAGGTGACACTGGCCATCAACATCAGCAATTGCCCTTGTCAGTGCCCGGGTTGCCACAGCCGGTATCTCTGGGAGGACGTAGGCGTGCCGCTTACCACGGATGCCATCGACGATTTTGTGTCGCAGTACGGGACCGACATCACCTGCATCGCCTTCATGGGCGGCGATGCCGACCCGCGAGGCGTCAACCAGCTGGCGCAGTATATCCACGAATACCACCCTCAGTTCCATGTAGCATGGTACAGCGGCAGGCTGCGGGTGCCCTCTATCGTCAACAAGTCTGATTTTGACTTTATCAAGATAGGCCCCTACATCAAGCATCTGGGCCCTCTGAAGTCGCCCACTACCAATCAGCGTATGTATCGCTGCCTGCCGGACGGCACCTTCGAGGATATCACCTACCGCTTCTGGCGACAAAGAGATGTAGCGATTTAGTAAATAGAAAAAAGCAGGAAGGCGTCCCTCGCCTTCCTGCTTTTTGTTTTGTTTATTTGGTGCGCTGGTACGTCCTGTACCCGTAGACGATGATAACCAGGAAGCACAGCAGCGGCAGTATGAACGAGACGTTGACGGCGGGCATGCCAAACAGCGTGTGCTGGTCGATGATGGTGGCCTGCAGAGGAGGCAGCACGCTACCGCCAAGAATGGCCATGATGAGGCCAGCGGCACCAAACTTGGCATCGTCGCCCAGTCCCTGCAGCGCAATACCATAAATGGTGGGGAACATCAGCGACATGCAGGCAGAGATGGCCACCAGGCAGTAGAGCCCCCAGCGGCCGTCAATCAGGATGACGCCGCAGGTGAGCAGTGCACCCGCCACAGCCAGCACTCCCAGCAGGGCCCCGGCGTTGACGTATTTCAGGAAATAGGTGCAGATGAAGCGGCTCGTCACGAAGATAATCATGGCAATGATGTTGTACTGCTGCGACATGACCTCGGCATCGCGCTCTGTCATTCCTTCTTCCATCAGCACGCGTGTACCATATTGTATGATAAATGTCCAGCACATAATCTGCACACCCACATAGAAGAACTGTGCGATGACTCCCTCGCGATAGTAGTCGATGCGGCAAATGCGCCGTAGTGTTGCCAGCGGATGCACGTCGTGGTTCTTGTCTGCGTTGTGGGGCATCTTGGTGAAGTAGATGACGGCAAACATGATGGCAATCACCAGGCCAATAGCCAGATAGGGGGTGATGAGCACCGACAGGTCGGCGTCGCGCATGGCTGCAAAGTCGGCGTCGCTCAGCAGGGCCCGCTCTTCCGTAGAGGCTGGGTGCAGCTTGGCCTGTATGAAGTTCATGGCTACATACATGCCGCACAGCGAGCCCATGGGGTTGAAGCACTGGGCCATGTTCAGCCTTCGCGTCGCCGTCTCCTCATTTCCCATTGACAGGATGTAGGGATTGCAGCTCGTCTCCAGGAACGAGAGCCCGCATGTCAGGATGAAGTAGGCCACGAGAAACGGATAATACATGCCCGTCCATGACGCAGGCAGGAAGAGCAGTGCTCCTACGGCGTAGAGCCCCAGTCCCATCAGCACACCCGCCTTGTAGCTATACTTGCGGATAAACATGGCGGCGGGAAAGGCCATGGCGAAATAGCCGCCATAGAAGGCCACCTGCACCAGTGCTCCGTCAGTGACGCTCATACGGAAAATCTTGGAGAAGGCCTTCACCATGGGATTCGTGATGTCGTTGGCAAAGCCCCACAGGGCAAAGCATGAGGTTACGAGTATAAAAGGTACAAGATAGCTCACACCATCCTTGTGTAGAATCGATTGGTCTTTTGATTTCATTTTAGGATTTATCAGTAGTTTATAGTAAAGTCCACTGCAAAGGTACAAAAAGTTGCGAAAAGAGCAAAAAAATTAGCCAATTTCTTTTATACCATGCCCCCCGGCTGTGGTTTCGACTGGTGTGCCCGTACCAGTTCTATAGCCTCCTTGCCCGTCAAGTGCTCAATGTCGAAACGGATCATCAACATTCGGGAAAGACCATGTTCCAGTTCTTTCCGAAGACTCTCCTCGTCGTTGGGGTTATACCTGCGGCCAAGCAAGCGTGCCATCTCCAGTTTCTCCACTTCGTCCTCGATGACATGCACCCTGCCAAAGGCTATCACGCTGCGGAAATAGGTGGTGTACTCCTTCGGTTGCACGCTGTCCTGCTCGATGACGCAGAACGAAGCCCTGTCGCAGCCACGGATGGCATCCACCTTATGACCGCTCATGGCGCTGTGGAAATATAGCCGTCCGTCGACGTAGACATAACTGATGGGTACGGCGTAGGGATAGCCTCCGTCGCCAAGTAGTGCCAATGTGCCCGAAGTGGCCTTCTGCAAGATGCCAATGCTCTCTTCCTCTGACAGTTGCTGGCGCTTGCGCCTCATCTCTCTGAATTCCATATTTTCGATATTGTATTTAATTTGACAATCGACGCCATGAGCGCCGTAAGGACACTGCAAAGATACAAAAAAATAGGGGTCACATGAAAAAACGTGTGGCTTATGCGTAGATTTTTGTCAATCTGAACAGGAAAAACTTTCTATCTATGATGCCACGCAACAGAGCCCTGAATTGTTTCACTTTTGCATTAAAGGATTCAGCAGATGCATTTGTAGACCGATTGACAAAGTAGTTAAGGATTTCATTCTCTCTGTCATACATAGCTGCCGCTATATCATTGAAGGCTTTATTCCCAAATTCAGCTACTTTGCCATACCATGAGCGTAAACATTCCGCTCCTTGTTCTTTGCTGCATTTTTGTGAGAAAATCATTCTTAGGGAGTGTGTGAGAGAGAATGCCGTCTTAATGGCAGGAAACTCTCTGAACAAGATTTCGGCACGCTCTTTCTGTGTATCCGTCCATTTGTTGGGGGACATCATCAGAAGCCCCTTACTACGTGCAAGCAACTCTGCCCTTGTCTCCTCATTCTCCAAACGTTTGGGGTAGAACTTCGCATTGCGCCTTATGGGATTGCCATCCTCATCAATCCACGGACCGTCATTCTTTGCCAACTCTTTCATCCTCAACCTATGTTCCTCCCTGTCATTGGCATCCTTTGTCATCTGCTCCCGGCGGTATTCCCTGCGCACTTCCTGCAACGCCTCCAGGCAGAATTGCTGATGATGGAATCTGTCAAGTGTGCGCATGGCGTTGGGAAAGCATTTCTCCACTATGCTGTGCATGCTGTCAGAGAAGTCCAACGTGACCTCTACGACACTCATTCTCAGCATCTCCGGTATTTTCTCCAGTGCCTTGATTACTTCCTTTGCCTTTGTACCTCTAACAATGGCAATGATGCTGCCTTTGCGTCCATGCGCCTCCTTGTTGCATACTATTGTATAGACCTCGCCTGCGGAAAGGCACGTCTCGTCAATACTGACATGTTGGCCTATGTTTTCAGGAAAAACAAGCCACTCGTCGGAATGTTCCAATTCAGACCATTCCCTAAAACCGCTGAGATGGTTCTTGTACGCCTTTTCGTAATTGTCCCCATCAACAAAATAGTCTTTTTCAAATGAACGGGCCGTTATAGGGAGCGTCTCCAAACGCTTGTTTTAAAAAAGCCGCCAACTCCGTAGAGCAGCGGGTGCTTTCTTGAATGAATTTGCATTCCGTCATCACGTTATGGTTTCCTTCATCAAGCCATCTGCGGCGGCGAACATGAAGCAATACCTCATGCCCTCTTATGGGGAAATCATGAAACACGCTCTCACGTGTAAAGCCATTGGGGCGGAGGTCTGTTCTTCCGTCTGGTGTGAGTTCGTTCTCGTCAAGGTAAATATGAACCAACTTGGTGTCATCCTTTATCTCAACATGTACGTTTGCAAGTTCGAACCAATCCAACATGTGTTCAGGCAAAAGGCATTCTGCAAGGAGTCTATACTGTTCCATTCTTATACGTTGTTTTATTCATTACAACGTGGACAAGGGATATTTATTGCAATAAACTATACACACGTTTTTTCAGGTGACCC
>JAGAXW010000040.1 GCA_017847725.1 Prevotella sp.
GTGCCACAGGTAGCACACTGGTGAGACTCATGCGACATGGGGGCAACCTGATAAGGTCTCTGCTGCCACAAGCAGAACTGACGGTATTTCTCCTTTATTCGTTCAAATAGCTTTTTCATAAGGCAAAGCGGTTGATGGTTTCAGAACAGAAATGTTCGTGGTGCAAAGTTACAATAATTGCTTGAAATGAACAAGCATTTCGGGCGAAATCTATCCCAATGCATGAGGAGAAAGTCTGCTGCCAAGGCTACCATTGAAGGTGACGGAAGTTAATGATGCCATTATCCGTTTGGGGATTCTCCTGCGTGCCATCGTAAACAACCGTTGTCTTTAGAAGCCGTTCCTTCAGCAGAGGTCGCAGGTAGTTGAGGTTGGCAAAGAAGTCTGCATTCCACGTCTGAGCAGACTTGATCTCGTATGCCTCCACCAAATTGGGTGGCAGAATACGTAGCACGTCCACCTCTCGCTGGCTCTTGTCGCGATAGAAGAACAGTTGCTGCATATTGTTGCCTCGGTTCAGGTCGAGCTTCATCATGTCGTTGATCACCATGTTCTCGAACAGCGCACCTCGCAGCGGATGGACATCCATCTGCTGCTCCGTACTGATGCCTAACAGGAAAGCGGCCAGTCCCGTGTCGTAGAAATAGAGTTTGGGTGTCTTCGTCAGCCGCTTGCCGATGTTGGTATAGTATGGGTGCAGCAGATAGACCACATAGGAAGCAGCAAGGATGCTGAGCCAATGTTTAATGGTTGGTACACTGACACCAACCTCATTTGACACAGCCGACGCGTTGAACTCCTGTCCTACACGGCTGGCACACAGGCGGATGAATGTCTGGAATGCCTGCAGGTCTTTCACGTTGATGAGTGTACGCACATCTCGCTCTATATAAGTAGTATAATAGTTGCTCAGCAATTGCTGGCGAAGCTGTTCGTTGTCTGCTGTCCATACAGCGGGGAAGCCACCATAAAGCAGCATCTTCGACGTGCTGGCCTCTGGTTGATATGACATAATCTCCGTTGTGCTGAGTGGAAGAAGCGAATAGACGGCAGTACGCCCGGCCATCGACTGTGTAATTTTCTCCATCAGCGCGAAGTTATTGCTGCCTGTCACAATGTAGTGGTGCTGGTCGGTACCCTGGAAGCGATCCTCATCGACCGTGACCTGCAAATATGAAAAGATGGTGGGGAAATGCTGTGCCTCGTCTATGATGACACCCTTCGGATAGCGGTTGAGAAAGGCCACAGGGTCAGCCTGTACTTCAGCCAACGTAGCAGCATGCTCAAAGCTGACGTAAGGCAGCTCTGGAAATTGCTCACGACACAGCGTAGTCTTACCCGATTGGCGCGGTCCGGTCAGCGTAATGACGGGTAAAACACTGAACACATCAGAAAAAGACGATGCTAACGTTCTATTTATTAATACCTTACTCATGTATCGGACAAATTTAAAGTTGGACTTAAAATTTGGCCAAAGGTACAGTTTTTCCTTCAAACTACCAAATATTTCGGGCGAAATCTATCCCAATGCAGATAGATTCCGCCCGAATTTGGTTACTCCGTCTTGATGCTGTTGATAGGGTTCTCGTTGGCGTTCTTCCAACTCTGGTAAGTCACTGTCAGCATGGTGATGAGGGCAATGAGCAGGAAGGACACCAAGAAGAGCAAAGGCGATACGGAGGTGCGGACGGCGAAGCCTTCGAGCCAATGCAGGCCCATCAGGTAGCCGATGGGAGCCGCCACCACGAAGCAGCCCAGCAGGATGTAGAGGTATCGCCGCCAGAACATCATCAGGATTTCCTTCGTAGAACTGCCGAATACCTTGCGGATGCCAATCTCCTTGCGGCGGTACTCGCTCTCGAACATCGTCAGGCCAAACACACCGATGATACTGATGAGGATGGCCAGCAGCGAGAAGAGCAGAATCTGCTGGGTGAAGAGCCTTTCCTGACGGTACGATTCCTCCAGCACATCGTCCACGTAGCGCAGGTCGCTGATGTCGGGCTTGCTTTCGTGTTCGTATTTCAACACCACGTCCAGCACTTTCTCTTTGGCCTCGCGCTTGTCCACGCCCTTCGCCACACGCACCAGGAGGTGGTTGCGCCAGAAACCTTCCTTCGAGAAATAGCCGTCACGGCTGGGCACCAAGAAGGCTATGGGCTGCTGACTGTCATCCACGCGCAAGGTGCTATACTTGATATCCTCGCAGAAGCCGACGACGGGCATGTCTTTGTCGTTGATAGGCTTATCGACGGCGAGCCAGGGATATTTCTTCTTGGCCGACTCATTAAAGATATACACATCGCCATCAGTCTGGCGGAAATTGCGTCCCTCCACGATGTCAATGCCCATCACGCTGAGGAAACGCCAGTCGACAAAGATGCAGGTAAACGTCATGTGCTTGTCGCCCTCACCTCTGCCCCACGTCTGGTAGCGGTCGTTGCTGCCTAAGACGCTCTCAGCCAGACTAGCTCCCTCAATGCCGGGAATCTTGCGCAGGTCGGCATCGATGGCATCGGCATGATTGCGCGTGTCGGGCGCTGTCGGCACCACCATCACTTCGTCCTTGTCGAAGCCGTAGTCGGTGTGGAAGATGAGGTAGCTCTGCAGGTACATGATGCCCACGCCGATAACCAGCATGAACGACACGACGAATTGCAGGCAAATCAGCGAGGTGCGCAGAACGCGACCCTTGGGCGACAGGCCGAACGAGCCTTTCAACACCAAGGCCGGCGGGAAGGACGTGACGTAGTACGACGGATAGGCTCCGGCCAACAGTCCCACCACGATGCTGATAAGCAGGGTGATGCCTACCAGCCACAGGTTATCCTGCAACAGGATGCTGCCCTGCACCAGCTTCTGCAAGCCTAAGTCGTGAGCCAGATAGACCATCACCATCGCCCCCACGAATGCCAGCAGACTGATGATGACGGCCTCGGCCAGCAGACTGCCGCGCAGACTGGCCGTCGATGCGCCCAACACTTTCTGCGTGTTGATGCTGCGGATGCGCAGCGGTGTCTCGGCCAGGGTGAAGTTCATAAAGTTGACGGCGGCTATCAGCACGATTAGTAGCGAGAAGCAGATGAGCAGATAGACGGAACTCCTGCTGACCGACTTGATGTCGGGCGAATCTTTGCTGAGGTCTTTCGCGAAATGGGTATCGGCTATCGGCGTCAACACCACTTGCAGGGCTTCCTCCTCTTGCTTGGTCTTCATATTAAAATCATTCTTGAACAGCTCGATGGCTTTTTGGCGCATGGCAGTAATAACATTCGGCAGGTTAGCCGAATCGTCCACACGGACGTAAGCCTGATAGTTCCAGTTCTGGTAGTTGCCTTCGTTTTCATTAGTGCCTCTGAAACTGACGCCGTGCAGAAAGTTGTTTTCCGGATAGTCTTCTATCACGGCACACACATTGAATATCCATTCCTCCACCCATTTGTATTTCAAGGTTTTGCCCACTGCATTGACAGTGCCAAAGATGCGCATGGCTTCTGAACGCGGCAGCACAATATTGGGCAACTGGTTCAAGCCCTTCAAGTCACCGCAAATGACGGTCGGCTTGAATACGCTGACAAAGTCGTTGATGCCATACACGAGATTCAGCGAATATTCCTGATCGCCCAACATAAACTGGTCGATTCTTGTCCAGCCCTCTTCGATGCCATAGCCTTTGATATGCGGCGACGATGCCGCCAACTGCTCCACCAGCGGGCGAGGCAGCGTCAAACCATAGTCCTCCATGCCAGACCCTAACTTCAAGGTCAGGCGGAACAACTTTTCGTGCTCCGTAAAACTCTTGTTGTAGCCCAGGTCGTAGTTGACCTGCGTCATGATGACAAAGAACGAGGCGAAAGCCAGGCTCAGCCCCAGCAGATTCAGCAAGCTTGCCGACACAAACTTGCGGAACATGGATGTAAAGTTTCTAATGATAGTCTTCATACGATTATTACTATTTATTTCGGTTCTCGTTAGTTTCATTTCAGCATCAGCACCTCGTTGTCCTTGAATGCTTCATAGCCGCTGGTCACTACACGCTCGCCTGGCTCTAAGCCTTCGAGCACCTCGTAGTGCTGAGGGTTCTGACGGCCTATGCGGATGTTGCGGCGATAGGCCTTGCTGCCGTCGGCGGAGAGCACGAAAATCCATTGCCCGCCTGTTGTCTGGAAGAAGGTGCCGCGAGGGATAAGTACTGCCTGCTCGGGCTGCCCCAGTTCGAGGTCGATGTAATAGGTCTGACCGGTACGGATATTTTCAGGGCGCTCGCCTCGGAAGATGAAGTCGCAACGGAACTTGCCCTCGCGTACCTCGGGATAGACCTTGCGCACCTGCAACTGATATTGCTTATCACCTCGCGTGAAAGTAGCGATGAGCCCTTGCCGCACACGGTCGATATAATGTTCGTCAATCTGTGCCTGCACCTTATAGTCGCTGAGGTCGTTCAGCTGTCCTATCTTCTGGCCGGGCTGGATGCTCTGCCCTAACTCCACATCGAGCAGTCCCAGTTCGCCGTCGATGGCAGAGCGCACTTCGAGCTTGTCTTTGCGCTGGCGCACCAGCACCACGTTGCGGCGCATGTTCTGCAGGTTATCCTCCATCTGATCCATCTGTACGGTGCGGTAGATGGAGTCCTGTTTCAGGCGCTGGCTCACCAACGAACGTTTCTTGGCAGAAAGCTGATATTCCTCCTGCGACTTGATGTAGTCTTCGCGGCTGATGAGCTTCTCGCCATAGAGGCGCCGGTTCTGCTCAAACGTGCGCTGCTTGCGATGCGTGTCCATATCCAGCTGCGCCTTTTCCGTCTGGTTGTTCAGGCGGTCTTGCTGCATGGCCACCTGGGTGTTACGCAACAGGTTCTGCTTCTCAGCCAGTTCGGCTTCAGCATTCAGAATCTGAAGGTCGAGATTGGAGTTCGAGAGGCGCACGATGACATCGCCTTTCTTCACATGCGTGCCCTCCTCTACTACCTTCTCCATCACGATGCCGCCTTCTTCGGGCGAGATTTGCACCACCTGAATGGGCATGACCTGGCCGTTGGTGCGCACATAGTCCTTAAACTCAGCCTGCTGCACTTCACTGACGGTCAACTCGTCTTTGCTGACTTTCAGCGTCGAGGCATGATTGCCAAATACGAGCCACAAACCAATAACTAACAGCAAACTGCCAATAGCCGCGTAGGGCCAATACTTCATCAGCCGCTGGGTCTTTGTCTTTTCGATTACTCTGTCCATATCGCTATTCCTTGATAATATCTTACTAATTGTTCTTTCACTATTGCCATCAGCCGGCATTGCAACAGGGTGGCTTTCGACTTGAGCAACTGCGAAGAAGTGGTATGCAGATCTATAGCCGTAGAAAGCCCTTCTTCAAACTGCCGGCGTGTCAACTGATAGGCGATACTGTCGGCCTCCACTTTCTGAAGCATCTGCTCCGTCTGTTTCAGATAGCCTTGCCAGTCCTGCCAAGCCTCGCGGGCAAGTTTCTCCAGTTCCAATTGCTTTTGGGCATAATTCTCGCAGGCTATCCGATAATTATTCTTAGCCCTGCGGATGCTGGTGGCGGTCTGCAGGCGATTGAAGAGAGGAATACTCAACGTAAACCCTAAGTATTCGCCCATATTATTCTTGAGCTGACTGCGGAACGACTGTGCATCGTCGGAATGCAACGTGTGGAAATAAGTGGTGTTCAGACCCGCACTGAAAGAGAGTGTAGGGAGAATAGCAGAACGGGCCTGATGCCACTCATGTTTACTGACTAACAACTGGAAGTGCGAAGCCTGAAGCTCGGGAGACAGGTCCTGGTCGAAGAAATATTCCCCTGCTGGGAATGAATTATTCCCAAGGTGGGAATGTTTTATTCCCAAGGTGGGAATATTTTCTATCTTTAAGGAGTCGTTCAAGGGATAAGCCATTGACTTCTTCAACTCCAGCAGGGCAGAAGCCAAGAGGTTCTGCTGATGGGTCAGCTCGTAGTCAGCCTCAGCCTTCTGTGACTCCACCTGTGCCACATCGGCACTGCTTTTGCGCCCCACCTCTTCCAGCACTCGCGTCTGTCGGAGCAAGAGTGTGGTTTCCTCCACTTTTTCGCCTGCCATCCTGACCAAACCTTCGTAATAGGCAGCATTGGCGTATGCTTGCAGCACACTCAACGCCGTCTGGTTTTGCTTCTGACGGAAAGCCGACTGCCCCATCAGCACGCTGGCCTTAGCTGCCCGCAGGGCATGGATGCGGCTGAACCCGTCGAATACGGGCAGCGATGCCTGCAGGGAGTAAACATTAGAGAAGGTGCTGACATCGGTGTAGATGTTGGTCTCCGGATCGATAGCTCGTCCGAAGTTATATTGCGCACCGACCCTTGCATCTATTTCAGGCAGGAAACGCCCGATGGCTGCCGTCTTA
>JAGAXW010000024.1 GCA_017847725.1 Prevotella sp.
ACCTGAAAGGGAACAAAGCGTTCCAAGTGTCAACTGTCTTAGGAATAAGCAGGACACAGCTACAAGAATGTAAACAAATTGGATTGTAAACCTATATTGAAATTAAGAGTATAAACTGTCAACCTAAATCAGTACACCTCACAATGTAGTGCATTTTCTACAATTCCAGCAAGTTTTTTCACTTTTTATTGTGGCATTTGACGGAATTCTATTGTGGCATTTGACAATTTACTTTTATAAAACATCAAAAGTTTTTGTTTAATATATTGCTATTCCCTAACTTTTTTATTATCTTTGCAGCAAACATTATATTTAAAGCACTGACAGTGTACGATTATTTGGTTGTAGGCGCAGGCCTATTCGGAGTTACTTTTGCCTGGCGTGCCCGTCAAGCAGGACGCTCGTGTCTCGTCATCGACCGTCGGCAGCACACAGGGGGCAATGTCTACTGTGAAGATATTCAGGACATTCACGTGCACCGCTACGGGGCCCACATCTTCCATACCAGCAACGAGCGCATCTGGCAGTTCGTCAATTCGCTCGTCCCCTTCAACCGCTATACCAACAGTCCGATAGCCAACTATCAAGGACAGCTGTACAACCTGCCGTTCAATATGAACACGTTTTATCAGATGTGGGGGGTACGGACTCCGGCAGAAGCACAACAGAAACTGGAGGAGCAACGGCAGGAGGCACACGAAGCGCTGAAGAAGCAAGGCGTCAGCGAGCCCCGCAATCTGGAAGAGCAGGCGCTGCTACTCATCGGGCGCGACATCTACGAACGGCTCATCAAGGGCTATACCGAGAAGCAATGGGGGCGCCGCTGCACCGAACTGCCTGCCTTCATCATCCAGCGACTGCCTGTCCGCCTGGTCTTCGACAACAACTACTTCAACGACCGCTATCAGGGCATCCCCGAGGGAGGATACAACAAGCTGACCGACCAGCTGCTCGAGGGGGCCGACGTACAATTGGGCGTCGACTATCTTGCCGACCGCGACCACTGGAACCGGCAAGCCAGGAACATCGTGTACTCAGGCGAGATAGACCGCTACTTCGACTACTGTTTCGGACACCTTGAGTGGCGCAGCGTACGCTTTGAGACGGAGACGCTGCCCATCAGCAACTATCAGGGCAATGCCGTCGTCAACTACACCGAACGCGACATACCCTATACCCGCATCATCGAGCACAAGCACTTTGAGACGTTCGGGGCCGATGTAGACCGCAATCCACACACGGTGATATCACGCGAATATTCCACAGAGTGGCAGCCTGGCATGGAGCCATACTATCCCGTCAACGACGAGCACAACCAGCAGCTCTACGAGCGCTATCACGAACTGGCACGACGCGAGACGAACGTCATCTTTGGCGGTCGGCTGGCCGAGTATCGCTACTATGACATGGCGCCCGTCATCCAGCGGGCGTTCGACATTGACATCTATTAAGACAAACAAAAGAAATGACACAAGAAGAAAAGACACTACTCGAAGAACGAATCGTCGACGTACTCAAGACCGTTTACGACCCGGAGATACCCGTCAACATCTATGACCTGGGCATGATCTACAAGATTGACGTGCAAGAGGACGCCAGCGTGGAACTCGATATGACATTCACAGCGCCCAACTGTCCGGCCGCCGACTTTATACTTGAAGACGTGCGTACCAAGGTGGAGAGCGTTGCAGGCATTACCACCGCCAACGTCAACCTGGTATTCGAGCCGGCATGGGACCAAAGCATGATGAGCGAAGAGGCGCGCGTCGAACTGGGTTTTGATTAGTCCATAGTCTATCACGATATGAAAAACGTCTATTTTCTTTCCGATGCCCATTTAGGCTCACTGGCCGTACCCCACCAGCGCATGCAGGAGCGCCGGCTGGTACGCTTCCTCGACAGTATCAAGGAGAAGGCTGCGGCCATCTATCTGCTGGGCGACATGTTCGACTTCTGGTATGAATACCGCTATGTGGTGCCCAAAGGATACACGCGGTTTCTCGGAAAACTGTCCGAGCTCACCGACATGGGCGTCGAGGTGCACTACTTTACGGGCAACCACGACATCTGGGCCTACGAGTATCTGGAAAAAGAGTGTGGCGTCACGCTGCACAAGCAGCCTGAGACCACGGAAATCTACGGCCACGAGTTCTTCCTGGCCCACGGCGACGGCATGGGCGACCCGAACCGCTCCTTCAAGCTGATTCGTGCCGTCTTCCACAATCGTGTCTGCCAGTGGCTCTTCTCAGCCCTCCACCCCCGTTGGGGCGTCGGCTTCGGACTGGCATGGGCGCGCCACAGCTATATCAAGCATAAGGAAAACAACGATGTCGTCTATCTGGGTGAAGACCGCGAGCACCTGGTGCTCTTCGCCAAGGACTACGTATCGTCACACCCCAACATCGACTACTTCATATTCGGCCACCGCCACATCGAGCTGGACATGAAGCTGAGCCGCCACACGCGGCTGATGATTCTGGGCGACTGGATCTCGCAGTTCACCTATGCCGTCTACGACGGTGAGCACATGTTCTTAGAGGAATATGTAGAGGGCGAAAGCCAGCCTTAGCCCTCATTTTTTGTTTTTTTTTCGACAAATCGTTAGTGTATATTAAAAAAATATTGTACTTTTGCAGATAATTTTGTAAAAACAAATATACTACTAACATGAAAAAGACTATTTGCAGCAATGCTGCGGCAAGGCTAAGAAGCCTCCTGCCGTGCATGTTCCTCTTGCTGGCTACAGCCGCATGGGCACAGAACAAAACCGTAAGCGGCAATGTCACTGATGCTCAAAACGGCGAACCGCTCATCGGCGCAACAGTGACGGTGCCCGGAAGCTCAGCAGGCACGGTAACCGACTTTGACGGCAACTTCAAGGTCATGGTACCTGCCAACACCAAACAACTCTCCATCAGCTACGTAGGCTATGTCACCCAGTTGGTGGACATCGTCGGCGGCGAACTGGCCGTCAAGCTGGAGCCCGACCAGAAGGTCATCAGCGAGGTAGTGGTCATCGGCTACGGTACGGTTCGCAAGAGCGACCTGACGGGTAGCGTCGCCACCATCAAGAGCGAAGACTTCAACAAGGGACAAATCAGCTCGCCCGAACAGCTCATCAACGGTAAGGTGGCTGGCGTGCAGATTATGTCGAACAGCGGTTCGGCCACAGGCGGCAGCACCATCCGCGTACGCGGCGGCGCCTCGCTCAACGCCTCTAACGACCCGCTCATCGTGCTCGACGGCGTACCCCTCGAGCAGGGCGGTATCGCTGGTAATGACAACAACTTCCTGAGCATGATCAACCCCTCCGACATCGAGAGCATGACGGTGCTGAAGGATGCCTCGTCGACGGCCATCTATGGTAGCCGAGCCTCCAACGGTGTCATCATCATCACCACGAAGAAGGGTGCCGACAAGAAGCCGACCGTCACCTTCACCACCACCAACACGCTGCAGACCCGCACGCGCATGGTGGACATGCTGGGGCGCGACGACTTCTACAACCTGATCAGCTCGCGGGGCACCGCAGCACAGAAGAGCCTGCTGGGCGACGCCAACACCGACTGGAACGACCAGGTGTATCGCACTGCCTTCGGCACGGACAACAACGTCAGCGTGGCCGGCAAACTGGGCATCCTGCCCTTCCGTGCCTCGGTGGGCTACATGAACCAGAGCGGTCTGGTGAAGAACGATAATGCCCAGCGCATCACGGGTAACGTAGTGCTCAACCCCTCGCTGCTGGACGACCACCTGAAGCTCACGTTCAACATGAAGGGCACGTGGAACCGCAACTCGTTCAACAACGGCAATGCCATCTGGGCGGCAGCCACCTACAACCCCACCATACCTATATATATGGACGACCAGACCTTCGGGGGCTACAACGAAGCCGTCGACAGCAACGGCAAGCCTACCAATGCGGCCGTACGCAACCCGAAGGGACTCGTAGACCAGTACGACGCCAAGAGTACGGTGACCCGCCTGCTCACTTCGCTCGACGTGGACTACAAGCTGCACTTCTTCCCCGACCTGAAGCTGCACGCCACCATGGGCCTCGACATCGCACGAGGCAAAGGCAGCGAATACGTACCCACCACTGCTGCCTCCAACTACACCACAGGAGGACTGGACTACACCTACGGACCGGAGAAGAAAACCAACCGACTGCTCACCCTCTATGCCAATTATGGCAAATACTTTGAGAGCATCAAAAGTAACGTCGACGCCACCATCGGTTACGACTACCAGTATTGGAAGAGCAACCGTCCCGAATACCAGACCTTCAACGTAGCCCACGAGGTGCTCTCTACCGTCAAGGAGAGCGACTACCGCCACACGCTGCTGTCGTACTACGGACGTATCAACTATTCGTACGACGGACGCTACCTGCTGACAGCGACCATCCGTCGCGACGGCACCTCACGCTTCTCGAAGGACAACCGCTGGGGCACCTTCCCCTCGGTAGCCCTCGGCTGGACCATGACCCAGGAGAGCTGGCTCAAGGACAACCCCGTGCTGAGCAACCTGAAGCTACGCGCCAGCTTTGGCGTCACCGGTCAGCAGGACGGCATCGGCAACTACAACTATCTGCCCGTCTACACCCAGAGCACCAATGGCGCACAGGCCCTGATGAACGGCCGCTACATCTACACCTATCGCCCGGACAGCTACGTGAGCGACCTGAAGTGGGAGACCACCACGTCGTGGAACTTCGGTATCGACTTCGGATTCCTCAACAACCGCATCACGGGTAGCATCGACTACTATACCCGCAAGACCAAGGACCTGATTTCTACCGTTCCCTCACCGGCCGGTTCCAACTTTGCCAAGACCATCACCACCAACGTGGGCAACGTGGACAGCCAGGGTATCGAGTTCACGCTGAACGCCACGCCCATCCAGACCAAGGACTGGGAATGGAGCATGAGCTACAACATGACCTGGCAGAAGATGAAGGTGAAGAACCTGAGCCTCGTACCCGGCGCCACTGCCACCAACCTGCCTGTTGGCCCCTGGATTGACAGCTATCAGTTCCAGGTACTGACAGAGGGCTACGAGCCGTATATGTTCTACGTCTACCACCAGCTGTACGACCAGGAGACGGGCAAGCCCATCGAGGGTGCCTACGCCGACATGAACAGCGACGGCAAGATAGACTCCAACGACCTGTACCGCTTCCACTCGCCGGCGCCCGACGTCATCATGGGTCTGACCACCTCGCTGCGCTACAAGCAGCTGACATTAGGGCTGAGCTTCCGCGCCAACATCGGCAACTACGTCTACAACGGCATGGCCATGAGCACAGGTGCCTGGGAGACCATCAGCTATAACAGCCAGCAGCTGAACAACGTTCATTCGGACTATCAGTACACGCACTTCAAGACACGCCAGTACCTGTCTGACTACTATGTAGAGAACGCCTCGTTCCTGAAGCTCGACAACCTCAACCTGAGCTACAACTTCGGCAAGGTGTGCAAATACTTCTCGCTGACGGCATCGGCCATGATACAGAACGTGTTCTGCATCACCAAATACACGGGTGTCGACCCCGAGGTGCCCAACGGCATGGACAACTCGTTCTATCCCCGTCCACGCACCTATTCACTCAGCTTAGGATTCACTTTCTAAAACAACAACAATCATGAAAGCAAAAAACATCATATACAGCAGTCTGGCCTGCCTGACACTGGCCGTGGGCACACAGTCATGCACAGGCGACCTCGACCAGACGCCCCACGCCGAAACGACCTCTGAGTCGGTATACACCTCTATGGAGGGCTTCGAGTCCGTGATGGGCAAGATTTACAACTCGATGGTCACCACCGGACAAGGCAAAGGTGGCGAAATCAGCGACCTGTCAAGCATCAGCGGCTATGACTACATGCGCTGCTACTTCAACCTACAGGAGTGCGGCACCGACGAGGTGGCCAGCACCTGGCTGGCTGGCGACAAGACGGCCGACATCACCTACCTGACCTGGGACAGCAACGACCCGTGGGTGTCGGACATGTACTACCGTATCTTCTACAACATCTCGCTGTGTAACGAGTTCCTGCGTAACTGCACGGACGACAAGATAGCCCAGTTTGGCGAAGAGCTGCTCCGCTACCGTGCCGAGGCACGCACCATGCGTGCCATGTTCTACCTGCACGCTCTCGACCTGTATCGCAACATTCCGTTTGTCGACGAGACCAGCAAGGTGGGCAGCTTCACACCTCCCTGCTACACCCCCGAGCAGACCTTTGCGTTCATTGAGAAAGAGCTTATAGAGGCCACCCCATACCTGTACGACAAGGCAAACTGCCCCTACGGCCGCATGTCGCAGGGTGGTGCACTGACACTGCTGGCCCATCTCTACCTGAACAGTGAGGTGTGGACGGGTGTCGCCCGCTGGAACGAGTGCATCGAGGCCTGCAAGCTGGTGATGGCCCAAGGCTATACGCTGGAGAGCGACTACCAGAAGCTGTTCAACGCCGACAACCATCTGCGCACCAACGAGATTATCTTCGCACTCACGGTAGACCCGGAGCACACCGTATCATGGGGAGCCTCAACCTACATCGTCTGCGGTGAGGTAGGCAGCACCGGCACCTCGCAGAAAGTGGAGGACTATGGCGTCACCACCGGATGGGGCATGTTCCGCGCACGCGGCGAATTCTCGTCACTGTTCTCTGACGACAAAGACCAGCGCAAGCTCTTCCACGATGCCGGCCAGTCGCAGTATATCGACAACATCGCTGCTCAGGACCAGACACAAGGCTGGTGCGTAAAGAAGTGGACCAACCTGAAGGATGACGGCACTCAGGCCAGCAATACAGCCGATGCCGGCGTGGCTACCGACTATCCGCTGATGCGCCTGGCAGATGTCTATCTGATGTATGCCGAGGCCACCGTCCGTAGCAACAACACCACAGAATGGATGCAAGCAGTAGACTACCTGAATGCACTGCGCCAGCGTGCCTATGGCAATAGCGATGGTGACATCGCAGCCAACAGCATGACCCTCGACTTTATCATAAAGGAACGCGCACGCGAACTCTACTGGGAGGGCTATCGTCGTACCGACCTGGTACGCTTCAACCTGTTCACCACCTCTGACTATATCTGGCAGTGGAAGGGCGGCACGAAGAATGGCGCTGCCGTAGACAAAAAGTACAACTACTACCCCATCCCGGCCACCGAGCTGACCGCCAACCCCAACCTTTCTAACCCTGAATATTAAAAAGCGAACATCATGAAAAGACTATTTCATTATATTGGTATGCTCGTCGGCACGGCACTCCTGTTGACAGGCTGTCAGACCGACGCCGACATGACCACCATGAGCCGACAGGGCGACTGTGTGCTGACCGCCACAGCCACCGAGGCCGACATCACGCTGGAGAACTACCAGACCCCCGTGCTACAACTGGTATGGACCATGCCCGAGTGGTACTCCAATGACCAAGACCGCAAAGCCGTCGGCCAACTCACCAAGTCGATTATACAGGTAGCAACCGACGAGACGTTCGACACCTACGTAGAGGTGGAAACCAACGGACTGTCAAAGACCTTCACGGCAGGCAACCTGAACGCACTGGCCAAGTCGCTGAAACTGGAGGTAGGCCAGAAGGCCACCCTCTACTTCCGCATCCAGTGCCTGGCAGGTGGCAACATCGACGTCTACAGCAACCCCTGCAGTATCAGCATCACCCCCATCTACATTGAGATGAAACAGATGGAGGTGCTCGACAAGGACAAGATGAACATCATCGGCCACCTCAGCTCACCAGAGGAGAACGGCATCTACACGGGCTACATGAAGGCTTCTGCATGGCTCAACTGCTGGTTCCAGGAGAGCGATGGCAACATCTGGGGCAATGAGCCGCAGAACGGGCATGCCTTCCAACTGTCGAACGACGCCACAGCATGGAACTGCTGGTTTGCCGACGCGAAGGGTGTCTCTAACCACTGGTTTGTACAGGTGGATGTCAACAAGAAGGAATGGACGGCCACCAACATCTTCCAGCTCAAGGTGAACGACATCGAACTGGATTTCAACACAGAGAATGGCCAATGGCAGAAGGTGGTAGACCTCACCGGTGTCAGCGAGCTCACCTTCACCGCTACCGCCAAGCAGTTCGACAAGGAGACCACCGACGTTCCCGAGACCGACAGAGTCATCGATGTCAACTTCGGTGCCGAAGACGGCAAGCTCATCAGGAACGGCAGCAGCAAGGTAGCCGTCAGTGGCAGTGGAAACCATACCATCAAGGTGAACATCGACGACGAAGGCAACTATATCTACACCATCGAAGAGGGTATCACCATCCCTGTCGAGGAGGTATTCCCGCTGCCCGCCGAGTTGAAGATATACAATCAGGACAAGACGACCTTACTGACCACCCTTACTCATAAGGCCGACGGACTCTATGAGGGCGACCTGAATGTAACGGCTGGCTGGATGAATTTCTGGATTGTCGACGAGGAGAACAATATCACCTATGGTTGTCCGCCAGACAATGCCCGTGCCAACGAGATTTCCAAGGCCGACGACCACTGGAACTTCTGGATTCCCAGCGGGACCACTGGTGTCTACAAGATTGAGGCCAATCTGAAGACCAAGAAGTGGACGGCCACATGGACGGCCGACCTCCCAAACCCAGGGCCCACACAGCCGACAAAATTGGAACTCTACGGTGACCCCGACTGGAGTACCCCAACAGCCACACTCGTCAAGACGAGCGACGGCATCTACGAAGCAGAGGTAACCATCAGTGCCGACGGCAACTTCAAAGTTGTCGAAGGAAGCACCTGGTATGGCTGTGATCCCAGCGACAACAGCAAACTGTCCTCTGCCGAAGGCAACTGGAATATCTGGCTCACCGCAGGAACCTACAACTTCAGGGTAGACTGGAACAACATGACATGGAGTGCAACACCAAAATAATTATACGACTATGAAAAGAATATTTCTATATATCATGACTGCCGCAATGACCTGTGCCATCACAGCATGCGACAAGACCAAGGCCCTCGACAGAGATACTGACGGAGGGGCCACGCCCGAAGTTCCCCAAATCTACGACATGTCGGGATTCGTCAAGGGTGCCGATGTCAGCTGGCTTACGGAACAAGAGTATAAAGGAAAGAAATTCTACGACAAGAACGGCAACGAGACCGAGTGTCTCTCGCTGCTCCGCTCGATGGGAGTGAACGCCATCCGCCTGCGCGTATGGGTCAATCCCGAGGGCTACTACAACTCCAAGGCAGACGTGCTGGTGAAGGCCATCCGCGCCCACAACCTGGGCTTCCGCCTGATGATAGACTTCCATTACAGTGACACATGGGCAGACCCGGGCCATCAGGACATTCCCGCTGCCTGGTCGAGCTACACCATTGACGAACTGCAAGTGGCCGTAGCCAGCCACACCAAGGAGGTGCTGCAGACACTGAAAGAGAAGGACATCCCCGTAGAGTGGGTGCAGGTGGGCAACGAGACACGCACGGGCATGCTGAAGCCGCTGGGTGACGTCGCCTCGGGCAACTTCACCAAACTGCTCAATGCCGGCTACGATGCCGTCAAGGAGGTTTACCCCGACGCAAAAGTCATCGTACATACCGACAAGGGTAACGACATGAATAACATCAACAAGCTGTTCCCCTACCTCAAGGCGCAGAATGCCAAGTACGACGTCATCGGACTGTCCTTCTATCCCGGCAATGACGAAGACGTCAACGACCCCAGCTGGCAGACAGACGTCACCGACTGTCTGGCCAACATCAAGACGCTCATAGAGACCTACGGCAAGGACGTGTGCATCTGCGAGATTGGCACGCCTTGGAATGCCGCATGGGCCAAGAGCGTGATGGACCAGATGTACGCCGGCTGTAAGCAGATAGACAGATGCATCGGCCTGTTCTATTGGGAGCCCCAGTGCTACGCCGGATGGAACAGCTACCAGAAAGGAGCCTTCGACGACAGCGGCAAACCTACCAATGCACTCGATTGTTTTGCGATAACAGAATAAGACATGATGAGAAAGATATTATTAGCACTCGTGCTGACGCTCTCCACCACCTCCTTTGCCCAACAGCGCAGGGAGGTGGTGCTGAGCGACAACTGGCAGTTCTCACGCGACCAGCAGTCGTGGCAGACGGTCAGCGTGCCCCACGACTGGGCCATCAGCGGACCTTTCGACAAGAAGTGGGACCTGCAGGTAGTAGCCATCGAGCAGAACGGCGAGAAAGAGGCTACGGAGAAGAGCGGCCGCTCTGGAGCACTGCCTTGGATAGGCAAGGGCTACTACCGCCGCACCATCACAGTACCGGCCGACTACGTAGGCAAGCATGTAGAGGTGGTGTTCGACGGAGCCATGGCAGAGCCCGTGGTACGTTGCAACGGGCAGGAGGTAGGGTCGTGGGCCTATGGCTATAACACCTTCCGTGCCGACCTCAGCAATGTGGTCAGGAGCGGAGACAACCTGCTGGAGGTAGACCTGCAGAACATGGAGGAGAGCTCACGCTGGTATCCAGGTGCCGGCATCTACCGCCCCGTGACGCTGGTGATGACCGACAAGAACCACATCGACCCGTGGGCCACCTTTGTACGCACGACAGCACTCAGCAAGGACAAGGCTACCATAGCCGTTACCGCCGGTTGCCAACTGGCCGCCAACACACAGGGACTGGCTGTCAAGGTGGAGCTGCACAACCAGAAGGGCCGCCTCGTCGCTGCCCAGCAGGCACAACTGAGCAACAGTCAGGCCGACCTGACCGTTGAGGTCAAGAAGCCTGAGGTGTGGTCGCCCGAAAATCCCCATCTCTATAAGGTCGTCATCGAGCTGACACAAAACGGCAGCGTGCTCGACCAGCTGACACTGCAGACAGGCATCCGCACCGTCAAGGTGTCGAAAGAAGGCGGCTTCCAGTTGAATGGCGTCACACGCAAGATCAAGGGTGTCTGCCTGCACCACGACCTCGGCCCCTTAGGGTCAGCCGTCAACAAGGCCGCCATCATCCGACAGATTAAGATGATGAAGCAGATGGGCTGCGACGCCATCCGCACATCGCACAACATGCCCAGTCAGATGCAGATGGACGTCTGCGACTCGTTGGGCATGATGGTCATGGCTGAGTCGTTCGACATGTGGAACCACCCCAAGTGCAAGAACGGCTACTCCCGCTTCTTCAAGGACTGGGGCGACAAGGATATGGAGCGCCTCGTCGTGGCCAACCGCAACCACCCGAGCATTGTGATGTGGAGCATCGGCAACGAGATTCCTGAGCAATGGAGTGAGGAAGGACGACAGATTTCCATGCGCCTGCAGAACATCTGCCACCGCCTCGACCCCACCCGTCCCGTCACTCAGGGCATGGACCGTGGTGAAGAGGCGCTGAAGAGCGGGTTCGCCCAGGTGATGGACATACCGGGATTCAACTATCGTGTCAACAAATACCAGAAATACATCCAGCAGTTGCCCCACGGGTTCCTGTTGGGCTCTGAGACCGCTTCGACCGTTAGTAGCCGCGGTGTCTACAGATTCCCCGTAGTACCCACCGACAACTCTGAATATGCCTCTTACACCCCCAACTATGACCCTAAGGCCATCCACAAGCGAGACGGGCAGTGCACCAGCTACGATGTGGAGTGGTGCCCGTGGAGCAATCTCCCCGACGACGACTGGGTGATGCAGGACGACTATCCCTGGGTGATTGGCGAGTTTGTCTGGACAGGCTACGACTACCTGGGTGAGCCGACGCCCTACGATGAATACTGGCCTTCGCGCAGCAGTTACTTCGGCATCTGCGACCTGGCCGGACTCCCCAAGGACCGCTACTGGCTCTACCGCTCCAAGTGGCAGGCCAACGACCACACCATTCACCTCCTGCCCCACTGGAGCTGGGGGAAGGAACGGGTCGGCGAAGTTACGCCCGTCTATTGCTACACCGACTATCCCGAGGGTGAGCTCTTCGTCAACGGCAAGAGTCAGGGACGCATCCGCAAGAACCCGCAGAGCCGACTGGACCGCTACCGTCTACGCTGGAACGACGTAAAGTACGAGCCCGGTGAGGTCAAGGTTGTCGTCTACGATGCAAACGGCAAGGCCGCTGGCGAGCAGACCCTTCGCACAGCCGGCAAGCCTACCGACCTGAAACTGGACGTGTGGACGCAGCACGACCGTCCTATCCTGAAGGCCGATGGCAACGACCTTGCCTTTGTCACGGTATCGCTGACTGATGCCAATGGCACATTTGTTCCCGACGCTACCGACCAGCTCAGCTTCGAGGTGACAGGAGCCGGCAGTTTCAAGGCTGTCTGCAATGGCGATGCCACGTCGCTGGAGCCCTTCACCCAGCCCACCATGCGCCTGTTCTCCGGTCAGCTGGTAGTTGTCGTCCAAGCTGCCAAGCAGCAAGGTATGCTCACGCTGAAAGTGACCGACAAACAAAGAAACATCGACAAGAGCGTCACACTACAAGTAAGATAAGAACAAGAAGAAAGGCTGTCCGCTTGGGACAGCCTTTCTTTAAATCATATCAGTTGCTCGTTACAACAGATTCATCGTGTCGGTGGCAATCATCAACTCCTCATCGGTAGGGATGACGACGACCTTCACCTTAGAGTCGTCAGCAGAAATGATGCACTCCTCGCCGCGCTTGGTGTTCTTTGACTCGTCAAACTTGACTCCCAGGAACTCCAGTCCCTTGCAGACCTCTGAGCGCATGCAGAGCTGATTCTCGCCGACACCAGCGGTGAAGACGATAACATCGACACCACCCATGGCAGCAGCATAGGCTCCGATATACTTCTTGATGCGATAGAAATACATGTCCTGAGCCAGCTGAGCGCGAGCATCACCGGCCTTGGCGGCATTCTCCACATCGCGCATATCGCTCGAACCTCCGGTGATACCTGCCACACCACTCTTCTTGTTGAGCAGGTTAGACATGCCATCGGCATCCAGGCCCAGCTTCTTCTCCAGGAACGTCACAGCACCGCCGTCGATGTCACCCGAGCGTGTACCCATGACAAGGCCCTCCAGCGGAGTGAGACCCATCGAGGTGTCAACGCACTTGCCGTCGACGACTGCAGCGACAGAACCGCCGTTGCCGATGTGGCAGGTAATCATCTTGGTGCCCTCGGGCTTCATGCCGAGAAATTCCAGGGCACGGGCCGACACATAGCGGTGGCTGGTACCGTGGAAACCGTAGCGGCGCACGCCATACTTCTCGTAGAGCTCGTAGGGGATAGCGTACATGTAGGCTTTGGCCGGCATCGTCTGATGGAAAGCGGTATCGAATACGCCCACCTGTGGCAGACCAGGCATCAGTTCCTTGACGGCGTTGACACCCTTCAGGTTGGCAGGGTTATGCAGAGGAGCCAGGTCTGAGCACTCCTCGAAGGCCTTCAGCACCTCGTCGGTAAGCAGCACCGACTTGTTAAACTTTTCGCCGCCATGCACCATACGATGGCCAACAGCATCAATCTCCTTCAGGTCCTTAATGACACCTATCTCAGGGTCGGTCAGCAGGGAGAAGATAAACTTCACACCCTCCGTATGCTCTGGGATGTCGTGCATAATCTGCTTCTTCTCACCGTTGGCGAGTTTCACCTTTACAAAGGCGCCATCCAGTCCGACGCGCTCTGCGCCGCCACTGGTCATCACGCTCTTGTCGTCCATATTGTACAGAGCGTACTTGATAGACGAAGAGCCACAATTCAATACTAATATCTTCATTGTCTGATTATTATTTTTTTGAGTCCATAGCCTGACAAGCCGTAATGGCTACCATATAGTAAACATCATCGACAGAGCAGCCGCGCGACAGGTCGTTGACGGGGCGTGCAATACCCTGAAGAATCGGGCCGATAGCAACGGCATCACCCAGACGCTGCACGAGCTTATAGCCAATGTTGCCTACCTCGAGGTTGGGGAACACCAGCACGTTGGCCTTGCCTGCGATGTCCGAGCCGGGAGCCTTCTTGGCACCTACACCGGGAACCAGGGCAGCATCAGCCTGCAGCTCACCGTCAATCTTCAGACTCGGGTCAAGCTCTTTGGCCAAGCGGGTTGCCTCGACCACCTTGTCGACCACCTCGTGCTTGGCAGAACCCTTCGTCGAGAAGCTCAGCATGGCCACGCGCGGATCGGCAAAACCAGCCACCGACTTAGCGGTCTGAGCCGTGCAGACAGCAATCTGAGAGAGCTGGGCAGCATCGGGCATCGGGGTTACGGCCACGTCGCCGACTACCAGGACACCATTCTCACCATACTGGGGCTGCTTGGTAATCATCAGCATCGCACCACTGACGCAGGTAATGCCCGGAGAGCACTTAATGATCTGCAGAGCAGGACGCAGGGTGTCGCCCGTCGTCGACAAGGCACCGCTAATCTGTCCGTCAGCACCCTCGGTCTTGATAATCATACAACCTAGGTACAGCGGATTCTTAACCAGTTCACGAGCCTGCTCAATGGTCATACCCTTCGACTTGCGCAGTTCGAACAGTTTCTCGGCCAGCTCTTCGCTATGCTCATAGTTCTCCGGGTCGATGAGTGTGGCCTTGTCGATGTGGGTCAGGCCCTTCTCCTTAGCCAGTGCATGCACCTTGTCGGGGTTGCCAATGAGGATGAGGTTAGCAATGTCGTCGGCCAGCACCTTGTCGGCTGCTGTCAGTGTGCGCTCCTCTTCAGCCTCGGGGAGCACGATGCGCTGCTTATTAGCTTTAGCACGCGCTACGATTTGACTTAATAAATCCATAGTTTGTTTATTTATAAATTTGATTTGAGATTCGTGGTTTGCAAAGATACAAAATAATGTGAAGAGCAGGAAGTGAAGAGCCAAGAATTTGCTGCTTCCTTAATTATTTTTCACTATTAGCCATCGTCTGTCCTATGCCATTTCTTTTGTCAGGATGCTCTCCAGCTCTTCGGCCGACAGGCGTAGCTGGAATTCGCTACGGATAGCGACGCTGATGCCGCCAGTTTCTTCCGACACGACTATGGCAATGCAGTCGCTCTCGTGGGTGATGCCCAATGCAGCACGGTGTCTCAGTCCGAGGGCCTTTGGAATATCCAGGCTGTGCGAGACAGGCAGGATGCATCCTGCCGCCTCAATACGCTGGTGTGCTATGACCATGGCACCGTCATGGAGAGGTGAGTTCTTGAAGAAGATATTCTCTATAAGCTGTTGGTTGATGGAGGCATCGATGTGCTCACCGGTGGCCACGATGTCATCGAGCGGAGTCGAACGCTGCAGCACGATGAGGGCGCCCACCTTCTTGCGGCTCATGCTCATGCACGCCAGCACCACGGGCATGATAGAACGCTTCAGGACTTCCGGGTCCTGACGGCGGTCACCATTGAGAAACAAGCGCCGCAGGCCCTGAAAACGCTGATGCGCTCCCAGATTGTAGAGAAACTTACGGATATCGTCTTGAAAGAGGATAACCAGTCCGATGACACCGACCGACACCAGCTTGTCCATGATAGAGCCCAGCAGCTTCATGGCAAGCACCTGCGACACGACGAGCCACAGCACGACGAACATCAGTATGCCCATGAACACGTTGAGCGAACGCGACTCCTTCATCAGCCGGTAGACGTAGAACAGCATGACGGCCACCAGCACGATATCGACAATATCCTTTATTCCAAATTCAAAAAACATCTTTAGTATTTATCTTATTGAATGCTCTGACAATGTTGATGCACTCCACGGCCTCCCTGACGTCATGCACGCGCAGGATGCTGGCGCCCTTCATCAGGGCCAGTGTGTGCAGGGCTGTAGTTCCGTTGAGAGCCTGCTCCTGCTGTATGCCCAACAACTTATATATCATCGACTTGCGCGACACGCCCACCAGCACCGGCAACTGGAGAGCCTGCAGGCGTTCCAGCTGATGCAGTATCGCATAGTTGTCGTCGAGCGTCTTTCCAAAACCAAAACCGGGGTCGAGCACGATGTCTTTCTGCCCCATCGAGCGCAGTTGGTCCACAGCCTGCACACAGTCGAGCACCACATCTCTGACAGTGCTCTTTCGCGACGTATAGACATACGGTACACGCAGCCGTGACACCATGCGGAACATGGATTGGCAGTCGTCACCTACGTCGTTGATGATGTCGGTGCCAAACTCCTCAACGGCCATACGCGCCACATTGGGACGGAACGTATCTACGCTGACGATTGCATCCGGCACTTCACGCCGGACAACACGCAGGGCCATGCGCAGGCGCTCCATCTCCTCCCGCTCAGTAGCCGGAGTAGAGTCGGGGCGCGTTGAGCAAGCACCCACGTCAATCATACTGCCGCCCTCGCGCCATATCTGGCGGGCGCGCTCGGCAACAGCGTCCTCCGTCTGATTGCGGCTGGCAGCATAGAACGAGTCGGGCGTTACATTCAGTATGCCCATCACCTGTGGCTCCTGCAGGCTCAGCAGTCGGCCGTTACAATTCAGCGTATAGTCCATCTTGTCGGCAAAGTTACGAAAAAAGTCTGTAACAAAAGACGAAATTTGGAGAATTAACGCAGAATGACCGTAAATAAAAGGCAGGGGGGATAATGAGGTAATGTCGAAGAACCCCAGAATCAACTAAAAGAATGAAGCCTGCTGAACTTTTATAATCCAGCAGACTCTACAATTGCCACAGGGGTTCTTGTCGCCAATTAGACGGGAACCCCATCAGGGCAGGATCTATTGACGGATTGCGAAGCAACAGCATTTTTAGATCACTAACGAAGGTATTATTAGTATCAACGGCATTCAACCAATAGGCAATACAGCAGAGTTGAGCATATAGCGACTCTTCCCTGAAGGTGAAGTTAGTAATCCACTTGTTGGGCATTACTTGTGGCGTAGTTGGCTTCAGAGGATATGCCCGATTCCATACCCTTGCATGGTGGGCACAATGATTACGGAGCGAGGTCAGACTTTCCAGCCAGCTGGAAAGGAACTTGTGGTGATTCAGTCCAAAATCATGTGCGACATTATGTTTCAGTTGCGACTCGTTGAAGTTGTTGAAGAGTTTTGAGAGTTCACCCAATGATATTACCTCCAGTGTCTTCCAAACAGGCGGCAGGTCTGGTTCTGAGTATTTGCGGAAATGTTCACGGATATACCGCTCCTTAGAGCGCCCTACTTCTTTCTTGATGGTTTCGAGGTTTGTCTCAAAACGCCTTTGATTCACGGCCTTTGTCGCATCCATAAACCAAAACGGACCACAAGTGGGGGCAAAGTGCTTAATGACCTTTGATCTGACCGCCACCTCAATAGTCTGAATAGCCTTGAAGAGCAAAGCCTTCAAGTCCTTGTCGAAATAGTAACAAGCCAATACCTCTTCAAAATGACTGTTGGGTAAGAATTGGTGTGTATGGTGGTCTGCTTCCAGATGATACCAGTAATCTGCCAATCGGAAATAGCTGATGGCATCAAGAGCCTGTTCTGCCTTATTGGTGTCAGCAATAATCAGACCTCTGCTTTGCAGTGTCTGAATCTGCTGTGCCAGCGTCATCGCTTGTTTGGTATATCTCATGTCTATATACAAAAAATGTCCCGCTGGGTACGCTGTTCTTATGGGAAGCGGGCGGGATTTGTCGGTGCAAAGATAGGCATAATTTCTGATTCATGCAAGTTTTTCATCCACTTTTTGCTGTATTGAGAGAAAAACTATAGTTTTTTTCATTGATTTCTGATGAAATAGTATCCACTTTGTGAAATTTTTCGTAATTTTGCAGCAACAATCGATTCTGCTGATGAACTTCAGTAGATGTTGATAAACGAGAGTGTTCATAAGAGTAGTAACAAAAGAAATGTGCATAATGACATAAAAAGAAAAAAGAGACATTAGGATAAAGGAAGTGTTTGCTTTTACTTGATGCAATCTGAAAATCGGCAAATTAGAGGATTATTCATCAACAGTTTAAGTGAATGCTTGCACCGTTAAGGTGTGGGCTTCATGGTTGTATGAATAAGGTGTTTGCCGATACCTCAGATTGACAACGGGAAGAACACACCTTTCTTTCGTTCCAATTGTCACTCCAAAGGAACTGGTCTTCGCTGGAATTTGCATTTTCACAAGGCTTGCGAACTGGATATATTTGTATCAATAACAGAAATAGTTTAACTTTGCCAAAAAATTTAGAGAGTATGAGTTTTATTGATTTATTCAAATCTCGCGAGAGCCGAGAAAAACTAAGCCACTTGAAGAATCTCGTGGCAGTTGCTTTTGCCGATGGCAAATTGGAAGATAATGAAATGGCTGCTTTAGCCGCAGTAATGGCACGAGATGGCTTAACGCCTTCCGATCTTGAAAGATGTATCAAGAAACCAAAGGGCATCAAGTTCTTGCCTCCAGAAACACCAGGACAACGAGTTGTCTATCTAAAAGACATGGTGCTTCTGATGATGTGCGACGGCGATATTGATGACAGAGAATTGGCTATATGCAAAGCTACGGCAATAGCATTAGGGTTTAAGCATGAGGTTATCGATGCAATGATTATGGACATTATAGCCGACATTAAGAGGAATCGCAATTTCTAGATCATTATCAAGTGCCAAAAGAGTATGTGGAACCCATTTAAGAAGAAAATCTCCCCAACGGAGGCTTATCAAAGCAACTTCTTTCTTGCCTTTGATTTCATTCCTATGGTTGTTGGGTTGTATAACGACCGGAAACTTGAAGAACAAACGCTTTCTGATATAAAGAACTGGAAAGGTTTTATCAACAATAGGCTAAAGCCTAATATGAAATTTGACTGGGACAACACAGTCGTTTCCACGACGGATGTCAACAACAACCCTGATAGGTTTATTGTATTGATTCGTTTTTCCAATCCCTACACTATGGCAGCTGCTAAGGCTGGTCTTATTGTTGGCTCAAGGAAGATCCATCATGCAAGGTTCTTTACTTTGGAATGTTCAATCGGGGGCAATATGATTTGTGAATGTGTTGGCAAAAATCATTCTAATTTTGGCATAACACTACCGGACAGCGACGATTTAACATCTTTCCTTATGGCTGTTCTGAAAATAGTGGATAAAGAAAATCCCAAGAAGAGTAACAGCAATTTGAGTATTCTCTACTTTTATATGAAGTCAAAGATGACAGAGAACCAAGACGCACTACTGAGGAAAACTCCGTTGAAGCTCCCTGTCAAAAGAGTGAACTTGGACGAGGATGAAGTGCTGCAAACCAAATACAACATTCGCGTATGGCCCGTATTTGTCTTAGTAGACTCAAATGGCAAAGAATTGCATCGCTGGCAAGGTTTGACAAAAGGCCAGAAGATAAACGACTATATAACAGAGAACTTTTAAACTATTGAAGAAATGGGATGCTTAGGTCTATTATTAGCCATTTTAGGCGTTTTTGGATATGCTAATCAAATATGGTGGCTGTTCTATCTGGCAGGAGGAATTGCTGCAGTTTTTGACATCCTTGCTTTAATTAGTGGGGAATTAAGGTGTCTTGGAACTATAATAACTGTTGGATTTTGGGTTTCTGCATATAGGCTGACTGGTTCTTTTTGGGATGGCTTAGTCCTTGGATCATGTCTGTCAACTGTTGTTATGGTGGTTGTCTCTTTTATCTTTACGGCTTTTACGGCAGGAATCGGTGTTGCAATCTCTGGCCTGACATCTATGTTTGATTGGATTAAGAACCTAAACAAGTAATTAAATATGGGATTATTTGATTTTCTTTTTGATCTAAAAAGTAATAGTGGTACGCTATATTCTTCAGATGAGATGATACAGTTAGCTTCCAAATGGACAACTGATTTCCTTCAATCTGCGCCTAAATTAAGAGCCGCAACGTATGACAAAGACGAAATCTATATATTTTGTGGATGGATAGCTCTCGATTATGGAAAGAACTACGGTTATCTGAGTAAAAACTCTGATAGAAACGAATTCTTCGAAACGATTTTCCAAGCGGTTCGCAATACAGGGCAATACAATCAATCAGACATGGAGCAGTTCATGTTTAGAGTCAGCCAATACAAATCACAAATGATGGGAATGTTGAAGTGCGACTATCCTCGTACGAAAATGTTCTTCCCGGAAACTCTTTACGCTCGATTTGTACACATTGATTTTGACCACTACCACCCAGATCCTTTTGGAATAGATGACAACTTGATACAGTTTAGTAAGTATTTGGGAGACTTCTGGAATAAGGTTAATCGCGAATTAATGAAGAAGTATCCAAAGAAGTGATTTATGAAGTATTCCAGAGAACAAGTAAAAGCGATGACTCAAGATGAATATGAGTCCGCAATTTGCAAGGAGTTGAACGATGCAGGTTTCAGGCAGGAGTTTCATGGCGAACAGTTAGAGTACCATCCTGACGAGTCCACTTTCGGCGGTGCCATAGTGTTCGACCCTGATGCAGTGGCCCACTTGAAACGTGTGGGATTGCTTGATAATGGCAAATGTCCTATGTGCTCTGTAAGAGAGGACGATTTGATGTACAAATTACAGAATCAGCATAGTGGAGTCATCTATCATGTTTGCAAGTCGTGTTATAAACAATATGCACGACAAGAGCAGGAAAAACGGGCTAAAGGATGTTGCTTGATAGTAGTTGTCATCATTGCTCTTGTCATTTGGGGCGTTATTAAATTGGTTAGTTAAGTTATGGTTTGGATATTAGTTGTTATTGCTGTTATTGTAGCATGGGTGTTCATTAGGTTCCTGATGGATTTCAACAAGCAACGTAACGTTATAGCTGCAAAAGGTGGAATTAAAACTATCTATAAGCCACTTATTGACGGTTTGTTAGAATATCGCAGTGCTCGCATCATTCAAGACAAGAAAGACTTTGTCACAATTGGAGGAACCTTTACCGATCCCATTTTCAACAGGGAGTGCGGTTTATGGTCTGTTATCATTCAGCCAACTTTCAAACTGTTGAATGTGAAATATCAAGCGCACATTGATCTGGGTGGAGGTGAGACAGCCAAGCAAATGTGGGATTTTCCTATAAACATGCCACAAGATGAGATACTGTCTGTTATTAAGAAAAAGGCAGATGAATTTGAAGCTTATGGCGTTTTCAAATAATTTCTTCTGTTATGTCATTCTGGATTAACGCTGCTATTTGGGCCATCATTATTGGGGTCGGGATGTGGAAATCTAAGCCCAAACCACTTACCGCCGCTTTTATCGTGTCACTATATGTAGGCCTTGAAACATATTTCTACGTAAGCCATTGGGTTTCGTATTTGCCTACAGGTCTGCATATACTATTTTATGCTATACCAGTTTGTGTATTTCTTGTATCATCTTTTGTGTATTGTAAAAAGACAAAGATTGACTGGGATGAAGCAATGTCTCAATCTACGTGCTGGTATATATGCGTTATTGTTGCTGTGTGGCTGTCATTCCCCACGGTTTTCATGTTCTATGACTGGCAGGATGCTAAAGTAGAATATGAATCGGAAATGGAAGAACTCTTTGGAGAAGAATGGGAAGATGAGGTAGAAGAAATGGAACAAGAAAGATTCTATCGTAGGTAATGAAACAGGTCTATCTCATTCTCGCAGCCTTGATGCTGCTTTGTCTCGCCCCGATGCCGTATGGGTATTTCCAGTTGGTGCGGTTTGTGGCGATGGTGGCGTTTGGCGTGATGGCATACCAGTATTACATGAGGCAGAAGACGGTGGCAACTGTCGTATTCGTAGTGCTGGCGCTACTCTTTCAGCCCATCTATAAGATTGCGTTGGGACGGGCGACGTGGAATGTGATAGACGTGCTGGTGGCTGGGTTACTCATCGGATTGTTTGTGTTGGAGAAACGGCTTAAGAAGAAAACAACAGTTAGCTATCAGCAATTGCCGCCGGAAGACCAGACGAAGCTTGAGGATAATGAGATAGAATTCAAGTTGGCCGGGAAGTTGTCACCCAAGGAACTGGTGTACATTGCCAGTGAGGAAGACAAGGCGCTGACGGAATTGTTTGAGAAGCGGCCTGAGGTGCTGGAGGACTGGGGACAGATGATAGGGTTCCACATTGTCTATCTGCCGCTGTTGATGAAGCGGCTGAGAGACAAGCGGGTGCTGCAATACAGGGCTCCGCATCTCAGCGATGCAGAGCTGGCAGATGTTGCGATAGGGAATGACTTTCTGCTTCAGTATCTGGATAACCCTGCGGACAGGAAGAAGATAAAGCAGGGATTCATCCGAACGGAGGATATTCACCGAGGGAACGACGGCAAGGATAAGGCGACGAACCGTTTCTACCCGCTGTCATCAGCGAGCGGAGAGCCGCTGGCAGACCAGTTGCACAGGATTGGCAAGCAGATATCTGTCGAAAAGGCCAGATTCGACCGATATTTGGAAAGCAAAAATCAGAGTTATGATGACTGGGGAGATGCCAGCGATAATGAGCCGCCTTCGGAATTAGGATTTAGTTCACAAGGGGAAGAGGAGTCTGTTGATGACCTGATGGATGAAGTTAGGGAGCGGATTGCGAAGTTGCGTCAACGGGGTATCGCTGAGTATCTGCTGGAACAGTTGATTCACCCTGACAACAGGCTTAGCCGGATGGTGATTACAAAGGACTGCCGTATCGTTCTACCCGACTATAACGATATGGAAATCAAGATGGAACCGCTGGTGAAGGCTGTCTATCTGCTGTTCCTGCGTCATCCTGAAGGAATCGTATTCAAGCATTTGCCGGACTATCGCCAGGAATTGACTAAAATCTACTCAAAGCTGAGACCGTTAGGACTTTCCGATAAGGCTATTCAAAGCATAGAAGACGTAACGAACCCTCTACTGAACTCCATCAACGAAAAGTGTGCCAGAATACGCGGTGCATTTGTGGGACAGTTCGACAACTATATGGCGAAAAGCTATTATGTGGACGGACTGAGGGGCGAAGCGAAAAAATCAGTTTGCCAAGAAATCTGGTGGTTTGGGAATAAACTGAAAGTTTCACAAGCCTTGCGGTTAAGAATCGTTTGGAAGCCTGCCAAAGAATGAGTAATTTTGTCGCTGTAACAACTAAATGATTACAGATTATGACAGATTACGAGTACATCATGGCGCAATGCAGGAAATATCATTTCACGCAGTGGGACGAGAATGTGTTGAGAGAGTGCCAGTCCATCATGCCCAATCTGACAAGGGATGAACTGGTCGGCGTTTACAGGAGCAGATTGCTCGGTGACAGACACCCGTTGAAGCAAACCGCCTTCAAGGTGCTGTTTGCTGACAAGGTCGGAAAACGCGAGGAACGTATCAAGGCCTTGGATATTGATGCTTTGATAGAGGAGTTCAAGGACAAGAAGAGCGGGAACGTTGCCTTGATACGTAAAGAGCTGAGGGAGCGATATAAGGCAGGCAAGGACAAACAGAAGATTGCCGGTATCTTCAATGTCTCAACAAAGAGTGACCAGCAATGGGTAAAGTCCCAGATTCGGAAGGAGCGGTATGGGGACTCTGGGAACAACAATTATCAATGGAAGAAACCGTCGTGGAAGTAAAAATTGAGAGATATGGAGTGGCATATAATTGGCATTCTTGCTTTTGTGGTGATATACAATATCTGGCGTTATTACCATGAGGATGATGGCAATGAATATTGCCCAGTGGTAACAGATACGTCAGACAACTATCAAGTAAAAAAAACGGATATGGAAGAAACAATGAGCACAAGGCAATTGGCTTTGAAGACAATTGAGAATATAGGGAGTACCCGACAATACACAGAGGAAGGTCGTATCCAATTCGAGTATCAGGGTGTGATATTCCTGATGGAGGCTGTCAATGACTGTATGTTTGTAAACCTGATCTGGCCTTGGTGTCATAGTTTCTCCAAGTTTGACATAGATGAATTCGCCAGAGTCCGTCAGGTGGTAAATGACATCAATGCGAGGGGGACTGCAACTGTATTTTATGGTATTACTGACTCTGACGACGTGGCCATACATATTAAGAAACATTTCCTGTTTGTGTCGCAGATTCCAGATATAGAGGACTATATGAGGTTAATGCTGGATAGCTTTTTCAGAACAGCCAGAACATTGGACGTGGAGATTGAAAAATGCAGATTACAGGAATGTGAAAGGTAACTTTCGTTTTTTTATTATATTTGCAACAAAATAAGGAGAGTATGAATAATGAATTAGGAAAAAGGATTGCAGATATTGTGTGTCAGGCATGGAATGAACTTGACGCTTCATTGTTCGAGTCAATCCTTAGTGATGACTTCGAGTACATATCTGTATGGGTATTGGAAACCATGAAAGGTAAAGACCGTTACATGGAATATATTGCAGGAAAGTTTGAGTCCATCGGAAAAGGGAATAATCCCGTTTCTGCAGAACTGATATATCAGGAGCCAATCGATAAATACGTGGTTGTATTGAACCAAGGAGGCAATTTGGCTGCTCTCGAACCGACTATTCAAGACAACCAGCTAAAGAGTTTGTGGATGCGACCTGTTGAAATGATGCTTCCTACTGTCTTCACAACAAGAAAGCCTAAAGAAGCAGAACAACCAAAAGAGAAGGCTGAAACAGAATACGAAAGATTCTCCAGACTATTTCATGAAGCCCTGATGTCTAATGATTTCTCTGTTGTGGAAGAACTTCTTGCAGATGATGTTGTACAGATTCTATACGATGCTAAAGAATTCATAGGGAAGAACGAGGTCATTTCATATTGGAAAGGATGGCTTGAAAGATGGAATGAGCCAGCTGAAACCACGAAATATGAGGTAAAACACTGTAAATACTACAATCGTGCGGTACTTAGCATCCAACCATCTGGCTCAAAGAATCTATATCAGATGGCAAGAATAGAGAATGGGAAAGTTCAGGAATTGATCCTTTGTCCTAATCCACTGCAAAACTCTATGATTCGTTATTGGGACTTGGATCATTCACCTTTATTGTTTAAAGACCTAACGGTCATGCCTCACAGAATGGGCAAAGATCTTGAACCACGACCTTATAGAATTCCTTGTATGCGTTGTGGATGTAAATCAGAGCAACTGCAACTGTATGAATATACTCACGATGCTGGTCCTTTAGGATATAAAGGCGAGTTATCTGTTTGCCCCAACTGTATGGAGGCGGTTGAATTTCTACCAACGATATTGATTAGATATTAGTATATAGAGACAATGGATGTTGTTACACTAACAGATTCTAATTATAGTGGCTATCTAAATCTTGATGCATTGGCTTTCTCTTTCGCCTCACCAGGGGCCATGGGCGATGGTGGTGGTATCTGTATCATTGACAAAGATGGCAAAATATATTATGCCAACTTTTGTTTTGGCGACGAACTTATAAAGTTAGAGGCTGTAGAGAAAGCTATCCCTGTTATCAAGGAATGCAAATTTGGGGCGTTAGGAGCATTAGTCCCTTCTGGATGGGTTTCTTTTTACTTAGGTTTTGGCAATCATCTTGTTATGAGTACAGAGATTGCTGATGATTTTCGACAAAAGATAACAGAAGCCAATCTACAAAATAGGGGAGATTTGTTTCAGCGATGGCCAGGTTTTATCTTAGGTATAATTGGGAAGGGGGATGACAATATTAAAGTTAGTGATATTTGGTGTCAAATATATCACAAATAATCTGATGATGAGAAAATTTATATTTGGTATCGTAGCGATTATCGTGGTGGGGATTGTTGCCGTGTCTCTATCCAACCAAGGAAAAGAGGAAGATAAGCAAGTTGCAGATGTTGGTGTAGAGACCATTGAGGATGACGATGGCTTCTATATTGGGACACTATCAGATAAGGACATCTACTTCAAGGCAGACACGGTACTGCCTGATAATCCAGTTATCAACGACATGATGGATGTGGCCAATGGTTATGCCATCTTGAGGGCTGCATATTGTGA